>JAQXVO010000014.1 GCA_029224965.1 Lachnospiraceae bacterium
TAGGGATTGATGGTGACTCCTTCCCTGGCTGCAGTATCAAAAAGCAGATGATGGATCAGAAAATGGTCATTTTCCAGAACCAGAGGCTCGGAAAGGACCTCCCGAATCGAGACTTCCTTTCTGTCATAGAAGCGGCTCCCCCGGGGTGAAACAAAAAAGACGCCGCAAAGAGGAATTCAAATCCTCTTCCCGACGTCTTTGTCATTTACTGACTTAAAAATAATCTCAATTTTCGGAAAATTCAAGCAACGAATGATTGATGCCTGTCATCTTTTAGTTTCATTTGAGCTGATGGCGATCGAGATGATCGAATGGACTGCATGAGATCGTATGAGGAAATAATGATCGATTATCATATTTATGATCAGATTCTGTTTGACAATGACTCTTTGAAAATGTTGTTAATCCAACGGAAAAAGTTAGACCAAAGCGTTACATAATAAGTATCGCCGATAGAAGATAAAGGCGATGATTGTTAAAGATGTGTATATGAAAGTATGAGGTGAAAACATGAAAGCATATGTAGATCAGGATACCTGTATTGGATGCGGTATGTGTGAGGGCACTGCTCCGGATGCCTTCCGTATGAACGATGACGGAAAAGCAGAATGCTACGCAGAAGGTGATGACGCCAGTGTACAGGATGCAATCAACAACTGTCCTGTAGGAGCTATTTCACAGGCTGAGTAAATCAGGCATTGAGACCAGCTGAATATCTGTCAGAAGCGGATCAGCTTACACCAGAAAAATACAAGTATGCAAAATCGGGTCACGGCAAGCCGCGGCCCGATTTTGCACTTGTTAGACGGCAGATAAACGTCTTTTTCCTGTTTCAATATCTAATGATCAGAAAGTTGAAGAACTTGACTGGCGCGCAATAAATTAAATACCCCGGTCATCATCAAGTATCCCTTCTGGCAGTATACGGATGAAAACAAGAATGCATTCTACGTCTGCATCAATATGGGCGAGGCTTACTGCCCGGAACGGATTGAAGACAGATCCGTCTGCATTGACGGAGATATAGGGGAAGTACTGCAGAAACTGTTTTAGAAAATGAGGCCACTGGCTTTGAAATCTAAATTTATATTGACATAAAACTAATACACCGGTAATTTTACTTTAGAAAATGAGGCCATTAGCCCTAAAATATAAAGCAGGAGGAACTCATGATTATCGAACGAAAGCAATACCTTGAAAGATTGATTTCGTCGCAAATAAAGGCAGTAAACGGTATTACTTACAATCGGCTTTTGCAATTCCTGATCAGGAAAAGATGAAACAGGAGCAGGAATCGTTGGTTAATGTTTCGGATTCGTTTAAGAAGATCATTATTACAGGCATGAATTCTCCACTTTGGAGGAATGCCGAATGTACTTTATTTATGTGAAAGAAGATGATAAAGATGAGCAGGATAGAATCGGACAGCTTCGGATTTGAAACAGCCGCGGCTGCGTCAGCCTCTCCGGAAGAATGGAATCGGGCATTGTCGTATCTGAGAAAGTACGCGGAAAATTCTCTGGCGTATCTGGCTCTGGAGCCGGATAAGGAATGGCTGTTTTCCGAGAATCCGGAAGGTATGGTAAGCTTTGCGCGGTCCGGGCATACGATCGTGGTCTGCGGGGATCCGATTTGTGCAGCAGAGAGTTTTCCAAAGATACTGGCGATGCTTCGATCTTTTTCGGCGGCAGAGCGAAAACATCTGGTTTTTCTGATGACCAATGAAACCCATATACCGGAGTACCAGGCAGAAGGACTGGGCTGTTTTAAGTGCGGCGAGGAGGCGGTCTTCGATGTACAGACTTGGTCGATGCAGGGAGGACGCTGTGCCAAGGTGAGATCTTCCTGTCATACGGCGATGAATTACGGCCTTACGGTGCATGAATACCGGCCGCAGTCAAAGCGGGATGAGAATATCGAGCACCAGTTTCACGAAATCACAGATGCATGGCTTGAAGAAAAACATACAGCCAGGCTGCAATTTGCCGTTGGCAGTCTGATGCTGGAGAGGCAGTGCGACAAGAGATATTTCTATGCTGTTGATCCAGATGGTGTCATTCAGGGTATCAATGTGCTGAATCCGTATCTAGGAGGAAAAGGATGGATCGTGGATATCATGCGGCGCCGGGAGGGGTGTCCTCATGGTGTGATGGAACTTTTGTTTCACGACATTATGGAGACACTGAAGAAAGAAGGCATACAGGAAGCGAGTCTCGGCGTGGCTCCGTTTTTCAATACGGAGGCAGAAGACCATCCCTGCCTGATCGAGAAGGCAGAGCACTATATTTATGAAAACATGAATTATATCTATGGTTTTAAACCTCTGTATGTCGCCAAGAACAAATTCAACCCGAAATGGAAGAACACGTATGTTGTCTGCTATCCGAAGCATATGTCCTTCTGGATGGAGGAGGCGGCCTTTGCCGTTCTGGATTCCCGGGGATTCAGCGATTATGTGCATGCTTATCTGGAAATGCGGCGGGTGCAGCATGAAAAAAAGTGCCTGGATAAGAATGGCGAACAGGGGGAATGAGAAATTGGAGAAGATCCCCAAGAAGTCCGAAAATGAGAATGAAACTACAGGACCTGCAACGAAATGCATGTAGTTATTGCATGACTTTCGCGGCAGGCCCTTTTTTGCAATAAAAAGACAGCTTCAAAGAATATGGGAAAAGAGAATCAGATATCCAGATGCTAAGATAGGATCATCAAGAGGAACAACAAAAGCCGTAAGAAGGAGGGTATGTGATGTATCACTACAATAAAAAGGGCTTAAAACGTGGCATCGCTGTCTACAGCTATTCTGCAGAATATGGACTGACAAAGAATCTGGAAGATCTGTTCGCTGAGATTCAGGATATGGGGGCACATGGAATTGAGATTCTTGCCAATACCCATATCGATGGATATCCTTATCCGTCTCAGGAATGGGTCGACAACTGGTTCCGTCTTTGCGACGAGTATGAAGTTGAGCCTGCTGAATATGGCCACTGGATTGATTCTCATGCTCTGAAGGGCAGAGAGCTGACCACAGAGGAATCCGTTGAGATGCTGAAGCGGGATATCCGCCTGGCTCACAGACTCGGTTTCCATGTTATGCGGACCAAGATGCCGGTTATCAATGAAAAGCTGGAGCCGGTTACCAACTGGAGAGAGATTATCAAAGGAGTACTTCCCCTTGCTGAAAAGCTTGGCATGGTAATGTGCCCTGAGATCCATAATCCTTCTAACTTAAAGGGTGAGATGGTTCAGCAGTATGTTGATTTCATCAAGGAAACCGGAACCAAGAACTTCGGCCTGAATATCGACTTCTCTGTATTCCGTACTGAGTTTAAGGAAGGCGAGTGGAGAGATCCGCTTTACGTACCGAACAAGCCGGAAGATATCATTCCGCTTCTTCCCTATGTATACTGCTGCCATGCAAAATTCATCAACATGAATGATAATTTCGAAGAAACAACCATGCCTTATCCTGAAATCATCCGTGTCCTTCAGGATAACAATTGGGACGGCTATCTCTTAAGTGAGTATGAAGGCCCGGATAAATATGATGAGGGCTATGAAGTTGGTCAGACACTTCGGAAACACCACATTCTGCTGAAAAACCTGATTGGAGATTAAGGAGGGAATCATGGATAGACAAGTTATTCAGTCGACTGGTTTTCATAACATCAAAGATGAAGAAGGTAAGGTTGTCGGATTTACATTTCGTGTAAGACTTCCTTATTACAGAGGCATTTACCTGAGCCAGCTTCGCCCGGGCAGCTGTTTCGTAGACGGCGAGAAATTCACCAAGGATGAGATCACATGGGTCTTCAACGGTGAGGAATATACCTGGCAGGAACTGGCAGAGGATTTCCATACCCATTGGGTTCCCAATGTCTGCGCAGCCATCCGTGTAAAGAAGGAAGGCGGCCTGGCTCAGGGCTTCCACGATATCAAATATGGTTATTCCTTTGAGTCTTCCTATATGCCTCCTATGATGGAGTCAGATGAAGCTCTGAATCCGGATGCCGAGAGCCCGATTTTCATGCCGGAGTTCGGCCATCATGTCAATGAGAGACGTCTTCTGATTGTCTGATGGAAGACAGAAGACAGATCTGAATATTAATAGAGAGTGAACCAGTGACCGATCCGCAGTCGGCCGCTGGTTTTTTTATTCAGAATAAATCCAGCATGGAATCAAGATAGATTTCCTCCCGAACCTTCAGCTGGTATTGAGGCTTTGTCATGTAATAGAGAATGAATTCCAGAAGAAGAGCACTGCCCAGGCTTCGGCCTTCAATTTTGAAATTCGAGAAACCAAGAGGAAGATAGGTATTCTGGATTTCATCGATTCCGATAAAGGCCGGACTTTCCATGGCAAGGGAGAAGCGGTAGCCATTTTTCCCGGAAGGGGAAGTACAGCGGAAAGAATCGGACTCCATACCAAGATTTTTTCGGCTCACACTTTCATAGCAGCGTTTTCGGTCCTTGCAGGCAATGGAGCAGCATTCATTGCAGAGAAATTCGACCTTGTTCTTTTCTCCCTGTGAAAGAAGCTTCAGGTGAGAAAATGCATGGTTCAGACGAAAGTCAATGACCACATAAGAAAAGTCGGGCCGATCCAGTTCTTTCTTGAAATCATCAAACTGGGTCAGAACCTTTGTCGTTGAGGAGATAAAGTAAAAGTTGGGATAATATTTTTTCAGATATTCGAGAAGCAGGTCCGAACAGAGAATGATGCCGCTTTTGACATCTGTCTTTTCAAAGAGAGAGCAAAGCCTCCGGCAGTGCCGGTCTTCCAGATCTTTCCTGGTTAGAAGAGAGTTGCTGAAGGTTAAGCGGGGAGAGATCTGATATTCATTCAAAAGGTCGATCACATCCGAAGCCCGGTCTTCGCCGAAGCCTGCTCTTCCGCCGCCCCAGAGACAGTCAGCGGGTGCACCATAAATCGACTCAATTCTGCACCAGTCATAGAAATATTCAGGGTGTTCCCGATAAAGGGGCAGAAAAACTTTGTAAAATTCATAGAATTCGAAAAGACCGGGAAGATGGTAGTGGGCAGGCATTCTTCATATCCTCTTAAGGTTTCAATAAAAAATTTCCTTTCAAATTATAATTCTCTGCTGGGCAAAGAAAAAGACAGAATGATGAAGGCCGGATCCTTTTCTTTGCCCGTAATAAATTGAAAACAAGGTCACAATCATACCAGAAAATCTGACCTTTTCTGACTGCTGAATATTTAAAAGGTCATAAAAGAACCTGTAATAAGTGTCCTCTTGAAAATATGTGAGATGACTGCCCTGGTAATATGTAATCATCGACAGATCCTGTAGGGAAAATACAGGAGGGAAAGAAAAAAAGTTTTCTGTGATTTGGAAAGGAAAAGAAAATGAACATCCTGGGTATTTCTTTTGGTAAGAAAAATGCAAATACGGACATTCTGGTGAAAGAGGCTCTCTACGGCTGCCGTGAGGCGGATCCGGATGCAGAAATCCGTTTTGTCAACACCTGTAATTTGAATATCGGCAGATGCAGAGGCTGCGGTGCCTGTTCTAACGCTCTGGAACACGGCAAGGATAATGTCTGTGTCTTTAAGGATGATTTTCAGGAACTGGAAGAGAAAGTCCGCTGGGCAGATGCCATTGTCCTTGGCGCACCTGTTTATGTCTTACAGCCGGTTGGACAGTTCAAAGATTTTGTAGACCGTTTCTCCTGCAGACATGATTACTCCGCAATTACCTGGGTTCTTGATAAGAGAAGAACCGGTGAGATGCCAGGAAACGCAGATGATTTTCCTATGGAGCGCCTGAAGAAGAGAACCGTCTCTTATATTTCTGTTGGCGGAGCTTCCACAGAAAACTGGACTTCTATGGGAACTGCTACCCTGCATCTTTTCGGCTTTCCTCCGATGATGAAGGTCATGGGCAATTACAATGCAAATTCCATGGGTACCATTGCAAATCCTTATCTGGATGATCAGCTGATGAGCGATATGCATGAAATGGGCCGCCGAACTGTAGAAGGCTATAAGGATGACAGTGTAGAATTTTTCCAGCCTGCTACAAAACCTCAGGGAGTCTGCCCGGTCTGCCATCAGCGGCTGATCACCATCCTCCCCGGAACAACCAAGGTAGAGTGCCCGATCTGCGGTATCGAGGGAGAACTTTCCATCGAAGATGGAGCAGTCAAGGTTGAATTCTCCAAAGACCAGCAGGAGCGCGCTAGAGGAACCTTCCGCGGACTTCGTGAGCATACGAAAGAGATCCAGGGATTCGGAGCCATCTGTGCACCGAAAATCATGAACAACAAGGAAAAGCTGGATCAGCTGATGAAGGATCGGATCCGGAATTTTGATACAGCGATTGCCAATAAATAGTGCAATCGAGGGCTTTTTTATATAAAGAAAAAAGGTTCAGTTTTTTCGGACAAGATAGAAACATTCCGGGCAGTATGGCTATGACGGGTATATCGATTCTGAGTTCGAGGGCCAGAGAGACCAGCAGGATCGCGGCGTTGAATATCTGGTAGATGAAGTAGAACAGGTCAGAAGACATCATGAGATGCTGAAACGCCTGATCGGTGAGAGTGACCGGTCACACCTGCCGGATCACATTCCAGAAGATAATATCATGGGGTGAGAGATAGGATGTCAGATGCAGCTTTCCATCCGAACGGAGGAAGACGGTCCGATATTCCGGCATGGACACTTCGCCCTCTGAGAGAGGATGTCCGTTAATATCTCTGGCTTTCTCTAAAAATTCGAAGAGTGGCAGATTGCTGTGATGGAATTCGCCTTCCAGCACATCGTAGGGACAGCCGTTTCTCCAGTTAATACGGGCTCTCTGTACCTTGTAGATTCCAGGCTCAAGGTCAGAGAGCTCGATTTGCATATTAAGGGAGGGGCTTTTCCGGAAGATCTCATAGATGCTGTTTCCTGTGGGATCGTCTGCCAGCTCTGCAGAGTTTTGTGACAGAAAATGCTGGTAGTGGTAGCACAGAATCTGATAATGACCGGGTCCCTTCCTGCAGACCAGATAGTTTTTGCCGGATGAGTAGACTTCGTCCCCGAGGCCGCGGATCATCAGATCAGCATAGTAGGCAGCCGTCGGCCGAAAATCAGCAGTTAAGAGACCCTGGCCAAGAATGTAGGGAGAAGAAGAAGCAAAATTCGGCAGGTATTTCTTCATATCAGAAAACAGCCAGTAGCCGGACAGATCGCACCAGGGATTGATTTCTTTCTGTGTTTTCAGGAAAAAAACAGCCTGAAAGCGGGAGTAAGCGATGGGAAGCTCCGGATAATAGACAGAAGTCCATTCTGTGATATAAAAAGGTGTGTCATGAAAATGGCTCTTTGCAGATTGATAAAGTTTTCTGGCGGTCCGTGCCGGATAGTCCGGATCCGGTGAGACTCTGCAGCGGGAAGAAGGTCTTGTACTTCCATCTTCCGTGAAGTAATCATAGCAGGTCAGATAGGCACTGATAAATCCCGGCCTTATGTCCTTCTTTTTCATGACAGAGAAAATTTCATCAGGCTCTTCCGGTGTCAGGCAGCGAATATAGCCCGGACCGCCAATAAGGGCGCCCGGTATATATTTCTGAATAAGAGTCTGAACGCGGAGAAAGTCATCCGTATAGCGCTGGGCAGAGTCAGAGGGCGTCATCCACATCTCAAAGCGCCACTGACGGAGCCAGTTCTGAGGCCACATGGTTGAAATGTGGCTGAGAAATGTCTCAAGCAGGTGGAACCAGCGGCCGCTTCGCTGGATGAAATTTGCCCGGAAACCTTCTTTATCCTGGAACATGAAATTAAACTGGTGGCGGGTCAGCTCAATAAAAGGGATCATCTTCTGACCATAGAGAAAATCGAGACAGGTATCGAGGCTCTGAAAGTTCACAATATAATCCGGCAGCATGGCTGGAAGAAAGGAAGTTGATACCATACCCATGATCCGGATATAACGAAAACCGAATTTGTGGAAAATTTCGGACAGTCTCTGACGGAAATCCTGAGACTGGAGATTCAGAACAGATCCGATATTGAGGATCTTATCCTTTCTTGTGAATTTTTCCGTGGCATCTGTCATCTTAAACGAAATCGATTCGCTGATGCTGTCTGCGGAATCCTTATAGGTACTTTGTCCGGAGCCGTTATGATCAGACAGATGGGGGAATTTCTGCTCCTTCAGATAATTCGAACGGAATTCGGATGGTGTGATCCCGTATTTTCGGGAGAAGTTTTTCCGATAGGCGGAAAAGGAGGAGAAACCGTTTAAGATGGCTATTTCACTGATGGACAAATGAGAGCTTCTAAGATCGCGGAGAGAATAAAAGAGCCTCTGATCATTCAGATAATTCTTGAAGGTTGTATGAAAATTTTCCCGGAAAAAGGCGGACAGATACTGGGGAGTAAGATAAAACTCTTTTGCAAGATCCGGCAGAGTCAGAGGTTCTGTATAGTGCTGGTCGATATAATCTGCGATGGCTCTGACCCGGTTCATATACTTACTTTCAGAAGCTTCTGGTGCCCGGGAATCATCAAGCAGTCTCTGCAGTTCCCCGAGAATCATATAGCAGCTGCCAAGAAGGGTAAAGGAAAGCCCATCAGCTTTTTTTGCATACAGATCTGCCGTCAGGGAAATCTGTCTCTTCAGCGGCAGATAGTCCTGATCCGGGTGCAGGGTGGAATCGCAGGAGGAGAACAGGGTCATATTCAGATGATCTTCCAGAAAAGATGGTGTCAGACCAAGCAGCATAATTTCGCTGTTTTCTTTGGAGCGAAGCTTTGCCGGATGGTTGGGACCAAGGAGCAGAAGGTCGTTGATCCGATAAGTATAGAACTCATGTCCGAGATCGATATCTACGGTTCCATGGGTCACATAGAGGAAGGTATAAAAGGGGTATTCAAGCGTACTGCCGGACCTGACCGGGAGATAATGCAGAAGCTCGATTGGAATTTCTGTCTTAGTGTTCACAATTGTCTCTCCTTCTCTAAGATTCTGTGACGGTTCTTTCCTGAATCAGACTGCAGCTTACGAGTCTTACCTCATTGTCACTTAACTGTGTATCCAGATTGAATATTCCATCTTCTTCAACCGTAAAACTTGTCGATCTTACATATAATCGGCTGGCTGGCACAACAGATTCGAGGTCCGGCGTATGTCGGAGATAAATATAGGACAGATCCTTCCAGGTACTGAGCAGATTTGATCGATTGCTGCTGATGATATACTCCTGGAGGATATAAGTCCCTGGTAAAATCCCCTTCAGCCGGACATGAAAGCGGTCGCTGCCGCTCCCGTCAAAAACCTTTTCCGGGTCTTTCAGATCTTCTTTCTTTACATTGGACCGCAGGGCCTCTTTTCCCGGATGACTGTAGCGTACTAAAAGAATCTGAAATTTTCCTGGATAGTCGGCGGTGATCAGATACTGATCACTGTTTTTGATATAATACTGCCCCATCTGGTTTAAAAGCATTAAGGCAAAGTAAGAGGGCTTGGGAAGATTGGCATCGGATAGAAGCCCCCAGCCTCCGAAGAGAAACTCATTGGTGTCATTGTAACGGAGTGATGCATCGGAAAAGAGATAATATCCGAAAGAGGAAACCCCTTCATGCATGAGATCCAGAATATTTCGGCAGATCCAGGAGGCCTGATAACAGGAGTCATTGAGGAAAGTCCGGGAGGAAAGATTGGAGTTGGTTTCCGTGATCCAGATTTCAGCATCCCGATCTGCACCTTCCAGGGTCTTTTGAAAGAGCTCTACTCTTTTCTTCAGAAGCTGAGCATCCTTGGACAATACCCGCTTCTCGCCATTCGCATCGACCAGAGGGTAGAGATAGATGGTATAAAAATCCGGCTGAAAGGAGGAGGAAGTCAGACGATGGATCTTTTTCCTGCTTTGACTGGAATCTCCCCAGCCGTTGAAACCAGGGCCTCCGATCCGGCAACCATGGGAATAAGTGCGGATGATTTTTACAATCTTTCGGAATCTGGCTGTAAATTGTGTGAAGGTAAAATCCGTATCCATGTCAGCTTCTGTATAGGGATAGCTGACTTCAAAATACCACTGATCAAAATTCTCCGGTCCATAATGATTAATGCAGGCACGTACAAAAAAAGGCAGGATTTCTTCCAGACGTTTGTAATAGGCATCCGCCGATTCGAAGTCTTCGGTCGGAATGCTGAGACTGCTGGTCTGCTGAATTTTCAGGCTTTTATTACCAAGCTCCAGGAAAGGGATCATACCATTATCAATCAGCTGATCCAGAAGAGCAAAGACCAGAGAAAAATCCATGATTTCCTGACCGGCGGACTGGTAGGATGCTGCCAGATCCAGAATACGGCAGATCCTTCCATAACGAAAGCCAAGCTGGTTATGCAGAAGAGAAAGAGGTTCTGAGAGTTCGACTTTCTGAAGCTCTGCTGCATATCCAAGGTTGATAAGCTGTTTCCAGTAGGGCTGGATATGCTGTCTGGGATCGATCTGTGCGTTGACATAGATGCCCTTGGGATTCATAAAAGTGTTGGTCGGGCTGGTTTTTACAACATTGGAAGAGTGAAGCCGGCCGATGGTCCCGGGCAGCGGCTGACAGGTCAGCCGTTCTCCTGCCTGAAAGGAAAAAATGCTGGATTCGCCATTCAGACTTTTCTCGATTTCCTCTTCCGAAAGACGGGTATATTTCTGATATTTTTCCTTCTGATTTTCCCGGAGATCGGACAGGATCTGCCGGAAGGTTTTCCCGCAGGCCTCTCTCAGAAGACGTCCCAGATACTGAGGCGTGATGGAAAAATCCTGGGCGGTCCCTGCCTGGCTGATGCCGCGGTTGTAGTTTGTGATCATAAAGGTATAAATGGCCCGGTAGAGGGAATAGCGGCGGTCGGATAAAGGAATCAGAGGCTTAGGCAGAGGATCAATGGATGGCATATGATCGACAAGACCCTGCAGAATATTTAAGAGATGTCCGGCTTTCTCAAGCGGCCTGCGGAGAAGTTCGCTACCGGAGTCTTTGCATAAGGCAATAATATGCTGGCCGATGAAATCACAATCTTTTCTGTCATCCAGAGCACAGACATTCTCGAGGAGAGATTCACAATCTCTCATTTCAATCAGAAGATCCGATCGAAGGAGAAGGAAGATCACTTCGCAGTCCATAGGTGCTTCGAACTGGACCTCGTTTGGACTGAACCAGGAGAGTACTTCCTTATTCGAATAGCGATTTCCATCGATGACGGCGGTAAGCCCACCGTCAGGAGCGTAGAGTATATTGAAACAGTCAGATTTCCAAATGAGATTTCCGTAAAGTTCACGGACCTCACTGTTGACCAGAAGCTGTTCAGAGACTGAATTAAAATCCATAATTTTCCTTTTCCATCAGACAGAAGGCGAATATACATCAATTATGATTATCATAGGAATCCGCTTTTGGCGTGTCAAGAATCAAGTTTCATAAATCATGAATATTATGAACTTCACATCTGTGAAGCAAAGTCAGAATATCAAATTCCGAGAATTTCTAGGCTTTACAATAATAAATTATGACGCATTCCAAATCCGAATCCTTGGTAGGATTTGATCATAAAAGAAAGGGAGCAGCTGCCCATTGTAAACAAAGCAATAATGTTTGGAGGGAAAATGAAAGTTTTAGGTATATCCTTCGGAAGAAGAAATCAGCGTTGCGATATTCTTGTTAAGAATGCACTTTTCGCAGCTCACAAGGCTGGCGCAGAAGTTGAATTCTATAACACTGTAACAAAGAAAATCACCCATTGCCATGCCTGCGATTATTGCTCTCGTCAGAGAGATGCCGGCGAAGTTGAGATCGGCTGTGCATTCAAGGATGACTATCAGGAGCTTGCTGAGAAAGTTTACGATGCAGACGGAATCATCATTGCCGCTCCCGTTTATGCTGTTGGTATTGTTGGCCAGTTCAAGAATTTCCTGGACCGGATCATGCCGGCCCATGACCGTGCAGCTCTCCTGGAAGAGAACAAGAAGAGAGAAAAGGAAGGAAAACCTCTTCTGGATCCGAGATACTTCAAGGACCGTTATACAGGATATATTTCTGTCGGCGGTGCACAGACCCATCACTGGGTATCCATGGGACTTCCTATGCTTCACCTCTTTGATTTCTCCATGTGCATGAAGTGTGTAGGCCATGTTGATGCTTATGATCAGGGAAGAACCGGAAGCCCGCTTCTGGATGAAGATCTTCTGAAGCAGTGCCAGGATCTGGGAACTGCTGTAGCAGAATCTCTTGGCAAGCCTTATGACGAGGTAGATACCTGGGTAGGACCCAAGGGCGTATGTCCGGTCTGCCATAACGAGCTTGTCAGCATCACCGGTTCTACGACTGTAGAATGTCCGATCTGCGGTATCAGCGGAAAGCTTTCTGTTGAAGGAGATGAGGTTCACGTAGATTTCTCCGATGAGCAGATCAAACGTGCCCGGAATACACTTCCCGGAATCTATGAGCACTACAATGAGATTCAGAACATGATCACGGTCTGCGTACCGAAACTTACTGCTCATCATGATGAACTCGAAGAAAAGATGAAACTCTATAAGATGCCTTTTGAAGAAGCTTTAAAGGAGATTTAAGATCATGGGTGAGAAAAAATTAAATAAATACGGAATGGAGCCCTTAAAGCCCATCAATTACTTCGTCTATGGATTAGGAAACTTTGGATCCCAGCTCTCCTGGACCATGGTAAGTACCTATCTGTCACTCTTCTATACAGATGTCTTCGGACTGGGAACCGGAGCTGTTGCCCTTCTGATGCTGATTGCAAAAATCTGGGATGGTGTCAATGACCCGATGATGGGAACCATCATGGAGAGAACCCACACCAGATTCGGACGTTTCCGTCCTTATATTTTCGTCGGTGCTTTCTTCCTGGTCGTCTTTACGATCCTGACCTTCACTGTTCCCGGCTTCGGCAGTGTCGGAAAGCTTGTCTGGGCATATGTTACCTACATCGGTCTGGGCATGTCCTATACTATGACCAATGTTCCTTACCTGGCTCTTCCGGTTGTTATGACCAAGGACCCCAAGGAAATCAACCGTCTGAATGCAGCTCAGATGATGGGTATGACCATCGGCCAGATCATTCTGAACCTGACTGTTCTGAAGCTGGTTCTTCTGATCGGACATGGCGATCAGGCTGCCGGCTATAAGGGAACCGCTACCATCCTTGCCCTGATTGCACTTCCGATCTTCATTTCCGTTGCCGTTCTGTCCAAGGAAAGAATTCATACGGAAAAGAAGTATCAGGGATCGATCGGTGAGGGCCTGAAGAATGTCTTCACAAATAAGAACCTGATGATGGCAATTCTCTATTCCTTCTTCAACATGTTCGGTATGATGGGCCGTATCAGCGTATGTGTATACTTCTACCTTTATGTTGTACAGAACATGCAGTTTATTACCATCTTCATGATGATGCAGATGCTGGTTGGTACCTTCGTAATGCCTCTGGCAGCAAAACTTTGCGATAAATATGGAAAGAAGAAGGTTGCTATTGCATCCATGGTTATCCAGGGCGGCGCTCTGATTATCCTCTTCTTCGGACCGGTTCAGAGTGTGGCATTTAACTTCATTATGCTGGTTGCTTACGGCTTTGGTTATATCGGCGGTCCTTGCGGATCCGGTATGATGGCCGATGCTATTGATGACTATGACTTAAAGAAGGGTGTTCGTAACGATGGTATGGCATATTCCTTCAGCGGAACAGCAACCAAGATCGCTACTGCAATCGCCAATGCCCTCTTCCTTGTCATCATGGGCGCTTATGGATATAAGGGCGGCGTCAAGATGACTCCTCATATCCAGATGGGTATTAATGTAGCATCCAACCTGATCCCTGGTATCATCTTCTTCGTAGGTATCATCCCGATTCTCATCTATGATCTGGACAGACCTGGATACATGGAAGATGTCAGAATGAAACTGGTTGCAAGAAACAAGGCCAGAGAGGCTGAGGCTTCAGCTGAGGAGAAGGCTGAGTAAGTTTTAAAAAGCGGATACGCTTTCTCGCTGGTTTTAATTTTAAGCGGTGGAGCCCTAAGGCTCTGCCGCTTTTTTGGGTTATGAAAAGGTTCTGAATGTTTCAGCCTGTAGATCTTCCAGGTTCTTGTAAGGTAAAATCAGCCGAAAGATTCACTTTAGGGCCGATTTTATGAATCTAATTTAATTATCGATTCGGGAAATCGGAAAAATTGAACATCGGTTGGATGATGAGATGAAGAAAGGGCCGATATTTTCATAGTTATTTTCATATACTAAGTCTGCAAGATGAAATGAAGGAAAAAGATTCATAAATTCCGGAATAATGAAACCAGTATGGGAAGTTATTTAAAGGAAAGTAATTAAAAAGTAAGTATTGTAAAAGGAAAAACAAGGAGGTAATCAAAATGGCAGGAAGGCCTGTATTTGACCCGAACGGGTTCAAAAATGTTGTGAAGGACGGACAGACGACAGGGTTTGAGTTCGCCTGCAAGCTGCAGTATTACAGAGGAATCACTCTTTCTATCATCCGTGAGATGAAGGTTACGATCGATGGTGAAGAGATGCCCAAAGAAAATGTTTTCATTACTGTAAATCACGAGACCTTCTCTCTGGAAGAGTGCAGAACTGTCATCAGTTCCAACTACCGCTGGGAGTTTGGCGAATATGCAGGAATCTATGTTAAGAAGGAAGGCGGACTTTCCAAGGGAAAGCATCATATCAGCCTTCTTCAGCACATTGCACCCAGCTACATGCCGTTCCCGCTTATGAAAAACTGTGAAGCGGATTTTGAAATCTGAAGGGAGAAGAGAAGATGAGCAGCATTAAGAGGAGTATTTCTTTATACAGCTATCAGGATTCCTATTATATGGGAGACCTGGATCTGGAAGGATGCCTGCGGGAAGTATCCAAGACCGGTGCTACCGGCGTTGAACTTCTGGCAGAGGAGATGATCAAGCGTTTCCCGGATCCTATTTATACAGAAGAATTTCAGGAGCAGTGGAAGGACTGGCTGAAAAAGTACAACCTGACTCCGACCTGCTACGATGCTTTCCTTGAGAATCGTATTTTTGATAACCGTACCTTAAGCCTTGGCGAGCAGATCGACATGATGAAGCGTGATCTGAAGTGTGCTTCCATTCTCGGTTTCTCCTGCATCCGTACCTTGGTTTCCACCCCGATCGAAGTTATTGAAGGCTCTCTGGAATATGCCGAGTCCGTTGGCGTAAAGATCGGCCTGGAAGTACATGCACCTTTCTCTCTGAATTCCACCTGGGCACAGGGTTACATGGATAAGCTCGACAAGCCGGGCAGCAAGTACAAGTATTTCTGCTGGATCCCTGATATGGGAATCTTCTGCAAGAGAATTCCGGATGTTCTTCGTGAGCGCTGCAGAAAGCATGGTGCAACAGATGCCGGTATTGCACTGGTTGATGAGGCTTATGCAAACCGTGTGGAGCATGGCTTTACCAAGATTGAATATTCTCAGAACCTTGGCGCAGCCAATATGGCTTACCGGAATGCCAATGGTGAAGCAGAACTGAAGAAGAAACTGGAAAAAATGGGCGCCAGCCAGGGAGATTTCGAATATCTGGCTAATAGCTATACCTATTCCTGGAGCGATCCTCAGGATCTGATTGACAATATCGACCGGATCTGCCATATCCATGCGAAATGCTACAACACCACAGAGGATTATGTCGAGACCGCTGTTGCAATTCCGGAAGTCATTGCAGCTTTAAAGAAGGCTGGCTATGACGGATATGTCAGCACCGAGTATGAAGGCGGAGAACATCTGCGTGACTTCCAGCTGGTACCGGATATCGAGCAGGTAAGACGTCATCAGGAAGCACTGAGAAGAGCCATCGAAGGCTGAGATTCAGAAAGCAGATAAAGAGATCCATTTTGTGAAAGGGAATGAAGGCTGAGACAGAGGCCTTGTTATAAGGAAGAGAAGCTGAAATAAGCATTCTCTTCCTTGCCAATCAGGAGGAAAATCAAATGGCAGATTTCGAAACACAGATCGTAGTAGTCGCAGGCGGCCCTGCAGGACTTTCTGCAGCAGTTCAGGCAGCAGAAGACGGTGCAGAAGTCATTCTTGTAGAGAAGAATGCCGCAGTCGGCGGTGCAGCTAACATGGGCATGGGCCCTCTTGGTATCGGAACCAAGTATCAGAAGAGACAGATGTATGACATCACTGTTGAGAGGGCATTCCGTATGTTCATGGAATATACTCACTACAATGTAGATGCCCGTCTGGTTAAGAGATATTTCGAGCAGTCCGCTGAGACCATCGAGTGGCTGGAGGACATGGGCGTAGAGTTTGAAGGCGCTTACAAGTACTTCACGAAATCCGAACCGACTTGGCACATTGTAAAGACCGATCAGGGTATCGGACCCCGTGCCGCTTCTTTCATGAACAAGGCCCTCTATGCAAGAGCACAGGAACTGGGCGTTAAGTTCATGCTGGAAACTCCGGCCAAAAAGCTCCTCAAGGATGAGGAAGGCAAGATCTGCGGCGTAGAGTGCGAGGACAAGGATGGTAAGAAGATCACCATCGCCTGCAAGGCAGCAATCCTGGCAACTGGCGGCGGCGGAGCTAATCCGGAATTCATCAAGGAAGAGACCGGCTATACCTGGGGCAAGGATATGTTTAACTTCGCTGTTCCCGGAAATGTCGGCGATGGTATCAAGATGGCCTGGGAAGCAGGCGTTGACCATATGCAGGTAAGAATTGAGCAGGCAGCCGGCTTTACTGGAATTGAAGACCTTTCTGCAAGTGTTTCCAATGTCATGTCTCAGCCTAATCTTCTTGTTAATAAGTTCGGTAAGCGTGTTATGGACGAAGAGCAGATGCAGAATACCACCTTCCTGTCCAATGTTGCATCCCATCAGAAGGACCGTGTCGTATTCTCCATCATCGACAGCACCATTGCAAAATATTACATGAGAAATGGTGTTGACGAGATCAACATGGTTCGTCCGAATCCGGATGTATCTGATTTCGCCGAAGCAGTTAAGAAAGCAAAGGAAAACGGAAATACAGGTCTCTACATTGCTGATTCCATCGAAGAGCTGGCAGAGATGGCTGGCATCGATGAAGAAAACCTGGTTGAGACCGTAGATGATTACAATGATTACTGCGATTCCGTAGATGAAGAATTCTTCAAGGTAAAGAAATACCTTCGTCCTCTGATCAAGGCTCCTTACTATGCAGCTGAAATTCATCCGGGTGGATATGGTACCGTTGGCGGCATCCGGATCAATGAAAATTGTGAAGCATGCGACAAGGACTTCGAGCCGATTCCCGGTCTCTATGCAGCCGGAGCTGATGCCTGCAACATCTATGATGACTCCTATATGTTCCTGCTTCCTGGAAACTCCATGGGCTTTGCCGTTAATACCGGAAGAATTGCCGGTATGGAAGCCTGCGAATATGTAAACGACGAAGACTGATACGGGGGACATTTAAGTTGAATTTATCGAAAAGAGTTGCAATCAGCGTCTTTATGGTCGCATTTGCATTTGGTTTAAATATTACAGGAATCATGCCGGTTCTCAGCATGGTCAATGAGAAATACGCAGATGTCGGCCTTGGCATGATACAGCTTCTGCAGACTCTGCCCTATCTTCTTCTGATGGTCGGCTCTCTCTGTGTAGGCTTTCTGGCAGCAAAATTCGATAAAAAAGTCCTGATTCTTCTCGGACTTGCCCTGATTGGATTGTGCGGAGTGGCACCCTTCTTCTTTGATCAGTTTATTGTTCTTCTGGTTTCAAGAATCCTGATCGGATTCGGTTTCGGTGTGGTAAGCCCATTGAACACAGCAGTTATTGCTGAGTTCATTGAGCCGGACCACCGGAGCGGATATCTGGGCCTGCATGTCGTAGGTATGGGTGTCGGCGGAATGATTGGAAATCTCCTGGGCGGTCTCCTGGCAAAAGCAGGATTGAACTACTTTTACCTGGTTTACGTGATTCCCTTTATTTCCATGATTTTTGTCGCTCTGGTTCTTCCGGCTTCAAAGCCCGAGACCGCAGCGAAAACCGAGGACGGAAAGACAAAAACAAAGATTCACATTACATCGATGGTCTATGTCCTGTCCTTTATGTCCTTTATGCACACCCTTTTTATCAATGCTTACAATACCAATATCAGTATCTATCTGACCCAGTCTATTACAAAGGATCCCGGAGCTTCCGGAATCGTAACTGCGGTCAATGCGGTATTCGCTTTGATTGTCGGTGCATCCTTTGCAAAGATTTCCGGAGCTCTGAAAGATAAGACCCTGCCGGTTGCAGTTTTCTCAGCAGCACTTGGCTATGGTGCTCTCTTTGTGATCCCTGGAATGGCCGGTGTCCTGATCTGCAGTGCTCTCTGCGGAGTGTCCTTAAGTGCCTTTATGGCAATGAGCTCTTTCCTCATCAGTATTTCGGTAGAACCGGATGCAGTCGCTATGGCGAGCAGCATCTTCTCCGTAGTCGGAGGAATCGGCGGCCTTCTGGCACCGGTCATCACCGGAGCTATTGCAGGTGCAGCAGGAGGAAATACTCCGGCTCATCAGTTTGCCATTGCAGGAATCGGCATGGCTTTACTTGGAATTTTCACGGTCGTTGTTATTTTAAAGAGCAGAAAGAAGAATCAGGCTTCCGCGTAAAATACAGGATGATTCTTCATAAAATATAGGGAGGATTTTTCTTTGAATTCTCTCTATGAAATATAGGGCGGGTCAATTGGATCCGCAGATAAGAACTCAGTTAATATGGAGGAAAAACATGGTTTCAATTACAATTGACGGAACCACGCTGAATGTTCCCGAAGGAAAAAATGTCCTGGAGTGCGCTCTGGACAATGATATTTATATTCCTCATCTCTGTCATCACAAGGATCTGACTCCGCTCGGCTCCTGCAGAATGTGTATCGTGGAAGTGGATGGAGAGGAAAATCCTGTCCCTTCCTGTACTCTGAAGGCAAAAGAGGGCCTGGTCGTCCATACCAATACAGAGAAGGTTCAGGATCTCCGCCGTCTGGCTCTGGAACTTCTTTTGACCGGACATCCGGAAGACTGTTCCACCTGTCCTGAGTATGGTCACTGCGAGCTTCAAATGCTGATTCAGTACATCGGTCCCAAGACCGGCCGTCTGAAGATGAGAAATAAGGGATTCGAAGTCAATACAAAGAATCCTCTGATCGAGCAGGATATGAATCGCTGTATTCTCTGCGGCCGCTGTGTCAGAGCCTGTCATAAGCTTCGCGGTGTCGGCGCGATCGACTATCAGAAGAGAGAAGATCTGGAAGTCTATACCGGTACAGTGAAAAATACTCTTCTGAAAGATGCGGACTGCCGTTTCTGCCAGGCCTGTGTAGAAGTCTGTCCAACCGGTACTCTTCGAGACAAGCTGATGCTGGCTCACCCGGAACAGAGAAAAGAAGAAGTAGTCGTTCCCTGCCGTACAGCATGTCCTGCCCATACAGATATTCCGAGATATATTCGTTATATTAAAGAAGGTAAGTATGATGAGGCGGCTGCTGTCATCCGTGAGAAGCTTTCCTTCCCCAAGACCCTTGGCTATATCTGCACCCATGCCTGCGAGCTGGAATGCAAGAGAAACTGCCTGAATGAAGCGATGTCCATCCGGAACCTCAAGCGTTATGCTGCAGAGCATGATACAGGATCCTTCTGGAAGGGCAAGGGAAAACAGCTGCCGGATACCGGAAAGAAGGTCTGTGTTGTTGGTGCAGGTCCTGCAGGTCTTACCGCAGCTTACTATCTTAGAAAACAGGGACATGACGTAACTGTCAAGGAAGCCCTTCCTACTGCAGGCGGTATGCTTTCCTATGGAATTCCGTCTTATCGTCTGCCCAGAGAGCTCGTTCAGGGTGAGATCCAGGTCTTCACAGATCAGGGCGTCAAGATCGAAACCAACAGCCCGGTAGAGAAGCCGGTTGAACTTTTAAAGGATTATGATGCAGTCCTTGTCGCTATTGGAAATCATCAGGGTGTCAGACTTCCCATGAAGGGTTCGGATCTGCCCGGTGTTCTTTTGAATATTGATTTCCTCCAGAAGGCTTCCATGGGACAGGAAACCGGACTTGGAAAGAAAGTCATTGTTCTCGGCGGCGGAAACGTAGCCTTTGACTGTGCAAGAACGGCAAAACGTCTTGGCGCAGAAGAAATCCATGTTGCCTGCCTTGAGGCAAGGGACAAGATGACTTCTGATGAGGAAGAAATCACTCAGGCCCAGGAAGAGGGAATTCAGGTACATCCCGCTCAGACTTTCGAAGCCATTACCGGTGAAGATCATGTCACCGGCGTAGACTTTATGAATGTAGAGTCCTTCAGCTTCGATGAGAATCGTCGTGCCATCATTAAGAAGGAAGAGGGTTCTGAGCATCATATCGATGCCGATACCGTTATTTTCGCAACCGGTCAGCGCTGCACCCTTTCTCCGGATGCAGGTCTGGAAACCGGACGGGCAAACAGTGTCGCAGTAAAGGATCTGACCGAAGACAAGTCCACCTCTGTTGAGGGTGTTTTTGCAGCAGGAGACTGTATCTACGGAACCAAATCCGTTGTTATGGCCATTGAATCCGGAAGAGAAGCAGCTTCTCAGATTGACCGCTATTTAGGCGGTGACGGAGATATCTCCGAAGTCCTTGCACCGGTAGAGACACCGTCTCAGTGGATCGGCAAGGAACCTGGCTTCGCAGACAGAAAACGTGAAGAGCCGGATGTGGATCCTGCTGAGAAGAGACAGGATAACTTCAATCTCTTCGATCACGGCCTCTGTGATGAGGCAGCCTGCAGAGAAGCAGGAAGATGTCTGCAGTGTGATCTCCGCCTTGGCATCTCCAAGCCGAGAGTCTGGGGCGATTATGCCAAGGAGGTGTGATATGGGCACATTTGATTGGAATAAAATCGAATCCTCTGAGCTTTCTGATTATGGTCTCTTTTCCGGAAAGATTGCAGACCGTCTGAAGAAAGTGAAGGAAGCTTCTGAAGAGAAGAATGTCTGTCCCCGTGTTCTCTGCGGACTGAACAATGCAGACCGGGACCATGCATATCTTGATCTTCTGAAGGATGATCCGGATTCCGTTATGAATGGAATTCTGGCATGTGCAGAAGCCCTTGGTGCAGAAGAAACAGAGCTCTATCTGCCGGAAAACGAGACAGAGCTGGCAGAGAAGCTGAAAGGCAGCCTGGAAGAAAAGGGCATCGCCTTAAAGACCGGCATCATCAATGTGCGGGAAGCTGCCGATGACTTCATTATTCACATTGCCGGTGCGGCAGATCTTGCAGCAGTTCTTGCCGGGGAAAATCCGGAAGGCAGATTCTTCAAAGCCAATGGTGAAATGAAGCGTCTGGATCCGTCCACTCCGCTGAAAGAAGTCCTGGATCTTACCGATGCCAAGGCTGTCTGGAATGGCTACACTTATCTGACTCTGGAGGAGGCTTCAGATGTGACCGTCGGTGAATGTCCGACCGGTACCGCTCTGCTGATCAAGAAGAATCAGTGTATCGTAGAAGAAACGAAGAAGGCATTGACAGAAGATCGTAAAATCAGCTGCGGCAAGTGTGTCTTCTGCAGAGAAGGTCTGATTCAGCTGGAATATGAGCAGAGTGAGATCACCCAGGGTAGAGGCAAGGCAGAATTCAGGGACTATGCAGAGGAAATCGGCACAGCTATGCATACGCAGACCCTCTGTTCCATTGGACAGAAATCAGGAGATGCAGCTCTGTCAGCCTTTGAAAAGTTTTCGGATGAATATGATCAGCATATTAAGAAGAATAACTGTCCGGCAGGCGTCTGCACTGCTTTCTCACATATCTATATCGATCCTATGACCTGTACAGGATGCGGAGACTGTCTGGATGTATGTCCGGCCGATGCCATTCTCGGAAAGCCCCGCTATATCCATATGATCGAGGATCTGGACTGCACCAGATGCGGAAAGTGTCTGGAAGTCTGTGAAGATGGTGCCATTGTCAGAGCATCCGGAAAGCTTCCTAAGCTTCCTCAGAGACTGGTTAAGGTCGGAAAGTTCAAGAGACACTGATCCCTGCTTAGGGAAACGAGAAATCGCTTTTTGAATTGAAGACAGCCAGAAAATAGAGATCAAATAAAGATGATATAAACCGGGGTTCCAAAAGGACTCCGGTTTTTGATTTACCGAAAGATTCAGAAATAAAGAAGAAAATGAACCTCATCCATATTGTTTTTAAATAAAATTTAAATATCAGAAGAAAAAAAGGATGCAAAAGTGAAACAGCGGACGGAATGAAACTGGATCCTTTGTTAATATGATGTCATCAAGAGAAAAGAAAAACTCTTTCAGGGCGGCTTTCAAAGGATTCTTTTAAAGCAAGATCTTTATTGTATTTTAAGTAAATTCTGAAAGCTAACCCTAAGGGAGAAAGCTCAAAAACTTCAAAGAAAACAGAGCCAACTTACAAAAATGTAAAGAAACAGGAGGGAAAAAATGGCAGAGGATATCAGATTTGCGATTATCGGTCATGGTTTCATGGGCCATGAGCATGAGAAGATGCTCTCAGACTTCCCCGGCATCAAGCTGGTCGGAATCTCTGATAAGGATCCGGAACAGTTAAAGGATGTGCTTCCGGGCATCAAACGTTACAAGAGTAACGAAGAGCTTCTGGCCGATCCGGATGTCGATGTTGTCATCATTGCCATCAACAATAACCAGCATCACGATGTTATGATCCAGGCTGCAGAAGCCGGAAAGGACATCATCTGCGAGAAGCCGGTTGCCATGAGCGTTGCACAGCTTGATGAGATGACCAAGGCCGCAGAGGAGAACGGCGTCAAGTTCACCGTTCATCAGCAGAGACGGTATGATCCGGACTTCCGTACCGCAAAGGCCGTTTTCGATTCCAAGACTCTTGGCGATGTCTATGCCATCAAGAACCAGCTCTATGGCTTCAACGGAAACATGCATGACTGGCATGTCTTCGTATCCGAGGGCGGCGGCATGCTCTATGACTGGGGCGTACATCTTCTGGATCAGGTTCTCTGGATGTTCCCGGGTGCCAAGTTAAAGAGTGTCTTTGCCGATGTAAGAAATGTCATCAACAAGGAAGTCGATGACTATTTCCAGATCATGCTCCGCTTCGACAATGGTGTCACTGCAACGGTAGAACTTGGAACCTACTACCTTGCCGATAAGGTTCAGGACAAGTGGTTTGAGCGTCACTGGTTTGTTGCAGGAAACAAGGGAACTGCCTATGTAGACGGCTTCTTCCCGGAAGGAAAGATCGTTCGTACAACTCACCTTCTGACCAATGTCTCCGGTCATCGTACCATGACGGCAGCAGGCCCGACCCGTTCCTTCGGACCGGCTCCGGAAGGAACCATCGTTACCGAGCCGCTTCCTGAGGTTCACACCAGCCATCGGAACTACTTTGAGAACTATATCAAAGCATATCATGGTGAAGAAGACTTCCTGGTCAAGATTCCGGAAGTCAGAAGAGTGCTCTGCCTGATGGATGCCGTCCGGGAATCTGCAAGAACCGGAAAGTCCATTGATTTCGAGTAATATTTGGGCTTCAAAAGAATAAAAGATTGATTCCGGGATCCGAAAGATTCCGGAATCTTCAAACTCAAAATACGAAGCATGATCGAACTAGAGAAAATTTAGAAACTTAGAAAAGAGAAAGGAAGCAGAAGAAAAATGGAGAAGCATCTTCCCGTAGCAGTCCAGGTATACGGACTTCGTGATCTTCTGGAGAAGACTCCGGAGAACTTTAAGAACGTAATGACAAAGGTTAAGGAAATGGGTTATGACGGCGTTG
>JAQXVO010000015.1 GCA_029224965.1 Lachnospiraceae bacterium
GATCGATGATGAATCTGCCGTTCCAGGTCATGCGCAGTCTTGCTTCTTCAGTGACCGACGCGACAATGGTGGATTCGAGGTTTTCGCGCGAAGCATATTCGCGGAATTTCTCCGCGTCCTCCTTTGCGACGACTACCGCCATGCGCTCCTGGGATTCGGAAATCGCCAGCTCGGTGCCGTCGAGACCTTCGTACTTCTTCGGGACCTTGTCCAGATCGATATCAAGGCCGTCCGCCAGCTCGCCGATGGCGACCGAAACGCCGCCTGCGCCGAAATCGTTGCACTTGCGGATCAGCTTCGTCACCTCCGGGCGGCGGAACAGTCTCTGCATCTTGCGCTCGGTCGGCGCGTTACCTTTCTGGACCTCCGCACCGTCTTCCTCGATTGACTTGACGTTGTGCGCCTTGGAGGATCCGGTGGCGCCGCCGATTCCATCGCGCCCGGTCCGGCCGCCCAGCAGAATGATGATATCGCCCGGGCGGGACTCCTCGCGGATAACCGCCTTGCGCGGCGCCGCCGCGATGACCGCGCCGATCTCCATGCGCTTGGCGACATAATCCGGATGGTACAGTTCCTTCACATATCCGGTCGCGAGGCCGATCTGGTTGCCGTAGGACGAATACCCCTGCGCCGCCTCCGTTACGATCTTTCTCTGCGGAAGCTTGCCCTTCAGGGTCTTTTTAACCGGAACGGTCGGATCCGCAGCGCCGGTCACGCGCATCGCCTGATACACATAAGTGCGGCCGGAGAGCGGATCGCGGATGGCGCCGCCGAGGCATGTCGCCGCACCGCCGAACGGCTCGATTTCCGTCGGGTGATTATGCGTCTCGTTCTTGAAGTTAACCAGCCACTCCTCTTCCTTACCGTCGACCTTTACGGGAACGACGATTGAGCAGGCATTGATTTCATCGGACTCTTCCTGATCAGTCAGCTTACCCTCAGCCTTCAAACGCTTGGCAGCGATCAGAGCGATATCCATGAGGCAGACGAACTTGTCGTTCCGGTCCTTGTAGAGGACCTTGAAGCTGTCCTTATAATCGTTGAAGGTATCTTCGATAGGCTTCCTATAATAGCCCTCGTCAAATTTAACGGAAGTAAGCTCAGTCGAGAAGGTTGTATGACGGCAGTGGTCGGACCAGTAGGTATCGAGCACGCGGATCTCCGTCATGGACGGATCTCTCTTCTCGTCATTCTTAAAATAGTTCTGGATATGAAGGAAATCCTTGAAGGTCATGGCCAGATTCAGGGAATCATAGAGGTCCTTTAAGTCTGCTTCGGTCATATCCTTAAAGCCGTCGAGAATCTTGACATCGGCAGGCTCCTTATAGTTGTCCTGGAGGGTTTCCGGCTTTTCCAGACCGGTCTCGCGGGAGTCGACGGGATTGATGCAGTGCTTCTTGATGGCTTCATATTCCTCATCGGAAATATCGCCCTCAATAACATAGGTCAGAGCGGTCTTAATGACTGGCTCCTCATCCTCCTTCAGAAGCTTTACGCACTGTACGGCGGAATCGGCTCTCTGGTCGAACTGTCCCGGCAGGGACTCAACGGAGAAGCAGCGGCCCTCGAAATCAAAGGTCTCTTCGTAGACATCATCGACGGGCGGCTCGGAAAAGATGGTACGAACGGCCTTCTTATAGGTATCATCGGAAATGTTCTCGATGTCGTAACGGTTCAGGACCCGAATGCCCTTGACATCTGTGATGCCAAGAAAGCTCTTGAACTCCTGCATGAGCTCCTTTGCCTTGACTGCATACGCCGGTTTCTTCTCTACATAAATACGTCTGACATTACCCATGGCTTACCTCCAGTGATTGCATGATCAGATCTGTTCGAAGGCGGGCACAAGCCCGACCTGATTTGAGTATAGCACAGAAAAAGAAGGCGAATAAATTATTTGTATTGATTCAACTTATAAGTTTGATTTATATGAATCCTTGTATTATATTATTTATACTTATATAATGAAAATGGAACGTTTCCCAAGAAAGGATCCGCATGGATATCAACTACGAGCTCTATAAAGTCTTCTATTATGTCGCATCTTCCTTAAGCTTCTCGGAAGCCAGCAAGGCGCTCTATATTTCCCAGTCGGCGGTCTCCCAGTCCATCAAGACCCTGGAGAAGAAGCTGGGCCAGCCCCTCTTCTACCGGACCACGAAAAAAGTCAGCCTGACTCCGGCCGGCCAGCTTCTGATGAAGCATATCGAGCCCGCCATCAACCTGATTCACCGGGGCGAGGAAACCCTGGCCGACGATGCGGCCATGCAGTTCGGCCAGCTCCACATCGGCGCCAGCGACACCATCTGCCGCTATTTCCTGGTACCCTATCTGGAGCAGTTCCACAAGGCCTATCCCCAGGTACCTATCCGAATCACCAATGCGACCTCTTATGGCTGCGTCGAGCTTCTCGAGCATGGAAAGGTAGACCTCATTCTCGTAAATTACCCCAATGCGTCACTGGCGCCTTCCTATATCACCCAGTCGGTTGCGGAGTTCTGCGATGTCTTTGTCGGAAATCCCGAATTCTTCGATTTCCCGGACAAGGCGCTGACTCTGAAGGAGATCAGCCAGTATCCTCTTCTCATGCTGGACCGGAAAAGTACGACGTCCGACTATCTCCACAAGCTCTTCTTAAAGCATCAGCTGGAGCTGATTCCGGACGTCCAGCTGTCCTCAAATGATCTGTTGATTGATCTGTCCCGAATCGGCCTCGGCATAGCCTTTGTTCCCGATTACTGCATCAGGGAACGGGAAGAGGAAAACAGCAAGGACAAGCACAGTCTCCACATTCTTCCTCTGACTGAGGCCATTCCGACCCGGCGGATTGTTGCCGCCACGGATCCGACCCTGCCCCAGAATTCCTCGGTCAAGGCTTTTCTGGAGCTGCTGCCGAACTTGAATCTATAAAACTTGAACTCCTAGACGTTTTTCCGCCGCGATTTTCTGATCCTGTACCTCGGTATCAAAGGTTTTTAAAATCCCGAGGTATATTGCCTCGATTTCTCATGATTTTATACCCCGGGATTGAATTTTTTTTTGAATCCCGGGGTATCATTTCTTGATTTCCCCTATTTTGTACCCCGGGATTGGATTTTTTCTTGAATCCCGGGGTATATTCCATGATTTTCCTGATTTAGGCAAAGATACCAAGGATTGATTTGACTTTGTCTTCAGATTTTCTTCCAGAAATCAGAAAGCAGGTCTCCTACTGTATCCACCGTACAGGTCTTCAGTTCTCCCCACTCCCTGGGGAGAATTTTTTTGTAGTCAGACCATAGGAAGCGCTGGTCAAGAAGGAGGATGACGCCCCGGTCCTCTTCGGTCCGGATGACCCGGCCGGCAGCCTGGAGGACCTTGGCCATGCCCGGATAGACATAGGCATAGGAGAAGCCCTCATTCTTCGTCTCCTCAGCCTGGTCGAAATAATCCTTCAATAGATTCTGCTCGATATTGACCTGAGGCAGGCCGGTTCCGACAATGGCCGCCCCGATCAGGCGGTCGGAGGTCAGATCAATTCCCTCCGAGAAAAGACCGCCCATGACGCAGAAGCCCAGAAGACCCTGGGAATGGTCCTCCTCGAAGTTCGAGAGAAATTCAGATCGCTCCGCATCTCCCATGCCGGAGGTCTGCGCCAGAGTCAGAAGTCCCGACGGGCAATGGAAAAGAAAAGCCTGGTATACATTTTCCAGGAAGCTATAGGAGGGGAAGAAGGCCATATAGTTGCCGGGATGGGCCTGGACCATAGCCAGGAGATAGCGGGCGTAGCGCTCGTAAATATCGGCCCCGCGCTCCCGGTAGCGGGTCGTCACGTCCGTCCCGATGCAGACCCGGAACTGGTCCGGACTGAAGACCGTCTCGGCGTAAACCGCGTAGGGGGTCTCCTCGGTGCAGAGCAGGTTCTTGTAATAGCGGACCGGGAGGAAGGTCGCGGAAAAGAAGACCGCCCCGTTGGATTTGTCCAGGCGCTCCTGAAGCTGACGCGAAGGATCCATGCAGAAAAGATGGACCCGGAAGCTTCCGTCAGAGCCGTAGTCGCAGTAAATCCGGTAGCGCTCATCCATTTCCTCGGTCCGGTCCAGGAAATTCCGGAGATTGAAATAGAATTCGACAACCTCGTCCCTCTCCGGGAAAGGAATCCGCTTCTCCAGGAATTTCTCCATCTCGGAAGCCAAATTCATACATTTAAAGGTAAAGGCATCGATTTCCGGAAGGATCAGCAGATTGGTGCAGTCTCTCTTCCACTCCAGCATAGCGCGGTTGACCCGGTCCAGCTGGGTGGCGACCTTTTTGGCCCGGGTTTTCAGGATCTTTTTTATATGAAGAACGTCCTCCTTAACTAGGGCCGCCGAATACATATTCCGGCTCCGGTCAACAAGGTTATGGGCCTCATCGATCAGGAAGACGGCATTGGCCCGCTCGCCCTCACCGAAGAAGCGCTTTAAATATGCCGTCGGATCGAAGACATAGTTGTAGTCGCAGATGATATTGTCGCACCAGGAGGACAGATCCAGGCTGAATTCAAAAGGACAGACCCGGCGCTCCTTTGCGAAGTCCAGAATCCGGTCCCGGGTGAAGAGATCCGATCCGGTCAGGAAAACATAGACCGCATCGTTGACTCGGTCAAAGTGCCCTTTTGCGTATGGACAGTCGTCCGGATTGCAGGAACGCTCTTCCAGAGGACAGATCCGGTCCTTGGCAGTCAGCTCCACAGTCTTGCCCCGGTAGCCATTCTGTGAGAGAAGATCAATGGTATCGATGGCCACCTTCTTTGTCACAGACTTCGAGGTCAGATAAAAGATCCGGTCAGCCAGACCCTCTCCGACCGCCTTGATGGCAGGGAAAAGGGACGCCAGGGTCTTTCCGGAGCCGGTCGGTGCCTGGATAAAGAGCAGCTTATGTTCAAGGATGGTGTGATAAACGGAACCGGCAAGATGACGCTGACCCGGTCTATATTTATAAGGGAAATCAATGGCGTGAATAGACTGGGTGGAAAGGGCCTTCCAGTGGATCTGGAAATCCGCCCAGCGCTTGTACTGGCGGACCAGGTCCGAAAACCAGGCCGCGAGATCGTCAAAGGGGATGTCCTGGGAAAAGCGGCGGACCTCCTCGGTGTCCAGGTTGCAGTAGGTCATCTGGACGAAAACGCTCGACAGATGGTTGGTGAATCCGATGATGTAGGCGTAAACCTTCGCCTGGGCCAGATGAACCGGAATGGGCTCATCCAGGGCATCGAGATCCAGATAAACACCTTTGATCTCGTCGATGCCGCAGGGGATCTCATCCAGTTCTTCGTCCGGTGTCTCGACGACTGTAGTTACTGAAGGCTCATCAACGGAAGCGTCGGAAGGAGATCTGGAATCGGAATCTGTGTCGTCATCCAAAGAATTTATTTTTTGAGAATCTGCTTCTATTCGATCGGCAGGATCAGCCGGCGGAAGCTTCTTCATGAAGATACCATCCACCCGGCCTTCGATCATCAGATCATAATCCTCAAAGGATTGAATGATGGAAAGGGGAACCTCAGCATGATAGTCGGATCCCATGCTCCTCTGAATCTTCCGGTGGATACGGCTTCCGGCCTGCATGGACTTATAAGGATCCCTGGATCCGACGCGGTCATCTATATCGCCGGAGCGAAGAAGAAATTCGACCAGGTTGCGGACGGAAATATGGAGGACGGGCCTCGTTTGTTCATCATTCTTCTTACTCATGTTTTAAATCATACCACAAGGAAGAACTGTTGACTGCAGGATGAAGATCTCTCCCTATAAAAAAAGCCCTGTGCACTACACAGGGCAAAAACTTAAGGATCTGAAAAACAGGTAAAATTTCGGCAGCTGCCGATCATTATGTATTTTACATTACAATATTAAATTATATCGGTTTAAATTCTCAGGCTGCTACAACAAACTTTTTTGCCGTCTGGAAAAAGGCGGGATCATTCTTCTGTGCAACCACCTCGAGGTCACGTTTGATTCCCATGGTTAAAACTCCCAGAAGAGATTTTGCATCCAAAGCAACGCTGCCACCATATAAGTCGATTTCAAAGTCACACTTTGCAGCTGCATTTACGAACTCTTCTGCATCCTCTACTGTATTCAACATAATATTAAATTTCTTCATGTTCTGCCTCCTTTTAGCATGTGGGATCAATCCCAGAAATAAATCCCAAACCCATATGCTACAAGTTGCGAAATGCTTCTTTTCGTAGCGGTTATTACTATAGCATGGTTCGAAACCGTTTGCAAGAAAATAGTTTCCATAACAGGATGGAATAAATTGTATAATGGATCCATAAATAAAGATCATAGCTAACCATTTATGGAAAATATTACCAAAGATTAGTAAATAAGGGGTAAAGGGGTAAAAAAACAGTTCAAAAAATGCAGGTTCTGATATTTCTATTGTAGAAATCAATGAACCTGAAAATATTATAGGTCAGGTGCGGCAGATCATACGGATCAAAAGAAATCAATGGGACAGGTGAGACTGCAGATAAAGACCGTATCATAGTGACTGGCCGTCCGGAGCAGATCTGTAATAAAAACTCAGATTAGACAAATAGATTGATCATAAGATTTGTAAAAAATACCGGTGAGAAATCTCACCGGTATAACAGGGCCAGAAGGACTTGAACCCTCGACATTTGGTTTTGGAGACCAACGTTCTACCAACTGAACTATACCTCTATAAACAAAATTCCCAATAATTTTACATTATTGGGGAAAATTTGTCAAATTAATTTCAAGTACCTTCAAAACTTCACACATCATTCCGATAAAACGGAGATCAAGCCTTCGATCTATTAGTGACAGTCAGCTGAGTACCTTGCGGTACTTACACCCCTGCCCTATCTACCTTATACTCTATAAGGGATCTTATGTCCTTAAAGGACGGGATATCTCATCTTAGGGTGGGCTTCACGCTTAGATGCCTTCAGCGTTTATCCCTTCCAGACACAGCTACTCAGCTATGGGACTGGTTCCCAACTGATACACTGGAGGTCCGTCC
>JAQXVO010000016.1 GCA_029224965.1 Lachnospiraceae bacterium
GGGGAGCCGCTTCTATGACAGAAAGGAAGTCTCGATTCGGGAGGTCCTTTCCGAGCCTCTGGTTCTGGAAAATGACCATTTTCTGATCCATCATCTGCTTTTTGATACTGCAGCCAGGGAAGGAGTCACCATCAATCCCTATTTCAACACCAGCGGATTCAGCCTCTGCTATAAGCTCTGCCTGAAAGGTGAGGCAAATACGGCCTCCATGGATTTCATCTTTGACGATATGGCTCAGGACGGCCTCCGCAGGATTCCTTTTACGGAGCATCCCATGTGGCCGGTCGCCCTGATTCATAAAAAGGATCTGCCGATCTCGGAGAGCATGAAGGCCTTTATAATGCATACGACGAAGTGGAAGGAGAGGCAGTAAGCTTCATCAGGCCTTCTCTTTTACTTTGATAATCCGATAGGCATACTCCAGCATGCCCAGATTCAGAACTGCAAAGATCAGAAGATAAACGGGCATAATCCCAATGCCGATCCACTGCTGGAGATTTCCGAAGACCATGGGCATAAAGGTGCTACCGACATAGGCCGATGCCATCTGAAGGCCGATGACTGCGGCGCTGTTTCTTTTTCCGAAGTTGACCGGCGCCATATGCTGAATGGCCGGATATACCGGTCCCATTCCGGTACCGATCACTACAAATCCGACAGCCGCCAGCTGATAGCCCTGGACGGGAACCATGACCATCAGAATTCCGGCGAGCTCGATTGCAATACCGATCCGGATCCTTGCCTTGTCACCGATCATATTCGAGATAAAGCCGCAGATCAGCCGTCCCAACATCAGGCCTCCGAAAACAAGAGACCCAAAGGATGCAATCTGCCCCTTGCTGAGTCCCTGCTTGACCCCGGCAAAATAGCTGGAGGTCCACAGAAAGCTGGTGGCTTCTCCGGAACAGTAGGCAAAGAAGGCAATCAGGGTAGGAATGACGCCCGGAATGCGGATGGCCTCCCGGATGCCGCTGCTTTCTTCGACTTCTTCTCCATCTTTCGGATCATTTTTCTTCCAAAGGGGAAGAGATAAAATGCAGACCAGAAGGATACCTGTCTGAATATAGGCCGTCCACCGGTAGCCCTCATTCCATCTGGCCACCCGGAGAGCCTGACCCATGATCATCGGGCTGATGACGGCTCCGATCCCGTAAAAGCAGTGAAGGAAATTCATAACCGACCCGGAGAAATTGCTGGCCACATAGTTATTGATGGAGGCATCAATCGCACCGGCACCCAGACCATAGGGCACAGCGAACAGGAAGAACATCCAGTAGGCATTGCATGCAGAAAATCCCAGAAGCCCAAGAATGGTAAGAAAGATGGAGATAATCACAATCCACTTGGTATGAAGCTTCCTCATGATTCTCGGACTTACCAGTGCCGAAATAATGGTCATAAAGGATATGGTCATGGAAATATAGCCCGCATAGGACGAAGGCACTCCCAGATCCACATGCATGGCCGGCCAGCCGGAACCCAGAAGCGAATCCGGCAGTCCCAGACTGATAAAAATCAGATAAATAACCGCGATCAAAAGTCCCATAATCTTTCACCTCAAATTGATTATAAAGGAAATGTCTACCCGTATCATAATAAATTGAACTTCTCTGCCGAATATTTTTATAGTTGGAATTACTGATAGAAGGACAGCGACAGCCGTAAAAATTCTAATTTTGTGAGGGCTTTCATGATTAATTTTGAATCAATTACATCGCTGAACTCTTATGTACGCACAAACGAAATGACCAGAAAATGGTCAGAAAAGAAGAGGACCGGAGATCTGACGAAAGATGACAGCCTGACGGTCTCCAAGTCATAAAACACGCATGATTTTCAAAGGATTTCACATATCGATTTTCCATACCAAAAAACATTTTAATGTGATAACCTATATGATTAATAGAAACAGGTTATCTGCAAGGATCCCAGGAGTCCTGCATCTTCGGACTTCCCGGACCTGCATGAGAAATATAGACCACCCCTAAGATCATAGCAAAGGACAACAATTGTTGGATCATTGGAAAAAGAAACTACAATTCATCTTACATAAAATCCCCTTTCGTCCCCTGATCATCATTATCGTTCTTGCCGTATGCCTTGGATTTGGCATATCCAATCTGAAGATCGAGCCGAAAAGTCAGGGAGAGAAAAGCCAAAATCAGGTCGAGATCCTGACCGGGCAAAATGACAGGACTGGAAAAGACAAGAATTCTGACAAAGATTCCAAGAGTATAACATTCGGTAAAGATAATAATAAAAACAAAGAAAATAAAGAGTCCTCTAACTCTACAAATTCTGTGGCCGAGTCTTCTAACTCCACAAAATCTTTGACCGAATCCTCTGCCTCAAAAGGCTCTTCAAAAAGTGCCTCAAGCTCTGCCCCTTCCGCTTCTTCTCCTGCTCCTTCCGCTTCTTCTGCCGCCTCCCTAGGTTCTGACTCAAGTGTCTCCCCTCAAGCCCCAGGCAGTGCTAACCAAAGCGGATCCTCTGCCGAGACAAATAACTCTTCTCCTCAGGCCCCTGCCAGTTATCAGGTCCGTCTGGAGATCCAGTGCCGGTCCGTCAGCGGTGATCAGTCACAAGTAACCGATCCGACCGCTCTGGAACGAATCCATGCCCTGAACCAGGGGGAGATTTTAAATGCCAATGTCACACTGTCTTCCGGCGAAAGCGTCTATACGGCCCTGGTCAAGGCCACGCAGGCAGCCAATATCGAAATGGGAGCCCGCGACACCCAATACGGGGTCTATATTTATGAAATTAACTATCTCCGGGAAAAGATGGCAGGCCCAGGCTCCGGCTGGATGTATAGTGTAAACGGGAAAATACCGAACAAGGGCTGCGGAGCTTACTATCCATCCGCCGGCGACCGGATCGTTTTCTTTTATGTGACCTGACAATAGCGGGGTATCATATTCTGTGATAGGATTTTTATCTTCAATTTCATAAAAAAGAAATGGGTGACAAAAGTACCTTTTGCAACTCATTGATGATCATTCGTAGTCTCCCACGCTGACAAGGGGCTCTCTATGTCGACTTTGGAAAATTCTGCAAAAACAATAACTTCAAACCGGGATATCCACCCTCTCTCCCTCTTTTTCTTCTATCTCTTTGTCATTCTCTGCCCCATGTTTTCCCTCCACCCCCTTCTTCTATCCCTCTCCTTCGTCATGGGCACAATCTATGTAAGGGTCCTCTTCGACCGGCGGACTCTGATGAAAAGTCTCCTTTCCTTTCTGCCTTTCGCCCTTCTTCTGGTCTTGATCAATGGCCTGACCAGCCACTACGGTGAAAGCATTCTTTTTTTTATCAATGGAAACCGTATCACTCTGGAAGCCCTGCTTCGCGGCTTTTTCATGGCCCTGGCTCTCTGGGCCGTCCTGCTCTGGTGTCTGACTTTTCAGAAAGTTCTAAGCCGGGATAAATTGATCTGGCTTTTTTCCGCCTGGGCCCCTCGCCTGGGCTTAACCATCTCTATGGTCCTCCACTATCTGCCAAATCTCCGCAGCCGTTTCCAGGAGGTCCATGATGCAGAGCTTGCCATGGGCCACGAAGGTCATAGCCGGATGCAGAAGATCCGCCAGTCCTCGATCGAATTCTCGACAGTTCTAAGCTGGTCTCTGGAAATCGCCATCGAAACCGGTGATTCCATGGACGCCCGGGGCTATGCCCTCCACCATAAGACAAGCTATAACCGCTTTCACTGGAATTCAAGATCCCTTTGCTTTCTGATCCTGACCCTGATTCTCGGCCCTCTTTCTCTGGCGGGAACCATCCGCCTTCGCAGCGCGATCCGTTTCTACCCCACCTTCGCTTTATCCAAAGCCGGCCCCGGCATGGTTTTCACGGTCCTGGTCTATTTTTGCCTGACTGCCCTGCCCCTGCTCTCGAGCTCCAGACAGGAGAAAGGGCCGGTCGAACCGGGCCTGCTTTCCAATCTTACCCAAGCAGAAAGCCAGTCCACCCCTTCCCAACTTTCGGATCAGATCCGACGGAAGCCGCAGAAAGGAGGCCATCAATGAGTCTTCTGGAAATCAAAAATCTGACCTTCACCTATCCTGACCGTGACCAGCCGGCTCTTCGAAATATAGACCTCTCCTTTGATACCGGCGAGTTCGTCCTTCTGACCGGACCATCGGGATGTGGGAAGACCACCCTCCTTCGTCAGATGAAAAAAGCGCTGATTCCTTATGGAAGAAGCGAGGGTTCGGTGACCTTTCATGGCGTTCCAATCAGCCGGTTAAGGGATCGGGAGGCAGCCGGTCAGATCGGATATGTCTTCCAGGATCCCGAAAATCAGCTCGTAACCGACCGGGTCTGGCACGAGCTGGCTTTCGGCCTGGAGAATCTCGGTTTTCCAAAGGATGCTATGGATCGAAGGATCGCGGAAGTATCCAACTATTTCGGGATTGCCTCCTGGATGGAACGCGAAACTTCGGATCTGTCCGGCGGGGAAAAGCAGATCCTGAATCTGGCCTCGGTTTTGGCTATGGAGCCAAAGGTCCTCCTTCTGGACGAGCCCACCAGCCAGCTGGACCCCATTGCATCGGCCCGTCTCTATGATATGCTCCATCATATTCATGCGGAACTCGGTCTGACCATCCTTTTGTCCGAACACAGGATCGAGAGTCTCTATGCGATGGCAGATCAGGTGGTGCGAATGGAAGATGGAAGGATCCTTGCCCAGGGCCGGCCGGAAGAGTTAGCAAGGTCCTGCAGGGAGGATTCTCTGGACTTTCCGTCCGCCACACGGATCTGGGCGGGGATAAAAAATACCGGGTCATCTACCATGCCGCCCCTGTCCACCCGTCAGGGACGTGCCTTTCTCCGAACACTCACTTCCGAAGAAAGGCAAACTGCCGGAAGCGACAATAATGATCCAAATGTTCCAAATGTTCCAGATGTTCCATCGAGAGCAATGGGTCCTGCTGAATCTTTTCCGGCAGAACGAAAGCAAGCGGTAGAAAAGCAGCATCTGACTTCCAACCGGGCAAAGCAGGATCGGCCCGTTCTCCAGGCACGGGGCCTCTATTTCTCTTACCCGAAATCGCCTATCGAACTTCTCCGCGGCTCTTCCCTGTCCCTTTCGTCCGGGCAGATCTATGCCATCGTCGGCGGTAACGGCTCCGGCAAGACTACCCTGCTCCGGCTCCTGTCCGGCCTGCTTCTGCCAAGCCAGGGGAAGTACTTCTGCTTCGATAAGAGAATTCGGTCGATTCGAGATATCAAGAGAGGTTCGAAAGGCCTGGTCCTGCTTCCGCAGGATCCAAAGGCTCTTTTCCACGGAATTACGGTAGAAGAAGAGTTTCGGGAGATGCTTCCAGTGCCAGGGAGCGAAGAAGAGGCGGATCGATACCAAAAGAAGATCTACGCTCTTCTTTCTTCTCTGGGACTTTTCGAACTCTCAGAGGTCCATCCCTATGATCTGTCCGGTGGCGAGGCCGAGCGGCTGGCGCTGGGAAAACTCCTTCTTCTGGATCCCCGCCTCCTCCTTCTGGACGAACCCACCAAGGGCCTGGATCCCTGGAATAAGGAAATGCTGGGCCGGCTTCTTCGGGATCAGGCTTCCAAGGGAAAAAGTATCCTTCTGGTGACTCACGATCTCTCCTTTGCCGCACAATACGCCGATTGCGTCTCCCTGCTCTTCGACGGGCGGCTGACACCATCAGAAAAGCCCCGGGACTTTTTCCTCCGAAACCCCTTTTATACAACTGCCCCGGCCCGCATGAGTGCCGGAAGTCCCTTCCAGGGCATCACCGTCGAAGAAGTAGTCGAGAACATCAAGGCTCGGCAAAAAGGCTGGAACGAAAAAGGACATTGGACCAGTCGAGATGATGTTGATGACGAAAACCTTATGGCCAGGCAAAACCTCCTCAGGAAAGGAGGAAATCCATGATCTTACGAAATATAGACCATAGCGCTTATCTCTGGATCAGCCTCCTGCTCCTGGCCGTAAGTATCCTTCCCTTCCTCATCCACCTGGAAGGCCGGCGGATCCGGGCCCGCGAAGTAGCCATGCTATCTCTCCTGTCCGCAATGACCGTCCTTGGCGACCTCCTTTCTCAGACGGTGCTGCCCATTCAGATGGGAACCGCCATGGTCATTCTCTCCGGTATCGCCTTTGGGCCGGAAACCGGCTTCCTGGTTGGCTCTCTCAGCCGTTTCCTGGTGAATTTCTTCCTGGGACAAGGCATCTGGACCCCCTGGCAGATGTTTGCCTGGGGACTTTTGGGCTTTCTTGCCGGGCTCTCCTTCAACAAGGTTTCTCCCAGCCTGAAAGACCCTTATGACCGCTGGAAAGCAAGAAACCGAAGGAACTCCCGGTCTTTCCGCCTTCTGACGGGGCCCATGCTAAGCCTTTTATCTTGTGAGCTTTTGGGCTACATTTCTTATCTGATCCTGCCCTTGGGAGATCATACTTTCTGGGGCTGGCGGGTCTATGCCTTCGGATTTCTCGGCCTTCTTCTCGGATTACTCTTCCAGCACAAGCGGCTGCCTGCGGATTCTGTCACCCTGACAGCCTTTTCCTTCGTAACCGTTCTCATCCTTTACGGAGGCATTATGAACCTGTCGACCGTATTGACGGCGAATACCCTGTCAGAACTCACGCCCCGGGAGTTTTGGGACAGTGCCCGGGCTTACTATCTTGCCGGTCTGTCTTATGACTTGTGGCACGCCTTCCGAACTGCATTTATTGTCTTTCTCCTCGGAAACCGCGTGCTTTCACGACTGGAACGCGTTAAAATCAAATATGGCTTTTATCGAATTTAACTAGTTCCGGTGCGAAAGAAAATAGAGTAAATTGGAAGCCAAAGGGAAAAAAGAAAAAACAATCAACACAAGACTGGAAAGGAAACTTGAAAATGAATCTTAGAATTGACACAAGAACGGACTGGAAAAAGAAAACAGGAAGGGCAAGGCAAACTTTCACTACCTTGCTCCTGACTGCTCTTCTGGCAGTCAGCTTGTGCCTTGGGAATGCAGGACATGCGAAGGCAAAAAGCCCTTCTTATCCCCGCGAACCTGAAAAGACTGAAGTAAAATGGCATCAGACGATCAATCCAGATCCTTCCTCTGGCACCAACAATCCCAGCCAGGTTGTCGAACTCAAGGGCTATCTCTATATCGTCGGTGGCGAATCCCTCTATAAATTGGATCCTGAAGATGGTCATATCATTTCCAAAGCAGATGATGTAGCAAATGGAACCAATGTGTTTTTGACTTCGAACGAAGATGATACGATTTTTGTTCAGGATAGTGGCTACGATTCCAGTTGGAATACATACTGTAATCCTGTTCGTGCATATCAAACATCGGATCTTTCACTCAAATGGACCAGTGACATAAATAGATCCACTTCCTATTGCAACTCGCCATTAACTTATGCAGACGGCTGTGTTTACGGAAATGACGGGAGAACCTTCTTTGCGCTCAATGCAGAAAACGGAAAGAAACTATGGACAATAGATTGCCCAAATGGTATTTCTAATTCTGCACCCCTTGTTTTAGGCAATGTTGTAATTTTCGGTGATAACTCCGGTACTCTCTATTCTTATAACAAAACAGATGGAACAAATCCTCACACATTGAGCATCGACGAAAATCAAGCCCTCTACTCTTCCTTCACCCCTGCTGATGGCAAACTCTATTACATCACCCATAATCCAAAGGCCGGATGGGGTAACAATGCCAGTCCCAAACTCCACCAGACTCTGATCGATTCTACCACCGGTGCCTTTTCCAAAGATCGATCTGTTACGCTCAATGCCACTGATTCCACAACCACTCCCCTGGTAAAAAATGGAAAAATCTACGTTGGAGGATCCTATGGAAGCGATGGCATCGTAGCTCTTTATGATACAGATCTGAAAGCTCTGGGATCCAAAACGATCTCCGGTATGGGAAAGACCTATAATATCCAGGCCGTCGATGATCCCGATGATCCGGACAATACCCTCCTCTACAGTGCTGTCTTCGGTTCTTCGAACCCTTCTGACTATAGCGCCAAGGATCCAGGCACAGCGATCAGCCTGACAGAACAGAATGGAGTACTTTCTGAACCGTTGACATACAGTTCCCTAACGGATTCTCTGTCCAAGAGCTATTCTAATGCATTCTCCGACGCCCAGATCACCCTGGGTTCCGATGGCACCCTCTACTACTCCAATGATTCCGGTGTCCTCCTCGCCCTCAAAGCCAAGGAAAGCCCTGCTTCTGCCAGCCAATCTGATCAGGAAAACGAAAATGCAAATGAAAAGCCGAAGACTTCTTCTATGAACGGCCAGGTGACAGATCCTAAGTCCGTATCTTCGACTGGAAACTCCGCTTCCGCTAACTCAACAGCCGGCCTATCAACGGCAGATTCCAAAGCCAACTCCCCAGCAGCCAAATCCACCGGTGCGAAATCTTCCTCCAAATCCCCTGCGACCGGAGAGACTCCTTCCTTCCCGCTTCTGCCGCTTGTCCTGTTCGGTCTGGCTGCCGGGACTGTGTTCGCGGCTACCGGCGCCAAAGGGTCCGAAAAGAAGAACGAAAAGAAGAACATGAGGAGATCCCTATGATCCCGATAATAGATGACAGCATCCGATCCGTCCGGCTGACCAGGGAAGACCGAAGCGAAGTGCTCCGCTATCTCGGCTACCGGGGGCAGACGATCGGACCGGAATTAGATGCACTCTTTTCCGAAGCGATCAACAAAGTCAACCGGGCAGTCGCTCCGCGTCTCATCTACTGCCGCTATCAAAGAAAAGCGGATGAGAGTCTCCCGGATGATCTATATTTCCTCACCGGGCGAGATATCACAGAGCATCTAAAAGGCTGTCAGGAGATCCTTCTCATCGCAGCCACACTCGGATCCGGTCTGGACCGGGCCATCCATGTGGAGGAAGTTCGGGATACAACGAGTGCCCTCATTATGGATTCCGCCGGTTCGACTCTGATTGAAGCTGTCCTGGACAGTTACGAAGCAATGCTTCGGAAGGACCTTAGAAAGCAGGGGCTCTACCTCACCAGCCGTTTCTCTCCGGGCTACGGAGACCTGCCCCTGGCCAGTCAGAATCCTTTCGGACAGGCGCTGGAGGTCCACCGGATCGGTCTCACCATGACCGCGGAACACATTATGGTGCCAAGAAAATCGGTGACTGCTGTGCTCGGCATCGCCAACCGGCCGATTCATGAGAAGAAAAAAAGCTGCGCCAGCTGTAATCTGAATGCCAGCTGCCGCTTCCGTAAAGCCGGCGTCTTTTGCGGCGAATGAATCAAGGAAGTGCCTTTTTAAGAAGCCGGCATTCCATAAAAAGCTGAAAAAGACAAAAGAGATATTGTTTTGGAAGAAGGACAGAATCAAAAGATGAAAAAGATCACTCTGCTGGACGGTGGCATGGGAACCATGCTGCAGGCCCGGGGACTTGCCCCGGGAGAACATCCGGAAGTTTTTGGTTTCAACCATCCGGATATCATAAGAAGGGTTCATATGAGCTATATCGATGCCGGCTCCCGGATCATTTATGCCAATACCTTCGGCGCGAATCCGCGGAAACTGGCCGGCCAGCCGATCGACACCAGGACGGCCATTACGAATGCCATTCATTCTGCCCGGCAGGCTGCCGACGCCGGAGCCGAACGCTATGGAGAGAAGGTTGCTGTTGCCCTGGATCTCGGTCCCATCGGAGAACTCCTGGAGCCCTTAGGTACCGTTACTTTCGAAGATGCCTACGAAGCCTATAAAGAATCCGTTCTGGCCGGGAAAGAAGCCGGCGCAGACCTCATTCTATTCGAGACCTTTACGGATCTCCTAGATGCCAAGGCCGCTGTCCTGGCTGCGAAGGAGAATTCCGACCTTCCGGTCTGGATCACCATGACCTTCGAAGCATCCGGCCGGACCTTCACAGGAACAGCCCTCGGTGCTTTCGCTATGACCATGGAGGGCCTGGGCGTTGATGCACTTGGCATCAACTGTTCTCTCGGCCCTTCCGAGATCCTGCCCCTGGCCCGGGAACTCTCGGAATGGACCAGTCTTCCTCTGATTATCAAGCCCAATGCCGGTCTGCCTGATCCGGAAACCGGTGAATACCTCCTGTCGGCGAAAAATTTTTCAGAAGAAATGAAGGCCTATCTGGACCTTCCCCTGATTGCCATGGGTGGCTGCTGCGGAAGTAATCCCGACTTCATCCGAAGTCTTTGTCAGATGCTGGACCGGGAAGGGGTGAAAAGAGTCTCATGGGACGACCACCGTCCGGAGGAATTCTTACGGTCCAAACCCAGGCGACGGGGCATCTGCTCTTCTACCGACATCTGTGAATTTGGCGGCGTCCGTGTGATCGGCGAGAGGCTCAATCCTACCGGTAAGAAGAAATTCCAGGAAGCCCTGCTTCGTCACGATATGGACTATATTTGTAAAATTGCCCTGGCAGAAGAGGATGCCGGAGCAGACATTCTGGATGTCAATGTCGGTGTCCCCGGCGGAGACGAAAAGGCTCTCATGGTCGAAGTCGTAAAGGCTCTCCAGGGCGTGATCTCTCTCCCCCTCCAGATCGATTCCGGCGATGCCGATGTCGTCGCAGCTGCCCTCCGCGTCTATGCCGGCCGGCCCCTGGTGAATTCGATCACAGCCGATAACGAACGGCTGGACCGTTTCCTGCCCGTTTTGAAAAAATACGGGGCCGCCACCGTCGGCCTCTGCCTGGATGAAGACGGCATTCCGCAGACGGCGGAAGGGCGATTTCATAAAGCCCAATACATCCTGGATCGCTGCATGAGTTTCGGCATCCCGAAGGAAGACCTCTTGATCGACTGCCTGACTCTGACCGTTTCGGCCCAGCAGGATCAGGCCCGGGAGACCTTAGCTGCCCTCCGTATGGTTCACGAAAAGCTCGGACTCCACGCCTGTCTCGGTGTCAGCAATATCAGCTTCGGCCTGCCGGCCAGAAGCCATATCACAGAAAATTTCCTGATACAGGCCATGCAGTGCGGTCTGGATTTTGCGATCATTAATCCAAACACCCTGGCGCTCATGGATGCGGTCTCTGCTTTCAAGGTCCTGTCCGGTGAAGACAAGAATTGCGAAGCCTATATCGAGCGCTTTGCCAACCGGATTGAGCCGGCTGCGACAAGTTCAGGGCAGAAGGGAAGCGGAAATTCTCCTGCTGGCGCATCTTCCGGGTCAGGAGCCGGCAAAACCTCTGCTGCCAGTCTGGCTGGTGGAGCCTCCACATCTTCCGAAATGACCGTGGAACAGGCGGTTTTAAAGGGGCTGAAACAGGAGACCCGGGCCCTGTCCGAAACTCTGTTAGCAGACCACAGCGAAGAAGATGTCATTAACAATTATCTGATCCCCGCCCTGGACAAGGTAGGCGACCTCTATGAGAAGCAGGTCATCTTCCTGCCCCAGCTCATTTCTTCGGCAAACGCCGCTACGGCTGCTTTCGACATGATTAAGGAAAGGATCCAGGCTCAGGGCAGCGGCGATGTCTCGAACGGCACGATCGTAATCTGCACGGTCAAGGGCGATATCCATGACATCGGAAAGAACATTGTAAAAGTCATTCTGGAGAACTACGGCTATCGTCTGATCGACCTGGGCCGGGATGTGCCTGTCGAAAATGTCGTAAAAGCAGCCAGGGAATCCGGCGCCGGCCTGGTCGGCCTGTCTGCCCTCATGACGACGACCCTTCCGGCTATGGAGGAAACCATCCACGCCGTCCACGCATCCTGCCCAGGCGTCAAAGTCTTCGTCGGCGGGGCTGTTCTGACACCGGAATATGCCAGGAAAATGGGCGCTGACTATTATGCAGCCGATGCAAGAGAATCCGTAGAAGTTGCGAAAAAGGTCTTCGGGAAATAAGGAGGAGACAAATTGACCGACATTCGAGACTACTTAAAGCAGAAGATCCTGGTTTTCGATGGTGCCTTTGGCACCTATTATCAGGAAGAGCTTGCCCGAATTTCACGAAAGGCCGGATCGATTCCGAAAGCAGGCCTTCCTTCGGATCGAACCTCCGCTTCCAAACAGGGGGGCTCCTTTGCTTCCGATCCGATATCCGGCTTCGATCCATCCATGAATACGCCCTGCGAGATGGGAAATATAGACCGGCCCGATCTCGTGAAGAAGATCCACAAGGACTATCTCTTCGCAGGTGCCCGGGCCATAAAGACCAACACCTTTGCCGCTTATTCCTTGAATTTGAAGGGAAAAGATGAAGCAGAATTCGTTATACAAAAGGGTCTTTCTCTGGCCAGACAAGCCATCTTCGAATGGAGAAAAGAGTCCGGTCATGTATCAGAAGACGTAGATCCGGTCTACATTTTCGCCGATCTCGGTCCTGCTCCCGGGGACGGGCCGAAGCAGAAGGCTTCTCAATATATCGAAGCTGCGGATATATTTTTAAAAGCCGGGATTTCATGTTTTCTCTTCGAGACACAGAGAGACAGCGAGGGCATCTTAGAAGCAGTGAAGTATATCCGAAAGGAAAACAGGGATGCCTTCATTGCCGTAACATATGGTGTACTGCCCGATGGCTACTCAACCGAGGGCCATTTCTATATGCGCCTGATCCAAGAAACTCTGGCCACTGGCCTGGTTGACCTGTCCGGCCTGAACTGCGTCTCCAATCCGGGATCCATGTTCCGGCTCCTGGAGAAGCTCCCTGCCTCGATCCGGCCCCGCCTGCTTGCCATGCCAAATGCCGGTTATCCGGTGGTCCGGGGATTCCGATCTTTCTTCGATGGAAATCCGGACTATTTTCAGACATCCATGCAGTCGATCCTGGATCTTGGCCTAAGGGCGGTCGGCGGCTGCTGTGGCACAAGTCCGGCCTATATTAAAAAGCTTTCTGCGATCTGCCAGGGGCGGAAACTGAAAGAAGTTGATTACAAGAGCCCGGGAGGCAGCTTGACGATTCCTTCGATCCCCGGCACAATCAAGAATCCCCCCTCTTCCAATAACCGCCTGCTTACAAAACTTCAAAATGGCGAGAAAGTGATTGCCGTAGAATTGGATTCCCCGAAAAATGCTGACCTCTCTAGCTTCATGGAAGGAGCCCGGGCCTTAAAGGCTGCCGGTGTGGACACCCTGACCATTGCCGATTGTCCCATTGCCCAGGCCCGGATGGATTCGACGCTTCTTGCCTGCAAGGTCAAGCGGGAACTCGATCTGGATGTGATCCCCCACATGACCTGCCGGGACCGGAATATCAATGCTACCAAGGCTCTGCTTCTCGGCGGCCACGCCGAAGGCATTCGAAATGTCCTGATCATCACGGGGGATCCCATTCCCTCTGCAGAACGGGATGAAGTTAAGACGGTCTATCAGTTTAACTCCCGGAAACTGATGGCCTTTATCGATTCTTTGAATCAGGAGATCTTCGCCGGCGACCAATTCGGCATTTTCGGAGCATTGAATGTCAACGCCCTGAATTTCACTGTGGAATTGGGACGTGCCAGAGAGAAGATGAGTCAGGGCTGTATCGGTTTCCTGACCCAGCCGGTTCTGACGGAGGAGGCCATGGAAAATCTCCGTCTGGCCCGTCAGAAACTGCCGGATGCCTATCTCCTCGCCGGTCTGATTCCGGTAATCAGTGAACGGAATGGGCGTTTTATGGATCAGGAGATCAACGGGATCTCGGTTCCCGAAGACATGATTCGATCCTACCACGGTCTGGACCGTGCAGAAGGAGAAGCCTTGGGACAAAAGTACGTGAATCATATCTATGCCAGAATTCAAGATCTTGTCGATGGGGTCTACCTCATGACTCCCTTCCACAGATATCAGCTCATGACTCGGATCGTAAAGGATCTGAGAGGTTGAAAATCGTGAAAAAAGCAGCCAGCCCCTGATATGTGTCCGGGATTCCGGGTACCTATCAAGGGCTGACTGCTTTTTCATAGTAAATGCTTTTCTGTTTTTAATTTTGCCTGGGCTTCGACCAGAAATCGACCGGCTCATAATCCTGTAACTTAGCCAGGAAACCTCGATCCGCCAGTTCCTTCTGAATGATATCCAGGATTTCTTCGCTGTCTGCCGTAACGGTATGATAATGATATCCGGCGGTGATATTGGAAAGCGGGGAACTCTTGCCTCCGGAGATTTCTTCCTCATAGCGCTTCACATCCAGGCGGGAACGGATATGCATGGGCGCTCGGATAATGCCATAAACCCTGTGATAGACAAAGACATCTTCGATCCTGCCTCCGCAGTCAACGATCAGATTCATCTCTTCCGCAGCTTCTTCCGGCATATGGTGGACCTTAAAAACGCGGCTCTTCTGTGCCTTCACCTGATGGTCCAGGACATAACCCCTGGCAGCCGAGAGGATCGGACTTCCCTCTGCCCGAAGCAGGGCGATGTCCTGTACGATCACCTGCCTGCTTACTGCAAACTTTCTGGCAAGCGCACCTCCGGAAACCTGCCTGTCGCTCTCCTGTAAAATTTTAAGAATTGCCTCCCGGCGCTCTGTTCCCGTCAATGCCCTTTCACCTGCCCTTATTTCCTCTGTTATCACAATCATCTGATCCTATACGAAACAGGAATATCCGAATGATGTTCTTCAGATCGCATGAAGATGTTTCATAGAAATATCCAGAATCGGAGCCGAATGGGTCAAGGCTCCACTCGATATATAATTTACACCAAGATCCGTAAGACTTGCAATCTTTTCACATGTGACATTGCCGGAAACCTCGACCTCTGCCCTCTTATCAATGATCTTCATTGCCTCTGCCATCATGTCATGGCTCATATTATCCAGCATGATGATATCGGCGCCGGCATCTACTGCTTCCCGAACCTGATCCAGATTTTCTACCTCGATTTCAATTTTTCTTACAAAGGGTGCATAGGCACGCGCCATCTCTACTGCCTGCTTCACACCGCCGGCTGCACCGATATGATTGTCCTTCAGGAGGACTCCATCGGACAAATTATATCGGTGGTTATGACCATTGCCAATTCGAACCGCATATTTTTCAAAAATTCGATTGTTTGGCGTAGTCTTTCTGGTATCCAGAAGCCAGATATCCGTTCCTTCCAGAAGGGCAGCCGCCTGATGCGTATAAGTTGCTATTCCGCTCATGCGCTGCAGATAATTCAGAGCTGTCCGCTCTCCGGACAGGAGAACCCGGATATCGCCTTCAATGCAGGCGATCTTCTCTCCATTTTCTACTTCATCGCCATCCTTTGCAAAAAAAGTCACTTTGGTCTCGGGATCCAGAATCGTAAAAACTCTTTCAAAGACAGGAAGTCCGCAGATGATCCCGTCCTCTTTTGCAATCAGATCTACCCTACCGGTCTTTCTATACGGCATGACACAATTTGTGCTGACATCCTCACTCGTAATATCCTCACGAAGGGCACTTTCAATCAGAGGATCCACCTGCAATTTCATCGTAATCGGGTCTAACATTTTTCACTCCTTATTTCCTTTCTTATACCGCTGCCTCGCCGCTTTCTTCCCGGAAGTCTTCCCGGTAAGCGATCCGGGCAGAAGACGGGCCTCCCAGAGCCTCGATCTCATTCCGGATCATAGCAGCATAGTGTCTCTCCAGAGAAATCGGATCCTTGTATTCCGACAGATCCGGCGTGGCCAGGACGCCATTCTCTTTTTCATATGTTTTTTCCATGTCATGTGCCGCCCTGCCTGCAAAGACCAGAGCCTCCAAAAGAGAATTGGAGGCCAGCCTGTTTTTCCCGTGAACTCCATTGCAGGCACATTCTCCGATAGCATAGAGATGCGGCATATCGGTTCTGGATTCATGATTTACCTTCACACCACCCATGAAATAATGCTGGGCCGGAACGACCGGTATACATTCCTTCGTCACGTCATAACCATTGTCCGCACAGTGCTGAATAATATTCGGGAAATGTCGAACCAGCTCGTCATGTGGAATGGTTCTAAGATCTTCCCAGACAAACTTGCTTCCATCCTTTTTCATCTGCTTTAAAATCTCCTGCGTCAGAAGATCTCTTGGCAGCAGCTCATTCGTAAAGCGCTGCATATCCTTGCCATAGAGCTTGGCACCCTCTCCACGTACCGATTCCGAGATCAGGAAGCTCCGCTCTTCCTCACGTTCTGTGTAAAAGGTCGTCGGATGGACTTGAATATAATTGACATGTTCCGTCGCAATCCCGTGTTTTAATGCAATCGCAACAGCATCACCGGTCAACTGGCGGAAATTGGTCGAATGACTGTAGAGACCGCCGACTCCTCCGGTTGCTAAGATGGTATAATCGGCCTCGATCACATCCAGTTTCCCGTCCGGAAGACGTACAACGGCACCGCGGCATGTTTCCTTTCGCCCTACATTTCCCCGGGCCTGCCCCCGGTTCGCATCCGTCACGATATCCACCATCGTTGTATATTCCATCATCGTCACATTGGGAAGACGCTTGACCGCCTCCATCAGATGGCTGGTGATCTCTTTTCCCGTGATATCCTCGTGAAAAAGAATTCTCTTATGGCTGTGGGCCCCTTCCCGTGTGAAGGCCAGGGCGCCATTTTCATCTCTTGCAAAGCGGACCCCTAAGCCTATCAGATCGCGAATCACGTCCTGGGAAGATCGGATCATAATATCGACCGAAACCGGGTCATTTTCATTATGACCTGCCTTCATGGTGTCCTCGAAATAGGATTCATAATCGGATTCATCCCGCAGCATGCAGATTCCACCTTGTGCCAGATAGGAATCGCTGCTTTCGAAGTCCGCCTTCGTAATGATAAGCACCTGCCTGTTTTTCGGAAGCTGCAAGGCGAAATATAAGGCTGCGCAGCCACTGCCGACGATCAATATATCCGTTTTCTTCATTTTTTCTTCTTTCCGCGGTCTCTGCCGCTTCTTTCGTCCATAATCTTTACTGATCATGAACAATACCTTTACCGGCAATTTTACTGATCAGGAACAAGACCTTTACCGGCAATCTGACTGATCAGGAACAATATCTTTACCGGCAATTTACAATTTAGTGATGAGTATAACACCTGTTTTGATATATGGCAAGACATATATTAACACATGTCTTGACAGTTACAGGATTCGTGCTATACTTTCGGACAAGACCTTGCGGAAATATCGCAGGGAAAGAAAATCCGGACATACAGGAATCAAAGAAGGATTCAAAGAGGGATTCAAAAGAAAGCCTGGGAAATCAAAACACCAATTTGCAGAAATTCCTCAAAGCACTTGAAAAGGACCAAAATATGAAAACCATGACAACACGGGAAATGCAGGACCTCATTATTGAAGAAAAGAAGAAAAGGGATATCTGTATTCTGGCTCATGCTTATCAGAGCCATGATATCTGGGAGGTTGCGGATTACATCGGAGACTCCTACGGCCTCAGTAAAGAGGCAGCAAAAGCACCGCAGAAAACCATCCTGATGTGCGGGGTACGTTTTATGGCCGAGACCTGTAAGATCCTCTCTCCCAATAAGAGGGTTTTTCTTGCAAATCCCATGGCAGGCTGTCCTATGGCCATGCAGATGAACCGCGAACAAGCCTTACATTTGAAGAAAGAAAATCCGGGGCTGCCCCTGGTGGCCTATATTAATACGACAGCAAGTCTGAAAACGGTTTGTGATGTTGTCGTCACCTCCTCTTCCGCTGTTAAGATCATTCAAAATATGCCGGAAAAGGAGATGCTTTTTGTCCCGGATTGTAATCTGGGCGGCTGGATCAATGAACAAGTTCCGGACAAGAAACTGCATCTGATTCAGGGAGGCTGCCCGACCCATATGCGGATGTCTGCAAACGAGGTCAGAATTGCTAAGGCCCAGCATCCCAATGCCCTGCTTCTGGTACATCCGGAGTGTCTGAAAGAAGTGGTCGACCAGGCCGATTATGTCGGATCCACAACCGGTATCATGAAATATGCCGAATCTTCCGATGCCAAAGAATTTATTATCGGTACTGAGAGCAGTATCGTAGAACATCTGCAGTTCTCCTGCCCTGAGAAGCGTTTCTACCTTCTGTCCAAGCAATGCGTCTGTCACAATATGAAAATGACCACTCTCCCGGATGTGCTCCGCGCAGTGGAAGGAAAAAGCCCAGAAGAGATCCTTCTCCCGGACGAAACCATTCGTGATGCCAGAAAATGCATCGACCGGATGATCGAGCTCGGGGGTTGAGCTTTGTCTCCATCGCTTATATATTTCTTTTTCGCTGTCTTGTGGAATCACCTTATGGACATCCGGATTCATCCAATCCGAATCATCCGGATCCAGCCGAATCCGCCGATAATGTTTTACACGGGAGATTTCCTGTCTTACAACAGGAATGAAGCATAGGAGGAAAATCCTAACCATGGATGAGAAAACACTCAATGGAATTCATTCCACAACATCTCCCAAGAAAAAAAGCGCTGTATACCTCCAGATACTGAAGTGCCTTCGTGTGACTGCTGCCCATGTAATCCGTTTCATTGATAAGAATTCCCAACGCTGCCAGCAGGATCAGTACAGCAGTCACAATCAGCTGCCGTCTCTGTTTCTTCTCATTCAATTCTCCTGTCATATGATAATCCCATCCAGATGATCGCACTCATGCTGGATGATCTGTGCAGTCCAGCCAGTAAATTTCTGAACATGCTTCTTCATGTCCAGATCCTGGTATTCCAGTTCAATTTCACGAAACCGCTTAGTCTTCCGGGTTCCAGTAAGAGAAAGGCAGCCCTCTTCCGTTTCGAATGGCCTGGTCTTCTTAAGAATGGCCGGATTCAGCATAGCTACGTTGACAAGGCCCATATTGACAGCGATAATCTGCTTCTTCACGCCGATCATATTGGCCGCCATTCCAACGCACTCGTTTGCATGCGCTTCCAGCGTATCCAAAAGATCACGTGCGACCTGAAGATCAGCTTCCGTCGCCGGCTCCGATTTCTGTGCGAGGAAGAAGACATCCCTCATGATTTCTCTGACCATTCGTTTACTCCCCTTCCTCGACATACCTCTCATATTCCTCCGGTGTCAGTTTTCAGATCAATTTCTTGGTCTTCTCCACCGGGAAGGGAGCCTCCTCCGGCTGCAGATACTCCACATCCGTCACCCGGACGACCTTCTCCTCGTTGTCCTTTCCAGCCGGAGCCCAGGCAAAATCTCCCTTCTCATAGATATCCTCATCTGCGAGATAGGTGTACTCCTTCTCCGCATCTTGGAAGATCACCTTGCAGAAAATAAGCTCCGACTCGCGGCGCTTTTTACGGCTATAGGCATCCTCATCGAAGAATTCACCCAGTTCCTCGATCCTGTCAGGACAGCCATCGAAGACAAAAAGATCCTCGATCCCGGTTTCCTCTCTCACCAGATCCGACAGTTCATTGACTCCCGGGAAGGAATCATCCAGCAGGCTTCCGCTCCACCTGAACTTCTTTCCCTCTTCATTCGTCAGCTCCAGGTTCCAGCATCCGGCATCGCAGGCCATAATGATCTCATCTCCCGGATTGGAAAACGTCGTCTCAAATGCTTTCATGATCTGCTCTGCATTCTCCGGATTGATCTGGAATCTAGATCTTCTCTTGTCCTCATCTCTCCAGGCACTGATATCATCAATCGCCGGGCTAAATATAAACCGTGTCAGATATCCCCTGCCATCCCTCGTGATGGTCAGCTGCTGTCGTACCTCGGTCCCATCCTCCGGCATATAATAAAGGGACAACTCTGAAACGAGCCGTATTGTCTTCAGCTTTCCACAAAAATTCTCCGATTCCATAGAGTTATCCCTCCCTTAAAGATTAAACGCATCCGGCACAAGTTCCGTCGTTTCCGCGACAAGTTTTTTATCTCATCTGCAGATACGGGCTTTCCATTTTTCCGTCAGGCTGTTTCCGTTTTCCTTATGTCTCGTATTTTGCCACCGTACTGTAAATTCATGACCGGTTTGCCTCGATGGTGTCTTCGTTTTTCTTTTGTCTCGAATATTGAGACAGCAGTCTTTTGCTATAGATTGAACACCATACGGCTTGGCAAGAGCCACGCAAAGATCGAAACAACCAACTGCAAGATCAAGCTGATCATCTGAAAGACATATGGATTTTGCAGCATCCAGAACATGCTGGGTATGGTCTATTTGTAAAACATCCGGTAACAGTTTGCATCTCTTCGATATATTTCTAGTGTCCCCTGTCAGCTGCATGGTTCTTAGCTGCTTTCTTTCCGGGAATTTCTGTGCGCACGAAAACAAATTCTGTATCCGACGAGCGGTCAGGATCAAAATGATAGCCGCTCCAGTTAAATGCTTTCATCTGCTCCGGGGCTTCGGCATGGATGCCTGCCATAAATCGAACCATTTCGCCCCTGGCCATTTTAGCATATACGCCCTTCTGGACAATCTTGCCTCTCTCCGGCTCACCGAAAACACAGGTGATAAACCGGTCCTCAGGCTTCAGATATTTTTGCAGACACTTGGAATATTCCTTCGAAGCCAGATTAATGATGATCCCACTCTCGTCACGCACTTCCCGATAAAGACTGTCACCCCAGAAGTCATACAGATTCTTATATTGGTCAAATGATACCTTTGCCTGCATTTCCAAACGGTACGGTACCACACCGTCCAGAGGCTTTATGACACCATAAAAGCCGGACAGGATGCGCAGATGCTCCTGTACATACGCATACTGACCATCTTCGAATACTGCAGGTGCCATATAAGTGTACTGAATCCCGTCATAAGCAAGAATCGCAGGCGTAAGATTCTGCCGCAGATCCATATGATGAAACCGTTCGGAATTCTGCATGGCGATCTTATCGCTACAGGCCCAGAGTGCCTTCTGCTGTTCATAGGAAAGGCCGCTGATCCAGTCCTTTAATCTTCCTGCTTTCTCAAGAAACGGCGGAAGCTCTGTACACGTGAAGGAATCCGTGTCCACCCGCATCTGCTTCGCCGGAGAGATGATGATCCTCATGACAATTCGTCCAGCATCTGTGCAGGATTCTCGGCAGCCTTCACCTTACCGAATGCTTTCACAATGATGCCATTCTCATCGATCAGGTAGGTCGTCCGGACAACACCCATCGAGACCTTGCCGTAGTTCTTCTTCTCTTTCCAGACATCGTACGCCTGGATCACTTCTTTTTCGGGGTCCGAAAGCAGAGTGAACGGCAGGCCGTACTTCTCTTCAAATTTCTTATGCGAAGCAACACTGTCCTTGCTGACGCCGAGAACGACGGCGCCCTTCTCCCGAAACTGCGGATACAGCTCGCCAAACCCGCAGGCCTGCCTGGTACAGCCTGCCGTCATGTCTTTCGGGTAAAAATACAGAATTACCTTCTCTCCACGATAGTCCGAAAGGCTGTGCATCTCTCCATTCTGGTCCGGCAGAGTAAAATCCGGTGCTTCTGTTCCAATATTCAACATCTTACATTCCTCCTATTGCATAATAAAGTCAGC
>JAQXVO010000017.1 GCA_029224965.1 Lachnospiraceae bacterium
CTTTCGACACATGCCTCTTCTTCCGAACTTTCTGCAATTGCTTGAATTGCCGACTCCGTAAGTTCCAGATCGACCACGATCCGGGCATCTGCATTCGACTCGGATAAGACTTCCTTCAAATCCTGTTCCTTTGTTTCTGTAAGCATTGCAATTCCCCCTTGATCTTATTTCGATTGCAAAGTAACTTCTGTATTTGGTTCAAGAAATTATTTTGTATACAATCATTATAGGATTTCAAAGTGAAATTGCAATAAAACAAATTTCACAAACTGTATTTGTCTGTCAATCCACTCACAATCTTACATCTGTCTCACTAACAAACATTCTGTCAGTGAGATGATCCGTCCTCGTGAATATAGATCGGCATCTGCCTTTTCATATGGATTTTTACTGATCCTTCTGCACATAAACATTGTAATACCACTTTACAATCGCCATGCCGATAATGATGACATATCCAATCACGGACCAGCCATCCGGAATCTCTCCGAAGAAGAGCAAGCCCCAGATAGAAGCAAAGAGAAGCTGGGAATAGTCGAAGACCGAGATTTCCTTGGCCGGAGCAAATTTATAGGCTGCAGTTACCGTAAACTGGCCAACCGCTGCAGCCCCGCCGGCTCCCAGAAGGCAGAGAAGCTGCTTTATGCTGAGAGGCTGGAAATCCATCAGCATAAAAGGCAGAACCATAAGACAGGTGAAGACTGAGAAGAAGGCAACGATCACAGGTCCCCGCTCTCCCTGATTGCCGAGCTTCCGGACGAAGGTATAGGCGATTCCGGCGCCAAGTCCGCCAAGAAGGCCCACCAGAGCCGGAAGACTCGCCAGCCCGGCTGTGGGCTTCACAATAAACAGGGCACCACAAAAGGCGATGACCACGGTAAAAATCTCAAGCCGGTTCGGGATCTCCTTCAAAATAAAGATCGATGCTATAATTGCAAAGAATGGCGAAAGTTTATTCAAAATATTGGCATCCGCAAGTGCAATGTGATCGATTGCCCAGAAATTACAGATCATGCCGAGACCGCCTGCAATGGAACGTGCCAGAAGTGAAGGAACACTGCCCTTTTTGATTTTAAATTTCTCTTCCGTCCTGCTTAAAGCAATCAGGGCAATGACGGCGGCAATCAGATTTCGGAAAAAGGTCTTCTCCATGGTCGGTACATTGCCCGACAAGCGGACAAAAAGACTCATCAGAGAAAAGAATAACGAGTCAATAATGACCATCGTAATGCCAAGCACATGCTTATTTGTAATCTTTTTCATATCCAGCCTTTCTTAAAAGTGAAATCTGATCCAATCCACCCGATGTATCAATAGGTATTGCTCTGGTCTATATTTCCATGCGGATCGAGCGACTTCCATGAAATGAAAAAAGCCCCCGGAACCTCCGGGGGCAAAAGAAAAGAGCTGCTGACGGGAATCGGACCCGTGACCTCCGCCTTACCAAGGCGACGCTCTACCGACTGAGCCACAGCAGCATTGTTTGTGGTTTCCTAAGCCTTCCGGCTCACAACCGACTTTGTTATAATACTTTAATATATGAGGTAAGTCAAGGATTTTTTTAATTTGTTTTGTTTCTCTCGGAATACAAAACGATCCTGCCCGGATTACAGGGCACTTACCTTCTCTACAATCCGATCCAGAACATCAGCAGGCACGATCTTATCCTCATAGAGATCCTCAATCCGGCTCTCTGAATTCAGGAGAGCTGTCACATCCAGCCAGCCCGCCTTCTGGAATTCCTCGTCAAAGATATGAAATATAGACCGATCCTGAAGTAGTTCAGATAAGGGCTTGTTACGAAAATCTTCTGCCATTTTCCGCCTCGAAAAATAAAGACGCCGGCTGCCCGAAAATCAGGCAGCCCACGTCAGATCTTCCTAAATCAAATCCTATCGCAATTAAGCACGAGACAGATACTCACCGGTACGGGTATCAATCTTGATCTTGTCTCCGGTATTTACGAAAAGAGGAACGTAAACCTGAGCGCCGGTCTCAACAGTTGCAGGCTTTGTTGCGTTGGTAGCAGTGTTGCCCTTGACACCAGGCTCGGTCTCGGTGATCTCAAGCTCTACGAAAAGAGGAGGCTCTACAGCAAATACGTTGCCGTTGTAGGAATCCAGTTTTACGGTCTCGTTTTCCTTAACGAAATCCAGAGTGTTTCCTACTTCATCTGCTGTCAGAGAAATCTGATCATAGGTCTCAGTATCCATGAAGTTATAGGTATCGCCATCCTTGTAAAGGTAGGTGTAATCCTTACGGTCGATATGAGCGGTAGGGAACTTCTCGGTCGGACGGAATGTTGTCTCACGAACACCACCATCGATGATGTTCTTCAGCTTAGTACGTACGAAAGCTGCGCCCTTACCAGGCTTAACATGCTGGAATTCAACGATCTGCCAGATCTTGCCTTCCCACTCAAGTGTAATACCGTTCTTAAAATCGCCGGCTGAAATCATATGATTTTCCTCCTTAAAACACACATCTTTATTCTCAGGACGTATCCGTCCGAATTGACCGTCATTTGGTTATAATTAGCCATACGCATGATTACTGTCCTATTTTACAGTAATTCTGCGACATTTTCAACGATTATTATTTATTGTATTTCTTCTCGATCTCAGAAATAAGATCAACCCGCATTGCATGACGTCCGCCCAGGAACTCTGATCCAAAGAATGCATCCACAATGGCCTTGGCCTCTTCCATGCCAACAATTCTTGCGCCAAAGGCAATGATATTGGCATTGTTGTGCTGTTTTGCCAGTCTTGCCGATACCGGCTCCGAGCAGACAGCGGCCCGGATTCCCGGAACCTTGTTGGCTGCCAGGCTGATGCCGATGCCGGTTCCACAGATCAGAACCCCCTGGTCGGCCTCACCGTTCTTAATGGCTTCGGCAACCTTCAGACCATAGTCCGGATAATTGCAGCGCTCATTGGTATCCGTACCGAAATTAATGACTTCATAGCCCTTTTCTTCGAGATAGGACTGAATTTCACGCTTCATCTCTACTGCTGCGTGATCGTTTGCAATTGCGATTTTCATTTGTTCCCATTCTCCCTACATTTATCAATTCTGCAGCTTCTTCAGCTCTTCCATGAAGGTATCAACGTCCTTGAATTCCTTATAAACCGAGGCGAAACGGACATAGGCAACAGAATCCAGCGATTTCAGAGCCTTCATCACCAGCTCGCCGATCTCGGAGCTTGCGACCTCTCTCTCCTCACGGCTGAAAAGTTCCTTCTCCACGCCGTCCACCAGCTCACGGATCTGATCCGCAGAAACCGGCCGCTTGTGACAGGAAAGGAGAACACCCTTCTCGATTTTGGAGCGGTCATACTGCTCGCGGTTGTTGTCCTTCTTGATGACAATCAGGGGGATGGTTTCGACTTTTTCATAAGTTGTGAAACGCTTGCCGCATTTCTCGCAGATACGGCGGCGGCGGATGGATGTATTATCGTCCGCCGGCCGGGAATCAATTACACTGGTATCGTTATTTCCGCAAAATGGACATTTCATCGTTTTGCATCCTCGTTAATTCTATACGTCGATTAGCTGAAAGTAGTCAGTCTGCTGCCGGTGTCATTGCTCCGGCTTTGTCATATCTGACAGATCTGTCTGATTCATCTGCATCAGACATTGAAACGGAAGGTGATGACATCGCCATCCTGAACGATATAATCCTTACCTTCCAGGCGAAGCAGGCCGGCTTCCTTGCAGGCAGCAAGGCTTCCCAGGCGCTCCAGATCATCATAGGCGCAGACCTCGGCACAAATAAAGCCCCTCTCGAAATCAGTATGAATCTTACCTGCAGCCTGAGGTGCCTTGGTTCCCTTCTTGATGGTCCAGGCTCTGGTCTCATCCTCTCCTGTGGTCAGGAAGGAAATCAGACCCAGAAGATCGTAGGAAGCCTTGATCATCTTGTCGAGACCGGATTCCTTCAGGCCGAGATCAGCCAGGAAATCAGCTCTCTCATCGTCATCCAGCTCAGAAATCTCAGATTCGATCTCTGCAGATACGACATAGACGCCGGAGCCTTCCTTGGCAGCATATTCGCGGACCTTCTGTACCTGTTCATTGGAAGCTCCGTCATCCGCCATATCATCCTCTGCAACATTGGCAGCATAGATTACAGGCTTTGCCGTCAGAAGATTGTACTGCTTGAAAGCAGCCGCCTCTTCCTCATTCTTCAGTTCGAAGGCCTTTGCCATATTTCCATCTTCCAGGAAAGGACGCAGACGGTCCAGCATCTCAACCTCCGGCTTCAGGCTCTTGTCCTGAATGGACTGTTTCTTGATCTTGGAATAACGGCGCTCCAGAATCTCCATATCGGAGAACAGAAGCTCTAAGTTAATTGTCTCGATATCACGGATTGCATCGATAGAACCATCGACATGAATGATATTGGAATTTTCGAAGCAACGGACGACATGAACGATTGCGTCACACTCACGAATATTGGCCAGAAACTGATTTCCCAGGCCCTCACCCTTGCTTGCGCCCTTGACAAGACCTGCGATATCAACGAATTCAATCGTTGCAGGAATGGTCTTCTTACTGTGGTTCATATCCGTCAGGACCTTCAGACGATGATCGGGTACGGATACGATGCCAACGTTCGGATCAATCGTAGCAAAAGGATAGTTTGCCGCAAGTGCGCCGGCTTTGGTCAGCGAGTTGAAAAGAGTACTTTTCCCTACATTGGGAAGGCCTACGATGCCGAGTTTCATAATGTTTTATATCTCCTTAAAAAGTCTTTAATTTATGAGCTTTGCACGTTTTCCCATTCAAGGCTCCTTTCTAAGCTAAAGAAGCCCCTAAAACAACTCGTGTATTATACACTAATCAGAGGCTCTTTACAATGTAGTTTCATTTTTAGCATGCCTGAAATCCGCTGATATCAAGCTTTCTTTAGATTTCAATATTTTCTGAAATGTAGTCAGTGACTACACGTCAAGGCAAAAATCTGCAGGCCACTTAAGACCTGCAGTCTCTGTATGCGTTTTCAAAAAGTCCACCGTTTCTATTTCAAACACTTAGTAAGCTCTTCATATTTCTCTCTAAAAGGATCATCTTCCGGCATGTTAACAGTATGATTATTCCGGTGCGGCGAAGCCGCCTGTCCGGTTACCAGGAAACCAGTAGTCCGGCCAAGCGGGAACCACACCGATTCTTCATTGTGCGGCGGAGCCGCCAGGGATGCTACCCATACCGGTCCGTCTGTTACCAGTGC
>JAQXVO010000018.1 GCA_029224965.1 Lachnospiraceae bacterium
CTTTACGTACCGGGCGGCACCGCAGCTTATCCTTCCACCGTTCTCATGGATGCCATTCCTGCGGAGATCGCAGGCGTTCACGAGATTGTGATGACAACGCCGCCTTCCAAGGAAGGCTCGGTCAATCCTTATATCCTGGCAGCCGCCAAGGTCGCCGGCGTCGGCCGGATCTACAAGGTCGGCGGAGCCCAGGCCATTGCAGCCCTGGCTTACGGAACCGAGACCATCCCCCGCGTCGATAAGATCGTCGGCCCCGGAAATGCCTTCGTTGCAGAAGCAAAGAAGCAGGTCTTCGGTCAGGTCAATATCGATATGATCGCCGGACCGTCCGAGATCCTGGTTCTGTCCGACGGAAAGTCCAATCCCCGCTATCTGGCCGCCGATCTTCTTTCCCAGGCCGAGCACGACAAGAATGCCTCTGCCGTCCTGGTCACCGATTCCATGGATCTGGCCAAGGCCGTTCAGGCTGAGCTGGAAGTCCAGCTGAAGAAGCTGAAGCGGGAGGAAATCGCCCGCGCTTCCATTGATAATCACGGAAAGATCATCGTTGCTCACGACCTGAAGGAAGGCATCGCCGCCGCCAACCGGATCGCTCCCGAGCACCTGGAACTGGCCGTTGACCAGCCTTTCGACTATCTGGGCCAGATCAAGAATGCCGGCTCTGTCTTCCTGGGCAGATACAATCCTGAGCCTCTGGGCGACTACTTCGCAGGTCCCAACCACACCCTGCCGACCTCAGGAACGGCCCGCTTCTACAGTCCTCTGTCGGTCGATGACTTTGTAAAGAAGATGCAGTACAGCTACTACACCAGAGAAGCTCTTGAGAAAGACTGCGACAAGGTCTCCCTTTTCGCCAGGAAAGAGGGTCTGACCGGACATGCCAGAGCAGTTGATATCCGTTTTGGAAAGGAAGACCGGGATTAAACCAAAGCATTAAGTCATAAGGTACTTCCTTGAAAGCAGGAAACCTCAATCCGAAAATACAGGCTGGAATGAAAAATAAGAAAGGTGAGGTGCATGCCATGATAGCAATCATAGACTACGGTTCCGGAAATATTTTCTCCCTTCAGTCCTCCCTGAAGTCGATCGGTCAGGACGTGATCGTCACCCGCGACAAGGACGAGATCAAGGCCGCTGACCACATCATCCTTCCGGGCGTCGGAGCCTTCAAGGATGCAGCCGACAAGCTACATAATGTCGGTCTCTTTGAATTCATTCAGGACGAAGCCAAATCCGGCAAGCCCATGCTCGGTATCTGCCTGGGCATGCAGCTGCTTTTCGACCAGTCCACCGAATACGGACTGCATCAGGGACTTGGCCTGATCCACGGCGAGGTCCGGGGCATCGAAAATGTCATTCCCAAAAAACTGGACATTCCTCATATGGGCTGGAACCGCCTGATCTACAAGAATCCATCCCCTCTTTTTCAGGGCATTCCGGAAGGCTCTTTTGTCTATTTCGTCCATTCCTACGCCGCTTTCGATTGTGAAAAAGACCTGATTGCCCAGGCGGATTATGGCTGCCCCTTGACCGCTGCCGTCCAGCATGGCAATGTCTGCGGTACCCAGTTCCATCCGGAGAAAAGCGGCCCTGTCGGCTTGAAGATCTTACAGAATTTCTGTGCTATGTAATAAAGTAATGATATGAAATGATTACGCGAGGTTTCCTCGCTTCGCAGTATCCCGCTATGGAGTAAAAAATATGGACTTATTCCCTGCCATTGATCTATATGACAAAAAAGTTGTCCGCCTCTTGCACGGCGACTACCAGAAAATGACCGTCTATTCCGATGATCCCCTGGCCAATGCCAGGAATCTGGAAAAAGCCGGTGCCCGCTGGCTCCACCTGGTGGATCTCGAAGGCGCCAGAGACGGCAGCACGCCGAACTTTCCAGTCGTGAAATCAATCTGTAAGGATACCGGCCTGAAATGCGAGATCGGTGGCGGCATCCGGTCCTTTGAAACCATCGACCGCTATCTCGATGCCGGCGTCAGCCGGGTCATCCTGGGAACCAAGGCCGTGACCGATGAGGATTTCCTGGAAGAGGCTTTGAAGCGCTACGGCAAAAAAATCGCTGTCGGCGTCGATGCCAAGGACGGAAAGGTCGCCGTCAAAGGCTGGCTCGAAGTTCTGGATGTCGATATGCTGGACTTTCTTAAGCATCTGGAAGAGATCGGTGTCGATACCGCGATCGTTACCGATATTTCAAAAGACGGCGCCATGCAGGGAACCAACCTTCCCCTCTATCAGAAGCTGGCCGGCCTTTCCAAGCTGAATGTCACCGCATCCGGCGGCATTTCCAGTCTGGATGAGCTTTCCGCCCTGAAGAAGATGGGAATCTACGGAGCCATCCTCGGCAAGGCAATGTATACCGGCGCTGTCGATGTAAAAGAAGCGCTGAAGCTGGTCTATTCCGAGTGATCTGTATTTGCTGACGAAGATCCGTTTTCGGATGAAACATAGATACTGGAAAAAAATCAAAAGTTTGAAACAAGGAGGGTCATCGGATGATTACAAAAAGAATAATACCCTGTCTGGACGTCCGGGACGGCCGTGTCGTCAAAGGCGTGAATTTTACAGGACTTCGGGATGTCTCCAGTCCGGTGGATCTCGGAAAATACTACTCCGACAACGGCGCAGACGAGCTCGTCTTCTATGACATCACAGCCTCAGCTGAGGGACGAAACCTCTTCACGGAGATCCTGACACAGGTTGCGGCTCAGATCTTCATTCCTCTGACCGTCGGCGGCGGCATCCGTACCCTGGATGACTTCGATCGGGTCTTAAAATGCGGAGCCGATAAGGTCTCGGTCAATTCCGGCGCCATTCAGAATCCGGACCTGATCCCGGCGGCAGCCCAGAAATACGGAAATCAGTGCGTGGTCCTCTCTGTGGACGCCAAACGGGTGGACGGAAGCTATCACGTTTTCCAGAACGGCGGCCGGATCGATACCGGCATGGATGCCCTCGAGTGGATCCGTCAGGGCGTGGAAAACGGCGCCGGCGAAGTGGTCCTGAACTCCATCGATACCGACGGCGTCAAACAGGGCTTTGACATCGAGATGCTGAAAGCCGTCAATGAGATCGTCAAGGTTCCGGTCATTGCATCCGGCGGCGCGGGTTCTATTCAGGATTTCATTGATCTATTCCATGAGATTCCGACCATCTCGGCAGGACTTGCTGCCAGCATCTTCCACTTTGGTGAAGTCACCATTCCGGATCTCAAAGCCAAGCTTAAGGAAGAAGGCATTCCGGTCAGAATTTGAACAGAGCCGCTTTGAATTCACCAGAAGTAGAAACAGGGAATGATTTATTTTTCTAAGCACAGATCCTCATAAGGATGTATCATTCCACTCTAAATTTATCTGATAAAAGTCATAATAGGAAAAGGCAGACCAATGGCAACAGAAGCATTTGATATAAATAAAGTAAAATTTGACGACAAGGGCCTGGTTCCCTGCATTGTTCAGGATGTGCATACCAAGCGGGTCCTGACCCTGGCCTATATGAACCGGGAATCTCTGGAGATCACCTTAAAACGCGGCCTGACCTGCTTCTGGTCAAGATCCCGGCAAGAACTCTGGCTGAAGGGAGAAACTTCCGGAAACTACCAGCATATCGTCCGCATTGAAGCCGACTGCGACCGGGATGCCATCCTGGTTCTGGTGGAAAAAGACGGTCCGGCCTGTCACAGAGGCTGTGACAGCTGTTTTGATGATAGTATGGTAAAGACCTGGGAGTAAGACAGAATGGCAGAATGGATCGACGTATATAATGCAAACCGCGAAAAGACCGGGCAGATCATCGACCGGAAGTCGGATCATCTCAAGGACGGGCAGTACATGCTCTATATTCTTGCCCTCTTGGAGACACCGGATCATAAGTTTCTGATCACACAGCGGGCTTTGGATAAAAAGTGGGCAGCCGGCGACTGGGAAGTACCAGGCGGTGGAGTACAGTCCGGTGAATCGTCAATGGATGCCTTGAAGCGTGAAGTAGCGGAAGAAACCGGTTTGGACCTTGCCTCTCGTATTCCGGGATTTGAATCCAAGGCAATTCCAATCGATCGTTACCGGAATGACGATGGGGATCCTTATTTTATGGATATCTATCACTTCTGCTTTCCCTTTACAGAAAGAGATATCACCCTGCAGAAATCAGAAGCGATCTCCTGCCGGCTTGCCTCATGGGATGAGATCCGGGAATTAAACGATCGGTCCGCATTTCTCCATTATAAAAGGATCTGTCATGCCCTGAAGATGGAATAAATCTCTTGATCCAAAGGGACCTTCCATCGACAGGTTAAACGGCATCAATTCCATGATCCGGAAAGGAAATCGTTCAACATGTCAAGCTGTATTCCGGCAAATTATCATACTCACAGCAGCTTCTGCGATGGGACAAACACGCCCGAAGATATGGTCCGTGAAGCCCTGAAGAAGGGGTTTTTGCATCTGGGTTTCTCCGGGCACATGGATCCTGGGGTAAGGATGGACTTCCCTTCCTATGATGCCGAGATCCGCCGCCTGCAAGAATGCTATGCGGACCAGATTGAAATCCTTCGCGGGGCGGAAATTGACAGTATTACAGGGCCGGATTGTGCCCCAAATGTCGAATACCGCATTGGTTCCACACATTTTATTCCCATTCCGGATAGCATTTTGTGGCAGAAGACCTGTGCCCTGAGTGAGATCCGGGAAGGCGGGCAAAATGGCGACCAGATCATCGGAATGGATGGGGACCCGATGAAATTAAGAGAAGACTGTAAGGCCTATTACCAGGGCGATTTCTATGCACTTGCCCGGGATTATTACCGTTTTGAAACAGACGTCGTAAAACGAACCAGGCCAACTTTCATCGGGCATTTTGATATCGTAAGCCGTTTCAATGACCTGCCTTGGGAAGAGGGCGGTCATTTCCTAGACGAGACCAATCCGGCATATCTGAATCCGGCAAAAGATGCTTTGGAAAAGCTTGTTTCCTATCAGATCCCCTTTGAACTGAATCTTGGTGCCTATAACCGGGGACGAAAGGCAGAGCCTTATCCCAGGCGGGAACTCCTCGGCACGCTTCATGAGCTTGGCGGCGAGATCCTTCTCAGCAGCGATGCCCACCAAAAGGAGTTGTTAGACGGCGGATTCTCCGATGGGATTACTTTGGCACGCTCCTTAGGGTTCGATCATATCCTTCTTCTTACACGGCAGGAAACCCGCCATCCGGCGAAAAACAGCCAATCGGATCTTACTTCTGGGCAGGGAGATCCACTTCCCCTTTATTGGGAGGAAGTGGAGATCGGCGGGCAGCACAACTTCTGACGGGGATTAAAATAATCGGTACCGTTGAACAAAAAAATCCCTCCACATACGTGGAGGGAACTTTTTTGAAATTATCTCTTGAAGAACTTTCTTACTGTCTTAAATGCCTTGTTTTGGGCATTTGTAAGGCGAGTTGCCGTTTACCTGCTGCGTACGGCAGAAAGCTTTCTTGGGTCATTATACTTGACCTTGGCATAAATATCCATCGTTGTTTTGCTGTTATCATGTCCTGCCAGATACTGCACCGTCTTCGGATCCACACCTGCATAGATGAGATTCGTGATGTAGGTATGTCTCAGCATATGCGGTGATACGTAAAAATCAATGTCGCAGTGAATGCTGTGATTGTTGCGGACAGGCTCCCCTTTTTTATGCTGGATTGTCGTCCTGATTGCCTGGCCATTGACGTATTTGTAACATCTTCTTTCCAGGGTCGATCTCACTTTTACGTAATTCCAGATCCGGGTGTACTGCGAATATGATATTGGACCATCTCCTTCCTTCGGTGTAATGACATAATTACCCTTTCCAAGTTCTTTTTCCTTCTGCAGAGCTTTCTGCAATATTTTCGGTATCGGGATATCTCTCCTGGCAGCTTTGGATTTCAGCTTTTCTGTTACTTCCGGACGGTTGTGGACTGAGCGCCACGCCCGCCGCACAGAAATATACGGCGTTTCTGCATCCAGAAATACACAATCCCATTGCAGCCCTAGGATCTCTTCCCGGCGAAGCCCTGCATACAGACCAATCAGGATAAAAAGGTAGACCGGCGTTTCTTTGATTGAAGCAAGTAGTGTCTTCACCTGCTCATCTGTCAGAGCCTGTCTCGGCTTCACCGGAACGCCGCCTCTTGCCGGCAGCTCCTCAGAAGAATCATAGTCAATGAATCCGCTTCTCAATGCTGACTTGAAAATTTGTTTGATCAGCATATTTACATGACCATAAGTCTTCGATGACATCTGTGAGATTGGCACCTTCGCAACTCTCAGATCATCCAACCGGACATCTGACATATACATATCGCCAAGCGGTTTGACTATGTAATTTTTAATCGCATTCTGATAGCCTTTCATCGTTGCATAAGACAACCTGGGCGACTGCATTTCCAGCCATTTTTCACAGTATTCTCTGACTGTCGGATTTTCTCTTCGGAACAATTCATCCTCGATTTCATCCCGGAGCTCTTTCTCCTTCTTATATAGTTCTTCAGGCGTACTTGCATAAAGTGGGCGAACCTTTCCGTTGATATCCTTTATTCTTGTCCGATAGTATGAATGTCCATGAATTACAAGCGTCCCATAATTAGGAACACTCCTTTTTCTCTCAACTCTCTCTGCCATTGCTGATCACACTCCTTTCGCTCTGGCTTTTTCCAACAATTTCTTTGTATCAGAACAAACCGGATCGCTTAAGGATGTCGATTCAGGGCATAAAGAAAGAGCGAAGGAATCAATTTCCCCCTCGCCCTTCTTTCTAATATATTAGTAGGAATCAATCCTCGTCTTCCCACTCGTCAAATGCATCCTGAAGCTGATTGATGACCTGATCCGGCTGGTGATACTTGACCTTGGCATAGATATCCATCGTTATCTTGCTGCGGGAATGTCCTGCCAAATACTGCACTGTCTTCGGATCCACACCTGCATGGATGAGATTCGTGATATACGTATGACGCAGCTGATGTGCTGTCACCTTGAAATCCAGACTGTAAACTACATGTCCGTTATGTCCAGCCTTCTCTCCCAGTTTTGCCTCAAACGTATGCTTTACCCGGACGCCATTTTCATACTTGAAGTAATGCTTTTCACCGGCTGTTCTTGTATCGATATATTTCCAAAGCAATTTAAACTGCCCATAAGTAAGCGGGTCACCTTTATCGTTAGCAATCACAAAGTCCGAAGTCGAATGCTCCTTCACTTTCGAAAGACATTCAAACAGACAATCCGGAAGCGGAATATTTCTGCGTGAAGAAGTGGTCTTCAATTCATCCGTGATCACCGGATGATTGTTTTCCGTATGCCATGCACGCTGCACGGACAAATACGGTGCATCCGCATCCAGGAAAACACAGTCCCATTGAAGCGCCAGAATCTCTTCTCTCCGCAGACCCGCATATAAGCCCAGCATAACAAATGTATACGTTGTCTCTCGATCCTTTACGGCACTCAGAAGCTTTTCGCACTGTTCATCGGTCAGCGGAATCCTTTCTTTCTGCGGAACTCCTCCGCCTTTTGCCGTCAGATAAAGTGTTGGATTCTTATCAATGATTTTGCTGTGATAAGCCGACTGGAAGATCTGCTTATACAGAACAACAACCGATTTATAAACCGAAGCCGACTTATCTGAAACAGAAACCATGGCAAGCTGAATATCATCCAGTGTCACATCCGCCATCTTTTTGTCTCCAAGCTGAGAGATGATATGTCTGCGCACCTTGGACTGATAATCAATCAGCGTTGTCGGACGAACCTGCACTGACTGCATGATCAGCCATTTCTCACAATACTCTTTTACGGTTGGTGATTTCTTCCCGAGCAGAATGGAATCAATGTGATCCAATGCAGCCTGTTCTTTCTCATACAGAACCTCGCGGCTTTTTCCATACAGGGCAACCTTTTTGCCCTCCGCCGTTTCCACATACGTCCGATAATAAGTGTCTCCATGAATCGTTACTGTTTTATATCTCGGAAGACGTCTTCGATTTACTGTCATTTTTCAAATACCTCCTGACCTGTAGAATGATCCTTAAAGCCGTTCTATCAGAACCACCGCAGAAGCACCACGATGTCGATTTCTAAGAACGGCCTGTTCTCCGAAATCTTCTATTTGTCAGTCTGGTATTGACCGGATCCGCCTTACGTGTTGCACGTTCCGTGTAATCACGCAGCGCTTTTTCCGTAAAATAAACGCATCCGTTTTCGACATACTGAATGAATGCGATCTTTCCACTCATCCTTTCATAATCCAGCTTTGATACGCTGATGCCGAGAATCTTTGCGGCATCTTTTCTCTTGATCAGTGCTTCCACAAATGCGTCACCTCCTCTCCACGCTGCTAACGGGCCTTATAATGTCTTGTCCGGCTTTCATCTAAGTAATAACCAAGCTGCCTCCTCACGGCTTCATCGATGCCACGCATCTGTCCCCGGCTTACCTTTCCCAGGTACCGAAGGATACAGCTCTTGTCGTAAGTGCCAACCTGCTCGCATAATGCCATTGACGGTCGAAGCAGTCCTTTTGCCGACCGCAGAGGATAATGTGTCGGCAGTTTGTTTTTCTTCATAAACTTCGAGGTCAGCGGCACGATGGTAATTGTCGGCGAATAGTAATTTCCGACATCATTCTGCAGAACCACAACGGGCCGGACACCTCCCTGCTGTGATCCTGTCGGTTTACCGAGATCGGCAAGATAGATATCGCCTCTCCGGTAAATCCAGCCTTTTCTCATCATGCTTCCTCCAATCCCATAAGCTCTGTTATGGATAAAACATTGCAGATGAGTTTTCGCCCATCTGCAACGCTTTCTTCTGATATGGGTCTTCCTGTGTTTTTCCTGTACCCCGGAAGTCTGGGATTTCACATCGGCGGCAGCCTGCTTCGCTGCTCCATTGGAGTCTCACCATCCCGCCTGCATTATGACCGGACCGCGAATTACGGAAGTATCATTGTCCCTTCCTGCAATCATCGCCAATACAAGTAGCATGCTTGATTTTTTCTGCAGTATGTATCCGCTTGCGTCCCGATGGACATCATCGCGTACTGCAGGCTCCCACAGGAAGTAATGTACCGAGTGAATGGTATTCTGTTTTCAAAGATCTCTTTTTCAGAACCGGTAGGGACCGGTTCTGATTCAAGGATATCTTCATTTGTGAAACTCCTCGAGATCGTACAAAGGTTGAAAATAAACCATGAAACGGTACATTGATCACATCCGATTTGTGATTGTCAAAAGTTCCTGAATCACATGCAGAAGTTCTTCCTTCGTGTTACTATCGAATGCCTTTTTTCCAAGGATCAGGTAATCAAGGCTGACATCGAAAAATTCCGCCATATCAATGAGCAGATCGATTGAATAGCTTCTGGCTCCGCGTTCCGCCTGGCTGATATGGCTGTAACTGCAATGCAGCTTCTCCGCCAATTTTTCCAAAGTTAAACCGCGACGCTCTCTTAAAAACCGAACCCGGTTTCCGATCTCAATTGCATTAAAATTCATAAAAAACCACTCCTGTTCGTAAGATTTGCAAATCGCGATTGCAAGTAAAACCTTACGTCACAGGAGTGGTGTTGCCGGTTACATATGCGGTTATATTCCGGTCGCATCCGCAAGTCATGTTTCAATGCAGTTGCATTACCGGTTGTATTTCGGTTGCGTTACTTTTCGGTATACGGTTTTATAAATTCATATTTTTTTGAAAGATCATTTTGAGTTTTTTACGTGACTCAGGCTCGAGAATTCTGAGTGCTGAAGAATATTCCCTTCTTGCCAAATCCAGCATTCCCCGTTCAATCATGGAAACAATCAGCCAGTAATACAGGCGTCCATTCTTACTATGATGCTTGAGGGCAGATAAGGCATATTCATGAATGGCCGTATAATCCTGACGTTCATTCAGAAGCCTGAATAGATCTTCGATCGCCTGGAAGAAGTGATCACTGTAGGAGAAGGTCACAGGCATCAGCCAATGTTCCATAGAAGCCGGTGGATAGACGTCATTTTTATAGAGATTCACTGCCTTTTCCAGAAGCCGAATCTTATCGTTTTTATTGGATGAATTCCTTGCCAGCTTAAAGATTTCATCAAAGAAGTCCGTATCGACCTTGATGTTCAGGCTGCTATTCAGCCGGTACCCTGACGGTTCGGTTACAATCAGTTGCTCGCCGCCGAACAAATCTTCATAAGTCTGTCGGAACCGGAAGATGTAATGCTTGATCTGCCTGCTGAAAGACTCATAATCATCGTAATCCGGGTACATTGCTTCTGCGATCTCCCGCGGAGAATGTGCATGATTGCGATGAATACACAGATACACAATAATCGGAGCGATCTGCATCTTGTTGATCTCGTCGCTTCTGATCGCGCCATATGCAGTGAAGATCTCCAATCCGCCAAACAGATTGATACAGACATCTTTATTGCTCTCGATGCCGGAAGCCAGAATCTGGTGCTTAGTATTTTCGATGAGACGATAATCATGGAATTCACAGGAAGCGATATATGCAGAGAGTTTCAGAAGATCCAGGTTATCGACAAATTTCTTCGGATTGCGGACAACGATGAATCCGGTTGCACCTTTGTAATAAGGTGCGGCAATAACAGATTTTGTATTCAGCCTTTTATAGCTCTCTGACTCTTCCGGCGTAACGGTATCGACAAGAGGAATGTTCAATGTCCGTTCTTCCGTCAGGGCATTCGCCCATGTCGGATACTCGGAAACATTTTCAAATTCATAAAACCTTGTCGGTGTCATCCCTTTTGTCCTGGCGTTATACCACCAGTAAGGTGCCCATACGCCGATATCCTGCTGAATATCAAGAACACCGCTCCAGTCACCATCGTAATATTCACAGGTTAGACGGAGCACCTTCATAATGATGTCTTTAGGGACCAGGTCCCGCCGGAATTCTTTTTCCAGCCTGGCCATCATTTGTTCCAGTTCGATGGCAGCCTTGACCTGTTCATCACTGAATATGTCAGGGTCTGCGGAAGAATTAAAACTATTCTTCAGCATAGTATTCGCCCCCCCTGGTATTTCAAGAGAATTGCTTTTACGGATCGAACGCGGATCTTCCGATTGTCGGCGGTTCCATTCTGACGCATCAGCATTTCCAGGGCGGACGGTATACGTTCGCGATGGCCCGTGCAAGGATCAGGGAAGCGCTGCATTTCAAAGGCTTCGAGGATGTTTCGGCCGGAATCGTCGAGTGGCCGCTGTCTATGATCCGTCTGGACGGAGATAATCCTGCAAGGATCTGCGAGCTCGCGGGGAAGATTCTCTCTGCGTGGCGCGGCTATTTGGACGAAAGTGCAGACATTCTCGCGCAGACAGACGGAACGCCGCATAACACGATCACGCCGATCGCGCGGCGCCGCGGCAGTCAGTATGAGCTTGATCTGGTACTTCGGAACAACCGGACAACAGAGCAGTATCCGCTTGGCATCTTCCATCCGCATGCGGAGCTGCATCATATTAAGAAGGAAAATATCGGGCTGATTGAGGTGATGGGGCTTGCTGTTTTGCCAGCAAGACTGCTCGGTGAAATGTCGCAGCTGCGTGACACAGTGCTGGCAGGAGCGAATATCCACGAGATACCGGAGCTCTCCTCGCACGCGGACTGGGCGGATGAGATTGAAAGAAAGCACCCGGAAATCGCGAGGCTGCGTGAATCCGGTGATTCAGCTGATTCCGCCGAGGCGATGGATAAGGTTCTGCGCGACGAAATCGGGCTTGTCTTCGCAAAGGTGCTGGAGTGCTGCGGCGTCTTCAAGAATACGCCGGAAGGAATGGCGCAGTTCAGGAAATTCGCGGATGCGGTGATGGAGTGATGAGGCGCGGCGTGTGCGGCGCGCGGATTAACGAAGCCGTGCGTCTGACGAGGCGCGCGGTCTGGCACTGCGTCTGATTGATGCAGTACCCGAAAACTAAAAGGCTGTCCGGGAGGTGTATCGCCTCCCGGGCAGCCTTTGGACTATCTTATGCAATTGTCAGATCAGATATCTGCCTTCCAGAGTCCGTGCAGGTTGCAATATTCATATGCAGCCTTCGGCTCTTCGCCCTCTGCCAGCATGAAAACAGCTTCCGGCTTCATTCCCGGCTTCAGGTCCTTCTTCTGGAAGCCCTGACTCGTTTCAAGAATGATGAACTGGATGAAATGATTCTCAAGCATCGGATGTTCTACGGATCCAATCTTAACTGTTACCTTGTTTCCATCTACAGAAACAACCGGTACGTGCTTCTCGGTAGCAGCATCCGTTGTGTTCGGAACAAGTTCCGTCATTGTCTCGCCGCAGCATTTCGGCGTGCAGGAAGTCTTCTCTCCGAGAAATGTAATAAAATTACCGCAACCCTCACATCTGTAAAACAGCATGGCAACTCCTTTCTGTGGCTTCTGCAAGTTGGATGATGTCCGGCCGCCAGCCATATTCTGCGGCCTTAAAATCATTATACTTGTTTTTGCAGGCGCGGTATAGTCAAAAAAGAATTAAAAAAGTCTTGCTTTTACCTTATGGATTCCGTATAATAACTTTTACGTTTGAGATAGTTTGCTTTGCATAATTTCAGAGCGCACGAATAGATAGCCGGGGTGTAGCGCAGTTGGCTAGCGCGCCACGTTAGGGACGTGGAGGCCGCTAGTTCGAGTCTCGCCACTCCGATCAATGGGAATTCCTGTGTGAGCAGGGGTTCCTTTTTTCGTTGCAGTTTTCCAGTACAGCTTATATATTCCGAGTCTTCCTTAGCAGGGTTTCTGATCAGTGTTTGTCTATTTTTACCTGATGCACCCGCTATTTCTCGGAGCAGCAAAAGCTGTACACGGGCTTGCTGTTATTCCGGCCGGGATCATGGTGTGGCTGATCGCCGCAGGCGTATCTGCGATCATCGCCAAAACACATCTCTCGAAGGTACTTCTCGGTCTTAAACAATAGATCTCTGCTTGTTATAATGGGTTCAAAAGACAGGCAAGCGACAGCCGAAAAGTGAGTCCTCAGATATGAAGACAGATCAGAATTCAACCAATAATAATTGTTCGGATTACCCGCGGACGGAAGGCAGCCGCGCAAGTCGCGGGCTGGCCGGAAGCGATCGCGTGAACCGCTCCTTACCGCCGGAAACGATCGCGCGCCTGATCCACACGGCACTGGACGCCCGCCGTTTTTCTTACGCCCCATATTCACACTACTGCGTAGGCGCCGCGGTTCTTACGGAAGACGGCTCTGTGTTTGATGGCTGCAATATCGAAAACGCAAGCTATGGCGCCACCATCTGCGCAGAACGGACAGCCATTTTTGCGGCAGTCAGCAAAGGACATCGCAGCCTGATTGCTCTCGCGCTTGCAGCCGCGCCCGAAGACGTGGAGCCTGCTGCCATCAAAGACTATCCCTCTCCCTGCGGCATCTGCCGGCAGGTGATGCGCGAATTTGCAGACCCTTCCGGGTTTAAAGTGATTCTCGCGAAAAGCACCGAAGATTACAGAATCCTGACGCTCGCGGATCTTCTGCCGGAAAGCTTTGGACCTGACTATTTGTAAGATGCTGATTTGGTATAGTCACTGCCGTTCGTCAAGGCATACAATGCATCCCGCACATATGACCGGTACTGCGGCGGTATCTTCTGAAGATGCTCGAACATCGGCAAAAAATGCCATGCATAGATCTTCTCCGAGTAGGCGTTATAAAGAGATTTTCCGGTTTTGTTAACTGTTACAGTCATTGATTTCCGGTTGCCGGACAGATACTTTTTCTCGACCAGTCCTTTCTCTTCGAGCCGCTTGACAATCTTGGTAAAGTTACTTCTCGTAATACCGAGGCGCTTCGCGATTGCCGTCATGTTATCCCTGCGCTCTTCATTCTCGAGCAGGTATTCCACAACCTGAATCTGCGCGTAAGAGTAGGTTATTCCTTCATATTCCATTTTTTCGGTTTTATAAACTGCCGCGTAAATATTGCAGTAGTGGATCAGCGCCTCTACAATATCGCGGTATTCTCCCATCCATTTCAGCTGCATCTTCTGGTCTTCTTTCTTTTATATAAAATTGCTTTTAGTATAACACATCAAAAATACACAAAGCTGTCTTCTCTAGAATATTACACAATAATTGCCGTTATGAATTGTTAGTTTTTAGAATTGTTTTTATTTTGTCAGATAAGTATACTTTAGTTATTGTTTCCATTGGAAACAATAACATTGTATTCTGCTTCCTGCGGCCGGGGAAACAGGAACACAGACGCACAATTTGGGGAGACAGGGGGCGAAACCGGCGGCCGGAGTTTCCGTAAGATGTATTAAGGAGGAGTTTGTATGAAACATTCAAAACGCAGGGTCATGGCTTTGCTGATTGCAATCGTCATGATACTGGCAGGCAGCATTGGCGCGCATTTCGTCAATACATCCGGCGGCGCGGTGAAGGTCTCGCGCATCGCTTTTGACACAGATAAAGGTAAACTCAGCGGTCTGCTGTACCTTCCAAAAGGTGCGTCGCAGAGCAGTCCGCGGCCGGCTGTTGTTTTGACGCACGGATATCTGAATTCCGCGGAAATGCAGGATGCCAACGCAATCGAACTCTCACGGAGAGGGTACGTCGTCCTTGACATCGATATGTATGATCATGGACATTCCAGAATCAATCGCGACAAGTATTCGGGTACGGATTCCTTCAGCCTGTGGAGTGAATTCTGGACAAATTCAATCTATGATGCCGTGCAGTATATCTATGAGCAGCCGTATGTTTTGAAAGACGCGGACGGCAACGGCATCATCGGCGTAACAGGACATTCGATGGGCGGCTTCTCGACAACCGTCGCTCTTGCGAAGGACGAAGCCGACTACGCGGCGAACGGATTCAGAAAGATCAGCTGCGGCCTTTCCGAAGGCTCTGATTTCTCGTTATCCGGTATCGTCGGTGTAACCGCAGAAGCGGCAGACAAGGCAGGCGGCGGCCGGATTATGGGCAAGGTCGCGGCAAGGTATGATGAATTTTTCTTCAATGATCCCGAAAACACGGGCGGCACAGTACGCCGCAAAGACTATGTGGCGACGCCGGACGCGAAGACTTTCCTTGAGCAGGAGTCCCCGGCTGCGGATACCTGGTATGACACCAGCGACGGCGGAAAGAGAATAATCTATGAGCCTTCGCAGACGCATCCCTGGAATCATTTCTCCAAAACAACGACAGCCGATGCCATTGACTTCTACCAGACCGCTTTCTCCGGTTATACAGATGGCATCTCAAATATTCCGTCCTCTTCCCAGACATGGATGTGGAAGGAAGCACTGGAATGTCTTGCTCTGATCGGATTTGTACTTCTGATTGTTCCGCTCGCAGGCCTTGTACTGAAACTGCCTTTCTTCTCGAAGTCTGTTACGGGTGAGCCTGTTCCGCAGCGGCAGGAAGCAGGAACCGGTACGAAATTCGCGGGATTTGCTTCTCTTGTATTTATGATTCTTCTTCCGGCGCTGTTTTTCACATCCCTCTGGGATGCGGATAAAACAGAAACCGGCATGAATATTCTCTTCTTTGCCGGTATAATTCTCTGTGTCAGCGGTATCTATGCGGTCATATTATCGCGCAAAGAAACCGCGTATCAGAAGAATTTCCGGACCGGCGGAATCTTCGTCGCAGTTTCCGGTGCCTTACTTGCACTGGTAATAAGGACGCCGATGTATCAGGATCTGACAAAATGGACAGCACCGACCGTAAATAATATCGCGTACTGGACCATTGCCTGCGCGCTCATTTCTCTTCTCGGTATGAGTGTGATTTATGTCAGCAGTAAGGCGAAAAACGGTACCGGCTTCGATGCCTACGGAATCACTTTCCGCCCGGCCGTGATCGTTTCCTCATTTGCGGCAGCACTTCTGACCGTAGTGGTCAGCTATGCGGTTCTGTTCCTTGTAGACAAGCTCCTTCTTACGGATTTCCGTGTCTGGACTTTTGCCTTCAAGACCTTTGACGCTAACATTCTGCGTGCGGTGTTCAGGTACTGGCCGACGTTCTTTGTATACTATCTGATCTCCAGCGCGGCTATCTTCGTGAATACGAACACGGAAAAGCTGCAGGGAATCAAGGGTTATCTGCTCGCGATTGTTCTGAACGCCGGCGGAATCTTCCTGTGGCTGATCCGTCAGTACGGTACTCTGTTTGCGACGGGCACAGCGGCTCATCCGGGTGCTTCTCTCTCCGGCATTGTGCTGATTGCCATGGTGCCGACACTGTCGATCGCGGCCTGCTTCAGCCGGGCGCTTTATAAGCGAACCGGTAATGTCTGGCTGCCGGCATTTCTGAATTCAATGCTCATGACGGTGATGACAATCGCTAACACGACGGTTTATTTCCGGTAAAACAATTTGTCTCCGCTCCGCCGCCCCGTCTTAATGCAATCTTAATGCCGCGGCACGGAAACCCTGTTTCCTTTTCATTACAATAAGGTACAATATCAGGATGGAAGGGAGCCATCCTATGTTCAGACATAAATATTTGTACCGGTTATCCACGTTCCGGATTATACTGTTATCCTTTGCGGGAGCAATTCTGACCGGCGCGCTTCTTCTGTGCCTTCCATTCGCGAGAAGAGGCGCGCCTGTCAGTTTTCTTGACGCTTTATTTACCGCGACGAGCGCGGTCTGCGTGACCGGCCTTGTCGTGCGCGACACTTACCTTGGCTGGAGTATTTTCGGCCGTGTTGTGATCATTTCTCTGATTCAGATCGGCGGCATGGGCGTTGTGACCATAGCCATTCTGCTGGCGATTGTCTCCGGCAAAAAGATTTCGCTGCGACAGCGCACGCTCCTCAAAGAAGCGATATCGGAAGACCGCGTGGACGGAATCTTACGGCTGACGTCGTTTATTCTGCGGTTTACGCTGTTTTGCGAGCTGGCCGGAACTCTTCTGATGCTGCCTGTCTTCAGTGCAACTTACGGCATCCGGCGGGGGCTGGGTTAGGCTGTTTTCCATTCCATCTCTGCGTTCTGCAACGCCGGGTTTGACCTGTCGGGCGGCAGAAGTCCTTACTCGTCTCTTACATGGTACGCGTCTAATCCGCTGATGAACCTGACCATCATGGGACTGATCGTGACCGGCGGGCTTGGTTTTGGCGTCATCGCGGATATCGGCCACCGGAAGCTGAAAGTGCACCGTTACCGCCTGCAGACAAAGGTGGTCCTTTTTCAGACGGCAGTCCTGATTCTTTTGCCGGCGCTCTACTTTTTCCTGTTTGAATGCACAACAGGCCCTGTCGGCACCAGACTTCTGGAAGCCTTTTTTCAGTCCGTGACGACCAGAACCGCCGGCTTCAACACGATCGATCTGACGAAGCTCAGTGATTCCGGCATTATGCTCATGATTGTTCTGATGCTGATCGGCGGCGCGCCGGGTTCCACGGCAGGCGGCATGAAGACAACGACCTTCTTCGTCCTCCTGGTCTCTACATTCGCGGTATTCGGCTCGATGCGGTCCGCTTCGGTTTTTCACCGGCGCATTTCCGCGGAAACGATCCGGAAGGCGGCCGCTCTGTTCATGACATACATTACCTTGTTTTTACTTGCGGCGATGATCATCAGCAGGATCGAGAGGCTGCCGCTGCTTACCTGTATGTTTGAAACCGCGTCCGCGATCGGCACGGTCGGTCTGACGCTCGGCATAACGCCGCAGCTTGGCGCCGTGTCGCATCTGATTCTGATCTTCCTGATGTTTTTCGGCAGGGTCGGCTGTCTTACACTGATATTTGCGGCGATCCGCGGTCATCAGGAAACCGGTTTGTATCCTGAGGAAGATCTTGCTATCGGCTGATATAATGGGAAATTCCGGGCAGATTCGCGATCGGCATCTTCATAATTGCAGAAGGATCTGCCTCGCCGTAGGCCTCATCCGGTGTGAGGTGGATGTTGATGATATCGCCCGCATTCATGAGCGCGACAGCCTTATCAAATCCGTGGATCATTCTGCCGCTTCCGCAGACGAAAGACAGGGGCTCGTTTCTCTCATACGAGGAGTCAAAACAAGTGCCATCATCCAGCGTACCTTCGTAGTGGACGCGGACTGTTTTGCCGATGTTAGGGCCGTCAAAGTCCGGCTCATAATGTCCGCAGCTGCCGCAGCAGCCGCCTTCGCAGTCATCGCCGCAGCCGCAGGATTCATCGTCGCCGCAGCAATCGCACCCGCAGGAGTCCCCGCCGCCGCAGACAAGCACATCGACACCATTTCCAGCCAGAACCACAGCCAGCGCCTCATGCATTACGCCATCTGTGCTCATAACCTCATCATTGACCACCTTGAACGGATGAGCCTTAAACGGGTGTATCTTATCGAGCGGCACCATCACTACATGCTCGCCGGTATCCTGTCTGTCCTCTTCCGTTTTGAAGATGTCATCGTAGCTGTTCAAGCTGATGTTTGCGCCTTTTTTCGGCATTTTTCAGCACCTCCTTTGTCATATCCTCATACGCTGCCGCCACCTTTCCTTTCGGGTCATAGGCAAATATACTTTTTCCTTCTGCACTGATTTCTGCTGCTCGGGTCGATCTTGGAATTACTGAATCAAAGATTTTAATCCGGGATCCATACGTTTCCCGAATCAGATTTGAAATATCCCTGGCGTAATTGGTCCTGCCATCCACCATCGTGAGAAGGATTCCTTCAATCCGAAGCTTTGGATTGATCTGCCGCTTCACCTTGTTTACGGTCTGCAGAAGCTGCTCAAGACCATTCGCCGACAGATAGTTTGCCTGCACTGGAATCAGCGTCGTATCGGCCGCCGTAAGTGCATTCACTGTCAGCATTCCAAGACTTGGCATACAGTCAAGAAGCACATAATCATACGCTCCCTTGATCGGCTCCAGAAACTGCTTCAGCACCCTCTCCCGGTTCATCGTATTGACGAGTGCAACCTCAAGTCCGGCAAGGGCAATATTGGACGGGATCAGGTCCACGCCTTCTTTCTGATGCAGGATTCCTTTTGTTAGATCAACTGTCTGCTCGTTGATGGAAGCTGTCAGAAGCTCTGTCAGCGTCACCGGTAGTTCATCCGGTCTTGGATATCCAAGGCAGATCGTCAGCGATGCCTGCGGGTCACAATCAACAAGCAGCACTTTCTTTCCTGCCTTCGCCAGTCCAATGCCTAAATTCTCCACTGTGGTCGTCTTGGCCGTTCCTCCCTTCTGGTTGACAACAGCCATTACCGTTGGTTTCTCTTTCATCCTCTCCTCCTTTCGCTATTCCTTCGGATGACTCATGTCGTAATGCACTTTTGCGTCGTAGTAATGATCAATCGTCAGAGGCGTGTTATACAACGTTGTCAACAGATATGCCCGGATATTACGGATGTCAGATATCTGGTCATGGAAACAGTCGAGAATATACTGGACATGACTATAGCCAAGCTTCATGATCCGGGATTTCACAACCTCCGAGGGCATATCCTCGCCGTTTACCCGGATCTTAGGTGCTGTGCTGCACATGATGTCTACACAGGTCTCCAGAATCTCATTCACTCTTCCCTGATCGAACTTGTAATACTGATCGTCCTTAAAACATTCGATTTCCAGCTGATCACGGAAATACTGTTCATACTGCCTTCTCTTTTCCATTGGATCCGGTTTTACAGGAGCAGGAGATATCCCATCATATCCATCCATCTGGTCTGTATCTGGGTGAGGTTCTTCTCCGGGATATACACACTGTGATGGATAGATAAGATTATTCTTATTCATTTCAGTTTTATTAAACTCAGTCTTATTAGTGTGTGATTCGCACACTTCAAGAGATGCGGTTTTCACATCTCCAGAAGTGTGATTTTCACATTTCTTGAAATGTGATTCTGAAGATTTACGTGGATAACCTGTTGAAAACTTCAGAACATAGATGAGAGACGGTTTTCCAAGTCCCTGGTGCTTTCTTTTAATCAGCCCCGCTTTCTGTTCCAGTTCCTGCAGGAGCTTTCCTGCTTTCTGATTGCCGCATTGCAGATCCGACATGATGTCTTCGACCGTATAAACGATGTATGCCCTGTTCAGATCGTCGAACCAACCATTCTTCATCGACAGGGACAGGCGATCCAGCATCAGGCCATACAGCAGCTTTGACTCACAGGAGATGTCCCTGAACTGTTCACCAGTGATCAGTGCCTTCGGTATCCGATAGAACAGATACTGCTCGGCATCTTCCCGACCATAGAAATAATCAAACGGCATCGTCTTCCTCCTTTCGCTTTGTGAAAATAAAAAAGAGCGCCAGTCCATTCTTTCCGTTCAAAGAATGAGCTGACGCTCTATGTAAAATTGATGTCGTTTAATTTACGTCAAAATGTGACAGACTGGAACAAAAGATTTTTCCCGGCTGTTTCACCAGCAAAATTCTCCTGTCCGATACCCCTTCATGAGATCAATTTCTGCCGAAAATCTGTCAAGGATCCCGGTCCGATTTTGCCTCCAAAACAGGCGAAAATTATCCACTTTTGTAACTTTTTTTGGTCAAAAATGGCCTGTTATCCACTTTGTAACTGACTTTTTTGTTACAAAATGAGACAAACTGGGACAAAAAATCCGAGGTATTTTTGGGTATGAAAAAACCGCGCAAACGGCTTGTTTACGCGGTTTTTCAGGTGTTTGCAACAATCGATTAACGCTTGCTGAACTGCGGAGCGCGACGAGCCTTCTTGAGACCGTACTTCTTACGTTCCTTCATACGAGGATCACGTGTCAGGAAGCCTGCGCTCTTCAGAGTCGGACGGAAGTCGCTGTCGACTTCAAGCAGTGCGCGGGAGATTCCGTGACGGATGGCGCCTGCCTGACCTGCAAGTCCGCCGCCCTTTACATTTACAAGTACATCGAACTTGTCAGCGGTCTCGGTTGCAACCAGAGGCTGACGAACGACTACCTTCAGAGTTTCCAGAGGAAGATACTCGTCGATGTCTTTCTTGTTGATAGTGATTTTGCCTGTGCCAGGTACAAGATAAACTCTTGCTACAGAAGACTTTCTTCTACCGGTTCCGTAATACTTGTTATCAGCCATTATTCGATACCCTCCTCAAGGATTAAAATGTTAAAGTTTCCGGCTTCTGAGCTGCATGCTTGTGATCCGGTCCGGCATATACGAATAACTTCTTGTATTCTTCACGGCCAAGGGGTCCCTTCGGGAGCATTCCCTTAACTGCCATCTCGATGACTCTCTCAGGATGCTTCTGGAGCATTTCCTTCAGAGTGGTGGACTTCAGTCCGCCGACATAATCAGAATGTCTGTAGTAAACCTTCTGATCCAGCTTCTTACCGGTAACCTTGATCTTCTCAGCGTTTACAACGATGACATAATCACCGGTATCAGCATGAGGGGTATAGATTGCCTTGTTCTTGCCTCTTAAAACTCTTGCGACGTTAGAAGCAAGGCGGCCAAGTGTCTGGCCTTCAGCGTCAACGACATACCATTTTCTCTCAACCTTAGTCGGGTTCGGCATATAAGTCGAATTGTTCATTAGAGCTTCCTCCTTAAATCAGGTTCATGCGCCTTCCTCCGGGAAATGTACCGAACCGGATTCCAGACGCTCTATATAGTCAAAGGCGGTTCCGGGGCTTTGGAACATGCCTTCTGAAACTACATCAGCCTTTATATTTTATTACGGCTTTTCCCTGCTGTCAAACAATTTTCAGCGAATTCTCTCTAAAAAAACGACGATTTTTCCGGCCGTTTCTTATGAATTATTCACAATGCGCGGCCTGATCTTCCTCGAAATCCAAAAATTCGGTTCCCAGAAGAAAGAGTCCTTTCGCCGGCGCCGTGGGTCCTGCAAGGCTCCGGTCCTTTGCCTCCAGAATTTCCTTTACAGATGATGAACTCATGGCTCCTCGTCCCACCTCGATCAGGGTTCCGGCGATGATCCGGACCATATTATAGAGAAAGCCGTCGCCTGTGACACGGATGCGGACGTCCATCTCCTGAAGTTCAGGAACTCCTCCTGACTTCTGATGATCCCCAGCTTTCATTCCTGAGGCAGGCCCGTTTCCAGGAAGGTATCTGATTTCCCTGCTTACACTAAGTTCGTAGATCGTCCTCACCCTGCTCTTGACCTGGGCGTGGACCGAGGAGAAACTGGTGAAATCGTGTTTCCCGACCAGGCAGTCGGCAGCTTTCTGCATTTGCTCCACATTCAGAGGCACATGGACCGTATGGAAGTAATAGCGGTCAGTCGGGAATAGGGTTCTTGCGACCCGGATCCGGTATTCATAGGTTTTTCTGGATTTTACATGATGGGGATGGAAATCCTCTGCGACAGCAATAGATGACATGACGCGGATATCTTCCGGAAGCCTTACATTTAGCGCAGGGGCGATCCGCTCCGCCGGCATCCGGGTCTCGACGTCGAAGACGGCAGGATTCCCGTAGGAATGCACGCCCGCATCTGTCCTGCTTCCGCCAATCAATTCTATACTGGCATCTAAGTTGGAATCCTGCTTTTCCGATGCCTCTGCATGGTCCCCAGCCTTTTTCGGATCGGAACCTATATTTCTGGCGGAAGTGCCTTTCCGACCCTCTGCAGAAGCGCCGCCCCTATCATCCAAAATCGATTTCTGATTGGGAAAAAGCTCCCCCAACGCCTTCAAAAGCTCCCCCTCCACGGTCCGGCGGCCGGGCTGCTTCTGCCAGCCGGCGAAATCCGTGCCATCGTAGGCCACACGAATCAGGACCCGCATCAGAAGCGGACCCCGAGAACGATCACAACTGCAAAGAATACGGCCAGGCAGAGATAAGCCATGCCGTCCCGCTTGGCGTAGTGAAGAGGCTTCATCTTGGTCCGTCCCTCGCCGCCGTTATAGCAGCGGGCCTCCATGGCCAGAGCCAGGTCGTTGGCCCGGCGGAAGGCGCTGACGAAAAGCGGCACGAGAAGAGGCACCATGGACTTGGCCCTCTGGACGATATTTCCCGTATCAAAGGAAGCACCGCGGGCCATCTGGGCCTTCATGATCTTATCCGTCTCATCGATCAGAATCGGGATGAAGCGGAGGGCGATCGACATCATCATGGCGATCTCGTGAACCGGGACCTTGATATAGGTCATGAAATGCAGACCAGACTCCAGTCCGTCCGTCAGCTGATTGGGCGTGGTGGTCAGCGTCATAAGAGAGCTTCCGATAATGAGAAGAATCATCCGGGCTGTCATTAAAAGGGCGTTTTTGATACCTTCCCGGGTGATTGTGAAAAAGGCCCAGTGGAAGACCACATGGCCGGGTGTCAGGAAGAGGTTGAAGACGGCCGCAATGACGATCAGAAGCACAATGCCCCGAAGGCCCCGTACCATGAAGGAAAAGGGGACCTTCGACAGAGCGATGATGACCAGAAGACAGGCTGTCACAAAGAGGATGGCCGCCGGATTATCCGCAATGAAGAGCGCAATAATATAGACCAGGGTCGCGAGGAGCTTGGTCCGGGGGTCCATCCGGTGCAGGACAGAGTCCGCCGGATAATATTGTCCTAAGGTGATATCTCGAAACATAGTGCTGCCTTTCGTAAATATCTGTGCCAGCTTTCTGGCATCAGGTTTTACATTGTATTAATGATGTCTTCCAATACTTTTTACTTGAAATTCTAGTTAGTTATTCTCAGCCTGCTTAGCCCGAAAAACCCGAAGGATTTCCTCCTTTGCTTCTTCGACCGTGGTGCAGTCCACATCGACAGGGAAGCCGGCCTTCTTCAAGTCGTGCATGACATAGGTTACTTCCGGCGCTGCCAGACCGATCTCTTCCAGATCCTTATAGTGGCGGAAGACCTCGCGGGGCGTTCCGTCATACCTGGGCCGACCCTTGTCCATGACCAGAATCCGGTCGACATAATTGGCCACATCCTCCATGGAATGAGAAACCAGAATGATGGTGTCTCCCTTCTTGTCATGGAGGGACTTGATCAGGTCCAGGATCTCGTTCCGACCAGCCGGATCCAGTCCGGCCGTCGGCTCATCCAGAATCAGGATCTGCGGATGCATGGCGAGGACACCGGCGATGGCGACACGCCGCTTCTGGCCGCCCGACAGCTCAAAGGGCGAGGCATCGTACTGGGCCTTGGGGAAACCGACCGCTTCCAGGGCCTCTTCTGCCCGCTTCTTGATCTCCTCCTCAGGAAGGCCCTGATTCTTGGGTCCAAAGCAGACATCTGCGAAGACCGTCGTCTCAAAAAGCTGGTGCTCGGGATACTGGAAAACCATGCCGACCTTGGTCCGAAGGCCCTTCAGGTCATAGCCGTCTGCATAGATATTTTCATCATTGAAATAGATGGTTCCAGACGTTGCCTTCAACAGCCCGTTCAGATGCTGAACCAGGGTGGATTTTCCGGACCCGGTATGGCCGATGATCCCTAAGAACTGACCGTCCTTGATTTCCAGATTCACATCATCCAGAGCCTTGATCTCATAGGCCGTTCCGGTGCTGTACTGATATGTCACATGCTCTAAGCGAAGTCCCATGTCAATCCTCCCCTGCTGCCATTCGTAAAGCTTCCACCAGCTCCTGCCGGGTCAGAATCCCCTCCGGGATGTCCAGACCGGCCTCACGGAGCTCATGGCCCAGAAGGGTGACCTGAGGCACATCCAGGCGGAAGGACTTGAGCTTGTCGACATCGGAGAAGATCTCCCTGGGCTGGCCCCTCATGACGACCTTGCCCTGATCCATGACGTAAACATAGTCCGAACCCACGACTTCCTCCATATAATGAGTGATAAGGATAATCGTAACGCCCTTTTTCTTATTGAGCTCATGAACGGCCGCCAGAACCTCTTTCCGTCCGTCCGGATCCAGCATGGCCGTCGGTTCATCGAGAACGATGCATTTGGGCTCCATGGCCATGACGCCGGCGATGGCGACCCTCTGCTTCTGGCCGCCGGACAGCTTATTCGGGGAATGCTTGCGGTACTCCCACATGCCGACCGACTTCAGGCTCTTCTCGACCCGCTCCCAGATCTCATCGGTCGGAACGCCGATATTCTCAGGGCCGAATCCCACATCCTCTTCGACAACGCTGGCGATGATCTGGTTGTCCGGATTCTGGAAAACCATGCCGGCCGTCTTTCGGATAGGAAGGATATTTTCTTCCTTGGCTGCATCCTTGCCGTCGACATAGAGACTTCCTCCGGTCGGTGCCAGGAGGGCATTTAAGTGCTTCGCCAGAGTCGACTTTCCGGAGCCGTTATGGCCCAGGATGGAAATAAACTGACCGGGCCAGACATCCAGATCAACATGGTCAACCGCCGTCAGAATCCGCTCTACATTTCCCTCTTCATCCCGTTGGACATACTCATGGGACAGGTCGATGGCCTCTATAATATTGTCGTGCTGCTTCTTTTCTTTGACGTCTTTCACGCTGCTTTTCTCCCCGGAACTCAGAATCTTCCTTCTTTCCCGGTATCTGCTTTCCAATTCCTTCAGCTGACTTCTAGCCCGCCAGCCTTACAATCTCTTTATTCTGCTGCCTTCTCAGCCTTTCCGGCCCTCAATTCATTGACGAATTCTTCGATACGATCCACGGCCTTCTCCAGATCCTCCAGAGAATAGGCATAGGAGATCCGGATAAAGCCCTCGCCGCAGTCTCCGAAAGCGGTGCCGGGTACGACTGCAACCTTCTTCGACTTCAGGAGCTCTGTTGCAAATTCGTCGCTGGACATCCCGAATTCCTTGATGGAAGGGAAGATATAGAAGGCGCCGAAGGGCTCGAAGCACTGGAGGTGCATCTTCTTGAAGCGGTCCATGAGGTAGCGGCGTCTGTGGTCGTATTCCTCCCGCATCTTGTCGACCTCGTCCTGGCAGTTCCGAAGGGCCTCAACTGCTGCATACTGGCTGTTGGTCGGTGCACACATGATGGCAAACTGATGGATCTTCAACATCTGAGACAGAAGTTCCCGCGGGGCACAGGCATAGCCCAGCCGCCAGCCGGTCATGGCAAAAGCCTTGGAAAAGCCGTTGATATAGACCGTCCGTTCCTTCATTCCAGGCAAGGCAGCAATGGAAACATGCTTTTCCAGATAAGTCAGTTCCGAATAGATCTCGTCTGTAAGAATAAAGAGATCGTGTTTCTTCACCACTTCGGCAACCGCTTCCAGATCAGCTTTCTCCATAACGGCGCCCGTCGGGTTGTTTGGATAAGGAAGGATCAGGACCTTGGTCCGGTCCGTAATGGCATCCTCGATCTCCTGAGCGGTCAGACGGAAATCATCCTCTTCCTTCAGAGGAATGTAGACCGGCCTGCCGCCTGCCAGAATCGTGCAGGGTCCGTAACTCACATAAGATGGCTGAGGGATCAACACCTCATCCCCCGGATCCAGCATGGCACGGAGAGCCACATCAATGGCCTCCGATCCGCCGACGGTTACCATGATTTCAGAGCTCGGACTGTAATAGAGCTGATAGCGGCGCTCCAGATATTTGGAGATTTCCTCGCGGAGCTGCTTTAAACCTGTATTGGAGGTGTAGAAGGTCCGTCCCTGTTCCAGAGAGTAAATAGCCTCATCGCGGATCCGCCAGGGCGTATCAAAATCCGGCTCGCCTACACCAAGGGAAATGGCATCGTCCATCTCATTTACGATATCGAAGAATTTTCGGATACCGGAAGGAGCAATGCCCGTAATTGTCTTATTTACCATGCTTCTCATAACGGCATTCTCTGTCCTTTCTGATTACAGCGACATCTTCATTCGTTCTTCCTTGGGAACATCAACCATAATGGTTCCCTGTTCCTTGTAATTCTTCAGAATGAAGTTGGTCTTGGTTGAAAAGACAGAATCCAGAACAGACAGCTTCTGAGAAACGAAATCGGCGATCTCTCGTAAGGACTTGCCCTCGAGAATGACCATGAAATCAAAACCGCCGGAGATCAGATAGACATCGCTGACCTCGGGAAAATTGTAGATTCTCTGGGCAATCTTGTCGAAACCGGTGCCTCTCTGGGGAGTCACACGGACCTCGATCATGGCCTTGGCCTTCTCGACACCGGCCTTCTCCCAGTTGATCAGAGTATGATAACCGCAGATAATGTGCTTTGCTTCCATATCTTCCAGGCAGTTCAGAACCGCCGCCTCATCCTCTCCAAGAATGACCGCGAGCTCGTGAAGATCAATTCTGCTGTTTTTTTCGATGTAGTTGAGAATCTTTTCCTGCATTTCCATTACTCCTCTTCCTTTCCCATTCCACTCACAGCTGATTTTCAGCTGCCTGTTTTCCTTTTATTTTCCTATGAGCAAAGCCCTGTTTCAACAAAATATAGTGCATAGAGAGCTGTCTGTCAAAACTGATTTACGGTTTTTCAAGAAAGCGTGTTTCTCTTCCGTGGTCGAAGTGAAAGACTCTTCCCTTCTCTTTTTTCAATTCTCCGACCGTGGCCGCTCGAAAGCCTCGGGCCTTAAAATAATTCGCCACATGTCGTCCAGTTTCTGCAAGTATAAGCCAGGAACCTTTAGAGTCCAGTTGATAGGGATTCTCATTCAGAAATTCCGCGATTTCCACGGTTTCCTGGCGGATGGGGATCTTCTGGAGATCCGCAGAAAGTCCGGATTTCAATGCTTCTCCGGCCCGCCACAGATCCGCTTCGATGCCTCCCGGCCCGCCCTCGGAAATATAGACCAGTCCGGCGGTTTCTTTCAGAAATCCCTCGACCGCCTCTGCCAGCCGGTCCGTTTCTTCAATAGAAAGTACCTGGTCCGCCTGATCTAGAAAAGCAGCCGGAAAATTTTCCGTCAGAAGCTCTCGATGATCAGAAAGGAGTTTTCTTGTTCCGGCCAGACCGACCTGTCCGACAATAACAATGTCTGCCTTCTGCATGGCTCTCCTTTCTCTAAGTCCTGACTACTGTATCCCCGATTCTGATTTTTCTGCCTGAAACAAAGCATATAGATCCATCGCTGGCTTCGCCATTGGTCTACGTGTCTGACAGATTTCTTATCTACCGTATGGCTGCACTGCTCTGCCAGCCTATACTGGCATCTTCTTATTTACTGATTTACTGGCCGGCCGCAGCTGTATTTGCAGCTGCACTCGCTGCCGCACTTGCCGCATCCGCTGCGCTTTTGGCATCGTTATAGGCCTTCTGGGCCTTCTCATCATCCGGATTCTTCTCCGCCACATCCTTCAGGGTCCGAAGCTTCTCCTCCGCGTAGGTCGTCGAAGGCCGGACACTGGCGCCCGTGTACTTCTGAATGGCCGAAATGATCGTCGAATCGTCCTGGCTATTGACCGCACTCTTCAATGCCGCTGTGACCGCCGGATCTCCGGACTGGACGCCGACCGAATATTCCGCATCGACCTCCCGATAGTTGGACTTGTTCTGAACCTTGGTGGATTCGACATTTCCATCGACTGTCACAGTCTTGATCATCTGATAGACATAGCCGGTCGTGCCACTCTTTGTTTTCTGAAGAGTTCCGGCAGGAAGCGTATCATCCGCCGTATATTTATTCTTGATCGGTGTCTCGCTGACCAGGTGATTATCGAAGGAAATGGACCTGTTGGCCGGGCGGGTTTCCTTTCCGTAGATATTGACGGTGATGGTGTTTTCTCCGGCCAGTTCTTCAATGTAGACCGGCGCCTCCAGATTGTTCTTGAACTGCAGATCCTTCAGAGCGTAGGTGCCGTCCGAAGAGCCTGCCGTCGCCGCATCAAAGGACGGCTTTACATAATGAACCATCAGAGAATGGGCCGCGCGGTTTTCAATGGAAAGCTCGGCCAGAAGGACCGCATTGTAGGTGGTTGTGGAAACCTGGCAGACGCCGCCGCCCTCATTGTTGACAACCTCGCCGTCCTTATAGGCGCCGGCGGTTGCGTAACCGTTGTCGGCGGAGAGAGGGGAAACGGTCTGATAGAAGGAAATACTGTCACCCGGATAGAGAATCTTTCCGTTCATCAGAGAGGCCGCTCTCTGGATGTTGGTTTTCCGGCTGGCTGTGGAGGAAGAATAATCGGTGGTGAAGGTTCCCAGGAGATCCTGTACCTTTGCCAGCTCCTTCTCCGTGCCCCGGGGCTCGGCCTTGTCAGTGGTAAGCTCGACTGCAGCCGACTCACCGGAATCCGAGCTGCCTGTCGTCCAGTTCTTATTGATATAGGAATCCAGATCCTCGATGGACTTTTCCACGTTCAGGCTGGTTCCGGCTTTTCCTTTGACATAGGTAAAGACGCCGTTGTCATGGGTCAGGCCATTGTCCTTTGCCGGATTGGAAAGCTCACTTGCATGAGCGGTCAGACAGGCCTGGGCTGTATCATGATTGACTCCGTAGGAAATCTGGAAATCCTTTCCCTTCTTGGATTTCAGAGTTTGCTGATTGAGAAAACGCTCGGCCGGATTGCCCTTCTTCCCGTAATTCATGGCCTTTTTCACGAGGTCGGTATTGACGGGCTCCAGGCCGAGATCTGAAGCTGTGACGCTGACGGTCTTTCCGGAAGCAGAAAGAGTGACTGTCTTTGTCCCCTCCGACTGAACGATTCCGGAGATGACCTCTTCTGCCTCACGCTCGGTCATGCCGGAGACATCCTGGCCTTCGATGGAGATTCCGTCCGGAATCGTGGACACCTTCTTGGATGCCGCTCTGGCTGTTATATGACTGGAGATCCCGTAAGCCGAAAGCAGAAGGGCCCCGACCGTGAGAAAAAGTCCGAAAACTATTTTTTTCTTTCTATTACCTGTCATTGAATCTTCCTCAAATCATAAAAGAGATGATCATGGTTACAACCATGGCAAGAATCAGAATGATGGATATAACGGCGAAAATTTTCCGCAGCTTGTTGGAATTCTTATACATGTACTTTTCTCTCTATTTCCTTAAGATTTTAAAATGTTACTGTTTGCTTCATTGATCTGCCGGCTGAATTTCTACCCGACTTTTCTTTCGGATATGAAAGCTGATTTTCTGCCTGTTATGAAACTGCAGATTAAATTTTATTTTACCATGCCTTGCAAGGCCCCGGAAACATTTGATCACAGGCCTTTCGGATTTTCTCTTTCCTGCATTCGGTGCCGGCGTTTTCAGAATCTGCCCCTTCTTTGGAACCTGTCACCGGTCCGTCCGGTCCTTGGAATTGCAGTAGTCCCGGAGAGGACATTCGGCACACTTGGGCTTCCGTGCGATGCAGGTTTCCCGCCCGAAGGTGATGAGCTGGAGATTCCAGGAGATCCAGTGGTCCTTAGGCAGCTCCTTCATGAGATCGAATTCGACCTCCTTGGGATCTGTCTTTTTGGTCAGGCCCAGTCGCCTGGAAATCCGACCCACATGCGTATCCACGACTATGGATGGCTGATGAAAGATATGGCCGCGCACTACATTTGCCGTCTTCCGGCCGACTCCGGGAAGCCCGGTCAGTTCCTCCAGAGTCGAAGGAACCTCGCCGCCGTAGTCCTCGACCAGCTTCTTTGCACAGGCGATCAGGTTCTTGGCCTTGTTGTGATAGAAGCCGCAGGAATGAATGGCTTCCTCCATTTCCAGCTGGTCCGCTTCAGCAAAGGCATAGACACCCGGGTACTTCTCGAAAAGGCCCGGCGTTACCTGATTGACACGGGCATCCGTGCACTGGGCCGAGAGAATGGTCGCAACCAGAAGCTCCCAGGCATTCCGATAGTCCAGGGTGGCCTCGGTCAGACCGCCGTAGGTCTGGTCAAGAATTTCTAGGATATGGGAGATACGTTCTTTTTTTGTCATAGCAGCCTCCGCTTTCCAATCTCAATTATTATACTTCATAGAAGATCAAAAACTTTTTCTAAATAGAAAACAAAAGGCCATGGAAAAGTCTTTCCATAGCCAGTACTTACAAATTTTAATTGGTTCTTCAAAATATTTCAGGATTTTTTTCATTATCTATGTCCATTTTCCCTCGAAATCGATCCTTACATCACGTAAATCAGAAAAATGTCATCCTGATTCAAAATCCAGAACGAACTCACGCCAGCAGCACATAGCGGACCAGGATATCCACGCCCGCGATAAAGAGGATCACGGCCCCGATCAGATAGATCTTGTTCTTCGCTTCAAAGCCGAAATTATATCCGACATAGATTCCGCAGAAGACAGCGAAGAAGGAGAAAATGATGATCATGATCAGCATGAACCAGAGGTTCGAGCCGATCAGCTTACAGGCCAGGCCTGCGAAAATGGTATAAACCGAGGAAACCGCAATGATCTTCACATACTGCTTCACCGTAATCTCCCGGCGGCACTCGTCCACAAAATCTCTCCGGATACCCTTGATCATGAGACGGACCCCTAGGAAAAGGAAAATCAGGACCGACAGGAAATAGCCTGCCCTGTGGGGGTTCTCAATTCCGAAAAAGCGCTCCAGTCCGTAGCCGCACAGGCAGCCTCCGTAAAAGAATATGCACTGAAGCAGGACAACGAAGGTCGTCACCATGAAAAGCTTTTTCTTCTGAATCTTCTGCAGCATGGCCCCCTGAACCTCCATGGAAGCCAGCATATCCAGGCTGATGCCTGCAATCACCAATATATTTTCAAGCCAAATCATCTGTTTCCTCCGGCATTATCTTCCTAACTTAACGAAACCAGTCTAATGATTTCTCGTTTCTTAGGAAATATGCAACCGAACTGTCATGTATGAATTCGGTATACATTTCCGAAAAAATGTATACCGTTCGAAAATTCTTCTGATCCATCCCGACATATCCTCTGCAGTCGGTAACCCGTCCCTGCAGGAATCCTGTCAGGCTCATCCCTGTCCCTTGTCGCTGTTCAGGACATCTGCAATCGAATGCCCGTAGAGATAGACGCAGACATCGGACACCTCGTTCTCCGGAATTTTCATGCTCTCCAGAGCCCAGGTCGTAACGATGTAGCTGATCGACTCCGCATAGAAATCCGCAATTTTCTCATTGGTCAGCCATTCATACTGATTGACCTTTTCATTCAGCTTTCCCTGCATGTAGCGGAGAATCAGATCCCTGGAAGCGCGTTTCAGGATATCTGAGAAGGAATTCTGTCCCTCCAGGTGAACCGCCTGGATATAGAAGGACTTCTCCTTCTCCATATTTTTCAGAGCCATCGTCAGTCCTTCCTTCAGCATATCCCGCCGAATGAAAGGCTCCATGGGATCGATCAGATCATTCTGCACAATCCACTCCAAAAGCTCATATTTATCCTGGAAGTGATTGTAGAAGGTCGGCCGGATGACACCGGCCCGGTCCGTGATTTCACGGATGGTGATCTTCTCGATCGGCTTTGTGATAGCAATCTCCTTCAGGCTCTCCGCCAGAAGGAGATCAATCGCATTGTTTTTACTCTGTACTGTCATTTCCCACCTATACAGATCATTGCTTCGTGTATCATTTAAATTTCCGGAGCATTCATGCGCCGGCATCCATTTTGAATCTCCGGGATATTCATGCGCCGGCATCCATTTTTCAGGATTGCTCCGGCATGATTTTCAGTCTGTCCGCATCACTCGTCGAATTCAACCGTGACAAAGAATCCCCTCGGAGTCTCCCGGACATCGACAACCCTGCCCTGGTCGGACTTCAGCCGTTCCACAGTTGAATAATTGGCGGACATGCCGATAGCATGCTCCAACGTGTAGAAATAAGAATTGGGAAGCTTGGTTTCTTTTACCTTCAGAACGTCCCCGGGCTTGGTCAGATTGGGACGCTCCATTTTAAATTCCATCTGCCGCATCAGTCCAGGTCCTTTGCTGTGGAATCAACGACACGCTCCAGGGAGCTGACCTTTCCTGTAACAAAAAGTGCGCTGACGCCGTCATAGATCAGAAGAATACCCAGAAGAACCATGCCTGCGGACAGGAACCATTCCGACCGGACGATGCAGATCAGACCGATCAGGATACTGAGCACACCGGAGAAGAGCATGAGTCCCCACTTGGGAGCCTTGACTTCCTTGCCTCTCAGGGACATACGGATGGTATCTGCGCCATGGAAAATAATGAAAATTCCGATAACAATAGGAATAAAGTTGGTAATGGGCTTGGGGAAAGCCAGCATCCAGAGACCCAGGGCTGTAATCACAATGTAGAGAACCGTCAGTCCAAGAATATGCGCATCATCCGTCAGATTCCGGATCAGCTGAACGATGCCGACGATGGCAATGACTGCACCGATAATCCGGGCCAGGGCATAAAGCATGCCGCTTCGGAAGGCAATCATCAGAATGCCCAGGATAATTGTAAGAATTGCAACTGTCATACTGCTGAAATGAATTTCTTTTAGCTTCTCTTTCATACTCCCTGCCTCACTTTCGATAAACGATTTCTCGGGTAGACAACCTCTCAGAAAACTATCTATTATCATACCATATCCGGCAAGAACACACGCGTCACTTTTGTAAAGATAGGCCAGGTCGTTCTTACCGATTTGATCCAGCCTGACCTGTTTCAGAAATTCTTTTTTCAATCCGGCCGCGGCGGATCTATTCCGAAAATTTCATTCGGTCGACGAAACCAAGGGCTTCCTGTATCTGATCTTCACTGCGCCTGCAGACTTCCGTCTCCATTGATGGTAAGATTCATTCCGCTGCTTCTGGTATTCAGCTTGTCGATTACTCTTGCTTCTTCGGAGCCTTCAAGGACCCGCGGCTGGTAATCATTGGTCGAACTGGAGCCGGAAAGAGAACAGGGAATGACCTTGGCCGGATTGGACTCGGATACTTTTCCGTTTACAAAGTTGAAAGTCTCCTGGATGATCATTGTGTCCTTATCCCTGGGATTGGAATTTCCGCCGAAGCAGAAATTTCCCAGACTGTAGACGATAAATTTTCCCTTATAGCTTTCCAGGCCCTGAATGACATGGGGATGGGATCCCAGTACCAGATCGGCTCCGTCATCAATGGACGCATGAGCCAGTTCGGTCTGGGTGCTGTTCGGTATGGCATCGCCTTCGATGCCCCAGTGGAAGAAGACAATGATCAGATTCGGATTTTCCTTCTTTGCCGTATCAATGAGCCCTGTCACATAGGAAGCATCCTTGCCCTGGCTGGGAAGAGCATTGATACCGATCAGAGCAATCTTCTCATTCTTTACGACCGGATAGGCAATGGTGTCATAGCCAAACCAGGTGAGACCCGCAGATGACACGGCATTGATCGTATCCTGAAAGCCCTGATCGCCAAAGTCATGGGAGTGGTTATTGGCTACGGTTACAGCCTCGACGCCCGACTCCGTAAGGATCTTCGTATAGGAGCTGTCTCCCTTGAAGGTATAGGTTTTCTCCTGTCTGTCCGTACTGGTGGTCAAGGTTCCCTCCAGATTGACTACAGTCAGATCATCATTTTCAAAGACACTCTTCACATTCTGAAGGAAATAGCTGCTGCCCTTGGCCGCATACTTCTCATTGAAGCGGTTGTTGTAGCGGTCGTCCACACCAAGAGTACAGTCGCCTGCTGCGGAAATGGTAAGGCTGACGGGTGTACTCTCCACCGCGGTCTTATCTTTCGAAGAATCCGTGCTCTGATCAGATGCATCCGTCTGGCTATTGTCCTGGCCGGAAGCATCGGTCGACTTGTCCGAATCCGAGCCAGATTTGTCGGAATCTGAACCCGACTTGTCCGCTGTCACCGTATCCGTCTTCGTACCGCCCTTTCCGGAATTCAGAAGTCCTTTTTTCGGCAGCAGAAAGACTGCGCAGAAAAGCAGAGCGATGATCAGAATAATAAGAATGATTTTGAATTTTTTCATGATATCCTGCCTCTTATCCTCGTCCATGATTTCATATCCATCCCTTGCTTCAGATCCGGCAGACTTCTCAGCGATCTGTCAAATAGAAAAAATAACCTTCTCTGATTATACTATCAAAGAAGGTTATTTTATAACTTAATAGGTGCTCCCTGAAGGAGCCTCTTAACAGGATGTTCTTCTGAAAGAATTCTATCTTAAAAGAATTTCACTTAGAAGATTGCTCTCCCAACCGAATTACTTCTTGAAATAACGATTGTAGAGACCTTCAAATCCCTTGCCATGACGAGCCTCATCACGAGCCATCTCATGGATTGCATCATGAAGAGCATCATAGTTACGCTCCTTGCAGAGCTTAGCCAGCTTGGTCTTACCAGCGGTTGCGCCGTTCTCAGCCTCTGCACGAACCTTCAGGTTCTCAGCGGTAGAAGGACTTACAACCTCGCCCAGCATCTCAGCATACTTTGCTGCATGAACTGCTTCCTCGTTGGCAACCTTTTCGAAATATAAACCGATCTCAGGATAGCCCTCACGCATAGCTGCGCGGCTCATAGCGAGATACATACCAACCTCAGAGCACTCGCCCTGGAACTCAGCGTGAAGAGACTCGATGATGTCATCCTCAACACCCTTGGCAACTCCGATGACATGCTCGGAAGCCCATGTATATTCCTGGCCCTCTTCCTGCTTGGTGAACTTGGAAGCCGGTGCATGGCATACCGGACATTCCTTCGGGGGCTCTTCGCCTTCATAAACATAACCACATACCTGACATACCCATTTAGCCATAATTTCTTCTCCTTTTCCTATTGCTTAAATAACAGCTTTTCCTTTATATCAGATCGCATAGCCTGTAGATCCTGCTTTTTTCGGATTACATAGCATGCGGATCTTTCCTTTATTCGTTGACCGCTCTCTTCTCTGTCTCTTCTGCTTCAATCTCTTCTATATCAGAAACATCAGCAATGTCAGAGGCTTCAGAAGTCCTGCGTTTCTGTCTGCAGTCCTTGCAGAGACCTTCGACAACTATATTTCTGACCAGGAAATCTTCCGGAAAATCCATCTTCTCGAAAGACTCCTTTGTAAGCATCAGATCCTCGATCCTGCCGCAGGACTTGCAGCAGAGATGCACATGAGGAACGGTATTTCCGTCGAAATGCTCTTTCCCGTTCTGTGTGAAGGAAAGAATCTCCTCATCCCTCGTCAGTCCCCGGAGATTCCGGTAAACCGTTGCAAGGGAAATATTGGGAATATCATTTTTCACAGTTTTATAAACCATTTCCGCAGTCGGATGATCGCTGCGATGTTTCAGGTCATTGAGAACTGCGGCGCGCTGTAACGTATTTCTCAATTTCGAACTCCTTATTGATAATCATTATCGTTAACCTTATTATATCTAATCCACAGAAGAATGCAAGCGATTTTTACGAAACTTTTTTCGAACTTTTCCAGACGGCCAAAATTGGCCATTCCAGAGCCTGAATCCCGATGTTTCTTGCCCTGCATTCCCGATTTCAAGCCAGTACAGATGCAAATTGCGATCCCCTAAATTTTCTTATATGTTATCATTACAGTAATCGAGCAAGGCTCCGAGATAAGAAACAAGTTAGATAGATCGGACAGGAACAAGATATGTTCTGACGAGTGAAATATATTTCGACGATAAATGAGCAAGAAAGGACATTCCATGCAGATTTGGTTATCACGCCACGGCCAGACCGATCTCAACCTGGCCAGCTGCTGGCAGGGCCGGGTGGACCAGCCGCTGAACGAACGGGGCCGGAGCCAGGCCAGAACCATGCAGAAAAACCTGGCCGGCGTTCACTTTGACGCTGTCTATGCCAGTCCCCTGGACCGGGCCATCGAGACTGCTTCGATCCTGGGAAATATAGACCGAAGCGAAATCATCACTGACCCCAGACTGATCGAGGTGGATTTTGGAAAATACGATAAGACAAAATACCTCCGCCTGGGAAGTCTTCCCCTGGTCATCTTCTGGCTGCTTCCGGAGATTCTTCCGGCACCGAAGACGGTCGAGACCATTCCTCACATGATCGAGCGAAGCCAGTCCTTCCTCGACGATCTTCTGAAGAAGGATTACGAGAATGTCCTCATCACCTGTCACGGCGGCATCATGCGGGTCCTGACCGGCTGTCTTCTCGGAAAGAAGAATCACATCGACTGGAGACCCAAGCCTCATAACTGCGAGGTCCGGGTCTTCTCCCCGGCAGGAAATCATTTTGCCATGACCAAGGATCTGCTCCTGTCCAGAAGCTAAAAACCACCTGTCAACGTCTGCCCGGCTTTCGACCTGATTTATCAGCAATCAAACCTATATCAGGAGCAATCAGATCTTGCAGATATGTCCGCAAAAAAGAGACCACCGTAAATCCAGTCACTGGATCTACAGCGGTCTCGTTTTTTCTGACTTTTTATAAATTACTTCTTCAGCATATCAAGAATGGTTTCCTTGGTCTGAAGACCTACAGCCTTAGCTGTAACTTCACCGTTCTTGATCACAAGCAGGGTCGGAATAGACATAACGTTATAACGCTCAGCCAGATCCGGCTCCTCATCGACATTGACCTTTCCTACTACAGTATCGGTCAGCTCGTCTGCCAGCTCCTCAACGATCGGTCCCTGCATCTGGCAAGGTCCGCACCAGGTTGCCCAGAAGTCAAGAAGCACGGGCTTGTCGGACTTCATAACCTTCTCATCGAAATCTGCCTTCTTAATCTGAATCGCTGCCATTAGAAACCTCCTTTGGTTAACAATCATAATTTATCGGATGGCCTTTCAAGGCATCCCTCACATAACAGATGGCTTATTCTTTCTCCGCTGCATGGCGGATATCTGTTTCAGCCGTCTTTATCATGATGTTAGGTTAGCACTTGTTCCCGGAGTTTTCAACTCATAAAATTATATTTTATAAAATATTTATTTTTTTCTGCCTTCACTCTCCGACCATCAGTTTCTCTCGATTCACAGGCTTATTGCAGCCTATTGCCTATTCCTTATCCTCAAACAAAGCCAGGATCTCCTCCGCCGGCTTGCCGTGGAAGGTATAGGCGATGCTTTCATTTCCGCCCTCGTCAGTTTTCAGGGTGCCGACCAGGCGGTAGCAGATCTTCTCGCCCTCTTCCTCGACCCAGATATCGGATTTCGGAGAGATGTCGTCCTTCCAGTCGGCACGGACACCGTCATTGAGCAGACTGGACCCCAGGACCTCTTCAATACCCTCTTCATCGCTCACACTGCCCAGGCGCTCACCATCGATCCGATCGGTCGTGCTTTCCAGCCGGGTCTGTCCGGACGGGCTCAGATCCTCCCAGTACTCGGATTCCCGCTCGCTCTTTTCCTGGCGGACCAGAGTCAGCCGGCCTACCTGGCGCTCGGACGGAACGCGGGAGGTATAGAGGCTGTATTTTCGCAGGAAAGCAATGGTATTGGTATAGGAGGAATAGACCTCATAATTGAAATTTGAGGTATCGGTCGACCAGCGGACGGTTCCGATCGGATCATTCTCCTTAACAACGCTGTAGGAATACTGGATCAGGTCGGCATTGTAGGCATGGATGAATTCCTCCATCAGGCCATTGGTATCGGCCACGCTCCGGCTGGTATAGCCGCTGTCATAGGTCAGGCTGAGATTGGCCTGCTGGGGCAGCTGGGAAGCCTCCGCAAAGCGGAACCATGCCTGCTGATAAGCCTCGGAGGACAGAATCGGATCCATGTATTCCGCAGAAATATCATAGGGAATCAGCATCTTCCGATAAATGCTGGTCCCGTCCTTCATCTCATAGACGACCAGGGCATCAAAGCCGACCTCCTCATGCTTTGTATCCGAAACCCGGCCGGCAGTCAGGACCTGACCGGTCAGCCGGCTGCTTAAGGAAGCCGTTGAATCATCCGGATACATGCGAAGTTCCTTCTGCCCGATCACCGCGATTTTTTCCACCGAATCAATCTGGGTCAGCTGCATGTTCATTTGCATGGACTTTCCGTCGAAGACCCTGGCATCTCCCGTTGACAAAAGATAGATCCCGGCCGACTTTACCTTTGATGCTTTCGGTACATATTTGTCATAGCCAATCAGATCAAAGCGGAAGACAGCAAGAAAACATACAGAAAGGCCTGCTGTCAGAAGAACCGGCCAGAGAGGCTTAAAGGCCGACCGGACGTCCACCCGGGTGATGGCATCAAAAAGCATCAGCATCAGAACCGTCATGACAGCAGCCAGGGGAAGCAGAAGCACATTGGCTATAGCTGAAGAGAGCCGCCAGAGCATAGACTCCCCGAGAATTGCTAAAAATGAACCGAGGAGAAAACCGCAGGCCACCTTGGTCAGAATGCGGATGGGCTGAAAAGTAATGCTTTCCCCTGCCATTTCGATGCGCCGCCAGTGCTGAGCCAAGAGGGCCAGACAGGTGAAGATCAAAGCCAGCGCCAGCATCCAGAAAAAGCTGGACAGATCCACACGAACCATTCGGTATCCGGAAATCAGGCTGCCTTCAGGCGTAATCAGATCTTTCATCCGATGCCGGCCCAAAAAGAAGGCAAAAATCGGCGATGTGACCAGGCGGTACTGGTCATACCAGGAAGAATTCCGAGCATAGTAGGTATAGAAAAAGGCTGACCGGGCCAGACCGATCAGAATATTGGCGGCAATCTCAGCCAGCGAAAAGAAGAGAAAGAGAAGAAGGGCAAAAACGGCCTTCCCGGACAGCATAGCGGATAAGATGACCAGGCTATAGATGGCCAGATAGAAGACCACCATGCGGGCAGCCCCGTAGATCACACCTTTCATCATCTGTTTCGTGATGGCACTCATGCCGATGGCAATAAACCAGGAGATCAGAGAACAGACAACAAAGGGAGTCAGGAAGGAAAAAAAGCCATTCAAATAGCGTTCCCGAAAGCGGACCTTTCGGCTGATCGGGAGGGACCGATAGAATATGGATACCCTCCGGTTGAAAAGGTAGGAAAAAGCAGACAGTCCATTCACCACTGCCAGAAGGCAGATCAGAAGAACTGCCGGAATACCAAGATCAAAGCCAAGGAGTATCCTCTGGGACAGATAGTCCTTGAGGGTGCCTGCATTTTTCAGAGCCTCAACCGCTGTGCTGTCCGATCGGGAATAGAAGATAAAAGCCGGCATGCCGACCACATAATAAAGAAAAAGAAGGACAGAAGTCAGAATAAGACAGGCCGAACGTCTCTGATAAATCAGGCGCTGATAGGTAAAATGGCTGATCCGTCGGCCTTTAAAGTTTTGTGTATCTTCGGATGTCATAGCCTTCCTCCTCCGTACGCGTAAAGAAAATTTCCTCCAGGGATAAATTCAAGAATTCATAAAAGAGAGGATCTGCCTCGCGGAAAACGGTCTCCACGGATTCCCGGCTTCCATCCGCAATAAAAATATGCATACTGCCCTGTTTGGTATGGCGGCGGATCTTAAGCCGGTCCTCGACCAGCTCCCGATCCTCATCCTTTTTAAAGATACACTGGACCTTCTGAATGGTCTTCGTTTTTGAAATGCCGTCCTGAGAAATGAGAACCTTGCCCTCGTGAAGAATACAGAGATGGCTGCAGACATCATCGACTTCGGAGAGGTTATGGGAGGCAATGACCGCGGTTAGACCCCGCTCCTTGACTTCCTTCCGGATCAGGGCCTTGATTCCCTGGCGGACGAAGACATCCAGTCCGTCAAAGGTCTCGTCCAGGACCAGATAGTGGGCTCCTGCCGAGAGACCGATCAGGATAAAGAGCTGTTTTCTCGTGCCCTTGGAATAGGTGCTGATGGAACGGTTTGGATCAAGCTCAAAGAAATCCAGGAAATGATTGAGCTTTTCCGAATCGAAAGCCGGATAGAAGCCCTCGAGATAATCGGCCATCTGGGCGATCGTGCTGGATGGAAAATAATAGGCCTCGTCCGGAATATAGAAGAGCTCCTGCTTGACCTCGACATTGTCCCGGATGGGCTGGCCGTCAATATGGATCCAGCCGCTGTCCGGTTCGAGGACATCCGAAAGAAGGCCCAGAAGGGTTGACTTTCCAGCCCCGTTGGCCCCGACCAGGCCGAAAATCTGCTGATCCCGGATCGTCAGATCGACGGACCGGATGGCTTTGACCTGCCCGTAATTCTTGCAAAGCTCGTGTATCTCAATCATATGTTTCCCCCAGATTCCGGATCCTCTCCATCCGGACTTTCTTGGCTCCGGAATTTCTTCTAACCTTCTCCCCGAGTAAAATGCATAGGCGAATCATGATAAAAACGTCAAATCACTCCGCTTCAGTCCGCCGATTCCTTATTTTACAAGTCCAGCCTCTTATTTTGCACTCGCTCCTGACACGATGAATTTCTGTCAGTCCACGAGTCCGGCTTCCTTCCGCTCCCTCATCATGGCGTCATAAGTCAGGTCCCGCACAACCTCCGCTGCGATAATCATGCCGACCACCGGCGGTACGAAAGCCGTTGAGCCCGGGATGTCTCTCCGCTCGGTGCACTTGTGCTGGGCGCCAGGCGGGCAGATGCAGTGGGTCCGGCAACTGATGGCCATATCCTCGATGGGCCTTAAGGGTTTCTCCTTGGAATAGACCACCTTCAGATGGCAGACTCTCCGCTTCTTCAACTCTCTCCGCATGACCTTGGCCAGAGGATCGACCGATGTCTTATAAATATCGGCCACTTCGAACATTTCCGGATGAAGCTTGTTTCCGGCTCCCATCGAAGAAATGATCCTGGTCCCGGTCTCCTGGCAGGCCATAACCAGCTGAATTTTAGCGGTCACAGTATCGACCGCATCGACAACGTAATCATAGGCGGAGAAATCAAACTGGTCCTTGGTTTCCGGCAGGAAAAAGGTCTTATGTATATTGACGACGCAGTCCGGATTGATGGAATGAATCCGGTCCGCCATGACGTCCGCTTTATATTTCCCTACGGTGCCACGGATAGCGATGAGCTGACGGTTTAGATTTGTGAGACACACCTCATCATCATCGATAAGGTCCAGGGTGCCGACGCCGCTCCGCGCCAAGGCTTCCACCGTATATCCCCCAACACCGCCGATTCCGAAGACTGCGATCCGGGAGTTTTTCAAAATCTCCATGGCAGACTTACCAAGAACGAGCTGGGTACGGGAAAACTGGTTTAACATGACATGTCCTTTCCAAAATACAAAATCTATGTTAACTCTACCATAGAATCAGCCCTCTGACAAAGCAGATACAGCTTTTTTGTAATTTAGCTCGGGCATACAACGGGATTCACGTTTTTCTTCAAAATTGATGTACGAATTTGGAAATCCGAGCCGTCGTACAACGGAAATCGAGTTCTTCTTTAAAATCGTTGTACAAAATTGGGTAAATCGGGAAGTCGTACAACGGAATTCGAGTACTTCTTCAAAATCGTTGTATGAAATCACAAAAGTTTGAAAAAAATACAACGGAATCCAATTTTTTTCCAAAATCGTTGTACAAGCCCGATAAACTACGGATTTCATACATCGGGATTCACATTTTCCTTTGAAATCGTTGTACCTAACGGATACGACAAAAATAAGGACGCATGAAAATCATGCGTCCTAAATCATCTTATAGTATCCTCACCGGTTCAAAATCCAGATAGTCTCCGGATACCAGCCGGTAGAGAATTCCGTTGTGTTCTCCGAGAATGGAATCGTGGAAACGGGCGGTCCCGTGACAGTGGGAGTAGATCACCTGGTCGGCGCCGTACTCTTCCGCCATCTCAGTAAAGGGACTGTCCAGCTCCAGAATATTGGTCGGAGGATAATGAAGAAACATGATGAATTTCTGATAGCCGTCCGCCTTCGCCGCTTCGAAGGAAGTCCGAAGCCTCTTACATTCCCTGTTCACTAGCTTTTCTGCAGCCTTGGCCTTCTCCTGATCCCAGCCGATGACCCGGCCTCTTTTGTTCAGGTAGAAGGGTCCCTCAAAGGTAAAGCCCTTGGTTCCGACCAGGGCATAGTCCTCGTAGGAATAGTAATTGTTCTGCAGAAAATAAAGTTTCCCCTCGTACTCTTTATTTAACCTTTCGGTCTTCTTGGCATCCCAGAACATGTCATGGTTGCCGCGTAAGAGGATCTTCCGACCGGGCAGAGCACAGATATACTGCAGGTCCTCCCGGCACTGATCCAGATTCTTCCCCCAGGAATGATCGCCGGTCAGGACCAGAGTATCATTTGGTCTGACCAGGCGGTCGATCTTCTCCTTAGCCTTTCTCTCATGGTTCTTCCAGACGCCGCCAAAGATGTCCATGGTTTTATCCGGCCTTTGGAACGCGAGATGCAGATCCCCGAGCGCATAGAGCGCCATTAAATCCTTATCCCTCCGGGATTACTTTGCAGCTGCGGACAGAAGCAGCATGCAGAATACCAGTGAGAAGAGGGCGACGGTCTCAATGACACCAATAACAATGAAGTAGTTCGCGGTACCTTTTCCTGTAGCTCCGAGTGCATCAGAAGATGCAGCAGCAACCTTGCCCTGGAAGAATGCGGAAGCTCCGATAGCCAGTCCGCCGAAGATTCCGATACCAAAGGACAGTGCCTGATCAATGGTTCCGGCCTTCCAGGCACTTGCGATGAAGTTCATAAGAAGGAATCCGTAAATGGTCTGGGTCAGAGGTGCACCGGCAAATGCAGTCATAATGAAGGGAGCCTGCTTGCCTTCTGCATAGCACTTCTTCCATGCGCCGACGGCTGCCTGACCGGCAACACCGGTTCCCAGAGCAGATCCAAGTGCGGATAAACCAAGAGCAGCTGCCATTCCGATATAAGCGATATTCATAGTTCTTCTCCTTTTCAAATTCTACTGGCCTGGCTCCTGCCGGCCCATTGCCGGCTTTCATTCCAGGCCGCCTGCTAGTAACTAGCTTCTTTCACTACTTTAAAACTTACCTTTATGCCTGCTTTAATACTTACTGCTTTTCTGTAATTTGTCTTCGCCAGCTTCTCATTCAGTCTTTAAAGCTTATCAGCTTTCTGTCATCCTCAGTCCCTCAGCTGGTCCTGTTTCCGGAAGGGATCATAGGCAATACCCGTCCATTCCAGTCCGACCTGTCCGGAGAACTCCAGGACATTCAGACGAATGCCATGGACGATGACGGAGAGGAAGCACATAACAATATTGATGGCATGTCCGATAATAACTACCACGATTGCCACAATAATCAGAGGTCCGTGAGCCAGGCCGGCTGCCATATTGTTAAAGCTCTGGGCAATTGCCAGGCCAGCCATACCTACAGCGAAGAGCCGGATGTAGGACATGACATTGCCGAAGCAGCTGATCGTATTTAAGAAGGATGTAAAGGCTCCGCCCAGGCCCGCTTTCAGACCCTCCGCAAAGCTTGCATCCGGGCTCATTCCGCTGAAGAGAACGACCAGGATAAATCCGATCAGGACACCGATTCCGATGGGTCCCAGGGTCAGCTTTTCTCCCAGAACCAGATACAGGGACAGGAGGTACATGCTGACGATAGTGATCATCCAGCCGATATCCGAGACAAAGCTTAAGTCCTTCTCTCCGATCTTCTTCTTTACCGCGATCAGGCTTCCGATTTCCATCTGAATGGCACCGATCGTGAAGGAGAACTTCATAATGTTATTCTGCTGGGCTGCCGCCGTGACGCCGAAGTATTCCGGATAGTTGGCAAAGCCCGGAAGAACCAGAGCCTTTAAGAAAGGTACCTTCATGGCCGACTCCATACCGAACCAGGTTCCGGTGATGGCGCCCCATACAATGGTCGTAATTGACAGAACCAGAAGAAGGTAGATCGGCGTTGTCATCTTCTTTTTCTTTGCCGCAAGTCCAATGGTAAAGAGGAGAATCAGGAGGCCATAGCCGCCGTCTCCGATGATCATTGCGAAGAATAAAGCAAAGAACAAGAGGAACCAGAGGGAGATATCCGTCTCCCGGTAGCCGGGCAGGATTCCAAGGATCTTATAGATCGGAGAAATCAGCCTTGTCACCTTGTTATAGCGAAGCTTGGTCGGGATGGCTTCATCATCCTTTGCGACATCATCGATGGCGTAGGCCCAGGACTCTTCCTTTGCCTTGGCCCTGAACTGATCCAGATCCGCTTCCGGTATGTATCCCGAAATCCAGACCAACTTCTCGTCGCTTGCCGCTGTCCGCTCCGCTGCCGAATCATCCTCAGCATTCTGGGCCCGGATCATTTCCTTATGGATGGCATCCTCGTAGAGGGCTGCCTTCCGAAGAATGGTCTCGCAGTCCGCAATCTTCTTTCTGTCTTCCTCGAGCTCTTCCTTGAGTCCCGAAAGTCCCTTGGCCGGAAGAACGAATTCATTGGCTGCCATGCCCTGGGGCAGGCTTCCGATCGTTGCGATCGTTACAGCCTTTTCAACCGAGGCCAGCCGGATGGCTGTGATCTTCTCGTCCTTCTGGATGGCATCCCAGATTGGACCGTCGACCCGGTAGAAATGTAGATCGTATCCGAGTTTTGTCAGCTCTCTCACCTGGTCCGGATCGAAATTGCCCCAGGGAGCCAGCTTCTCAGCTTCCGCTGTTGCAGCCTGCATATCCTCGGTCAGAGAACGCTTGTCCTCAATGGCCTTTGCGGCACTTTCGAGGAGATTCTCCAGTTCTTCGCCTTCCAGAACCGGTGCGGAATCTGCCCCTGTCTGCGCAGCAGATGCTGCTGTTCCAGAAGCATTTCCGCCGACTCCGCTCTCTGCCTTCTTCGCATTTTTCTCCTTCTTCGGTGCATATTCCTGAAGCTCGGAGGAAAGCTTGGCCAGATCCTGGAAACGCTTGGCTGCGGCTGCCGATGCCTGTTTCTTTTCCGCGATGTGGAGGAGACCCAGGTCTTTCAATCCTTTTAACAGCTCTCTTTTACGGGAGACTGTGGTCACGACATGGACCATTTTCATTGTTTCGATCATCGTCCTGCCTCCACCAGTTTCTTCTTTGATATCTTGCCCCGGACAACTGCCGCTGTCTGCTGATCGCCGAGATAGACTCCGATAATCCGGATATTCTCCTTGGCTTCCGGTATCTTGACCTTTTCAAAGAGGTTGACTCTCTGAGACGTGGTGCGGAGTTCCTTACCTAAGAGCTCCACCTGCTTCTCCAGAGTCGATACCAGAGCATCCAGACGTGCAATCTCCCTAAGCTTTATGACTGCAGTGTCCACCCACAAAGGATAGTCGGCAACATTATAGGAAATGTCCTTGAAGGTCAGTTCCTGAAAGGCCGGAACCTTGACTCCGGCGATATTCTCGGTCGTGACCAGGACCTGATCCGGCTGAACCAGATCATCCAGTTTCTTATCCTCCGGGAAAATCTGGTTCTCTGCGAAGACTGCGATCCAGTCATCGAGATTTCCAACCATGGCTTCCCGTTCGGCTTCCTTTGCCTTCAGTTCTGCGTTGACCTGCATGATGACCGACTGCAGCTGCTGTTTCTTTAACTGCAGGGTCGGCAGGTAGCGCTGGTACTGCTTCAGGTGATCTTTCTGCACTTTCTGTTCATTTTTCGTGAGTTTGACCGCCATAAGCTGCTCCTTTATCTACTTAACTCGCCTTCTTCGGCCATCTCTCCTGAATAAGGCTGGTCTTAAGACCCGTCTCATTGGGCTCGAAACACTCTGCCAGGATTTCCCAGCCTAAGTCCAGAGCCTCTTCCAGAGGGATATTTACGCTTAAGTTCATCAGCTTGTCTTCGAAGAGCTTTCCGTATTTCAGGAGCTTGTCGTCCCAGTCACTCATGGCAAAACCCATGGACTTCTTCTCCAGACTTTCCTTGTACTGGGCATAGAGCTTGATCATGGCATCCATCAGAGCCCGGTGGTCATCACGTGTGTCACCGTTGACGTTCTGCTTCAGACGGGACAGAGAACCGAAAGGCTCGATTCGGCCGTTCTTCAGATAGAACTGACCCTCGGTAATGTAACCCGTGTTATCGGGAACCGGATGGGTGACATCATCGCCCGGCATTGTGGTAACACCGAGAATGGTGATGGAACCTGCGCCTTCGATATCCACGGCCTTCTCATAACGGGAAGCCAGCATGGAATAGAGATCGCCCGGGTAGCCTCGGTTGGAAGGTACCTGCTCCATGGTGATGGCCAGCTCCTTTTCTGCATCGCAGAAGGAAGTCATATCGGTCAGAAGAACCAGAACTTTCTTTCCTTCCAGGGCGAACTGCTCGGCAACGGCCAGAGACATGTCCGGAACCAGGGTGGACTCAACGGTCGGGTCAGCGGCCGTATGGATAAACATGACCGTATGGCTCATGGCGCCGCCCTTTTCCAGGGTGTCACGGAAAGCCAGATAGTCATCGTATTTCAGTCCCATACCGCCAAGAACGATGACATCGACCTCGGCCTGGAGAGCGATCCGGGCCAGGAGCTGGTTATAGGGCTCGCCGGACACGGAGAAGATGGGAAGCTTCTGACTCTCGACTAAGGTATTGAACATATCGATCATGGGGATACCGGTACGGATCATGTGTTTCGGAATGATACGCTTGGCCGGGTTAAAGGAAGGCCCGCCGATATCGATCATGTTCTCCTTCAGAGCCGGACCGTTGTCACGCGGTACTCCGGCACCGTTGAAGATACGTCCCAGAAGGTGCTCCGAGAAGGAGACCTGCATGGGCCGGCCCAGGAAACGGACCGGATCATTGGTGCTGACGCCCTGGGCGCCTGCGAAAACCTGGAGCGAAACCAGATCTCCGTCCAGTTTGATAACATTGGCGTAGCTGTCTCCGACCAGGGCCAGGTCGCCGTTTCGAATGCCCTCTGCCCGAACCGTTACGACGTTTCCGACAATGGATTCGATTTTCGTATAAACTTTCTGCATAATCCCTCCTATGCCGCTTTCACCTTAGACTGATAGAGATCTGCGATTCTCTGCCTCTGCGTCTCGAATTCCGGCGCATCGAAAGTGATTCCATGCCAGTCCAGGAATTCCTGACGAATCGCATTGAAGAAGGAACGGATCGCATTCTTATCTTCCAGATCATATTCTGCCATCAGAATGTCATAGAGAAGGGCGAATTCAATCTTCTGCCGCTCCGGCTCATCCGATGCATCGACCGGATCGAAAGAGTTCTGCTGAAGGTAGACCGCATCCAGAAGTTCTCCCTTCTGATAGGTGATATAGTCCTCGGCAGTCGTTCCCTCTTCGCCGACGACCTTCATCATCTGGGAAACTTCGATGCTTCTCCGTAAGACGGCTCTGGCTCTCTCGACCTTATCCATATCGATGATGCCGGTGTACTTGGACCAGGACTCGGTCGGGTCGATGGCCGGATACTTACGGGCATCGGACCGCTCTCTGGAAAGTCCGTGGAAGGCACCGACAACCTTGAGGGTTGCCTGGGTCACAGGCTCTTCGAAGTTACCGCCAGCCGGGGAAACCGTACCACCGATGGTAACGGAACCGATGGAACCGTCCTTCAGGCGAACCTTTCCGGCTCTCTCATAGAAGGCAGCGATGGTGGACTCGAGGTAGGCCGGGAAGGCTTCCTCGCCCGGGATCTCCTCCAGACGTCCGCTCATCTCACGCATGGCCTGGGCCCAGCGGCTGGTCGAATCAGCAAGAAGGAGAACATTCAGTCCCATCTGCCGGTAATACTCTGCAATGGTCACGGCCGTGTAGCAGGAAGCCTCACGGGCGGCAACCGGCATGGACGAGGTGTTGCAGATGATGATGGTCCGTTCCATCAGGGACCGTCCGGTTCTGGGATCCTCCAGTTCCGGGAATTCTTTCAGGATTTCTACAACCTCACCGGCACGCTCTCCGCAGGCTGCAATAACAACGATATCAGCTTCTCCGTTCTTGGCCTCCATGTGCTGGAGAACGGTCTTACCTGCACCGAAAGGTCCGGGTACACAGAAGGTTCCGCCCTTGGCAACCGGAAGGAAGGTATCAATACAGCGAAGCTTCATGATCAGAGGCTCATCCGGGCGAAGCCGCTCTTCATAGCAGCGGATGGGCTGCTTAATGGGCTGGGAGATGACCATGGACAGGTCCTTTGTCTCGCCCTTACTGTTTTCAATGACTGCAATCGTGGACCGCACATTGTAGCTCCCCGCAGGCTGGATGGACTTTACGGTCCAGTCGCTGCCCTTTAAGGTGAAGGGAACCATGATGTGGTGGGTAAAAAGTCCTTCCGGTACGGTACCGATGGTATCTCCGGCCACGACACTGTCTCCGGCCTTGACGGTCGGAGTGAAGTCCCAGTCCTTGTTGGGAATGGCGTCGAGATAGACACCCCGCTCCAGGAAGAAGCCGCACTTCTCGGCCAGCTGGGGCAGAGGATTCTGCAGTCCGTCATAAATCTGGGTCAGAAGCCCCGGTCCCAGATCAACACTCATCAGCTCACCGGTGAACTCGACCGGATCGCCAACCTTGATGCCGTTTGACATCTCATAAATCTGCATGCTGGCAACGCCCTTGGTAATACGGATGACCTCGCCCTTCAGACGCTTGTCGTCAACGAGAATGTAGCCCACCTCGTTCTTACGGACAGGTCCGTCGAAGCTGACGTTCGCCATATTTCCATTGATGCCAGTAACATGTCCTGTAACAATTTCCATATACGTCTCCTGCTATATATGTCTCCTGTAATTTTCATGGATTACGGAATTGCGATTTTGTATCTGCCTGAATCCTGATCACGATTTACGATCTGTATTTCGAGAGGGATATCAGTTTCTTCGATTTCCGGTCTAAATTTAGACCATGCTGTCGAAGATCTGCTTCCAATCAGGCAATTCCATAGACCCGCTTCCGAACGACTGCCATGAGTCTTCGGAATTCTTTTTTGCCCTTGTCGTGGACGAAGCACTGCTGCCTTTCCAGAAGCTTTAATTTGATGGCATAACCGAAGAGAACCCAGTCATCGAACATATGGAGGCCGACCAGTTCGTCGAGCGTCTTAAATTCGAAGTCCAGCATCTCCTTCTCCGCTTCCAGGGGATTCTTGGCATGCATGAGATTTCCGACGAAGGAAACCACCGCTGCATCCCTGGCTGTCGGAGGGGTCGCTGTCTGTCTCAGATTCACTGCTCTCTGGTAATTCAGCTCCTCCATAATTCTGCCATAGCTCTCCTGCCACTTCTTTAGAAGCGGCGTATCATCGGAATCCAGTGTCATTGTAGAAAGCTTATCGTAAGTCTTCTTCGATACCGAATCCTGACACATGGAGAGGAAATCCTCGTAGGTAATCGGCAGTTCTCCATCGCTTCGAAGCTCGGGCAGGCTCGCAACCAGATAATAATACGAAGCCATGCTTCACCTCCTCGTCAGATTTCCAGATTCCGGAAATAGGGCATCATCATCTCGGCGATCTCTTCATCCGTACAGTCAAAGTAGCCGGATCCGTCCTTACTTGCCAGACGGAAACCTGCCTTGACTCCCTTGGTCGGGCAGATGGTAAGACCCTTTTGGATCTCATCTGCAAGCTCATTCTTTAAGCCTTCCGAAACCTCCGAAACCTCAGCCTGGTAAGCTGCCGGATCCTCTCCCTGGAGGGCTGCCCGGATCAGCTTGCCGAGTGCCTGGTCCGACAGTTCCTTCTGGATATCCCGCTTTAAAAGCTTCTCATACTCTTTCTCCACCTCGGTACGGAAGGCAAGAACCGCGTCTCTCTTGGCCTGATCGGCGGAAACCCTGGCGCTCTCCTTCAGCACAGCGATTTCCTTCTCCGCAGTCTCCTTCTCGGCTTCAGCTTCTGCCTTGGCCTTTGAAACGATCTCGTCCGCTTTCTTCTTCGCATTCGCGAGGATCGTTTCCGCCTCCGCATTGGCAGCGTCAACTCCTTCTTTCCGGATCGACGTCACCAGGTCCTGGATTTGTACTTCCATAAATCCCTCCTAGCATATACAAAGTCCTTCGTGCTGCAATGAAACTAAGATTTAGTCAAACCCTTCCCCTTTCAATATCTACAGATAGCCCTGTCTATAGAATTCCATAGGAACAGAGTTTCCATATTTACCGAGGAAAGAGGTTCTCCCTGATACAGTTCGTGAAGCGCACCGGACAAGTGTCCACGCGCTATCGGTTTCATTATAATTGACTATAAATGGCCTGTAAAGGTTAAGAATTTTGTAACATATGTCGATTTTTTTCTTCAAAAACTGGCCTGTCCTTCCATCCCTATATCATTCTCGAAGCGAAAAAAAGGTACAGGAACCATTGTTTCATTCCTATACCTTCTTTCGTAACTAGTATGTTATTTTCATTTTCAAATCTGATCCAGAGCCTGGGCGATATCTGCCACAAGATCGTCTCCATCCTCCAGTCCGCAGGAAACACGGATCAGGCCTGCCGGAATGCCGGCTTCCTTAAGCTGTTCCTCGGTCAGCTGACGGTGAGTGGAGGTTGCCGGATTGAGGCAGCAGCTTCTGGCATCGGCGACATGGGTCTCGATGGCGATGAGCTTCAGACTCTTCATAAACTTGGATGCTGCTTCTCTGCCGCCGTCCAGTTCGAAGGAAACAACGCCGCAGGAGCCGTTGGGCAGATACTTCTCTGCCAGCTTGTGATATGGATCGCTGGGCAGACCGCAGTAATTTACATGAAGAACCTTGGGATGCTTCTCCAGGAATTCTGCAACCTTCTGGCCGTTCTCACAGTGACGGGCCATGCGGACATGAAGGCTTTCCAGGCCCAGATTCAGATAGAAGGCATTCTGGGGAGACTGGATGGAACCGAAGTCACGCATGAGCTGAGAGGTACACTTGGTGATGAAAGCGCCTTCATTGCCGAATTTCTCGGCATAGATGATACCATGATAGGATTCGTCGGGTGTACAGAGTCCCGGGAATTTATCGGCATGAGCCATCCAGTCGAATTTTCCGGAATCAACAATAGCGCCGCCGACAGCTGTACCGTGGCCGTCCATGTACTTGGTCGTGGAATGGGTGACGATATCAGCGCCCCATTCGAAGGGTCTGCAGTTAACCGGTGTGGCAAAGGTATTATCGACGATCAGGGGAACACCGTGGGCATGAGCTGCCTTGGCAAATTTCTCGATGTCAAAGACAGTCAAGGCTGGATTGGCAATGGTCTCGCCGAAGACACACTTGGTGTTGGGGCGAAAGGCGGCATTGAGTTCCTCTTCGCTGCAGTCCGGCTCAACGAAGGTGACGTCGATGCCCATCTTCTTCATGGTGACGGCGATCAGGTTGAAGGTTCCGCCGTAGATGCTGGCGGAGGATACGATATGGTCTCCATTATTGGCCACATTGAACATGGCGAAGAAGTTGGCGGCCTGGCCGGATGATGTCAGCATGGCTGCGGTTCCGCCTTCGAGTTCAGCTATCTTGGCAGCGACATAGTCATTGGTCGGATTCTGAAGGCGGGTATAGAAGTATCCGCTGGCTTCGAGGTCGAAGAGCTTGCCCATATCCTCGCTGGTATCGTACTTAAAGGTTGTGGACTGAATGATGGGGACTTCTCTGGGTTCTCCGTTTCCGGGATGATAGCCTCCCTGGACACATGTGGTGTCGATTTTTCTTTTTTCCATTTTCTTTTTTCCTTTCCTGACAGTGCTAACCGAATATTCCCTGACTTTCCAATGGTAAATGCTCCCTTGGTTTATGTTTCATAAATTATATCACATTTCCTAGAAATCCAGCGGGATTTACGTCAGATTCCGGGATGGATTTCAGGCCAGGTTCCATCGGAGTTTCCATCAGGGGCTCAGCCTTTCAGATGCTTTTTGAAGAACTCGCTCTCCTCATCATTCAGCTTTCTGCCCTCTTCGCATTTGCTCTTGTTCTTGTTCAGTCATTGCTGCCCCCTTTTCCTGTTTCCAGGTATCTGATTTTCGATCTTAATTCCTTTTTATCATAGCTTTTGGGCTTGCCTTTTACATCAGGAATTTTTCACTGCTACAGATTTTCAAACACAAAAAAGCCGCAGGCTCTCTGTGTAGTCTGCGGCATATCCAACGCTGCCTACCGGCGGCCGGACGGTATTTATGTAGTTCCTATTACCTCATGAACAAACTAGGAAACGTAATTGTTACAGCTTTCTCTTCTAATCTTCCTGGCTGATCGACTTTTCGAAAGTTGTATCGGAGTTTCATGCTTACTCGGCTTCCTTCTCTACTTTATTAAAGCTGAAAGTATTCAGGAATTTCTGGGTCCGATCCATCTTCGGATGCTCGAAGAAGTCAATCGGGCTTCCTTCTTCAACAATCTTGCCCTGATCGATGAAGACGACACGGTCGGCGACGGCCTTTGCGAAGGCCATCTCATGGGTAACGATGACCATGGTATTGCCCTGCTTTGCAAGCTCAAGCATGACATCCAGGACCTCACGGACCATCTCCGGATCCAGGGCTGCAGTAACCTCATCAAAAAGCATGACTTCCGGATGCATAGCCAGGGCTCGACAGATGGCGACACGCTGTTTCTGTCCGCCGGACAGCTGACGGGGATAATCGTCTTTCCGGTCTGCCAGATTGACCCGGTCGAGAAGCTTCAAGGCTTCCTCTTCGACCTCTGCCTTGTTCCGCTTCTGCACCAGGACCGGGGCAAGGGTTACATTTTCGAGGATGGTCTTGTGGGGAAAGAGATCATAGCTCTGGAAGACCATGCCGATCTTCTGACGAAGCTCGGTGATGTTCTTGGCATCCGGGCGTACTTCCTGGCCGCGGTAGGTGATCTTTCCCTTCTGGATAGGCTCCAGGGCGTTCATGGTACGAAGGAGGGTCGACTTGCCGCAGCCCGATGGGCCGACAATGACCACAACCTCGCCCTTATGGACCTCCAGGGACAGATCGTCGAGAACCGGCTGTCCTTCCTTATACTGTTTTGTGATGTGACTTACTTCAAGAATGGTCTCTGCCATGGTTTTTCCTCCGGGGATTATACTCTGTCCCGTCTTGGTCTATATTTCCGGATTCATTTGTCCGGATCAGTTCATGCTAATAATTTTCTGATCAGTTTCTACTGTCTCGAACGCCTTATCGCAATTCATACAACATTTCCTGATAATTCCCAGCGCTCAGTTCCATCTTTTTTCCAGATACCTTGCCAGCATAGAGATGGGCCAGCAGGCGATGAAATACAGGATAAATACGGCTCCATAGACGACAAATGCTCCGTTTGGATCAGTCGTCCGGTTGGCTTCGATGATCTGCTGACCGACCTTCAGGACCTCGACGACACCGATCATCATAACCAGGGAAGTCGTCTTGATCATACGGGTGATCAGGTTGATAGAGTTCGGAATCAGACGGCGCAGGGTCTGAGGCAGGATAATTTTGGTAAAGGTCTGCCTCTGATTCATGCCCAGGGCTGCGGCACTCTCGTACTGGTGACGGGGAATGCTGATCAAGGCACTTCGGACCAGGTCTCCCATTTCGGCGGTACCCCAGAAGGAGAAGACGATGATGCTGGCATATTCCGCATCAATATTGATGCCGAGAACTCTTGTTGTTCCGAAGAATACGATGAAGAGGAGAACCAGCTGAGGCATAATCCGGACAATCTCGAGATAGATCCGGGTGATGACCTTGATGACCGGATTCTTCAATGTCATAAGGGCACCGATCAGGAGTCCGAGGACGATACTGATGGCCACGGAGATCAGACTGATCCGCATGGAGACCCAGAGGCCTTCGAGAAGTCTCTGAAAATTGACTCCCTTGAATAAAATATCAATCCCCAAATCCCGCATAGCGCACCTTCCTCTCTACAATACTTCCAATAATAGAAACCGGAAGAAGCATCAACAGGTAGAAAATCACGAGCAGAACCAGGCATTCAATCGTGGTGTAATAGAGACCGATCAGGTCCTTGGCTGTGAACATGAGATCCATAAGGCTGATAGCGGAGAAGACCGAGGTCTCCTTCAGAAGGAAAATGATATTTGCCACAAAGGCCGGCACGCTGGTGCTGATGGCCTGGGGCAGGATGACCTTCCGGATGGCCTGGCCTCTGGTCATGCCGAGAGCCAGGGCGCTCTGTGCCTGAATGGGAGGCACGCCGTCTAAGCCGCTCCGGAAGACCTCTGCCATATAGGCGCCGCCGTGCAAAGATAGACCAAGTACACCGCAGGCTTCCGCATCGATTCTCAGTCCCAGTCTCGGCAGGGCATAGTATAAGAAGAAAAGCTGAACCAGAAGGGGTGTATTCCGGATCAGTTCGATATATACCACCGCAATCTGTCTTAAGACGGGGATCTTAAAATGCTGAATCAGGGCAACCACAAGTCCCAGGGCGATGCCCAGGACGATGCCCATCCAGCCGATTCGAAGTGTCAGGATCAGGGCCTTCCAGTATAAGGGAAGGTAGCTGATCATTGTTTCAATACTCATGACTTATGCCTCGGGTTGATCATTTCGTGTTTCATGTGTCAGGTTTTCAAATCCGTATGATTTCAAAACAAATTCTGTCTTTAAAGCAGTTCAGATTTGAAAATAATTCGGGTCTCAATATAGCAAGATGTGATCACATAAGAAATGTGAAGATTCCTTATGTGATCACTCATGGAATTTCCTGTTTATCTTACACTAGTTTTGCTGTCTTGTCTTGGATAAATCCTTCTTTTCAGATCTGATCTGTGATCCGGTTCAGCTGGTGAATCTAAGTTTGAATCTGCGGACTCGTCCTGACTTTACGATTACTTGCTGCTCTTACCGCCTTCGATTACCAGGGTGTCCTCGTAATCTGCACCATAGGTGGAGGTCAGAGTTGCTTCATAGTCCTTGTGGAAGAAGTTTTCCTTGCCCAGGTTCTCGATTTCTTCGTTGATCCACTTCAGAAGTGTGCTGTTGCCCTTGGTAACTGCCGGAGCAATGGTGTCCGGATCGCCCAGGGCATCGATGCCGACGGTGTAGCCCTTGTTTGCCTTGGCAAAGGCGATAACCTCGGTGTTATCGTTGGCCCACGCTACGCCGGTGCCGTTTTCAAAGGCGCTCTTTGCTGCTGCATAGGTATCGAATTTCTGCTGCTTGATATTGGGATAATTCTTGGTGAGATAGGTCTCTGCTGTGGTACCGGAAATAACGATAACCTGATCATCATCCTTGATCTGGCTCATATCGGTGATTACCCTGTCGTCATGGGAAACAACGCCGAGGCCTACATGCATATAAGGTTCTGCGAAATCAACCTGCTTTGCACGTTCATCGGTAACGGTGAAGTTTGCAAGGATGATATCAACCTTTCCGGTCTGCAGATACTCAACACGGCTGGCAGCCTCTGTGGAGACATATTTGATCTTGACACCAAGGTCCTTGCCCAGACGCTCTGCGAAATATACATCGTATCCAGCGTAGTTTCCGTCATCATCGACATATCCGAAGGGGGATTTGTCGGAGAAAACGCCGATCCGGATAGTACCGGACTTCTTAATCTCATCCAGGGTACGGTAGCCCTTGCCGGAGGAAGAAGAACTGCTGCCGCTCTTGCTTCCGCAGCCTACAAGCATACCAACGGATAATACAGCCGCAAGGCCAAGTGCCAGAATCTTATGCCATCTGCCTCTTCTTTTCATAATCTTTCCTCTCTTCCTTTTTCCTTTTCCTGTTTTCCTGCTGTTTCTTAGCTGTCTCTTAATTTCTTCATTGTTTCTTGATTGTTACTTAGCATTTTTATTAGGAGAATTTCTGATTCTTGTTCGGGATCTCTTTCGACAGCTTCGGCTTCTGCATCCCTGCAGGGCCTTTGGGGATCCGTTTCTTGTGTCACATCTCTTTTGGATGTTGGAGTTACTATATCCCATTTATCCTACTAAGTCAATATGAATTATATGTATTTTTGTTCTGTCTTGTATTTTCTTAAATACTTCTCTTCTACCGGGCCTTGTGACTAAGGTCTTTATTCCGAGCCCCTGATCGGTCAGTCCATTAGAATCTCGTCCACAATGATCCTGAAATAATCACTGACACTCTGATGGTTCCTATTCATGGACAGTAAATGCAGCAATTTCTTTGGTTTCATACACCTGAAGTGAAGAATATAAAAAGGCCTCCCATCGAGTCAGGAAGGCCATGTTATAAACTGATCTTTGATCGCCGTATCTATTTCTACTGGGTTATAAAAAAAATCACCCGGAAATATCTTCCAGGAAATTTTTCAGATGCTCTTCATATCCCGGTCAGGCCGAAGACCTGCTGCCGGTATCGAATCTAGGCTTCCTCGGCTTTTCCTAACTCGCTCCTGCCAAGCATTTTATTAATGACCTTTCCGACTGCAGTCACAGCAGGTCCTACAGTCAGTGCCAGAATGACCGTTGCTATATGAAGCTTTCCGCCGGCCAGCAGGCCGCCCGCGATCAGAAGGAAATCCCAGACCATGCGGACCGGCATAAAGGGCAGATGGAAGCCCCGGCTGACCATAATGGCAATGGAATCAAAGGGCACCTGGCCCAGATCAGCATTCATATAAAGGGCAACACAGATCAGAAAGAGAAAAAGGCTGACCGCAAAGGTCAGAATCCGCCAGCCCAGTACCTGAAACATGGCAGCCGGCAGATACCTGTTCTCCAGGAATCGGCAGAAATCGGCAATATAGCCGATCATGGTCATATTAGCGATGGTTCCGAGATGGATTAAATCCCTTCCGAAAATCAGCTGGGGCACCAGACAGATGGAATTCATTAGAATCATAATGGTTCCCAGGGGCAGATGGGTCCGCTCGGCGATGGAATTATTGAGAAAGGTCGCCGTATCGACACCGAAATCCACATTTAACAGAAAGGACAGGAAGATCCCCATGCCGATGACACCGGTGAACATCATGATGATATTGTCCTTCTTCATTTTCTCTTTACTGAACATACAATCCCCTAATATCTATCATTATCGACAATTCTATAAAAATACAAACGAAATTCCTGGAATCCGCTTCGTTTTCAGCAGACCCGGCCTTCTGAATTCATCCTTCTGCGTGACACGCCAAGCGGCCATCTTCTGCTTAGAAGAGACCTGCCAGAAGAATAATAAGAATCAGAATAGGCATCATGAAGGTAAAGAATGGCCGCATCCACTTCTGGATCTTCATGCCCTTTCCGGTATTGGCCTCTTTGACAAAGGCATCCCAGCCCCAGCCCTTCTTCATGGTACAGAAAAGGATAAAAATCAAAGTACCGATCGGAAGAATCAGATTGCTGACCAGGAAATCCTCGAAATCAAGGAAGGTTGCCTTGCCCAGAGGATGAACGCCGGAAAGCACATTATATCCCAAAGCACAGGGCAGGGATAAAAGGAAGACCAGAATACAGCAGATCAGGCTGGCTTTCTTTCGGCTGACCTGATGCAGATCCATGGTCATGGCCATGATATTTTCAAAGACCGCAAGTACTGTAGAAAAGGCGGCGAATGTCATGAAGACGAAGAAGAGTGCGCCCCAGACTCTTCCGCCGGCCATATGATTGAAAATATTGGGTAGTGTAATGAAAATCAAAGAAGGACCTGCATCCGGCTCGACGCCGTAGGCAAAGCAGGCCGGAAAGATGATCAGACCTGCTGTGAAGGCAACGAAAGTATCCAGGACTGCGACATTCACCGATTCCCCATAAAGCGAATGGTCTTTTCCGATATAGCTTCCGAAAATGGCCATGGCGCCGATTCCGATACTTAAGGTAAAGAAGGACTGATTCATGGCTGCCGTGATGGTGTTAAAAATACCTGCCTTCTTTACAGCCGCCCAATTGGGAAGAAGATAAAAAGACAGACCTTCCTTTCCTCCCGGAAGCACAATGGAGTGAATCGCGAGAACCACCATGATGGCCAGGAGTGCCAGCATCATGAACTTGGTCACCCGCTCCAGGCCGTTCTGAAGACCCATGGCATTGATGGCAAAGCCCAGAACCACAATAATGGCCATCGCAATTACAAGCTGGGCTGGACTTGCCAGCATCTGGTTAAATACTCCCTTGACCTCGGCTGATTTCATGCCATCGAATGTCCCCATGGCAGTCTTCAGAAAATATAGGATCATCCATCCTGCCACTGTCGTGTAATACATCATCAGAAGATAGTTTCCGGCCAGGCAGACATAGCCGTGAATATACCATTTACTGCCCTTGGGTTCCAGCTTATAGTACATCTTCACCGGACTGGTCTGCGCGGCCCGTCCCATAGCAAATTCCATGGCTGTGGCCGGAATTCCTAAAATAATCAGGCAGACCAGATAGATCAGGACAAAAGCACTGCCTCCGTACTGGCCTACCAGCCAGGGGAACTTCCATACATTTCCGATGCCGATCGCGCACCCGGCGCTTAACAGAATGAAGCCCAGACGGCTTCCCAGATGTTCTCTTTCCATGTTGTAATCCTCTCTCCTCGGATCTGTATATCCAATCGATTAGACCCTATCCATTTTCCTGCTGCTTTCTCCTTAAGGGTAAGCAGATCATCCTATATAAAACAGGGCATCCTGTATGATACAGGTCTTTTTTCCATTATAAAACAGGGCATCCTGTATGATACAGGTCTTCTTTCCATCTTATCATGCATAGGAAGTCATGACCAAGCGAAATTCCTGTCCCTTTGGACCTCTGCGGGAACAATCCGGCCTGAATCATGATGCCAGAGATCTTATCCTGCATATGACCAGAAGTCCGGTTCACTCCAAGCCACCTGACTTAGCAATATAGAGCCTCGTGAACCCGTTTCTGCAGTTCCGGCACGACCTCGGCCTCAAACCAGGGATTCTTCGCCTGCCAGCGGAAATTCAGGGGACTCGGATGTACGATAGGGAAGTACTTCGGCAGGTATTCCCTGTAGGCCCTGACGGTTTCCGTAAGATTCTTCTTTTTGTCCTTCAGATAATAATCCATGGAATATTTTCCGATCAGAATAGTCAGGCGGATATCCGGCATCATGGAAAGGATTGTAGGATGATACTCTTCTGCAATGAATTTCCGGGGCGGAAGGTCCCCGGTCTTTCCCTTGCCCGGATAATAGAAGTCCATGGGCACGATAGCGATTTCCGGCGAATAGAAGGTCTCCCGGTCGATTCCCATCCATCCGATCAGCTTTTCACCCGACTTGTCGTTAAAGGGAATCTTCGTCTCCTCGACCTTTCTGCCCGGAGCCTGGCCGATGATCAGGACCCTGGCCTTCTCTGAAATCTGATAGATGGGCGGTATTCCCTGTTCCGTATAGGACTGATTTCTCTCATCCTCCATCAGCTGTCTTGTAATTTCTTCTACTGTCATATGCATTCTCCCTTTCATGATCTGAACTGATTTTATAATCCTGTATTAATTTTATGCTCCTGTACAATCTTGAGGTTTCTTATCTATAAGACATGTATCTGCTTCTTCTCTTTATGTATTATATAGACTTCTTTAAATATAAACCATTTCTGAGGAATTTCTTAGCATGATATATTTTAAAAGTTTGTAATGATTATGTAGACAGAAAAAATCCCGGGTGCCAGAAGCACCCGGGTTATAGGGAAGGATATAGTAAATATTACTCAAAATCAATGGATTTTCCGGTTCTTGCAGATTCCCGGACGGCATCCATCAGGCAGAGCCCTCTTCTGACTTCCGGAATCTTGACCAGGAAGTCTTCTTCACCATGAAAAGACCACACCAGAAAGAGATGCAACAAATACACTCTTTCTGATGCAGTCGTATGGAAATTTATATTTTCTCCAGATCCTGTCCTCAAAACAGAAGGTGGTTTCTTTATTCTGGTTTCTATTTAATGCATAGATCTATGTATATCTTTTATTTACAGCTGAATATGGTTTCCTTATCCTACTCTTTCCGTGAAATACGTAAGAGCGAGACCTCCTGGGGTTTCATTTCTATTTCTATATGAAGTGGATCTCCTTCCTTGCGAACCTCCACCGATTCCTGGGTCAGAGCCGGTGTACTTACAGCATTCAGATATTTGACATCCTGACGGGATAGCTCACTTTCAAAACCAAAGGCTGCCCAGGCATCCAGGATACTTCCGTGATCTTCGTTCAGGATCTCACGTTTAACAATCCAGGTACCGACTGATCCAGGATTCTTAATATCCAGCACCAGTTTCATTGGTTTCTCATCCTGAAAATGCATCGTCCGGTATTTTTTCAGATTGACGTCCTCGTTCTGTAGAAAATAGCTCCGCTGAAACCAGGAATAGAAATAGCAAAGAATATAGAGATCTCCGCTGCGTTTTCTCGTTACCAGGTAGTGGTCTCCCTTAGCCAAGAGTTCGCTTCCCAGCTGATTCAGCATTTCTAAGGCATAAAATGCCGGCTTTCGGATCGTATCCTTTGACAGAATACCAATCCCGCCGTTTAAGATGCTGACCGTATCCATATAAGAGCTGATCCAGTCCGAACCCGCCATCAAGGCAATCCGGTCCACCTGGTCAGAAAAACTGGAAAGCTTATGGACGAGATAGGCTGCCCGGAAGCAGGAATCATTCAGATAATTACGATTGGATATGGAATTGTTCCACTCGGTAATCCAGAACTCTACACCGCGTTCCCTGAGCCCGGTTTCATCCATCAGCTGCCGGATCTGCTCGATCTGCTTTTCCTCCTTTGCCTCATCCCTGGATGGTATACGTCCTATCCGTCCATCTGCAAGCCGTATATCATCATAGGGAAAAATAATATAGCCTAAGAAATCCGGTACAAGATCCTCTCCCAGAAATTTCTTGACAAAGTCTCTCTCTTTTTTCCAGCTGACCAGAATGACTGCCCCGGTTCCACCGAACTTTGCGCCGGGGATCATTCTTCGAATCTCCCGATACATACAGGCATAGGCATCAAAATATGTAAAAGGTCCCGCATAGAAATTCTGCTCATTTTCCTGCATCTGATTGTTCAGGGAAAGTTCAAAGTACCAGGAAGCCACCTCTTCCTGACCATAACGCTTGACAATATGACGCAGAAAAGCTTTCAGAGCCTGATGCCACGCCTCCTGATCCTCGAAAGGAATATAATCATCATTGCAGAAAACATCATCTCCATTTGTCCGAAGGGCCATATCCGGACGTCTGCCAAAATCTAGATAGGCCTTAAGTTTATGTTCCACAAGAAAATCCAGAGCCTGATCAATCAGATCAAAATTATAGGTGGCGCCACGTTTTCCGCTCGTAAATAAAAGCCGCTTGGCAAAGACATTCCAGACACGAATATAAGTAAAGTGGAGCTGTTCCTGGAGAAAACTTACATGAAACTGGATATTAGCCCGTGTTAAATCAAAGAGAGCTCCGATATTGATAATCTGGTTCCAGTTCTTCCGGAAAGGCACTGCTTTGATCTGGTCTATATTTAATTCAATATGGTCTGTCGTTTCCCTTTTTGCCTCTTGATAACCCAGATCCTTGAGTTCTGCCCGGATACTGCTTTCCCGCTCTGCCTCTTCCTGCTTTCTCTTCTCCTTTTCCTTCCGATGTTCTTCCCGATAGGCTGTCGGCGTGGTATCCATGCACTTCCGGAAGGCACGGCTGAAGGTTGCTGAATTTGCAAAGCCGCAGGAAAGAGCAATCTGAGTCAGACTCTGATCGGTAAAGGAAAGCTGGGGCAGAGACATACGGACACGAAGCTGCATGACATAATCTGCGAAGTAGATGCCCGTACTTTTCTTAAAAATCCGGGAAAGGGTCGATGTGGAGATGAACATTTCATCAGCAAGCTCGGTCAGGTTAATATCCCGGTCCAGATTTGCAATAATATACTGCATGATCTTTCGCATGCGGAAATCTCCCTCAGTCTCCGACCCGCTCAGGGCATTTGCATCCACCTGATAATGCTCCACAAGGGCATCCAGAATTCCCAGTAAAAGCTGATCCATAAGCAGATCCGACTGCCGGGTTCTTGCCGTATATTCTGCGGTCAGCCGGTAGAAGAGGTCGCGGAGATCCTGATAGGAATGGGAATCATCGACCGCGGAGTTGCAGTAGAACATCATGGTCTGAGACTGAATGGCATCCGAAAGAAAAGGCGCCGAATAGACGGCCTCGCAGTAGAGCACATTTTTCTCTTTCATTTCACTCTCCCAGTACATGCCCGGATTTATAAGAAGGATATCCTCTTTCTGCAGATCAAAGTCTGTGTCCTGATAGCGCACATGCATATTTCCTTCTAATATAAAGAGGACTTTCATAGAAGTCTCCATGTGCTCCTCTTGCCCCGATATCCGATGCACAGCGTAATACATAGTCTTCTGGTTCATGAAAAATCTCCCGTATCTCCTCTATAAATATGGCAAGTATTACCTTCCCAGATACTGTCCTGCTAAAAAAACATTCTAGCTGATTCTCTGACTTTAAATTTATACCGTTAATTATAACTCAGAAAACGCAAAAATGGCCAGAAGCCGGAGAACCGGCTATCTGGCCTAAGGTATGGCATATTGGAAAATTTAATTTTGCCTGATCAAGCTTCCTAGAAAGGAATCAGTCAGCCTTATAGTCATCAAAATCATACTTGATGGTTCCGAACGGGGTCTCCTGCTCACGAAGAGCAATGGACTTGGCATTGGCCTTGATCTCATCTGCGGTTACGCTTCTTCCCAGGTTTCCGGACATCATGACGCCCTCGGAA
>JAQXVO010000019.1 GCA_029224965.1 Lachnospiraceae bacterium
GTCTGGGCCGTGTCTCAGTCCCAATGTGGCCGTTCACCCTCTCAGGCCGGCTACTGATCGTCGCTTTGGTAGGCCGTTACCCTGCCAACTGGCTAATCAGACGCGGGGCCATCCCGTACCACCGGAGTTTTTCACACAAAACCATGTGGTCTCGTGCGCTTATGCGGTTTTACCAGCCGTTTCCAGCTGCTATCCCCCGGTACGGGGCAGGTTCCCCACGCGTTACTCACCCGTCCGCCACTCAGTCACTAGCTCTTCCCTCCGAAAAGTTCCGAATTAGTGCTTCGTTCGACTTGCATGTGTTAAGCACGCCGCCAGCGTTCATCCTGAGCCAGGATCGAACTCTCATGTTAAAAGTTTGATTTTCCAGGCCCCGAATGATGCTAGTCATTCGTTTCCTTCGCTTTACTGCTTTAAGGTTTGTTATGTGTTACCATAACGCGTTCTTTAAAAAATTCTCTCAATTGAATCTTTCAAGGTTGTTTCATTGTTCAGTTATCAAAGAGCTGTTTCTTTCGACGCTCTCTCGCGCCGACTTCATTAACAATACTCTAACTCAATAGATTTGTCAAGAAGTTTTTAAGATTAATTTTGTTGTTCGTAAAAAGAAAAACTACCGCTTCAGCGATTTCTTTTGGATTTCGCGTCAGCGATAGTTATACTATCAAACCACGTCCGCTCTGTCAAGCGAATTTTCATTATTGTTTGATCTTTTTCTACAATTCTTTATCGTGTAAAAAGGTAAGAGATCAGATTGTGTTCTTCCATGAAGATCAGAAAGCTGTTCTCCTGTACCAGTCCCTGCAGACTGCCGCCCCATTCCGTACCGGAAAAGCACATGATGAGATAGAGAATCAGACAGATCAGAAGATAGCCTTCAAAGATACCGATCAGAATACCGATAAAATGACTGATTCCGTGAACCACAGGAAGGTGATCCACTGTCCGCATCAGCATGCGGACCAGAAAGATAATCAGTCCGGCCAGAAGCAGGGTCAGAACCATAGCTATGCCGCGAAGGGCGATTTCTGTGATCGTATTGGCAAGGGCATTCTGGATTTCATTCTGGGCCGCTGAGACCGCCTGGTCTGCCGCCGACTGAAAGCTTCCCTGGAAACCGTCCTGAAAGGTCTGCGGAAGCTTGAGACTGATGCTCTGTCCCTTTTTACTTACATAGGCCAGGGCCTGCCCATGTACAAAGTTCACAATGGTCTGGTTGGATGAAATAGCGGTCTGAATTTTCGGAAGTACTCCCGGAATAAAGAATATGGCCAGAATACATCCGATGATTCCGGCCAGCATGCCGAGAGCTCCTCTTCTATAGCCCCGGATCGCAAGAAAGATCCATATAATGATCAGAATAATTGCAAGCAGATTCCAGTGGCTCTGATTCCAGGTCAGGCCTTCCAGATTTTTAATGTAGGCGGATAGATTCAATTTTGTCCTCACTTATCAGTTCAAAGGTTCGTCTCGACTTTCCGGTGATAAAATCATAGATTGTTTCCGAAAACTCATGATTAAAGCGCACGGAGCCAAAAGAGCTTAAAATGCAGACCCTGGAGCTGCTTCTTAAGATCAGTTCATTGTAATCCGAAAGACAGGCCTTCTCATAGCTGATCGGCACAGCCTTACTGTAACGGTGCAGACCGCTGAAGGAATACATTTCAATGGTATCCTTCACCGTATCCTTCTTATCCTTTGTATATTTTTCTTCAGCAATATATCCAAAGCTTCTGTCATTCATGAATACGCTTTTCATATTGCCCTTGGGTTTGATTACTTTGCTTTCCTTTGGACTGCTTCCGGAAGAATATAAGACGATCTGATCTGTACCCATGGCTGCAGCTTTACCGTTTTCTGAAAATCCGATCTCCGGGAAAATGCTGCCCTCATAGCGGAAGGTACCGACAATATTGTCGACCTTGTTCTTACCGGAGGAGCCAAAATCATAGAACTGGATCCTGGTACCGACCTTGCCCTTTATGATGCTGACCATGGAGACCATCAGCCGGTTCCCATCCGGGGATACGGCAATGGAAAGCGGATAGCCGCCCTTATTCATATGAATTTCTCCGTCTGCCGCCTTGCTTCCGGAAGACTGGTAGACCTCGATATGGGCCGTTGAGCCATCCTGCATCAGGGCGGAAACGGAGCCCTTGGCCGAAACAGCTGCCCTTGTAATCGGATAGCTGGTTGTGATTTTCTTTACGCTGCCGTCCTCGGAAATCAGATCGATCTCCGTTCCCTCCCGGTCATATACGATCAGATAGGTCTGGCAGACATCCGCTTTCGGGTCCTGCATCTCAAAGGACTGGTTCCATAGAACATTACCCTTTGCATCTGTACAGGCCGCGCCGTCTTTTCCGTAACGGACCATATTTCCCCGGAAACTGATATAGGAAAAGCTCGATGCCGAGGCCTGATCGATCGACTTTTCCAGATCGTAGCCGCTGAATTTTCGAAGCGTCGAAGCAAAGGACACTGCCAGAATGGAGGCAATAACAAGAATTGCAATCAGGAGTCCTGTTTTTAGTTTTTTCCTCGTGTCCACTTCCTGCTCTGCCATAAATCCGTTCCTTTATGTGAATGCCTCTGCCATTATTCCGCTCTTACAATTCGCCGGATTCTTCTTTGCGGTCTACATTTCTGATCTTTATTACCGATTGATACTGCCTCACAGATTCCCGGCCCGCAGCAGTTTTCAGCTTTTCTGTCAGTAGACGAAGACAGCCACGCCATAGGCCGGCAGCTTGTAGGCGATGGAATATTCCCGGCCGTCACATTCGCTCTTAACCGGCATATAGGTAACTTTTCTTCTCTTCTCCGGACCGCCGAAGGCCTTCGATGCACTGTTTAAAATCAGCCGGTATTTCCGGTTGGCCGGAACACCGACCCGGTAGTCATCATAAGCCACCGGAGTGAAATTGCAGACGAAGAGAAGATTGTTCTTTCCGTTCTTTGATTTCCTTACAAATGAGAAAATGCTTCTGTAGGCATCGTTTGCGTTGATCCATTCAAAGCCGTCCCAGGTCCAGTCCAGCTCATACATGGCCGGATATTTCCGGTAAATATGGAGCAGGGCCTTTACAAAGTTATTGATGGCCTGGTTCTCAGGATTCTGAAGGAGGTACCAGTCCAGTTCCTTCTTCTCGTCCCATTCATGATATTGTGCAAAATCCTGGCCCATGAAGAGAAGCTTCTTGCCGGGATGTCCCATCATGAAGGCATAGCCTACCATGAGATTCTGGAACTTTTCCCAGCCCAGACCGGGCATCTTGTTGATCATGGAGCACTTGAGATGAACAACCTCATCATGAGACAGGACCAGAATATACTTCTCATATTCGTTATAGCTCATGGCGAAAGTCATCTTGTTATGGTTGTCCTTACGGAAATAGGGATCCAGCTTCATATAATCCAGGAAGTCATGCATCCACCCCATGTTCCACTTGAAGGAGAAATTCAGACCGCCGTCTTTGACAGAACCGGTAACCTTGGGCCAAGCAGTGGATTCCTCGGCAATCATAACCGCTCCGTGATTTCTTCCGAGAATAAGGGTGTTCAGATGCTTGAAAAACTCCACTGCTTCGAGGTTTTCATTTCCGCCATACTGATTGGGTACCCACTGACCGGCTTCCTTTCCATAATCCAGATAGAGCATGGAGGCTACAGCGTCTACACGGAGACCGTCGACATGGTAGTTCTCCACCCACATGAGGGCGCTGCCGATCAGGAAGTTCCGGACTTCGTTTTTCCCGTAATCGAATATCTTGGTTCCCCATTCCGGATGCTCTCCCTTCCGGGGATCCGCATATTCATAGAGGGGACTGCCGTCGAAATCGGCCAGACCGCTTTCATCCTTGGGGAAATGCGCCGGTACCCAGTCCAGAATGACGGCAATGCCATGGGCATGAAAATAATCGATCATGTAGGCAAAGTCTTCCGGACTTCCGTAACGGGAGGTCGGTGCATAGTAGCCTGTTACCTGATAGCCCCAGGATCCATCATAGGGATATTCGGCGATTCCCATCAGCTCAACATGGGTATAGCCCATATCTGTAACATAGTCTGTCAGAGCCTCTGCCAGCTCCCTGTAGTTATAGAAGCCGTCATCTCCGGTACCCGGATGCCGTTTCCAGGAACCCGGGTGAACCTCATAAATCGCCATGGGCTGTTCATAGGTCGGCTCCTTTTTCTCACGCGCCCGGATCCATTTCTGGTCGGTCCACTGGTAGGAATCCCGAACATCAATCACTGAAGCCGTTCCCGGCCTCAGCTCACAAGTCACAGCAAAGGGATCGGCTTTATAGAGCTTTCTCCCGTCAGCCGTATGAATGACATACTTATACATCTGACCGATCTTTGCCTGGGGAAGGAAGCATTCATAGACGCCGACCTCCGTAGGTTCCAGCCGGGTCATATAATTGGCCTCTTCATTCCAGTCGTTGAATTCACCGATCAGGCTGACTGCCTCGGCATGAGGAGCCCATACATCGAAGACAAATCCCTTCTTTCCCCCAGACTCCCAGGGATGAACTCCGAATTTCTTATAGATCTCGTAGTGAGTGCCCTGACCATACAGATACATGTCGTAGTCCGTAAAGTAACTCTTCATGTTATTATCCCCCTTGAATCAGCTTATAGAAAATCCTTTTCCACCAAAACACCCATTCCGTCCTCCGTCATCTTTCTCCGATGGAAGAGTCCCTTTTTGGATGCCTTCTTCATTGCCTCATCCATGATCTCCTTGACCTCCAGAAGGTAGGTCGGGCGATCCAGTCTCTGCACACTGTTGATTCGGTCATACATAGCCAGAATTGCCATCTCATCTATAGTATAACCGTTATCCGAAGCGTAGGTCTTACCGAAATTTACAAGTTCTTCTACAGTGAATACCGGAATGACAACCCGTTCCGAGAATTTCCTGGCAAACTGGCCATTCAGGCTTAGAACATGATCCATGCCGTTCTTATCATCCTCAAGAATGATCAGGGTCTTTTTGCTGTCCGTATCCATGAGAAGAGAAAGAGAGACCACGGTCTCCAATGTCATGGCTCCTGCACCTTCGATGATAAGGCAGCCTCCGCGGATCCGGTCATACAGTTTCTGAATATCCTTCTGATTCAGCTTCTCCGCGTCGATCCGGCCTACATTTTCGCCCGGTGCCTCATAGCGATCCTGAAGAACCCGGATAATTCCCTTGGCAAGAGTTGTCTTCCCGCTGCCATGGCCTCCAATAATAGCGATACAGCCTTCAAGGTATCTCTGCTTACTGAGAAGGCGTCTGGCTGCGCCGGTAATTGCCTTGCCTATAGCTTCTTTCATTCCCTGAATCGGCATAAAGTAGGAGAAAAGCACCTTCTCTTCCTCTGACAGGCGGGTATCGTCCAGATCTGCCGGACGAACCAGCTCGGTGTTATCATCTCTTACCTGCTCAGCTGCAATTTCCAGGGCATTGGTGATCTTCATTGTCATGCTGAGATCCGGTTTTTTCTCTTCTTTCTCTGTCTCGAATTCAGCCGGAGCTTCTTCCATATGAGCCGTCTCGGAGTCGGATGCAGGTTCTTCTGAATCAGGCTCTGTGGAGACTGCTTCGTTTTCATCTGCAGTAAACTCAGCCTCTAAAGGAGTTCCTTCCTCTTCATCTATTGCAAATTCAGATGAAGGTTCTTCACTTTCTTCTGCCTCGGCTTCGGATGACTGCTCTTCTTCCTCAAATTCCTGGCTCTCCAGGGGAACAGGTTCTACTCTTTCTGTTTCCATTTTTGTTTCGCTGCTGCTTTCTGTTTCCGTATTGAAGTTGTCAAGTCTGGGAAGCTCATCATCGGATTCTTCCTCTGCATCCGGATCCATATCCACTGATCTTCCGTCCGGCTCGTCCTCTTCGTTTTCTTCCTCATCACCAAAGGACTCTTCTTCCGGCTCCATCTCATCTTCTCTTGGAGCCGAATAGGCTGCTGCAAGAAGGCTCTGGTCGTCATTTCCTTCTTCCAGGGCACCTACCGGGATTTCTTCCTCTCTGTTTCCGGAGTCTTCGGTCTCATCATCAAAATCTTCCGGCTCAGCCTTTGGATTGAAAGTCTCCCCGTCCTCTGATGCGGATTTCAATCCTGACTCTGCCTGATCCAGGTTTTCCGATCCGTCATCGGATCCGGATGCCGCTTCCTCTCCGGAATCCCTGGTCAGCCGGTCAATCTCCTTCTGCAGCATCTCATTGACATTGGCAAGCATCTGGCTTGCATCATGGAAATTCACGTTATCACCTTCTGTCTCAGTCAGGTCTGAATCCGTGAGGCCTTTCATTCCGCTGTCGGCCTCCATTCCTTCAAAAGCAGAGGATACATCGTTTCCTGCCTCCTCCGGCTTCTGATCCAAAGGCTCTGTTTCAGCTTCTGCAGTCTCCTGATCCGATGACTCTGTACTTTCCTCCATTTCTTCCGGAGATATTTCCGCCTCTTCAATCTCCTCTTCATTCAAAGGAGCAGGCTCTTCATCGATTTTGGAAAGATACTCTTCCTGTAAAAGCTCCTGGGGTGCCAGGCCGGCATCCAGCTTGGGCTTTGCCTCATCCAGGCGCTTCATGATCTCGTTGGCCTCTGCCAGGGCTTCTTCCTTGGCGTTCTTCAGCTTCTCCTGCTTGGCATCCTCGAGGGCAGCCTCTGCCGCCCGCTTGGTCTTTTCCCAGTTTTTCATGACATCATCAATCGTCATCTGACCATCAATCTCGATATCATCCGGATCATCCGGCAGGCGCATAGCCATCTGGCCGTCATATTCTTCTGACAGATACTTCTGGTAATTCAGACGGAGGGTATCATCCGATACCTTCTCCTCCTTTTTCTTCTCCTCCGGGTCCACCTCTTCCTTGGGAACCTGAACATAGGGAATGTCACCGACCAGATTTTTGATGATCTCCATATTTTCCGATACCTCGCCGGTCTCGGTGGCCTTCATGATCTCATCGATATTCTTCTTGATTTCCTCCTGCAGATTAATGGTATCCAGACGGACTGTCTGAGCCGGTACAGAAGCCTCCGGGACCTCTGCCTTCTTTTCCCTATCTTCCATCCGGCCACTGCCCTTTTGGAAGAAGGAACGATACTGGCTTTCCTGTTCCTTGGTCAGAGGCTGATAAATCATCTTCAGAGCCAGGGCTTTTTCCACATAGGGACCGCTGCCGAAATACAGGGCAATCTCATCGCAGATCTCCACACATTTATCCGCCTGCTTGGTCTTATGGTAGAGGCAGGCCAGCTCATAGGCCCAGTCTTCCAGAAACTCGGCCTTCTTCATCTCCTCCAGTATGGCAATCAGGGTATAGTCGTCAGCACCTTTTGCAATACTGAGTCTGTATTTAATGATATATTTCCGGTATTCATTGGGTGCCAGAGCCGCATAGGAATCATAATATTCCTGGGCCGACTCCAGATCTCCCATCCGGATGCAGAGCAGAGCCAGCTGATAGATGACCAGACGTCCGATCGGAGATCTCTCATGTGCCATTTCCAGGAGATCTCTCGCATCATCAAATCGGTCCGCTTCCTCATAGATTCTTGCGGCCTTCAGGAGAGCGTTGATATTATGCACTCTTCTCCAATTCATAGTATCCAGCTCCGCAAGGGCGGCATCCCGATCCTCTGTCTTGGCGATCTCTGCAAGCTCATCAATTTTCTTACGATAATCTCTATCCAACACGCTTCACCTCAAACCGTACTATTGTTTCGAATGATCTTTATTTATCCTCACCGGCAGCCTGTCCGGCATCTTTCGCTTTTCCTGCGGCCATCTCCGCATTCATGACAAGCCGCCCTCCTTCGACATGGTTTACATTTTCATAGGTCCGGGTAGCCTCCGGCAGTCCGCGCTTCTTCGCAAAGTGATGAACCAGACGGCTGCAGATATAGTAGATCAGCGCCATGATCGGCACGCCCAGAAGCATTCCAACGAAGCCGAAGAGTCCGCCGCCGACAACGATCGAGAAGAGAACCCAGAAGGCGGAAATGCCGGTCGAATCTCCCAGGATCTTGGGGCCGATGATATTTCCGTCAACCTGCTGAAGGACAATGATGAAAATCAGGAAATAGATGCCCTTCATGGGATTGGTAAAGAAAATGATCGTAACGGTCGGAACCGCTCCAATATAGGGGCCGAAGACCGGGATCACATTCGTTACGCCGACGATAACGGAAACGAGAACCGGGTAGGGCATGCGGAAAATCAGCATGCAGATGTAGCAGATGACGCCGATAATGGCCGAATCGATGATTTTTCCTACGATAAAGCCATAGAAGATGCTGAGGGTCTTTCTCAGAACCTCCATGATCACATTGGCGGCCTTGGCCGGGAAAAGTCCGAAAATAATCTGCTTGGTCTGGCTTTTGGCCTTTTCCTTATCCGTCATCATATAGATGGCTGCCACAATTCCGACCAGGAAGGCGACAAAGGCCTTTCCGACACTCATGCCGATCGAGGTCAGATCCTTCACCATCTGGCTCTGCTTGTTCCAGTCCAGATAGTCCTGAATATAGCCCTCCACCTTAGTAAGAAAGTTCGAGATATTTTCCGGCTTTCTGGCCTCCTGCATGACGGAATCAAATCGTTTGCTCGTCAGTTTGTTTGCCCAGTCAATGACACCGATCAGCTGTTCTTCCAGGTGGTTATAAATATAGGTCAGGGTGCTGACGATCTGCGGAATGACAAATACCAGGAAAACCGTAATGATGCCGATCAGGACCAGGATGGCAATAGTGGCCGAAAAGAGGCGGACCTTATGCTTTGTCTTTGCCGGCTTCTTGGATTTTGGCACAAAGACCCTGTTTAGTCTTTTTTCGATCAGGGTCATCAGAGGATCCATGATAAAGGCCATGACGGCTCCGATGAAAAAGGGTGTCAGAATGGATATAAGTCCGTTCCATCCGTCCCGGAGTCCGTCATAACGCTTGACACAGAAGTAGAAGATGATAATCAGCGCTGCAGCAAGAAAGGTCGCAAAAACCTTGGCACGGTAGCTTTTCATCAGATCTATGGTCTTTGTCCCCGTCTTGTTTTCAGACGAATTTCCGGTCCCCTCAAGAGAAGGACCGCCGATCTGATTTTCCATCGGATTTTTAATCGGATTGGTGTTTTCCGGTGCTTCCACAGAGTTATTTCTCCTCTTTGTAATAGTTGATCAGGCAGCCGCGGAGAATGATCGTCCGTTCGTCATCTGTCAGATCATCCAGGGTCAGAGTAAAGGGAATCAGGACGCCGTCTCTTACAAGAAAGGCAGAGATTTCCTTCTTTCTGTCCTGAATTTCTCCGACAATTTCCGGCAGGAAGATATAGTCCCCGTTCTGGAAGGGCAGGTCTCCCGCAGGAATCCGGAAGGGAATCATTCCCCAGTTAATCAGATTGCTCCGATATCTCTTGGTTGCATATTCATTGGCAATATTGGCCCATCCGCCGAGAACCTTCTGGCAGGAGGCCGCCTGCTCACGGGCAGAACCGTCGCCCGGCTTTACAGCAAAAATGGTAGAGCCGATTCCGAATGCTTTCGTGTCAAGGGTAAGATTCGGATACTGCTTCTGGATGGCTTCCAGTACCGGTCCAAGCTCTGTCAGAGCCTCTGCCGGATTCTTTCCGGCTGTCAGAGCCTCTTCTGCTGCATGGACCTCCTTGGCGCGGCCGACATAAGCCGGATCCTTTCTGGACAGGGTAAATTCAGCAAGTCCCAGCGGATTCGAACGGTAAGAGGAGGTCTCACCGGAAGGAATCAACTCATCGGTCGTGGTGACCGGATCATGAATCTCGGATACCACCTTAAGAAGCAGGTTTTCAGGCAGGGCATGCATGGCCGGCCAGTCTTTGATATTGGGTCCGAAAACAAGCTTCTCGGACGGGTCTGCCTTTCCATGGCTGTTGAAAACTCTCTTGTCGTAAATCGCCTTGTCAAAGAAATACTTGGGCTTGGTGAAATCACAGTCGACATCGGTAGCCGGTGTCAGATAGCCCTTGTTTGCTGCTGTTGCGGCAATGGATCTGGCGTCCATAAGAGCAACCGATGCGATCTGTCCGTTCTGAACCTTGGAGCCTTCACGGTTGGGGAAGTTCCGGGTCGAATGACGAATCGAGAAGCCGTTGTTGGACGGCGTATCTCCGGCACCGAAGCAGGGTCCGCAGAAAGCTGTCTTAATAACCGCACCTGTTTCCATCAGATCGGCAGCGCAGCCATTACGAACCAGCTGCATGTAGATGGGCATGCTGGCAGGATAGATGCTTAAGGTAAAGGAGTCATCACCGATGCTCTTGCCGCGAAGAATATCTGCGGCATCCGTGATGTTTTCATAACCGCCGCCGGCGCAGCCTGCGATAATACCCTGGTCGCAGTAAAGCCGTCCGTCGCGGATTTTGTCCTGGAGAGAATATTCGATCTTGTCTCCGAAGCTGACTCTGGCTCTCTTTTCGACATCCGCCAGAATATCGGACAGATTGGCATTGACCTCTTCAATGGTATAGGCATTGCTCGGATGGAAAGGCATGGCAATCATAGGCTTGATCGTTGACAGGTCAATCTCGATACAGCCATCGTAATAGGCGATATCTTCCGGATCCAGTACGCTGAAATCCTCGGGTCTCTGGTGGATCTCGTAATATTCCTTCACCTTGTCATCGGTTCTCCAAATGGAGGACAGGCAGGTGGTCTCTGTCGTCATGACATCCACACCGATCCGGTAATCAACGGACAGGTTGGAGACGCCGGGTCCGACAAACTCCATGACCTTGTTCTTGACATATCCCTTCTTGAAGACCGCTCCGATAATGGCCAGGGCGATATCCTGAGGACCGACGCCCTTTTCCGGTTTTCCGGAAAGATAGACCGCAATTACACCCGGCATATCAATGTCATAGGTCCTCTGCAGAAGCTGCTTCACCAGCTCCGGACCACCTTCACCCATGGCCATGGTTCCCAGAGCACCGTATCTTGTATGGGAATCCGATCCCAGAATCATCTGACCGCAGCCGGTCAGCATTTCACGTGCAAACTGGTGAATGACTGCCTGGTGAGGAGGTACATAGATTCCGCCGTATTTCTTGGCTGCGGAAAGGCCGAACATGTGGTCATCCTCATTGATGGTTCCGCCGACCGCACAGAGACTGTTATGGCAGTTGGTCAGGACATAAGGAATGGGAAAGCGCTCGAGTCCGGAGGCCCGGGCTGTCTGAATAATACCTACATAGGTAATATCATGAGAAGTCAGTTTATCAAAACGGATCTTCAGATGGTCTTCATTTCCCGATGTGTTATGTGCCTGCAGAATCCGATAGGCAATGGTTCCCTTCCGGGCACTGTTCCTGTCTGCCTTCCTGCCTGTGGCCTGAAGAAGGGCGGCCTCTGCCTCCCCATTATCCTCGATGATCTGATTTCCGCCTGCGAGGAATACTCCATTTTCGTACAGCTTCATAGCTCGTCTCCTTTTTCTTTTTCTGTTCCTTCTCTATTTCTATAGATTCTGTGATCTGAGTCAGCATGGTTCTCTACTGGAAAAATACTACGACTCTTTACCGAAGATATTTCCAATCCGGAAGCCCTTTTTCTGGTTTTTCTCTTCCTCATGGCCTTCCATCCGCTCTTCTTCGAGTCTCTTTTCTTCCTTTGCCTCCTCAAGATCTCTCTTCAGATCCGGGGGAAGCTGGATCTCAGGAAGAGGAATATCATCGTCGTCAGCACCGGTCTCTTCCATCGGATCGGCATAAGTAGCTGCAGGCCCGGATTCTGTAAGGGAGGGATCCTGATCCTCTGCCTTGTCCATAATGACATTCTTTTCCTGGCCCTCCGGCAGAGACATGCCAGTCTTCTGGAGGTAGGCCTCATTGACATGAATTTCTGGAACTACAGACTTGTAATCCGGCTCCGAATCCTCGGAGGATGCGGTAAAGGCCTGATCTTCCTTTTCCTTCTCCAGACGGATATTCTCATCCTGGATCAGCCGCATGTACTTCTCGGAATCGACCATATCCTGAAGCCTTGCCCTGGTTTCCAGCTGATCGCTGTGAACCTGGTTTCTCTGGCTTTCGATCTCTTCCTTTGTTGTATCCATGAGTTCCTGCAGACGCTTTCCGGCATCCGACATGGAGTCCTGGATGCTTTTCAGGGCGCGGTCCGTATACATCATGGCCGCAGCATAAATATCATCTGCTTCCTTTCTGGCATCAAAAATAATATCTGCTCCCTGCTTCTTCTGCTCCCGCAGGGCCTGATCTCTCTTGGACTCGGACAGCTCATACTCGTCCATCATCTGATACATACAGGTATTCAGTTCCTTCAAAAGGTCCATCAGGTCATTCTTGTCTACAATGACCCTTCTGCTTGAATTCTGATAAGGCTCAGCCTTTGCAAACAGGACATGAATCTTCCGGAGAACCTCCTCCGTCTTGTCTTGTGCACCCATTCTGGTCTCCTTAAATTTCAGCTTCAAAAACGGGCTGAATTTCTTGTATTTAAAGACTCTTATACGGATTTTATTCTAATTGTTTTATGGGGGAAAGTAAAGAAAATGAGCACTTCCGCCCTCGAAACTACCCCTGGACGTTACCCGGCCCGCTGACTCGGCCCAGGCTGACCCACGGCACATAGAGGATCCTACTTAGTGCTGCTTCATTCCTGACCTGACACGGTTCGTAAGTCTCTATTGCGCAGGACCCGGACGTCAGCATTGCGCTGCCGGGGCGGCTCCAGGAGCAGATCCGAAAGCGGAAGTGCTCGTTTGTTTATCTTATTCTGACTCCGGGTTCTTGTCAACCCGTTATCTTCTCTTTCAGGGTTTCTTCTCGAATCTCTGCCTCTGATCTCTTTCGAATTCTGAAAGTTTTTTCGATTCCGGAAAATTAAAGATTCTTCTTCTCTTCTCTTAGATCCCGGAAGAAATCGCTGATCATGGAGGAGCATTCCTTCTCAAGGACTCCCCTGGTCACCTGGCACTGGTGGTTGAATTCCTTCATCTCAAGGATATTCAGGACAGAGCCGGCACAGCCGGCCTTGGGATTCATGCAGCCGATTACCACCTCGGGAATCCGGGCCTGGACAATGGCACCCGCGCACATCTGACAGGGCTCCAGGGTCACATACATGACACAGTCCTCCAGTCTCCAGTCATGCATCTTCTTACACGCCTTCCGAATCGCGAGAATCTCGGCATGGGCCAGAGAGCTTTTATCTGTGTTCCTCCGGTTATGGGTCTTTGCAAGGATTTTCCCCTTATGGACAATGACGCAGCCAATCGGCACTTCGTGATGCTCATAGGCCTTTTTTGCTTCTTTCAGGGCCAGCTTCATATAGTGCTCATCCGCTCTCTGCACTCTTTTTTCTGTGATTTTTTCTGACAGATTTTCCGCAAATCCCATAATCTACTTCCTTGATCTATATTCCTGATCTACTTTCTTTTCATGAGGAGATTGGTAAGCTTTGCGAAATCCTCCAGGCTCAGCTTTTCTCCCCGGATGCTTTCTTCCAGTCCCATTTCACCAAGAGCCTGTCTGACATCCTCTTTTGAAATATCAGAGATGGCGGCATTGGACAGACTGTTGACCAGGGTCTTTCTTCTCTGGGAAAAGGCCGCTCGGATCAGCTGGAAGAGAAGCTTTTCATCTTCGGTCTCAACAGCGGCTTCCTTCCTGAGATCCAGACGAATAACGGCTGAATCCACTTTAGGCCTGGGGATAAAATTGTCCGGAGTCACTGTACAGATATATTCCGGAACCGTGTAATACTGGATGGCCAGGGAAAGGGCGCCGTAGTCCTTGGTCCCCGGGCCGGCCTGCATACGCTCGGCAACCTCCTTCTGAACCATGACCGTAATGGATTCGACCGGTGCATGACCGGTCAGAAGATTCAAAAGAATGGGTGTCGTAATATAATAAGGAAGATTGGCGACCACCTTAAAGGTTTTTCCTTCATTCTTTTCTTCTGCAACCTTCTCGAGATCCACCTTCAGGATGTCCTGATTCAGGACCTCGGTATTCTTACAGAAGGCCAGGGTATCCGCCAGAATCGGCAGAAGCTTGGTATCCAGCTCGACTGCAAGGACCTTCCCTGCCCGCTCGGACAGGACCTGGGTCAGGGTGCCGATTCCGGGTCCGATTTCCAGAACGAAGTCCTCCCTGGTAATATCTGCTGCATCGCAGATCTCGTCCAGAATCTGGTCATTGATCAGAAAGTTCTGACCGAATTTTTTCTTAAATGTAAAGCCGTAGCGGTCTAAAACGGCACGCATATAGGTTGGATTGGTCAATCGTTCCATGGCTGAGTCCTTTTCGCTGAATTAATTTACATCCTTAACCCTGTTAAAAAGCCTCATGGCATTCTCCCAGGTAATGTCTTCCACCTCTTCGGTCGAAATTCCCTTGATTTCACTGATTGCCTTCACCATATAGGGAATGTAGAGGGAGGAATTTCTCTCTCCCCGATGGGGTTCCGGTGCCATATAGGGGCAGTCGGTTTCCAGAAGAATATGGTCCATGGGAATGTCTTCTACCGTCTTTCGAAGTTTTTTTCCGTTCTTGAAGGTGATGACGCCTCCGACTCCGATAAAGAATCCCATCTTCACATACTCGAGGGCCTGATCCGGTGAATAGGAATAGCAGTGGACAACGCCACGGCCGCCCTTTTCTGCAAAGTCTGTCAGGATCTCCATGGTATCCTTTGCAGCCTCCCTGGAATGAACAATGACGGGAAGCTTTTCTTCCAGTGCCAGATCCAGCTGTTTCCGGAAGGCGGTTAGCTGCAGCTGTCTTACCTCCGGATCCTTTTCATAGTGATAGTCCGGTCCGATTTCTCCGATGGCCACAGCCTTCGGATCTCTGCACCAGGCCCGGAGTCGGTCTATATTTTCCTCTGTCGCCTCCCGGACCGCATCCGGATGCAGGCCGACGGCCGCATAGATAAAGGGATAGTGATGGGCCAGATCCATCGATTTCTCGGAGGTTTCCATGGAGGATCCTACATTTATAATCCTTCCGATTCCCTTTTGCCCCATGGATGAAAGAAGTTCGGCCCGATCCGGGTCGAACTTCTCATCTTCATAATGGGCATGTGTCTCAAAAATCATTCTGAAAGACTCCCATTTCTTCTATTCTTATGTCTCAGGCAATCTCAGATCCGCCGGCAAAAGGTTTCTCCGGTGTCATCAAAGCCAGATTTCCGTCGGCATCCTCTGCACAGAGCAGCATTCCTTCAGACATAACACCTGCAAGCTTGGCCGGCTTCAGGTTGCAGAGAACCATGACACGCTTTCCGACCATCTCTTCCGGCGTATAGAACCTATGAATGCCGGATACGATCTGCTTCACTTCGTTTCCGATCCGGACCTTGGAGCAAAGCAGCTTCTTGGACTTGGGAACCGGCTCACAGGAAATAATCTCGCCGACACGGAATTCCATCTTTTCAAAGTCCTCGAAAGTGATTTCATCCTTGTGAGGAAGCGGTTTTCCAGCATTTTCGGAAGGGCCTGCTGCCGGAGCGGCAACTCCTTCCTTCTTAGCATCACCGATTTCGCCTCTTGCAGCTGCAGCAGCTGCCTCCTGGCGCTGTTTTTCCTGAAGAACGGCGACCTTTGCCATAACTTCCTTGGCATCCAGACGCTGGAAAATAATTTCGGGATTTTCTGTTACCTTGTTTCCGCTCGGGTAAAGACCGAACTGGTCCAGCTTATCAAAATCGCGGAGCTCTGTATTCAGCTGGGATTCGATCTTTTCTGCTGTTTCCGGCATGAAGGGATAAAGCAGGCTGGCACCGATGACGATACCTTCGGTCAGATTGTAGAGGACTGTTGCAAGACGATCTTCCTTTGCCGGATCCTTGGCCAGGTTCCATGGCTCGGTCTCATCGATATATTTGTTCAGTCTCTTGAAGACATTGAAGATTTCCTTCATGGCATCTGCTACATGATAGGTATCCATGAGTCCTTCCGCCTTGGCATAGGCAGAAGTCACAGTGTCCTTCAGATCCTGATCCACTGCTTCCTCAGCATGACGGTCTTCGACCAGTCCGTTGAAGTATTTATTGGTCATGGAGATGGTCCGCTTTACCAGGTTTCCAAGCGTGTTGGCCAGGTCTGTATTGCAGCGCTCCACAACCAGTTCCCAGGTAATGACACCGTCGTTCTCATAAGGCATCTCGTGAAGAACAAAATAACGAACGCCGTCGACACCGATCAGCTTGGCCAGATCATCTGCGTAAATCACATTTCCCTTGGACTTACTCATCTTCTCGCCGCCCTGGAGAAGCCAGGGATGACCGAAAACAGTCTTGGGAAGCGGTTCACCGAGAGCCATAAGAAAGATAGGCCAGTAGATCGTATGGAAACGGATAATATCCTTTCCGATCAGATGAAGGTCGGCAGGCCAGTATTTCTTATAAAGCTCAGAAGAATTTCCGTCAGCATCATAGCCGAGACCGGTAATGTAGTTGGTCAGAGCATCCAGCCAGACGTATACAACATGGCCGGGAGCAAAATCCACAGGAATCCCCCAGGTGAAGGAGGAACGGGATACGCACAGATCCTGAAGACCCGGAAGAAGGAAGTTATTCATCATCTCATTCTTACGGGACTCCGGCTGAATGAAATCCGGATGGCTGTTGATATAATCAATCAGCCTGGGAGCGTACTTCTTCATTTTAAAGAAGTAGGCATCCTCCTTTTCCTCATGCAGGGTGCTGCCGCAGACCGGGCACTTGTTTCCGTCCACTGCCTGTGAACTGGTATAGAAAGCCTCACATTCCGTGCAGTAGAGACCGCTGTAGGAACCCAGATAAATATCTCCCTGATCATAGAGCTTCTTAAAGATCTTCTGAACTTCTCTCTCATGATCTTCATCGGTTGTCCGGATGAAACGATCATAGGAGGTATTCATCAGATCCCAAATCTCCTTTACCTCGCCTGCCTTTTCGTCAACGAACTCCTTTGGAGTTTTTTTTGCCTGACGCGCTCTCTCCTCGATCTTCTGTCCATGCTCATCGGTTCCTGTCTGGAAGCGGACATCATAGCCGTCCCTTCTCTTCCAGCGGGCGATTGCATCTGCCATAATGATCTCATAGGTATTGCCGATATGCGGCTTTCCTGATGTATAGGCAATTGCTGTTGTAATGTAAAACTTTCCTTTATTGGTCATTGTCTGTCTGTTTCTCCTAATGTCAGTCTTCCGTGAAGGGATCGATCTTTTCTCCGCACTTGAGGCAGAACTTTGCATCCTTGGGAAGCTCTGCTCCGCAGTTGGGACAGATCATGGTTCCGCGGACACTCTGAATCTCTTTCTCCAGATTTTTGATTTTCTTCTTCAATTCCTTGATCTCATACATCTGGACCTGGAATTCGGCATCCTCATCCGACTTGTATTCCCCATAATATGCCTGGCCGAGTCCTTTTAATGCATCCGTCAGTTTTTTCTCTGCCTGATGAAGCTCGTAATTCAGCTTGGCTGTGTCGGAAGTTTGCTTTGCCTTATTCGTGATTGTTTTTCCGGTTTCAAAAATGGTATCGCTGATTTTATCAAAAAGATCCATAATAAGCCTCCTTTACCAGGCCGTAAGATATGAAACTTGAAACATTTTCATTATATCCTGCGTCCTGTATTTTTTCAATCAGCGAGGACTTTACAGAACTTCTTCTTACCCTTTCGAAGGACAAATTCCTTATCGAAATCTTCCTTCTGATATTTCCGGAAGGGATCCTTTACCGCCTCACCGTTGACAGAGACACCGCCCTGCTCAACCGCACGCTTGCCATCGGTCAGGGAGCTTGCAAAACCGGCCTTCTGAAGGATCTTTCGAATATCGATCTGGCCGTCCGTGAAGTCATCATCTGTAAGATGGGTCTCCGGCATGTTTTCAGCAACACCGCTGGTAAATACGGATTTTGCAGCAGCTTCTGCCTTCTTTGCCTCATCCTCGCCATGAACCATAGCGGTGAGCTCGGAAGCCAGGATCTGCTTTGCCTCATTGAGCTGGGAGCCCTCCCACCTTTCCATCTCCTCGATCTGCTCCAGAGGAAGGAAAGTCATCATACGAAGGAATTTCAGGACATCCTGGTCATCCACATTTCTCCAGTACTGATAGAAATCATAGGGAGAGGTCTTGTCCGGATCCAGCCATACAGCTCCGCCGGCTGTCTTTCCCATCTTGGTACCGTCGTGCTTTAAAAGAAGATTGATGGTCATGGCACCTGCGTCATCTTTTCCGAGCTTCTTACGGATCAGATTAGCTCCGGCCAGCATGTTGGACCACTGGTCATCTCCGCCGAACTCCATATTGCAGCCGTAGCGCTCATATAACTGAAGGAAATCGTAGGCCTGGAGAAGCATATAACCCATTTCGAAGAAGGTCAGACCGCCTTCTCTTGCCATTCGGTTTTCATAGGCTCTGGCCCGAAGCATAGTAGCTACATTGAACTGAGAACCGATATCTCTCATGAATTCCAGGAAATTCAGATCGCGGAGCCAGTCAGCATTGTTGACCATCATTGCCTGATCATCGCCGTCACCGAATTCGATGAAACGGGACATCTGCTTTTTAAAACACTCACAGTTATGATCGATGGTTTCGGTAGTCATCATAGAACGCATATCGGTCCGTCCGGAAGGATCACCGATCATACCAGTACCGCCGCCGACCAGGGCGATTGGCTTGTTTCCGCCCATCTGAAGACGCTTCATCAGAATCAGGGCCATGAAATGTCCTACATGAAGAGAATCCGCGGTCGGATCAAAGCCGATGTAAAACTTGGCTTTTCCGTTATTGATCAGATCCGGAATCAGCTTTTCATCTGTTACCTGAGCAATCAGGCCTCTTTTCTGCAGTTCTTCGTAGAGTGTCATAGAATTCTCCTTCATCTTTTCGCAATCCGATGGAATCGTGATCTTCATTCAATCGTATTTCCATTCGAATTTCATAAAAAATAAAACCCGTCCTTCAAATTCCGGACGTTGGAATTCAAAGGACGGGGATAGCTCCGTGGTACCACCTTTGTTCACAGAAGATCGGTCAGGCCTTTGTCCATGATCCGGATCTTATGCCTCATTTACAGTATAACGCCTGTCCACGCTGCAGCCTACTCATAAAACATTTATCCACTTTTTCTTCAGTTTTTCCGCATAAGTCCGGTTAAAAAAAGAAGTAGTGTCGATAAGCAAAAGTGACTCAATGGAGTAATCTGCCTCACTCAAAAAATGACAGCAGCCACATTTCTTATCGAATAGTGAAAAAATCTTCCATTTTCAGTACAGAGCTCCGGAATGTATTCGAAAACGCTTCTCACTGTCTCGCACCAGACGACAGCTCTCTGCAGAGTCTCCACGTTTCCTACTTCTTTCCTTCACAGCTTTTAAAAAAAGGAATCTCAAATGAGATTCCTCTTTAGAGGCGACAACCAGATTCGAACTGGTGCTCGAGGTGTTGCAGACCTGTGCCTTACCACTTGGCTATGTCGCCGAACAAAACAAATTATAAATGAAAGAAAAACATCCGTCAAGCATTGATTGCCTGGCGGATATATGTCACGATTCTATTGAATCGTGACCTAGGCAGATCCCCTCCGGACGAAGTCCGATCTTCCATTGGATCTGCTCCTTATCGTTCCTTCAAAACTTCATACAGACTGTCGAGATTCCGAAGGAATCTTGACCTGCGCAATCGCCTCGAACGATGCTCGTCTTTCATTGCGATTGCTCCATGAAATGAACAACACCTGTTTTCCTTTGATCAAGCCTTCGATCGAT
>JAQXVO010000020.1 GCA_029224965.1 Lachnospiraceae bacterium
GTCTGGGCCGTGTCTCAGTCCCAATGTGGCCGTTCACCCTCTCAGGCCGGCTACTGATCGTCGCTTTGGTAGGCCGTTACCCTGCCAACTGGCTAATCAGACGCGGGGCCATCCCGTACCACCGGAGTTTTTCACACAAAAAGATGTCTTCTCGTGCGCTTATGCGGTATTATCAGTCGTTTCCAACTGCTATCCCCCGGTACGGGGCAGGTTCCCCACGCGTTACTCACCCGTCCGCCACTCAGTCAATCATTCGTCACCCCGAAGGGATCGTAAAAAATTGCTTCGTTCGACTTGCATGTGTTAAGCACGCCGCCAGCGTTCATCCTGAGCCAGGATCGAACTCTCATGTTAAAAGTTTGATTTTCTGGTCTCGAATGCGCTAGTCATTCGTTTCCTTCGCTTTACTGCTTTAAGGTTTGTTATGTGTTACCATAACGCGTTCTTTAAAAAATTCTCTCATTTGAATCTTTCAAGGTTGTTTCATTGTTCAGTTATCAAAGAGCTGTTTCTTTCGACGCTCTCTCGCGCCGACTTCATTAACAATACTCTTTTGTAAAAGTCTTGTCAAGAAGAAATTTGATTTATTTTCAAGCAATATCATGAATTGTATCAGAATTGCTTGAATTGTGTTCGTGTTGTTTCCCCGCGAACATGTTATATACTATCATTCCCTTTGAGCCTCGTCAACCAAAATCTGCGAAATTCTCAAAGTAGGACAATTCTCTCGGCCTTTCATTATTTTCTGATTATTGCGACAAAGCCTCTACCGCTTCTCTTACATTGGTAACCCCGATCAGACGAATGCCCTCGGTATCCTTCCGTCCCTTCAGAGCAGACTTTGGCAGAATGCAGGTCTTGAAGCCCAGCTTTCTGGCCTCATTGACTCTCTGCTCTGCCATGGGCACCGAACGAACCTCTCCGGACAGGCCCACTTCTCCGAAACAGATAACCGAATCGTCGATCGCCTGGTCGCGGACAGAGGAGACAATGGCCAGAACAATGCCGAGATCGATGGCCGGCTCGTTCATACGGAAGCCGCCTGCGATATTGACATAGGCATCGTATTCACTAAGACGAAGGCCCAGGCGCTTTTCGAGAACTGCCATTAGGAGATTGACCCGGTTATAGTCGCATCCTGCTGCTGTCCGTCTCGGCATGCCGAAATTGCTTCGGCAGACCAGGGCCTGTATTTCAACCAGAATGGGCCTTGTGCCTTCAATAGAACAGGTGACCACGGAGCCCGATGCCTCGAGCGGTCTTCCGTCCAGCATGAATTCCGAAGGGTTGGCAACTTCCTTCAGACCGTCGCTCTCCATTTCAAAGACACCGATCTCGTCCGTCGAGCCGAAACGGTTCTTGACGCTTCGAAGGATCCGGTAGGCCGAATGACGGTCGCCCTCCAGATAGAGGACCGTGTCCACCATATGCTCAAGTACACGAGGGCCGGCGACAACGCCTTCCTTGGTCACATGACCGATAACAAAGATCATGATATTCAGACCCTTGGCAATCTGCATGAGGATATTGGTTGTCTCGCGGACCTGGGAGACGCTGCCCGGGCCGGAGTCTACCTTGTCCGAATACATGGTCTGGATGGAGTCGATGACCACGAGGTCCGGCTTCTCCCGGCGGATGACCCCGTCGATGACTTCGAGGTTGGTCTCACAGAGAAGGGCAATGTGGTCGTTAAAGGTTCCCATCCGGTCCGCCCTGAGTTTGATCTGCTGGAGAGACTCCTCTCCGGAAATATAGAGCATGCGGACGAAATCCTGACAGAGATTCCGGCACATCTGCAGAAGAAGGGTAGATTTTCCGATGCCGGGGTCGCCGCCGACCAGAACCAGGGAGCCCCGGACGATACCGCCGCCTAAGACCCGGTTCATCTCATCCATATGAGTCGATATCCGCTCGGTATCTTCGGACTGGATTTCCGAAAAGAAGGAGGGTTTCTGCTCCCTGATCTCCCGGCTTAAGTCCTTTCCTGATTTCTTATCAACCCTGGCCTCGGTAAAGGTGTTCCACTCATGGCAGGCCGGGCACTGGCCCATCCACTTGCCGGATTCGTAGCCGCAGTTTGTACAGAAAAACAATGTCTTGGTTCCTTTTGCCATACTTCTCCCCTTGAATCATCCGAAAATCAAATCGATATGTTTTTTCTTCAGTCGCAAAGCAAAAAGCCTTCAGCCGTACGACAGAGAAAAAAAGGACCGTTCCCGGCAATCATGCCTGGCCCGGCCCTGAATCTCATCTGTTTGAAATCGCCTGTTCAGATTTTCTTCAATACTATGATTCTGTCTTTTTCCTGATCCAGACGGTTCCTGCAGAATTTATCTTATCTGGCAGTTACATTAACCTGAACCGGATTTACACCATCCAGCTCGACACCGAAGCTCAGCTTGCCGCCGAGGTTGGTCTTCATGGTTCCTGCGTCCTTGCCGTTGACTGTAATATCGTATTCCTTCTCCGCTTCCATTCCCAGAGTAATCTGAGCGTCTTCCGGACCTTCAACGGAAAAGCTTGCCTTCTGATCGGAAATATCCAGATGATCTACCGTTGTTCCCGGTACAGATTCATAGACAAAGTTTTCGTTTTTCTCAAGCTTTGTGATCTCCTTAAAGGTCTTTACCTTGTAGGAATCTCCCTTATGCTGGAAATCACTCTTTTTCTTCTTCTCCGGGAGCTGATAATTTCCAAAGCTCAGTGTTCCATCTGCTTCTTCACGGATCAGTTCATCGATGACAGCCATTTCCTAAACTCCTCTCGTAATTATTGTGAACGACCTCACCTGGTCTACCGTCTTTTCTTACAGGATTCACCTGAAAAAGACCCTTTCCTAAACCTGTCACAGGCCTTACCTGACCTTATGACTTTCTTTACAAAATTATAATACTAAAAACAATGGATAACCAGTACAATCAGACGCTTAATTTTTCTTTGCCTGACTGGTACCGGTCTTCCCGGACTTTTCTTCTGCCTGAACAGTACTTGTCTTCTTTGTTTTAACTTTTGCCTGATCAGTACTTGTCTTCTTTGATTTTTCTATTGTCCGATCACTGCCGGTTTTCTTAAAGGTCAGCTTCTTGTCCTTATAATTAATGGTCACATGATCGCCGCGGCCTATATTTCCCGACAGGATCTCATCCGACAGACGATCTTCGAGATCGGTCTGGATCTGCCGCCGTAAGGGACGGGCACCGTACTTGGGATTGTAGGATTTCTCCACGATATAATCGTCGACCGCCGGCTGGATTCTAAGGGTGATGCCAAGATTTTCCCTGACCCTCTTAACCAGGGATCCGGTCAGGAGGCGGACAATCTGGGACAGGTCCTTCTTGGTCAGCATGCGGAAGACGATTGTCTCGTCGATCCGGTTCAGAAACTCGGGCCGAAAGATCCGGCGGACCTCGGTCATGACATTGGACTTCATCCGTTTGTAATTTTCCTTCTCGGAATCCGTGCCGCCGAAGCCTAAGTGCTTGGGTTCGACGATCTCCTGAGCGCCGGCGTTACTGGTCATGATGATGATCGTGTTCTTGAAGTCGACCTGTCTGCCCTGGGAATCGGTGATTCTTCCGTCGTCTAAAACCTGGAGAAGGACGTTGAAGACATCGGGATGGGCCTTTTCGATCTCATCGAAAAGAACGACGGAATAGGGATGGCGTCTGACCTTCTCGCTGAGCTGGCCGCCCTCTTCATAGCCGACATAGCCGGGTGCCGAGCCGATCAGCTTGTTGACGCTGGTCTTGTCCATATATTCGGACATATCGACCCGGATCATGGCTTCTTCGCTGCCGAAGACTGCCTCTGCCAGGGCCTTGGAGATCTCGGTCTTTCCGACACCGGTCGGGCCGAGGAAAAGGAAGGATCCGATGGGACGGTTCGGTTCCTTTAAACCGACACGGCCGCGGCGGACGGCACGGGCCACGGCGTTGACCGCCTCTTCCTGACCGATGACTCTCTTATGAAGAGTCTTCTCCAGATTCCGAAGGCGGCTGGCCTCGGATTCATTGAGCCTGGTCACCGGAATGTGGGTCCACTGGGCCACCACATCGGCGACGCCATTGGCGGTCAGAACCAGCTTCTTTCCCTTATTCCGCCGGCTGATCCGCCGCTCAGCCTTCTCAACCTCTTCTTGGAGTTCCTTTTCCCGGGCACGGATTTCAATAGCCCTGTCCATGCTGTCTTCATTCTTCAGGGCATTCAGAAGCTCTTCCTCGGTCATTCGAAGCTCCCGGGTCTTCTCGGCCAGATTTCCGGTGGACCGGACAGCGCTGAGACGAAGGCGGGATGCGGCCTCATCCATCAGATCAATCGCCTTATCGGGCAGGAAACGATCGGAAATATAGCGCTTGGACAGATGAACGGCCGCCTCAACAGCATCATCTGTAATCGTTACTTTATGATGGTCCTCATAAAGGGGTTTAATTCCCCGTAGAATCTGAATGGTGTCTTCCTCGGAGGGCTCCTCAACCATAACCGACTGGAAACGACGGGCCAGGGCCGCATCTTTCTCGACATGCTTCCGGTATTCATCAATCGTTGTCGCGCCGATGACCTGAATTTCACCACGGGCCAGAGCGGGCTTTAGGATATTGGATGCATCCAGTGCGCCCTCGGAACCGCCGGCTCCGATCAGGGTATGGAGCTCATCGATAAAGAGGATGATATTCCCATCCTCCATAACCTCGTTAATAACCTTCTTGATCCGTTCTTCGAATTCACCCCGGTATTTACTTCCGGCGACCAGGCCGGCAAGATCCAAGGACAGAAGACGTTTTTCTGCCACGGTATCGGGCACGTCTCCATTGACGATCCTCTCGGCCAGGCCTTCAACGATGGCGGTTTTGCCGACGCCGGGCTCGCCGATCAGGCAGGGGTTATTTTTGCCCCGCCGGGACAGGATCTGGATGACACGGGAGATCTCATCCTTCCGTCCAATGATGGGATCCAGACGTCCCTCCGCCGCAAGTTCAGTCAGATCTCTGGAATACTGATCCAAAGTCGGGGTCGTGCCTTCACCCTCTTCGGCTTCTCTGTGCCTGGCAGCCTCTTCCCGATAAATCTCGGCGGAGGCGCCCATGGCTTCGAGGATTTCCTGGAAAATTTTCTTTCGATTGACATCCATAGCGGTCAGAAGCCGGGTCCCGGCTGAATCCTTGATCCGGATCAGGGCCAGAAGGAGATGCTCGGTTCCGATCTCATCCGCATGGCTGAGCCGGGCCTCAGTCTCGGCCCGTTCCAGAACCATCTGGAGCTTGGAGGTGTAGCCGTCCCGTTCCATGACCTGGGTTCCGGATTCCGGAGCGATGAGCTTGGAAATCAGTTGGATGATATCCTCTTTGGTGATATTCTCATTGTTCAGAACATGGGCGGCGATGGAGTCCTTCTCCTGAAGAAGTCCGATCAAAAGGTGCTCGGTGCCGACATAGTTCTGACCCATTTTCTTGGCAATTCGCCTGGCGTAGCTCAAGGCCCGTCTGGCTGATTCTGTAAAATCCATATTCTTTTACCTGTCTATGTAATAGAGATCACGGGATCTGAAATTTCTGAAATCCGGATCAGGTGTCATTCCGGTCTGAAATCTTTGAAATTTAGACCAGAGGTCAATCTGATCAGAAATCATTCAGATCCATGAAATCATCGTCATTTCCAAGTTTCTTCTTCCGCTTTTTGGCGTTCTCGATCATCTTCGCGTGATTGACCGGCTTGATCGGATCCCTGGAAGGCTCATCTACATCTTCTCCCCAGACATCCTGGTCTCTGCGGCGGCGGAAGAAGGACTTTTTCTTCTTTGCCGGATGGTCTTCCTCATCCTCTTCGACTTTTTCAGCTTCCAGGCTGGAATCTTCGGAGGAGATATCGTCGGAGGAAGCTTCATTAGAGGAAGTTTCTTCGAATGCTGTGTCCCCTGTATTCTCTTCGGCGGCATCTTCTGAAGTATTTCCCGCGGAAGCGCTTTCCTCTCTTACATTGTCTTCCGGAGTGCTGTCAGGAGATAAAGGATTCTCTGCTTCAGTATCCTCAGGAGCAGACTCTGCTTCGGATATAGATTCGTCTGCAGACGGAGCAGATTCAGCTTCCGCTTCCTGTGCGGATTCACCGGAATGTGCATAGGCTGTAAGCTCTTCCTCTGTCGGAAGCTTCCGGGTTTTATCTGCCGGTTCAGCGGAGTCCGGTTCAGCGTCAGCCCTTTCTTCTGCGGAAGCCGGCTGATTATTTTCATCTGCTGCAAAGTCCGAAGGCACATTCTGTGCATTCTGTTCGTCTGCTTCCAGGTCTTCCAGATCGTCATCCAGATGATCATCTAATTCCATACCGGAAATGGTCCGATAGGTAGAATCCGGTGTCAGGTTATCCGTGTCTGCAGTCCCATCGGCTGAATTGAGCCCATCTGTATCTGTAAAATCAGAAGAAGCGGATTCAGAATCATCTGCATTCTCCTCGCCGACATGATCATTTACAAGATCTGTATCGGTCTCGACATCTGTATTGGTCTCGACCTCTGTATCGTTCTCGACCTCTTCATCGCTTTCATCATCTTCGATATTTTTTTCATCATCATTGTCGATGCCATCCGCATTCTCATCCGGATAGATATCCTCATCGAAGGGATCGGCTTCCCGTTTGTCTTTTCTATGACGGATCATACTGATGATGCTGATCACCAGAAGGATGACAAGAATGGCACCTATGACCAAGAGAACACGGAGCTTGGTATTGGAGTCTGCATTTACGATCTTATCCTTCAAGGAGGCAAGCGCTGCCTTCAGGCCCTTCTTGTTATTGGAAGTGCTCTTGTCAGCGGATGAACTGTCCGAGTGATCCTTGGCGGAATTATTCTGATCCAGCAGTTCGAAGGCCTTATCGTTGGCCCGGGTCATGGTCTTGGCATCGGAATCATACTGATACCAGTCTGGATCTGCGTCATTCGCGGAGGCATAGAAATAATAGAAGTCGTCATTGGCATCCTTCAGAATATAGGCCGGATACGACGTATTATCAATGGTAACCTGAGTCTTCTGGAGGAGTTCGGTCGGAAGGGTTTCCGGCGTGCTTAATTTGTAGCTGACATCACCGACTTTTAGAACCGAGGCATCACCGCTTGTGTCGGTCGTATTCTGGCTGGACTGATCGCTCTTGGCAGTCTGATCCGTCTTTGTACTCTGGTCCTGGGTCTGCTTTTCTGCTGCCGGATCCGTTACCTTCATAATGGCACTGCAGCCGGACAGGACATTGGCCCGGACAGCAAATTCCGCAGAGCCGGCTGCCGTGGCTGAAAAGGTCAGAACTGCCCGGTTTCCCATAAAGGATACTGTGCTTCCGGATAAGGTATAACCGGATGCAGTACAGCCGGTCAGAGTCAGACATTTTGCCGTAAAGGTCACACGGATCTGGTCGATTCCGGTTCCAGTCACAGTTACCTTGACCGTATCACCGACCTTAACAGAGCTTGAGGAAAAGGAAATTCCGGTTGAGCCCTGCGTCGCGTGTGTCACCTGTGCAGGCACCATAGCAAATAAAATCGAAAACAAGAGAACTACAAGTACAAAAGGTTTCAGGAATCTATCCCTGATCGATTTCATCATCGCTTATTACATCCTTTCAATGAAGTAAAATTACACTTCTTATACAGAATCAATTATAGAAAACCTGTAATGCGACGTCAACAGAGTTGTATTCAGTACAACTTTGGCTTACAATCTGATACCAGTGGTTTAAATTTATTACAGAAAGGATTTTATTATGAATTGTATGGTTGCGCAGTCCGGCGGTCCTACCGTTGCGATCAACGCCTCTCTGGCCGGCGTTCTTCGGGCAAATGAGGAAACTCATGCCTACGAAAAGGTCTTTGGAGCAGTCAACGGAATCCTCGGCGTCCTGGATGAGAAGTTTCTGGATCTTACGGACCAGATGAAGACCATTCCGGAATTTACCGACCGGCTGATCCATACACCTGCCATGTATCTCGGCTCCTGCCGCTACAAGATCCCGACCGATGATACGGCCATTGCAGTCTATCAGAAAATCTTTTCGATTCTGAAAAAAATGAATGTCGAGAGCTTCTTCTATATCGGCGGCAATGATTCCATGGACACCGTGGACAAGCTTTCCGCCTATGCAAAGGAGTACAATATTCCGATCCGGGTTGTCGGCATCCCGAAAACCATCGATAATGACCTGGTCCGCATTGATCATACGCCTGGCTTCGGATCTGCCGCCCGCTATGTAGCGGCTTCGGTTCGGGAAGTGGCTATGGACGCCTACATTTATGCGGTCAAATCAGTCACAATCGTGGAAATCATGGGCCGGGATGCCGGCTGGCTGACCGCTGCATCAGCCCTGGCAAGAACAGAAAGCTCTCCGGCACCGGACTATATTTATCTGCCGGAAGCTGCCTTCGACCTGGAGAAATGCATCAGAGATACGCGGGCTCTTCTCGAAAAGAAAGATACCGTTGTTCTGGCGATCTCCGAGGGCATCCGCGATAAGGACGGAAACTATATCAGCACGGCAGATTCGGGAAGCGATATCTTCGGCCACAATCATCTGAGCGGAGCCGGAAAGACTCTGGAAAATATTCTGAAGAACCGGCTCAAGGTCAAGGTGCGGTCGATTGAGATCAACGTGCTCCAGCGGTCGGCCATGCATCTGGCTTCCGGCCGGGATCTCTCGGAGGCGGAGGCACTTGGAAATCATGCCTTCCATTATGCTCTGGAGGGTCAGACCGGAGTGATGGCGGTTCTGGAGCGGACGTCCGGCGATCCTTATAAGGTCCGTTATGATTCCTGCCCGGTTCATGAGATTGCCAATCAGGTCAAGCCGGTTCCGCGGTCCTGGATCAATGCCGAGGGCAATGACGTGACAGATGAGATGCTAGCTTATCTCCGTCCCCTGATTCAGGGTGAGCCACATGTACGCTTCAAGGATGGTCTGCCGGATTATCTACCGGTGGAGCATCTCTTGGACTGAAGCACTTCCTGACTCAAATTTAAATCTACTGTTTCTAATACCAACAAGGCCGGCCAGAATACCTCTGACCGGCCTTAACTTTTATCTATCAATACAATTTATAAGAAAAATCTCCTCTGGATTTCCGTCCTCGCTGCTGCCCCGCCCAGGATCAAAGTTCCCAGGAATACCAGGATAGCTGACAGGATTGCGATCTCCGATACAATGGGATGAGTCACCACATGGGTCAGAATCAGGATCAGCGGAATCAGGGCGATGACAATCATGAAGAGCTGATATAGCATATAGCCGGACCAGTTCTTCCGATTGATAATCATGAAAATGATAAAGGCCAGATCAACCAGAAGCATGGAGCCCGGCAGAACAAAGTTAATGGACCAGCGGTGGAAGCCGGTCAGGACGTCGATCCAGACAACCAGAAGGACGGCTCCGATGGTGCCACTCAGCATCTGGCGGATATAACCTGCTTCAATGGCGATCAGTCGTAAGATTGAGAAGGCGTAGAGAAGGCTTCCGACAACGATCAGACTCCAGTAGAAGCCCTTCAGGCCGCCATTCAGGTTGTAATTCAGGAAAACAGAAACCAGAGAAACCGCTACGGCGAGAAAGCCGACAATCCGAAGGGTCAGATTCAGTTTCTTTTTATGTGCGAAGATATCCGGATAGGTCCGGCTGATCGGACTGTTCGGATCCGTCTCGTCTCCGTCGTTCTTCAAGACGCTGCCGCATAAGGGGCAGCGGTCGGTATCATCCAGAATTTTTACTTTACATGTCTTGCAGTATCCCATAGTATCCCTTTACAAGAAATCCCTGTTGGTTTTCATTCTTCTTTCAATCATCAAATCGATTTCCAGCAAACCAACTGGTTTGCATTTCTATATCAATTTCCATATCAATCTAAGCCAAAAACGATCCCTAGAAAACTCCATTGGTCTCAATCTCTACCTCTATTCCATCCCTGCTCAGCTGGCGGAAGACATCCCGTTCAATTGAGGTATCGGTCAGGGCCGAAGAAAAGACTAGGGCCAGCTTGTCCTCATAGGAGGTGATGGCCGCCTTCAGATTCTGTCCGGTCGAGAAAGGCAGGAAACAGAAGAAGGAGGAAATATAGGGCTTATAGGCATCTTCAACGGTGACGCGCCCTATATTTGTGATTGTCGTCGTATTGGCGTGGGCCGACTTCTGATAGAAGGCCTTCATGGCCATGTTCTTCAGGGGAAGCGGCACGGCTCTGGCCACCAGAATCTTTTGGTTGGACACGTTGAAGGAAAAGATGGCTTCGAGATTCTCCCGGGTCATCTGCTCCTTCAGACTTTGGCTGGTCATGTCAACAATCTCTTCAAAGCTGTAGTCGTCCTTGTCGGGCCGGAACTCGGCGGACACCATGACGAAGAAATTCTTGGTCGTGTTCGAATTAAAGTAAGGGCGCAGATTAACCGGCACGGCCACGCGGATGGGCCGCTGGTAGGCCTTGTCCGGAAAATTCCGATAGGTGGCGTAAATAAAGGCCGCTACGATATAGTCATTGATCGTGGTATGGTAGGTTTCCTTTGCCACTTTCTTGATCTGACTGACCGACATGAAGCCTGTCATAACGCCGAAGCCGTTGTAGGGAAGCTTCTCGCCGCTGATCTCCATAGCCTTGTCCAGCTTGTATTTGGGCGGGCTGGACTTACGGAAGTTTCGAAGAAAGGAGTCCTCCCGGTTCAGAGAAGTCTCATCGGACAGGCCGTCTCCCAGGGCCTTCTTCAGCTCCGGATGGGCCAAGCGGAGATACTGGTAGGTTAGCTCTCTAAGGAAAGTGGTTCCGCCCATGCCATCTGCGATGGCGTGAAAGACCTCGAGATTGATTCTCTTCCTGTAATAGGTCACCCGGAAGAGATAGTGATTGTTCCGGTTTGGCTGGATCAGCCGGCAGGGATAGGTATCCTCCTCGTGAACTCTGGGCGCAGGCCGGCCGTTTTCCTCCAGATAATACCAGAAGAAACCGGTATGGAGGCGGAGGTTGAAACCCGGAAAACGGGGAAGAATCCGGTCCAGGGCCTGCTGGAGGAGATTTGGGTCGATCATTTCATTTAATTCGCAGGAGATCCGGTAGGTATTGGTCATGTGCTCTCCCGCTATGACCGGGAAGAGATTGGCTGTATTGTCCAGTTTCTCCCAATGCTTGTAGTTTGTCTGTTTCATCTATTTGCAATCCTTTTAGTTTCTTGTATAGATCCTGATTAATATTTCAGGATTTGAGTTTTTGATCCTGATCTCTTATTCAGGATCTGAGTTTTTGATCCTGATCTCTTATTCAGGATTTGAGTTTTTGATCCTGATGCTTTCCGGCAAAGAAGAGAAGCCAGGATGCGGGCAAAAGCTTTGCCAGGGGATAAGTACATTTCATGAGTCCGCCCGGAATGATCAGATGCTTCCCCTTTTTCATGCCGCATACAGCGGCTCTTGCGCATGTCTGAGGCGAAATCATCGCCAGGCCCGATGTCGCGCTGCCCCCTGCTTTCTCTGAGAATTCGGTGGAAACCGGGCCGGGGCAAAGGGCGGAAACCAGGACTTTACTCCGTCTTACATCCCTTTCTGCCGAGATCGAACGCGTCAGAGAGAGGACATAGGCTTTCGTTGCATAATAGACAGCCATACCGGGGCTTCCCGGCATATAGCCTGCGGAGGACGCGACATTTAAGAGACAGCCATGAACTCTCATCAGATCCGGCAGGAACAGCTTCGTCATCTGAAGGAGCCCCCTGCAGTTGGTGTCAGTCTCTCTGGCCTCCCTGTCAAGATCCGTTTGCAGAAAAGGGCCTATGGTTCCGAAGCCGGCGGCATTGACGAGATAGTCTGCAGCTATGCCATGACTTTCAATCCAGCTGTGAAATTCCCGGCAGGCGGAAAGACTCGAGACGTCCATGGCATAGGTCTGGATGATCGGCTCCGCTTTTCCTGAAGATTTTCTCTTCGATTCTGTCTCCAAGCGTTTCTTCGCTCTCATGAGACGGTCCTCATTTCTCCCGACCAGGATCAGATCCTGTCCTTCTTCCAGATAGAGAATCTTAGCGATCTCGAAGCCAATGCCGGAGCCTCCGCCTGTTACAATTGCCGCCAAACCGATTTTCCTTTCCCTGTGTTTGATCCTGTAATTGTCCGTATAGACGATAGGTATCGCCTGTCTATTCTTCTTATTTTCTACTATATTGACCAAAAAAACAACAGGAGACACTGCAAAATGATAAATCCGTAGTTAGCAAAACTTTACTCAAAGAGATACGAAAAATCCTCCGGCTTGTATTCTTTCACCTCATACGTCTTATCATTCACTTGAACGGTATGATCCGTGAAAGAAATCTGTGTATTGTCGTCTCCCTTTCTTTCGATCGTAAAGGCATATTGCCATCCCTTCTTGCCTTCGTCTTGTATCTCTTGCAGCGGGTAGGAATTCAACTTTTTGACAAGTTCTTCCACCTGATCCTTTTCCAACACAATGTCTTGTTTCGGGTCCGTCATCTGGGAAGAAGCCGTGATCTGTTCAATGTCTTTTGGATCAATTTTCATAGTGATACTGACATTTGGCTTATTTGAAGTACAACCCAATAGTAATAAATAAGCAGCTGTTACTGCTAAAATAGACATGGTTCTTTTCATATTCCCATCTCCCTCTTAGTTAGTAAAATGAATGGTATAGTCCAATTAACTAGTATTGGGTTCAATCCAAATATTATTGCTTCCCCAACCATTATTTATGATTATATAACTAACAAAGCTTTCTGATTTCGAGAAGCAGGCGAACGCTTACTTTGACACTTTTCCTAAATATTGCATCCAGCCAGTAAAAATTCTGCTCCGGCTCAAGGATTAAACCAATGAGTCGGAGCAGTTGATTTTTGTCTTAAACATTTTCAAATAAGAATCAGGATCAATGCAAGTACAGAAAGACGATCATTAGGAGTAGGAAGAATCAGGACAGACTGTCCAAAAAAGACTGGATGACATCCTTGTCTCCGGATGAAAGCTGATATTCATATAAAATACCATCCGAGCGAAGTACAATCTGAGCACTTGCTGCATCCTGAATCAGGACATCCGCTTTCATGCCCTCTGCGCTTTTCATCTCAAGGCATTCGATGTCTTTATCCCCGGTTTGGTCTGTGATTTTGCTGCCATTCTTCTTCGGATAGATATCGATTTCTGTTGAGATCGTATATTTTTCCCAGGGAATTGCAACTGAAGTGATCTCGACCGAAGTAAATTCCGGATCTGCTGTCAGGGCATACTGATTTTCTGACGCGGCAGCTTCTATATTCTTCGGTTCCAGAAAATCGATTTGGAGTGTATTTCCAAGCTCTTTCAGGGTGCCCGCAGTCATACCATACATGGATTCACTTTTTTTCGATGTACTGCCATTTGAAGATGCAGTCTGTATGGAGAGATCCAGGTCAATCTTACTGCCGTCCGACAGGGTCAGGCTGCCGCCTTTATGATCTGCCTGTTTTTCAATGCTTTCGCATAGACTTTCTCCTTTCTTCATGGCTGCGACTGCATTCGATTTATATTCTGTATGGATATTGGCCTGACTATTATTGCCGGAACCTTTCGTTACTTTAATATAGGTGCCGTCAAGCAAAGTCTTTTCGTTACCAGAACAAGCAGTCAGACAGCAGAAAAGAGCAGTGAATATAAGGCAAAGTACGAGAATTCCCACATGTTTTTTCATAACGCCTCCTTTAGATAATCACATGACTTTTTGTGAATCGACTGCCTTCGTATCTTCAATCAGCATTGATGAGGTCGTATTCCGCAGCTTAAATGCTATCTGATTGCCTGAATTATTGAATTTTCAAGGAACAAATCCCATTTTGGGTATGGGAAGTTTTAGTAATTTACATATTCAGCAAAGGCATTCGGCCACAATCGTATATTATTGTATTATTTTAATTTTAATTAGATATTATCATGCAATTATCCACTTTACAAGTTTGTTTTGTAATTTTAAAATCTGCCAAAAATGATAAATCCGTAGTTAGCAAAACAAAAGCCAAACTTCTAGAGCTCTGTAAAACAAAAGGCTCCCGGACTTTCCTCCCCTGTCAAATCATAAGGAGAAAAATCCGAGAGTCTCAATTGGCATCGGCCAAAAAATAAATCAGTCAGCTCGTCAATATTAAAGGAAAATGTACTTCAGAACGAAGATCACGGCCAGGACATACATCAGCGGTGTGATCTTAACCTTGTCTTCCTTCTTGCCAAGCAGATTGCAGATCAGGTTGATGACAACATAGGAAATGATGCCGATGGAAATGCCTTCTGCGATGGAGTACATCAGCGGCATGCAAAGGACGGTAAGGAATGCCGGAAGACCTTCGCGGATGTTACTGAAGTCAATATCCGTAACAGAAGACAGCATCAGGAAGCCGACGTAAAGCAGAGCCGGAGCGATGGCGAAGCCGGGGATAGATGTGAAAATCGGTGCAAAGAAGATAGCAACCAGAAACAGAAGTCCGGTAACTACGGAAGCCAGACCCGATCTTGCGCCGGCGCCGACACCTGCAGAGGACTCTACATAGGTTGTTGTGGTGGAAGTACCGAATACTGCACCTGCACATGTTGCAATGGCATCAGCCAGAAGTGCATTCTTAATCTCCGGAAGTTTTCCATCCTTATCCAGCATACCTGCACGATCAGATACACCGATCAGGGTTCCGATGGTATCGAAGATATCAACGAACAGGAAAGAGAACATGATGACGAAGAAATCGAAGATCTTGACCTTTCCGAAGGCTGCGAAATTAAAGCACTGTCCGAAGGTCTCGCCCAGCTTGGAGAAGTCGGTCAGATGCATGGAAGGGAATACGGAATAGAAACCGGTCTTGGGGTTCGGTACATAGACACCGGCTGCCTGCATGATCATATCCAGAATCCAGGTTACGATGATGCCGATCAGGATAGCGCCGGGCACCTTCTTGTATTCCAGAACAGCAATCAGAACCAGACCGATCAGGGCGACAACAGCTACGATACCCATGGTATGCCAGTTTGCTGTAAAATCAACTAAAGTCAAAAGCGTGGAATCAGAGTGAACGACAAGCTTTGCATCCTGCAGTCCGATGAAGGCGACAAAGAGGCCGATGCCGGCACCGACGCCCTTCTTTAAGCACATGGGAATGGCATTGAAGATGGCTTCACGCACATTGGTAAGGGTCAGAAGAATGAAGATGATTCCTTCGATGAATACGGCAAAGAGAGCTAACTGCCAGGGATAACCCATGGAACCGCAGACCGTAAATGCAAAGAATGCGTTCAGGCCCATACCGGGAGCCAGGGCGAAAGGCAGGTTGGCTAAGAGAGCCATGCACATGGTTCCGACGAATGAAGCCAGGCAGGTTGCGATCAGAACTGCCTCGGAATCCATACCGGCATTTCCCAGAATTGTCGGGTTTACGGCCAGAATGTAGGCCATGGTCATGAAGGTGGTCACACCTCCGAGTACCTCGGTTTTGACGTTGGTACCCTTCTCCTTCAGTTTAAAGAAGTTTTCCATTACTTAATCCTCCTCGTATCCGCCGGGCAAAGGCAAAGGAACTGATCCGTCCTTCGGTCTGAAGAAAATTTCATTCACCTTCAGGAACCTTCAAGTGCTTTCATCTTCGCTCAGCAAAATCAATTACAGACTAATTATAAGTATTACTTATTGAAATTGCAATTTGTACCGGATGATTTTTCGCGAGTTTCCTTTGCCTTTTTCTAATGGTTTTAATAAGATCTGCTTATAAAAAAAGAACTGCCCGAAGGCAGTTCCCGAAAATCAGAAATGATATTTGGTCTTATAAGCTTCGAATTTCTTTGCAAAGGCCGGCGTTCTCTCCTCGCGGAGTGTGTCCAGATACTCGTGGGTATCAAATTCATCCTCGCTGACCTGGATCAGGGTGACGCCGATATTGCTGCAGTGGTCGGATATCCGCTCCAGATTGATGTAAGTGTCTTCAATCAGGACGGACAGGCCCATGGTACATTCACCGGACTGCATTCTCTTGACATGGTGTTTCTTGGCCTTGCTGTTCAGGTTATCAATGACCTCTTCCAGAGGCTCGATACTGGATGCTGCCTCAAGATCATTCTTGGTAAAGGCATTGACGGTAATATTCACGATTTCCCGAACCGCGCTGATGTAGATCTGCAGTTCCTTCATGGCCTTGGCCGAGAACTTGGAGTCATCCTTGATCATATCATCCGTGGTTTCCACCAGGTTCAGTGAGTGATCCGAAATCCGCTCGAAGTTACTGATGCTGTGAAGAATGGTCGAAACAGTTTCGCTGTCCTTTAGAGAAAGAGAACGTCCCGACAGCTTGACCAGATAGGATCCCAGCTGATCCTCGTAGAGATCGATGGCAGCTTCCAGGGCCACTGCTCTCTTCTTCATCTTGGGTTTCCGCTCCAGCATATAGCCGGTCGCATCATTCAGACAGTCTCTGGTCAGCTCCGCCATGCGGTTGGATACGGCAACAACCTGGGCAACTGCAAAAGCAGGGCGCTCCAGGAAACGCTCATCCAGAAGAGAAAGTTCCTGAGTGAATTCTCCGGTCTCGACCTCATCGTCATCACTGCCGCGGACGGTCATGCAGGCAAGCTTGACCAGAACCTTGTTAAAGGGCAGCCAGAAGAGGGTACAGAGGATATTGAAGGCCGAATGGACGATAGCGATTCCTGCCGGCGTCGCAGCCTCGGCTGTCAGCGGAAAATGAAAAATCGCATTCAGTGCGTAATAAACCGTGATGAAAATCAGTGTACCGATCAGGTTGAAATACAGATGAATAAAGGCGGCACGCTTTGCGTTTTTCTTGGCTCCGATTGCAGAGATCAGAGCGGTCACGCAGGTACCGATATTCTGACCCATGATAATGGGAAGAGCCACGCCATAGGTCACGGTTCCTGTCATACAGAGAGCCTGCAGGATACCGACGGATGCCGAGGAACTCTGCAGGGCTGCTGTCAGAACCGTTCCTGCAATAATTCCGAATACAGGATTCGAGAATTTCAGCAGCATGTTGGTGAAGGATGGCATATTGGCCAGAGGCGCTGCCGCCGTGGTCATGGTATTCATGCCAAACATGAGAACAGCGAATCCAAGGAAGATCTCGCCGATATCATGCTTCTTTTCGTCCTTCATGAACATGACGAAAATAATACCGATCAGTGCCAGGATGGGAGTCCAGGATGTCGGCTTCAGCATATTGACAAAAATCGAATCGCCCTGAATACCGGTCAGAGAAAGAATCCAGGCGGTAATGGTGGTACCGATATTGGCACCCATGATAATACCAACTGCCTGCTCCAGCTTCATGATTCCGGAGTTTACGAAACCGACGACCATTACTGTCGTCGCACCGGACGACTGGATTACTGCTGTTACGCCCGCGCCCAGAAGGACGCCCATAATCGTTGTCTTGGTAAGACGTTCCAGCAGACCTTCCAGCTTGTTGCCGGCTGCCTTGGTCAGGGCATTGCCCATGATATGCATTCCGTAAAGGAAGAGAGCAATTCCGCCGATCAATGTCAATACATCAAATATAGTCATTTTCCCGGTCCTTTCGGATCAAATCACTTTTTCTTCTCGTCCTTCTTATCGGTCTTGTCGGCTGTGTCGTCAGTCTTGGCAACGGCATCTTCCGGCTTCTCTACTGCGGAAATGGCTGCCTTCTGCATAGGAATCCGGCAGTTCTTGTTGTTACCGAACTCTACGATGATAGTGTCATCGTCGGAGATATCAATAACGACACCATAGAAGCCGCTTGTGGTAAGAACGGTATCGCCAACGGCAAGGCTTTCCATCATAGCGTTCTTCTTCTTGGTTTCCTTCTGCTGGGGACGAATCATAAGGAAGTACATGAATGCAAAAAGGATTACGATCCAGAGAATCATAACGATTCCGCTGCTTCCTGCAGATGATGCTAAAATCATAGTTTTTCCTCCTAAAAAACAAATTACATAACTTCTAATATTTTATCGAATGCCTGTATGGAATGCAAGATAAGATATTTTCCAGCATAGTCAGACGGTGAACACAGATGGCCTCTGTTCTGCCGGGTTTCAGGATTCTTGTCATCCTTTGGAATATTCGTTCATGGCATCGATGGTCTCTTCCTTCCACTGGTGGTAGTTTCCGGCCTCAATGGCATTGCGGATCTCCTCCATCAGATGGTTGTAGAAATAGAGATTGTGGAGAACCGCCAGCCGCATGCCGAGCATTTCCTTGGCCTTGAAAAGGTGATGGATATAGGCTCTGGAATAGGTCCGGCAGGCCGGGCACTGACAGCCTTCTTCGATCGGAGCCATGTCGGTCTCATACCTTTTGTTTGTCAGGTTTATCTTTCCCTTATGGGTATAGACGTGGCCGTGTCTGCCGTTTCGGGAGGGGTAGACGCAGTCGAAAAAATCGATACCGCGCTCAACAGCTTCCAGGATATTCTGGGGCGTGCCGACGCCCATAAGGTAGGTCGGCTTGTCCTTGGGAAAGTAAGGCGTGGTCTGTTCAATGATGTCGTACATCTGCTCTGCTGTCTCACCGACGGCCAGGCCGCCGACCGCATAGCCGTCCAGATCCATTTCCGAGATCCGCTTTGCGTTTTCGATCCGGATGTCCGGGAAGATGGCTCCCTGGTTGATACCGAAAAGGAGCTGCTTATGGTTGATGGTTGTCTCCTGGTCGTTGAGCCAGTCCATCTTGGTCTTGCAGCGGGCCAGCCAGCGCTCGGTCCGGGCAACGGAATGTTCGACATAGCTTCTCTCGGCCAGGGCCGGCGGGCATTCATCAAAGGCCATTGCAATGGTTGATGCCAGGTTGGACTGAATGGTCATGGACTCTTCCGGGCCCATGAAGATCCGGTGTCCGTCAATATGGGACTGGAAGGTAACGCCCTCTTCTTTGATATTCCTGAGCTTTGCCAGGGAATAGACCTGGAATCCGCCGGAATCGGTCAGAATGGGCCGGTCCCAGACCATGAACTTATGGAGGCCGCCCAGGTCATGGATCAGCTTGTCGCCGGTCCGGACATGAAGATGATAGGTATTGGACAGAGCCACCTGGGTATCAATGGTATGGAGGTCATCGGTGGAGACCGCGCCCTTGATGGCAGCGACTGTCGCCACATTCATAAAAAGCGGGGTCTGCACGGTTCCGTGTACGGTCGTGAATTCGGCACGCTTGGCCATGCCGTCTGTTTTCAGAATCCTGTAGGTTGATTTCTCTGACATACTCTTTCCTTAAAATTATTTATTACTCTGAACGTTTATTATTTCGTGAGTTCATCCATCCGGTCAACAGAATTTCTGAGATACAGATCCAGGATGGTCATGGCTGCCATGCTTTCGACAACGACAACGGCTCTGGGTACGATAACCGGATCGTGTCTTCCGTGAATGCGGATCTCGGTTTCTTCGCAGGTGTCTCCATGCTGTCTTACCGTCTCCTGGGTCTGACTGATAGATGGGGTCGGCTTTACGGCCACACGGAAAAGAAGATCGCCTCCGTCCGACATGCCGCCCAGGGTTCCGCCCGAATGATTGCTGGTCTTTACGATGGCCGGCTTCCCTTCGTCATCGACAGACAGGGTAAAGCCGTCATTGTTTTCCGATCCTCTGGTCCTGGCCGCCCGGAAACCGGCTCCGATCTCAAAGCCCTTGACTGCTCCGATCGACAGCATGGCCTTGGCCAGCTCCGCATCGAGCTTGTCGAAAACCGGCTCGCCGATTCCGACCGGAAGCCCCAAAACCCGGCATTCAATGATTCCGCCCAGAGAATCCTCATCCTTCCGGGCCTGGTCCAGAATCTTCTCCGCCTCCTCTGCCGCCTTCGGGTCAGGCAGATAGAAGGGATTCTGTGAAATATAGGCCGGGTCTACATTTTCCGCTGTCACCGGGCCGATGGCCTTGGCATAGGTGAGAAAATGAATACCAAGGGCTGACAGAATCTTTTCAGCGACAGCGCCTCCGATAACCCGGCCGATGGTCTCACGGCCGGAGGAACGTCCGCCGCCCCGGTAGTCCCGGATGCCGTACTTGACCTGATAGGGATAGTCGGCGTGTCCCGGCCGGTAGACCTCTGCCAGGTCGGAATAATCCTTGGAATGCTGGTCGGCATTCCAGACGATAACCGAGATCGGCGTTCCGGTGGTCTTTCCTTCGAAGACGCCGGAAAGGATCTCGCAGCGGTCGGCTTCCTTCCGGGCTGTGGAAGCCTTGGACTGGCCGGGCTTCCGCCGGTCAAGAAGGGCCTGGATGTCGGTTTCTTCCAGCGGCATGCCGGCCGGGCAGCCGTCAATGACTGCGCCCAGTGCCTTTCCGTGTGACTCGCCCCAGGTGGTAACCCGGTATAAATTTCCAAATGTGGATCCTGCCATATTTCTTCCTCCGAGGAATCTAAAAATTCCGTATTCTGCATATTGAACTGGCTGAATACGGCCTCATATCTGATCTCTGCTTAAAAGAAACGCCGTGAAACGAATTTCACGGCGTCATTCCTTCCAAGCCAGTTATTTGATTCTCACAGTCTACTGATGAAGATGGCTCCTCATCTCAATCTGCTGAATTCCGTCAGACCGGTCTATATTTATCTCAGTCTGTGAATATGAATCCGGTTGGGCTGATGAATCTTAACCGGTGCATTCTTCATCAGGCAGTAGTGGCCTTTCTCGTTGATCTCGAAGGTCCGGATATCGTTGGTATCGTGGTTGGCAACGACAAGGAATTTGTCACCGGGCAGAGTTACAATGGACTTCGGATACTCGCCGCTGACATAGGTCATGCCGTCATAGGTCAGGAAACCGGTTTCCGGATCTCTCTTTAAGGCAGTGACCGCATTCAGTGCATCGATGGCAACGAAGATGTAGTCTTCCTTGGAGGTGAAGCACATATTGAGGGATGCGGCAGCCTCATATTTCTGATTCATGACGCTGACCTGCTGAATCTTCTCGAAGACCGGCTCGTCACGGTCATCAATCGAATAACGATAAACCTCAATGGAATTATTGATTCCGGTCAGGACATAGGCGAACTTTCCATCCTTGGAGAAACGGATCTCTCTTGCGCCGGCATCGATTTCCGGACGGATAATGTCAACCATGGTCAGATTTCCGAGATCATAGTCGATCCGGTAAACCTTGACCTGGTTCAAGCCGAAGTCAACGGCACAGAGGAACTTCTCATCCGGTGTCAGGCGGACACAGGTAACCTTGGCATGGTCAAAATGCGGATCGCCGAAGCCAATGGCACCGCCCTTATGGAAGATTCCGAAAGCAATACCTTTGATGGTTCCATCCGGATTCAGACGCATCATGGTAACACGGCCGTCATGATAGCCGCCGACAAAGAGGTAGCGGTTCTTGGAATCCACCTCTACAAAGTCGCCTCTCATACCGCCGATCCACTTCTGACTGGTCTTGGTCAGATCGCCGTTTTCATCGATTGCGAAGGATGCAACACCTTCATCTGCGATGGAGTAGAGAGTTTTTCCGTCACGGGATACGGTCAGATAAGAGGGATTGTTGATCTCTGCGACGCCCCGTAATTTGAAAATACCGGTGTCAGGATCGACATCATATACATGAATGCCCCGGCTGTTCTCGTGGGTGTAGGTTCCTACGTAAGCTACATACTTGTCTTTTGCCATAATGATTATGCCTCCTCTTGTCTCCGCAGAATATCATATGGTTCTGCATCCTGATCGAGACGGACAAATAACTCTTCACTCGCGTGAGGGGCACTTTCCATCTCTTCTCCCTCTGCATTTCGGATTTCCAGAACCCTGACTTTCAGATCCCTTCCGTCCTTTTTCATGATCTCTATCGTCTCGCCGACGGAAAATTTATTTTTCTGAGTCAGCTGGCAAAAACCTTTCTCGATGGAACGAATGGTTCCGAGATAGGTAGATCCCTTTTCGTATGTATTGCTGTCATAGATCTGGGCTTCATCGGACGGCTTTCCGTAGAAGAAGCCGGTCGTAAAGGGCCGGTAGGTACAGGAGCGGATCTCTCTGTCGTACCAGGGCAGATTCTCCTGATATTTCTCGGGAGATTCCATGTAGTCGTCAATGGCCTTTCGGTAGGTCCGGACGACAGTGGCAGCATACAGTGCTGTCTTCATTCTACCCTCAATCTTAAAACTGTCAATGCCGGCAGAGAAAAGATCCGGTATATGGTCGACCATGCAGAGGTCCTTGGAATTCATGATATAGGTTCCGCGGTCATTCTCGGCAACGGGGAAATACTGTCCCGGCCGGGTTTCCTCTACCAGAGCGTATTTCCATCGGCAGGGATGGGTGCATTCGCCGTGGTTTGCATCTCTTCCGGTAAAGTAATTGCTTAAGAGGCAGCGGCCGGAATAGGAAATGCACATGGCCCCGTGAACGAAGGTCTCGATTTCCATATCCGCCGGAATCTTCGCCCGAAGGGTCTTGATTTCCTCCAGGGAAAGCTCTCTTGCTGTCACGACTCTTGTGGCGCCCAGCTGATACCAGAAATTGGCGGAGACGTAGTTGGTGTTATTGGCCTGGGTGGAGACATGGATGGGAATCTCCGGCATGATCTCTCTTGCCAGGGCGAAGACACCGGGATCTGCGATCAGGACCGCATCCGGTTTTATATCCTTCAACTCTTGGAAATATTCCTTAATTCCATCAATGTCATCGTTATGGGCGAAAATATTGGCGGTCACATAGACTTTGACTCCATGGTCATGGGCGAAGGCAATGCCCTCCCGCATCTCGTCCGGATTGAAGTTATCGGCCTTGGCCCGGAGTCCGTAGGCTTCGCCTCCAATGTAGACCGCGTCCGCGCCGTAGCGCACAACCGTCTTTAAGATATCCAGTGATTTGGCCGGGGCTAAAAGCTCCGGCTTTCGTCCTTCGTACATTCTTATTTTATTCCTTTCGACCTCTTCCGTCTCATGGCAATTTCAAGTTTTCTAAATTACAAAAATTAAAATGCCTTCATCCAGTCAGCGGATTCATTTCAACGCTCAGAAAATTTTCCAGGCAATTCCGTCACGGATTCGTATTCTTCACTGTCAGTGCGATTCCGTCACCAATCGGAAGAATCTCCGTGGAAAGCTCCGGATCGGTGGTAAGATCCTTCAGATATTCCCGGATCCTCTTATGAATGGTCCGGTTCCTTCTCGGAATGGCAAAGTGCGGTTCGATAATATCTCCTTCCATGAGAATATTATCGGTCATCAGAAGTCCGGCCGGATCCAGCAGTTTCTTCAGAAGCGGCAGCCAGACCGGATACTGGCCCTTGGCCGCATCGAGAAAGATAAAGTCATAGGTCTTTCCCTGGCCAATCAGATCCTGTAACAGGTCACCGGCATCGCCATGGAGGAGATGAATCTGTCCACTTACGCCAGCCTCTTCAAAATGCTTCGCCGCTTTGGGAATCCGTTCGTCAAAGCTTTCGATCGTATCGATCCTGCAGTCAGCCGGATTGGTCTTTGCCATGAGGATGGCCGAAAAACCCAGGGCCGTTCCGACCTCGAGAATCCGCTTCGGCTTTAAATGCCGCATCTCGAAAGAAAGAAGGCGCTGGGTCGGCTTTCGAATCACCGGGACATAAGCATCCAGGCAGATTTTTTCAAGATCTCTCAGGTAAGGCAGAGAATCCAGGGGATCGATCAGGGATTCGAGAAAGATCTCCATCCGCTCGTCTCTCAGATTCTCATATTCGAAGGCCGCCCGGGCGGATGCCAGGCTTTTGCCTTCATTTTCCTTGATCCGCACTGCTGCCTCCTTTTGCATGATCCGATCCGAACTGAAGTAGGCCGGATCTCTGATTCATACTCGAAGAAATATAAACCTTTCCGACCGAAACAACTTCGATTGCGGCATTTTCTTTGATCTCAGACTTCCTCGATGACAGGAATGATCATGGGTCTTCTCTGGGTTTCCTTCCAGACGAAGTCTGACAGGGCTCCCTTAACCTCATTCTTGATCCGGGTCCAGTCCTTGACATGCTTGTCCTGGAGACGATCCATAAGGTCCACAACCACATTACGAGCCTCATCCATGAGGTCCTCGGCGTCCTTGACATAGACGAAGCCCCTGGAGACAATATCCGGTCCTGCAAGAAGCATGCCGTTCTCTCTGGCAAGGGTCATAACCACAATGATGATTCCGTCTTCGGCCAGATGCTGACGGTCGCGGAGAACGATATTTCCGACATCGCCGACGCCAAGACCGTCAACCATGACAGCTCCGGTCTTGACCTTTCCGGCAATCTTGTAATTCTGATCCGCGTCGAATTCGAGGACATCACCGGAGGACAGGATAATCCTGTGCTTGTCGTCATAGCCCAGCTGTTCTGCAATCTTTTCCTGTGCCTTCAGATGCTTGTATTCACCGTGAACCGGGATGGCATACTTGGGCTTGACCAGGGAATAGATGAGCTTGATGTCTTCCTGGCAGGCATGTCCGGATACATGGACATCCTGGAAAATGACATTGGCGCCCTTCCTATAAAGCTCGTTAATGACACGGCCGACTGACTTCTCGTTTCCGGGAATGGGATGAGAAGAAAATACAATCGTGTCGTTGGGCTTGATCTGAATCTTTCTGTGGCTGCCATTTGCCATACGGGACAGGGCCGCCATAGACTCACCCTGAGATCCTGTGGTGATGATACAGGTTCTCTCATCCGGGAAGCTCTTCAGCTGATCGACCTCGATCAGGGTGTTGTCCGGAATCTTGATATAGCCGAGCTCGGTTGCAATGGTAATGATATTGACCATGCTCCGGCCTTCGACAACGACCTTCCGGCCGAACTTATAGGCGGAGTTGATGATCTGCTGAACACGGTCTACATTTGACGCGAAGGTCGCAATGATGATCCGGCGGTTCTGGTTCTCGGAGAAGATGCTGTCGATCGTGTGGCCGACGGTCTTCTCGGACGGGGTAAAGCCCGGGCGCTCGGCGTTGGTGGAATCGCACATGAGGGCAAGAACACCCTTCTGCCCGATGGCTGCCAGGCGCTGGAGATCGATGGGGTCGCCGTAAACCGGTGTGTAATCGACTTTGAAGTCTCCGGTGTGAACGATGGTTCCGACCGGTGTATAGATGGCCAGGGCTGCCGCATCCTGAATGGAATGGTTGGTGCGGATGAACTCGATGCGGAAAGGACCGGCGTTGATGTTGGTGCCGTAGTTTACGACCTTCCTCTTGACAGAATTCAGCATATTATGCTCTTCCAGCTTGTGCTCGATAATGCCCATAGTCAGCCTGGTTGCATAGATGGGTGCCTGGATCCGGCGAAGGACGTAAGGGATTGCTCCGATATGGTCTTCATGGCCATGGGTGATGAAGAATCCCTTGACCTTCTTCTGGTTCTCCTCCAGATAGGTGATGTCAGGGATAACCAGGTCCACGCCGAGCATATCGTCCTCCGGGAAGGCCATTCCGCAGTCAACGACGATGATGGTATCACCGTACTCAAAAGCAGTCATATTCATTCCGATCTGTTCGAGACCGCCCAAGGGAATGACTTTCAGTTTCTCGTTCCCGCTATTTTCAGTTTTCTTCTTCAAAATTAAAATTCCTCCTTACAGAGATCTCCTGACAAGAAGAAAGACTGCCCCTCTTACGGCAGTCTCCCCCTGCAATAAATCCCGTTACAAAACGTTAAAACAATAAGTGATATTTTTATACTGTGATGATTCTATTAAAATTTGTTTTCTCAAAATATGCTCTTGAAAAAGATCTGAATGTGACTCAGGGAATCATTCCCTTTCATTCAAAATTCAAAAATCCGAATGATAAGAAATTCTTTCCTCTCACTCGAAATCCGTATCCTCTAACAGTTCCTTGAATACAAGAAGGACTGCCGAGTATTCGGTCTCATCATCAACAGGTACATACGTAGCTTCGTCGCCGGCATCGCCAGGCATCTCACGGAAAATATAGGCATCGGAATCGCCCTCCGCCTCTTCGGACAAAAGAAGATAATGGTTCCCGTTCAGGGTTGTCTCCTCGAGAACGTAAAGCTCTGAGGTCTCACCGTTTTCATCCTGTAAGGTAATGGAATCCATAATCTATCCTCTGCTTTCACTAAGAGATACCGCAGCTCATGCGGATGACATAAATATTTTCGTTAAGAAAGACTCGTTCTCATCCTGCAGATCACTGATTCGTCTCCTGACGATGCATGTAGCTTTCGAGAATCAGAACCGCTGCAATCTCATCGACATAGGTCTTCTGATCCTTCTTTCTGACACCGACTTCTTCCATGATCTCATAGGCATCCACGGTGGTCAGACGTTCGTCCTCGAGATAAACCGGAAGGCCTGTTTTCTCCTCGAGAAGGGCCTTGAATTCCAGCGTATCCTCGACACGAAAGCCGGACGATCCGTTCATGTTCAGGGGCTTTCCCAGAACAATGGCCCTGACGTCATACTGATCGATCAGCTCACGGATCCGCGCAATGGTCTTCCGCAGCTTCTTCGGCTTGTCCCGCCGGATAATTTCCAGTCCCTGGGCCGTCAGACCAAGACCGTCCGTTACAGCAACGCCGACAGTCTTGGTCCCGTAGTCCAGTCCAAGTATCCGGTCCATCAGTCCTGATTCCAGGCTTCGTTCTTGATATAGGCTCTTAAGAGCTCTTCGACCAGCTCATCCCGCTCAACCTGAATGATCATGGACCGAGCGTTCTTATAGCTGGTAATAAAAGTCGGGTCACCGGACATGATGTAACCTACGATCTGGCTGACCGGGTTGTATCCCTTTTCAGATAATGCGGAATAAACCTGGCGAAGGATTTCCTTCACGCCAACTCTGGGTTCTTTCTGAACCTTGTAATACTGTGTGTTGCCTAAGTCCTGCATGTTAACGCCACCCTTTTGTAATGTTCCGGGAAATTGCAATTTATTATTCGGCAGGGAAACATTCTCTGTCCGCCTGGCAGAGAAACCCTCTCTGTCCCGATCCCGGATACCTTCTCAATATGCCCTATCTTACCCTTTCACAAGTATCTCTGTCAAGAAGCACGATCTCATCGGTCAGCATGGACCCTGCCAGGCCGCTGATCAGGCAGTTCTGCAAGTTTTCATCAGAAAGATAGGCCATCCGGACATATTCCTTTGTATAGCCGGTCCAATAGCTTCTGCCGTTGATTTCCATCTTCTCCTCTGCCAAGATTTCCTGGCGGCTGCCGAGGATTTCCTCACGGAACTCCTTCGACATCTGCTTTCCGATGGCGATGAGGTCACGGCTCCGCTTGGTCTTAATTTCTTCCGGGATCTGGTCGGGCATGGTATCGGCCCTGGTGCCCTTCCTCCGGGAAAATTTAAAGACATGAAGCTCGTAGAAACGGATCCGTTCGACGTAGGCTTTGGACTCTGCATAGTCCTCCTCGGTCTCGCCCGGGAAACCGACAATGACATCGGTTGTGATTGCCGGATGATCGAAATACTTCCGGATCTGGCGGCAGGTTTCCTCGTATTCCTCGGCGGTATATTTCCGGTTCATGGCCTTCAAGGTCCTGTTGCAGCCGGACTGGAGGGACAGGTGAAAATGCGGGCAGAATTCCGGAACCTTACTGATCCGCTCGATAAAGTCGCCGGTAAAGATCTGGGGTTCCACGGAACCAAGCCGGACCCGCTCCACGCCGTCAACAGCTGCCACGGCCTCAATCAGGTCCTGAAGGCCGTAGGGACCTGGTACGCCGTAGCGGGCCATACCGTAGGAAGAAAGGTGTATGCCGGTCAGGACAAATTCGCGGTAGCCCTGCCTGACCAGCTCTCTGGTCTCGGAGACGACCTCTTCGATGGCACGGGAGCGGATCCGGCCTCTGGCAAAGGGAATGACGCAGTAGCTGCAGAACTGGTCGCAGCCGTCCTGGACCTTGAGGAAGGCCCGGGTGTGCTCGGCAGTACGGGTCAGATAGAGGTTTTCGAAATTCAGGTGTCCTTCATTGACATCGATGACATCCAGCTCCCGGTCGTGATTCTTCAGGAAGCGGTGGAGCTCCGGAATCAGCTCGTCCTTCTTATTGTTTCCGAGAATAATATCGACCGACAGGTCCTTTTTCAGACTTTCCAGCCCGGTCTGGACATAGCAGCCGGCAGCGATGACGACCGCATCCGGGTTTTTCTTTCTGGCTCGGTGGATCATCTGCCTGGACTTGTGGTCGGCCATGCTGGTAACCGAGCAGGTATTGATGACATAGACATCTGCCTCTTCGTCGAAGGGGACAATCTCATAGCCATCGCCTGCCAGAAGGGCTTCCATGGCTTCGGTCTCGTATGCATTGACTTTACAGCCAAGATTGTGGAGAGCTGCTCGCTTCAATTTATGTTTCCTCTGCTTTCTTTTTACGCTGCTGTTTTCGTTTCTGTTCCGCTCTCTTTTCGGGCTCAGATCCCGGCTGCTGCTGAAGCCCAGTTTCCTCCCCGAAATGATTGACTTTCCGGCCTGAATGAACTACATTAATTTTGTCGAAATTGTTTCTACAAAGTCATTTCATGACAAAATTAAATGGCAAAATTATTTTAGGACAAAAGATAAGGAGCTCATTATGAAAACCGTACAGATTTCACTGAATTCGATTGATAAGGTTAAGTCTTTCGTTAACACCATCAATACCATGGACAGCGACTTCGATCTGATTTCCGGCAGATATGTCATCGATGCAAAGAGCATCATGGGTATCTTCAGCCTGGATCTGTCCAAGCCCATCGATCTTGCTATCCATGCAGACAAGGATGTTGACAAGATTCTTGAGCAGCTGAAGCCCTACCTGGTAGAGCAGTAATCTGCCGGAATCATTTAGCCTGATCGGCCTAATCTGATTGACTTGTTTCGATTAACCCGATCTAGTCAATCTGGTTCGATCAATCTGATCCGATCTCTGATCAACCGTATGAATTCTAATCTGCTTTTTATGAGCCGCCTTCCCACCTGACTGATGTCGGGCCGGAGGGCGGCTCTTTTGATTTTTCTGATTTTATACCTCGGAATCGGAGATTTTCTTGAATTCCGAGGTACATTTCCCTGTTTTTCAGCTTCATACAACGATTTTGAGGAAAAAACCGAAAACCGTTGTATGATTTCTCGTTTTTCTCGAATTGACACAACGATTTTGATGAAAAATCCAATTTCCGATGTATTTATTCCATAATTAATGGATTTTATACATCTATTTTGGCGAAAAATCTGCATCCCGTTGTATTTGTTCCATAAACTATGGATTTTGTACAACGATTTCGAGGAAAATCTCCAATCCCGATGTATTTGCCTCCGGCTTTTGGACCTTATACAACGATTCTGAAGAAAAATCCCAATCGCGATGCCTTTGGCGCGTGAAAGTTATTCGCTCAGCTTTTTTCTCAGCTTTTTTACTCTGCTTCTTACTCTGTCTCAACCACAATGGCTTCAGCGGCTTGTTACTCCGCTTCCACCACAATAGTCTCAGTGGATTCGATAGCTTTCTGCATGAGATCCGGCAGAACATCGTCCAGATTATGCTCGGATTTCTTGATCCGATCCAGATGAGGCTTGGTAACCGGATGCTTGGCAACGAAAATCGTGCAGCAGTCCTCATAAGGCAGGATGGAGGTCTCATAGGTTCCAATCTTTAAGGACCGGTCGATGATTTCCTGCTTGTCAAAGCCGATCAGTGGACGGTAAACAGGAAGAGTTGCCGCATCGTTTGTGACGAGAAGGGACTGCATGGTCTGGGATGCCACCTGTCCGATGCTCTCTCCGGTGACAAGACCGATGTCTCCGTCTTCCTTTGCAAAGTGCTCTGCCAGATACATCATGATCCGGCGCATGATAATGGTCAATTCATCATGGGGGCACTTCTCGTAAATGGCTAGCTGGATGTCAGTAAAGTTGATGACGTGGAGACGGATGGGGCCACTGTAGCAGGCCACAATCTTGGCCAGGTCAACCACCTTCTGCTTGGCACGCTCTGAGGTATAGGGCGGCGCATGGAAATAGGTCGCATCAATGGTAACGCCGCGCTTGGCAATCATATAACCTGCAACCGGGCTGTCGATGCCGCCGGAAAGAAGAAGCATGGCTCTGCCGTTGGTGCCGACCGGCATACCACCAGGTCCCGGAAACTTCTCGGAATAGAAGCTGATCTTCTCGCGGATCTCAACGTGAATCTCCTTCTCGGGATGATGGACATCGACCTTCATTTCCGGGAAGCGGTCGAGAATCCGGCCGCCCAGCTCCTGATTGATCTCCATGGAATTCATGGGATAGTTCTTCCGCGCGCGCTTGGCCAGGACCTTGAAGGTAAAGTGCTTATCGGTATATGTTTCATCCAGATAGTCCAGGATCTCCTTCGACAGCTCGTCAAAGCCCTTATCCTCAGTCAGTACGGCCGGGCAGATCTCGACGATACCGAAAACCCGCTCCAGGGCTTCCAGAGCGCCCTGATAGTCGAAATCTCCCTGGGCCTCGACATAGATCCGGCCCTGCTCCTTCTCGACAAGGAAGCTGCCGTCTACGGGCCGCAGGCTGACCACGATATTGTGGACCAGAGCGTCCTCGAAGACGTGACGGTTCTTACCCTTAAGGCCGATCTCGCCATATTTAACTACAAATGCCTGATAGGACATGTTTTCCTCTCTTTCAGTAACTGGTGTATTCGCAAAGAACAGGAAGCAGAGCTTTCAGCTGTTCCTGAGCATAGTCAGTGTCTGGTGTATTTCCGAAGAACAGGAAGCAGAGCTTTCGGTTGTTCCTGAGCATAGTCAGTGTCTGGTGTATTTCCGAAGAACTGGAAGCAGGGCTTTCAGCTGTTCCAGGGCATAATCGATTTCTTCCATGGTCGTATAGACCGAAAAGCTGAAGCGGACGGTCTCATCCAGGTACTCATGAGCCACATGGATGGAGGTCAGAGTCCGGGAAACAGCCGGCCGGTTGGAGGAGCAGGCGGATCCGCTGGAGACATAAACGCCCCGGTCCTCCAGAGCATGGAGAAGGACCTCGGCCCGGACGCCCCGGAAGGAAACCGATACGATCTGAGGCGCAGAGTCCTCTCCGGTTCTTCCATTGACATGGGTACCTTCGATCTTCTCGACGCCTTCAATAAAGTGCCTCTTTAAATCAAAAAGACGGCTTCTGTTTTCTGCCAGATGACTGTACATGTCCTCTGCTGCCACACCAAGGCCTGCAATGGCCGGAACATTCTCGGTTCCTGACCGCATACCGCCTTCCTGGCCGCCGCCAAGGATCTCCGGCTGGATTCGGACACCCTCATGAATAAAGAGGAAGCCCGAGCCCTTGGGTCCGTGAATCTTATGGCCGCTGACCGAGAGGAGATCAATGCCCCAGCGGTCCGGATAGATCTCAAACTTGCCATAGGACTGGATGGCGTCGACATGGAAATAGGTCTCTGGATTGACGGTCTTGATGATCCGGGCTGCCTCTTCGATAGGCTCCACAGCTCCGATCTCATTATTGACATGCATGATGGAGACCAGGATCGTGTCATTCCGAACCATAGACCTTAAAGCCTTGAGGTCAATAATGCCGTTTTCATCGACTGGAATGTACTCGACCTCAAAACCCAGATCAGCCAGAGCCTTCATGGGATTGGCCACGCTAGCGTGCTCGATCGGGGTCACAAGGATGTGCTTTCCGCTTCTCTTTCTGGCCATGGCTGTGCCAATGATAGCCAGGTTATTGGATTCGGTTCCGCCGGAGGTGAAAACAATCTCCTTGTCCTTGACCCGAAGGGTTTTTGCAATGATTTTCCGGCTCTCGCGCAGATAGTTCTCTGCCTCCATTCCCTTATTGTGAAGGGAGGACGGGTTGCCGTAGTCCGTCCGTAAGACCTGCATCATCTTCTCTGCCGCGGCTTCGCTGCAGCGGGTAGTTGCAGAATTGTCCAGATATGCTTCCATAGTGCTCCTGTCTTTTCTATCTCTATTTTCAAATACAGACCGGTATGTCATCTTCATGCCGATCGCTATTTTATGCAAAATTTAAACCGGTCTCTCATCTTCATGCCGATCGCTATTTTATGTAAAATTTAGACCGATCTTTTCAGACTCCGACAGCTTCCTCTGATGCCATCATGACCAGTGTCATGGATGCAATGGCAGCTGTATCGGTCCTTAGGATCCGATGGCCGAGGGAAATGACTTCTGCCTTCTTACTGTCTCTTACATAGTCGATTTCTTCGGGTGCAAAGCCGCCTTCCGGTCCGATCAGGATGCCGACGGACTGGCCGGGCTTTATTTTCCGTAAAAGCTCCATGGTGTAAGCTGCGCCTTGTGCATTTTCATACGGAACGAGGGAAATGTCAAGTGACAGAAGCCGATCCGCCGCTTCCCGGAAGGATAAAACCGGTCCGACTTTGGGCATCTGACTCCGTTTGGACTGGCGGGCTGCCCCGTCAGCAATCTTCTGCCAGCGCTGAACTCTGCTTTCTTTCTTCTTCTCATCCAGACGGACCACACAATACTTCATGTCGACCGGAATGATCTCGGATGCACCGAGCTCGACGGCTTTTTCAATGACTGTCTCCATGCGGCTGCCCTTGGGAATGGCCTGGAAAAGAATGATCCGGTTGGCAGGTTCGGTGTCCTCGCTTTCCTCAAGGATCTGCAGGGTCAAAGCGTCGCTGTCAAAGGAGACTGCTTCGCAGATAAAATTTCGCTCCGCATCCGTGCTGACCCGGATCTTCTCTCCTACCTTCAGGCGTATGGCTCTTCCCAGATGATTGGCATCCTCTCCGGTGACCCGGATTCTGCCGTCCTCGATATCTTCCTCACGGACAAAGATCTGCTGCATTATTTTCCCTCTTGATTCTCTTCTTCGTTCTCTAATTGACTCTCTTCTTCGTTCTCGTCTTAATTCTGCTCTTAGTTCTCTTCTTAATTCTCGTCTTAATTTTCTTCGATTTCTTCTTATTTTCTTTTAAATTTTCTTCTTTACCAAACGAGGGACAGGTCCACATGGATCTGTCCCCGGAATTACTTACTTTAAAATATATCCTTTGATATATCCAGCCTGCCATTCGGCCTGCTTTTCAGATTTTAAAACCAATCCGATGATTTTACAAGCCTCACCTTGCATCTTCCAATCAGACGGATCATTCACCAGTCAGATGAATGCTTATTTCACCAGCGTTACATTCCACCAGTCGCCCAGGCGGTTCTTCTCAACCAGATGGAAGCCTGCAGCGATCATGGCATCGGCGACGTCGTTCTCGCGTCCGTCAATGATGCCTGAGGTCAGGAGACAGCCGCCCGGCTTTGCTGCCATATAAATAGCGGGTGCCATGGGGATCAGGATATCGGACAGGATGTTGGCGCAAATGATGTCGTAGCGGTCGGATCCAACTTCCTTCTGAAGCTTCTCATCCGAAGTCAGATCACCAATGTAGAGTGTCGCACTGCATTTATCTGAGCCGCCAGCCGAATTGCCGTCTGAGACATCGGTCGAATTTTCCTCTGATGTATCGGCTGAATGATCATTTAGATTTCTGACGGAATGATCATCTGAATCCCTGCCTGTGTCAGCAGGGTCTTCGTCAGGGAAAGACAGACCGCCCAGGCCGTTGTTCGAAAGATTCTCCCGAACGGCCTCCTGACAGAGGGGATCGATGTCGGTATCGACCACATGGCCGGCTCCGTAAAGGAGGGACACAATGGTCAGGATGCCACTGCCGCAGCCTAAGTCCAGGACCTCGTCGCCAGGCTTCAGATACTTCTGGATCTGATCGATCACCAGATGGGTGGTCTCATGGGCGCCGGTTCCGAAGGCCAGGCCCGGGTCAATCCGAAGGAGCTTCTGCCCTTCCTTCAGATCCGGATGCTTCTCCCAGGTCGGTGCGATCAGAAGATTTCCGATGGTAAAGCTGTGGAAATACTGCTTCCAGTTATTCTCCCAGTCCTCTTCCGCTGTCTCGTCCGTCGTAATCTGTCCGCTTCCGACATCCATAACGGAGCGGAGGCCGTCCAGGCGGAGACGGATCTCGTCGAGAAGGGTCTGGATATTGTCCCGGTTCCAGCGGCTGTCGACCTCTTCAATCTCCAGGCCGGAATTCCGGAGAGCCGACGGTGCATCATCAGCTCCAGCCAGGGGCAGATAGAATTTGACCTGGGCACTGCCATCATCCTCGGGAAGATCCGGATAGAGCTCCGGATAATCGCCTTCGACCTCCAGTCCGAAAACAGGCTGGTTATCGACAAACTCGATATTATTGATATCCAGAGAGCCAAGAAGGGCTGCAACCGCCTCTTCCGCTTCTTCTGTGGTGTGGATGGTAAAACAGGTCCAGGTCATAGAATAACTCCTTAGCGCTTCTTCCGTCCGAAGGGACTTCTCTTCTTTCGTTCTGCAGTCTCCGCATGAACATCCGGCTTCTTTAAGGTATTGCCGCTGACGGCATCGAAGGCCCGGAGGGCTTCCTTACCTTCTGCAGAAAGGCCGGTCGGTACAACAACACGAAGAGTGACATACTGGTCACCGCGGACATTGGCATTCCGAATGGTCGGGATTCCTTTTCCACGAAGACGGATTCTGGTATTGGGCTGGGTGCCGGGTTTTACTTCGTAAAGAACCTGGCCATCCAATGTCTTTATCAGGATCTCTCCGCCCAGGGCTGCCTGTGCGAAGGAGACATCTGCTACAGAGTAGACATCAAAGCCCTCTCTCTGGAAATACGGAGAAGAGGAAACCCGGACCTCGACCAGAAGGTCGCCGCGGGGGCCGCCGTTTAAGCCGGGCTCACCCTTGCCACGAATGCGGACGCTCTGTCCGTCATCAATACCTGCAGGGATTGCGACTTCAATTCTCTTCTTCTTTGAGATGAAGCCGGATCCGTTACAGTCGCTGCACTTATGCTCAATGATCTGGCCGGTACCGCCGCACTCCGGACAGGTCGTTACATTCTGAACCGTTCCGAAGAAGGACTGCTGCTGCATGACGATTCGTCCCTTGCCACCGCAGCGGTGACAGGTGGTCTTCTTGGTACCGGGCTTTGCACCGGTGCCGTGGCAGGTCGGACACTCTTCCTTCAGATAGAGGTCCAGTTCCTTATTACAGCCGAATACGGCCTCTTCAAAACTGATCCGAACCGAAGCCCGGACATTGGCGCCCTGTCTGGGGCCATTGGGGTTGGATCTTGCTCCGCCCCCGAAAATATCGCTGAAGCCGCCAAAACCGCCGCCGAAGATGTCATTGAAAATATCGCTGAAGTCTGTACCGCTGAAATCAAATCCACCGCCACCGGCTCCGCCATCAAAGGCCGCATGACCGAACTGATCATACTTTGCCCGCTTGTCCTTATCGGAGAGGACAGCATAGGCCTCCGAAGCTTCCTTAAATTTCTCTTCTGCTTCCTTATCACCGGGATGCATATCGGGGTGATATTTCTTGGCAAGCTTACGATATGCCTTTTTAATGGTGTCTTCATCGGCATTCCGATCGACGCCGAGCACCTCGTAATAATCACGTTTCTGTTCTGCCATGATTCCTCTGCCTATCTATTCTAATCTATAGCCGGAATAATCCGGCCTGGTTTACATTTCCTGAACAAAGCTGGAAATAAATCCAGCCTGATTAACATTCTCCATCGTGCCGCACAAAGGGCATGAGTTATATTTCACTAAATACGCCATAAGCCATACGCCGGAAAACCGGGGTATGGCTTGGCATTTAACTCATCAAATTAACCCGGAAGTTCAATTTTAGACTTCCTTGTAGTCTGCGTCAACGACATCATCATTTCCGCCGTTATTGCCGTTATTTCCGTTGTTGGCGGTATTTCCGGCATTCTGAGTCTGGCCTGCATTTGCACCGGCATTTGCTCCGGCCTGATTCTGAGCTGCTGCCTGCTGAGCTGCCTCGTACATCTTGGTGAATACCTGCTGAGCAGCGGTCTCGAGTTTCTCCTTCTGGGCCTTGATATCATTGACTTCCTGATCGGTCAGATCATTGTTGTCCTTGTACTTGGCCAAAAGATCCTGCATAGCCTTGAGCTCGGTCTCAACCTTGGCCTTCTCGTCTGCGGAAACCTTGTCTCCGACTTCATCGAGGGCTTTCTTGGTCTGTACACAGAAGGCATCTGCATCGTTCTTGGTGTCGATAGCTTCCTTCCGCTTCTTATCCTGAGCCTCGTATTCCTGAGCTTCCTTGACAGCCTTATTGATCTCATCATCGGACATGTTGGAGCCTGCAGTGATGGTGATGTGCTGTTCCTTGCCGGTACCCAGATCCTTGGCGGATACATTTACAATACCGTTGGCATCGATATCGAAGGTAACCTCGATCTGAGGAACTCCTCTCGGAGCCGGTGCGATGCCGTCCAGACGGAAGTTGCCCAGAGTCTTGTTATCCTTTGCGAACTGACGCTCGCCCTGTACAACGTGGATATCAACAGCTGTCTGGTTATCCTCTGCAGTAGAGAAGATCTGGCTCTTCTTGGTAGGAATGGTTGTATTCCGCTCGATCAGACGAGTTGCAATACCGCCCATGGTCTCGATGGAAAGAGACAGCGGAGTAACATCCAGAAGAAGGATATCGCCGGCACCTGCATCGCCTGCAAGCTTACCACCCTGTATAGATGCACCGATTGCTACGGCCTCATCCGGGTTCAGAGACTTGGAAGGTTCCTTACCGGTCAAGCTCTTAACCTTCTCCTGAACAGCCGGGATACGGGTAGAACCGCCGACCAGGAGAACCTTGGAGATATCGTTTGCAGTAAGGCCTGCATCACGAAGAGCGTTCTGAACAGGTGTTGCGGTACGCTCAACCAGATCCATGGTCAGTTCATCGAACTTAGCTCTGGTCAGATCCATATCCAGGTGCTTAGGCTGTCCGTCTACTGCTGTAATGAAAGGAAGGTTGATGTTGGTTGTGGTTGCTGCAGAAAGCTCTTTCTTTGCCTTCTCGGCTGCTTCCTTCAGACGCTGCATAGCCATCTTGTCCTGAGAAAGATCCACACCTTCCTTGGCCTTGAATTCACTTACCATCCAGTCGATGATCTTGTTATCGAAGTCATCGCCGCCAAGATGAGTATCACCGTTGGTTGCAAGTACTTCAATGACGCCGTCGCCGATTTCAATGACAGATACATCGAAGGTACCGCCGCCCAGGTCGTAAACCAGGATCTTCTGCTCATTCTCATTGTCCAGGCCGTAAGCCAGTGCTGCTGCGGTCGGCTCGTTGATGATACGCTTTACATCCAGTCCCGCAATCTTACCGGCATCCTTGGTTGCCTGACGCTGAGCATCGTTGAAGTATGCAGGAACTGTGATAACTGCCTCGGTAACCTTCTCGCCCAGGTAGTTCTCTGCATCTGCCTTCAGCTTCTGAAGGATCATTGCGGAGATCTGCTGCGGAGAATACTGCTTGCCGTCGATGGTGACATGATAGTCACGGCCCATCTGACGCTTGATGGAAGAAATGGTGTGGTCTGCATTGGTAACTGCCTGACGCTTTGCCGGCTCACCAACAAGACGCTCACCGTTCTTGGTGAAGGCTACAACAGACGGCGTTGTCCGGGAACCTTCCTGGTTAGCGATAACGGTGGGTTTACCACCTTCCATAACTGCTACACAGCTATTTGTAGTACCTAAGTCAATACCAATAATCTTACTCATAGTGATTTCCTCCTGTTGAGTATGATTGAAATCCGAATGGGAATCCGGAATTTCAAGTTGTTTCTTTTCGTTCTGATCTATTAGAAACCGGTCGAAATATGGGCCGGAGTGTTACTGGTTTCAGAGCCGGTCAAATACAGACCGGACTGTCACTGGTTTCAGAAGCGGTCAGATGCCTGCCGCGCTGTTCCTAGTTTGCAACCTTGACCATGGCGTGTCTTATAACGACATCGTGGAAGGTGTAACCCTTCTGAAGGACCTCTGCCACCACATTATCACCAAGGGAATCATCCTCCACATGCATGACTGCGTTGTGGAAGTTGGGATCGAATTCCTTGCCCTGGGCATCGATTTCCTTGACATCCAGATCATCCAGTGTCTTTACCAGACCCTTGTAGATCTTTTCGATTCCGTCGGCATAGGCATTGTCCTCGCCTTCCGGTCGAAGGGCCAGGGCCCGTTCGAAATTATCGACAACCGGAAGGATCTTTTCCAGGATGTGGCGGGCGCCTGCATCGAACATCTCGCCCTTTTCCTTTTCCGTTCTCTTACGGAAATTATCGAACTCGGCCATCTGTCTCTGAACCCGATCAGTCAGATCTGCGATCTTCTGGTCCCGGGGATCCGGTTTCTTCTTGAAGAAGCCCTTTCCCTTTTTATCATCGTCAGAAGCCTTGTCTGAAGACTCTTTCCCGGAATCTTCCTTGGAATCCTCCTTTTGGGTTTCTTCTTTCTTATCCGAAGCCTTGTCGGAAGCTTTCTCTTCAGAATCCTTTGCTTCTTTCGAAGCGGTCTTCGTTTCTTCCTTTACGGCCTCATCCTGAGGCTCTTTCTTTTCCTTTGTATCTTCTGCCGGACTTCCCTTTGCTTCTGCTTCGGGAGTCTGCACGTTTTTCTTTTCTTCTGCCAAAGTACTGCCGCCTTTCTTATCGATCTATTCTTCCTGGCTGCCGCCCGGGCCGTCGCCGCTGTTATTTCCCTTGTCGGAGCTTCCCGGAATGCCGGGCCTCCGCAGGGTTCCTTCCAGCTGAACCTTCAGGCTTCTCAGGCTGTCCATAACCTTCTGATAATCCATTCGCTTGGGACCGATGATTCCGATCGTTCCCTTGACGCCGTCGCCCAGCTCATAGGTGGCTGTAACAACACTGACGTCCTTCATATTCTTGACCGGGTTCTCATTTCCGATGTAGACCCGAAGACCCTTACCGGTCTCCTTGGCATCTTCCTCAGCTTCATTAATGAGTTCTGCCAGGTCATCCTTGTCTTCAAATTTCTGAAGGAACTCGCTGGCCTTCTGGGAATCGGCAAGTTCCGGATAACGGAAGATATTGGTTGCACCGCTGGTGTAGATCTCAAGATCATCTTCCGTAATGGTATCCGCGATCGTTTCGAGAACCGATTCAATGATATCGGAATTGGTTCCGGCCTGGCCGCGGATCTTCTGAATCAGGCCCAGATTGATGTCCTGAACGGTCAGTCCATTCAATGTCGTGTTCAGAAGCATGTTCAGCTTCAGGAGCTCTTCATTGTTGACCGGCTCGCTGACCTGGATCATCTTGTTCCTAACCACATTTCCATCCATGACAACCACGGACAGAAGCTGGTGTTCGTCGACAGCGGAGAGCTGTACGAACTTGACCCGGTTCTTGGTAATGGAAGGAGCTGAGATCACGGTCGGAAGCTGGGTGTTCTGAGCCAGATACTGAACGATCTTCTTTAAGACCTTCTCCATCTTCTCGGTCTTCTCTGTCAGGCTGGTCCGGACTTCCATGACCTCGCGGTCCCGGTCCATGATCAGGTTGTCGACATAATAACGATAGCCCTGGTCGGTAGGAATCCGTCCGGCTGAGGTATGGGGCGATTCAATGTAGCCCATGTCCTCCAGATCCGACATCTCATTCCGAATGGTGGCTGAGCTTAAGTCGAGGCCTGGGGCCTTGGAAATGGTCCGGGATCCGACCGGCTCTCCGGTCTTCAGATAAGTGTCAATGATGACGTTCAGTATTTTTTTCTTACGGTCATCGAGTTCTTCCATAAACTTTCATCCTTTTGGTTTGTTAGCACTCGATTGATTGGAGTGCTAATTGTTTCTGTGATTAATCTATCACCCTTAGAAGAGGATGTCAACTCAAAACATGGAATTTTTTTAATTTTTGTATACAAATTTAGAATATCCTTTTTCATTTCCAAACAAACTCGGCTCATCTGCACTCTCGTTACAGATCTGCCGAGCTGTCCTGACGTCTGTATTCGGCAGATCTGTATACCCATTACAGATCTGCCGAACGAAATAAGGCTCCGGATCATAAAAGATCCAGAGCCTGAAAAATCTCAAAATATTCAGTCTTACGAAATATCCCGTTTCATATTTATTCTGAAAGCATCAGAAAAGGAAATCCGCCAGTATCTCGTTCGAGACTTCTCTTCCCCGCCGGGTTAGAAGAAGCCGTCCCTCTGCCAGGCAGAGCATGCTTTCCTTCTGGTATTTCTCAACGACCTTGCCATAGACGGAAAGCAGCGGAAGGCCGAAATAGGATTCAAATTCTTCCAGGGAGACACCCTCATTCATGCGAAGACCCAGGAACATGAATTCCTCCATGGCATCCTTCTTAGTCAGGCGCTGAAAATTGGTCAAAGTCTTCGGGCGGCCCTGGATACGGAAAGTCAGATCCGGGCCTGGCCTGACATTTGTAACAGATCCGTCTTTCGATACAGATCCTGATCCTGAATTTGAGGCGGGATCCTTCACACCGCTCGTCCAATAAGAAACATAGCTGTGAAAATCATCGGTCTCATTCCAGCGGGTCTCGTCGATGAAGGAAGCGGCGCCAAGGCCTACGCCAAGATATTCCTTCCTCTTCCAGTAGCCGACATTGTGGCGGCAGCGATAGCCCGGCCGGGCAAAATTCGACACCTCATACTGACGGAAGCCCTTCTCCCGGAGAAAATCCTCAGTCATCCGGGTCATCTGATACTCGGTATCCTCGTCCGGAAGATAAACCGGCTTCTCTCCTGCCCTTCTCGCCTCTTCATCCGCATGATAGCGCTTATAGAAGGGCGTTCCCTCTTCTATAATCAGATCATAGGCAGAAATATGGGTCGGTCCCAGAAGGACGACCTTACTCAGACTTCGATGAAGAGATTCCAGGGTCTGTCCGGGAATACCGGTCATGAGGTCTACATTTATATTGGAAAAATTGGCCCGCCGTGCGCTTTCGAAGGTCTTTAAGAATCGCCGGTAGTCGTGGATACGGCCCAGGGTTTGAAGCTCGTCATCGTTGGCGCTCTGGAGGCCGATCGACAGGCGGTTGATGCCCAGGGACCGGTAATCGAGCAGGGCCTGATAGGTCACGGTTCCGGGATTGACTTCCATGGTGCACTCCAGATTCTTTGAAATCTGAAAGGCAGACCGGACCGTCTTCAGAATCCTTTCCATCAGGGGGACTTCCAGCCAGCTGGGCGTCCCGCCTCCGATAAAAATGGTCGAAAGGACCGGATGATCCAGCTTGCCGCCCCAGTAAATGATCTCCCGGATCAGAGCCTCTGTGTAAGCCTCCCGGTCATCCGCATCGGACGGGAAGGACAGGAAGTCACAGTAGGCGCACTTTCTTACGCAGAAGGGAATATGGATATATAGTTCGATGTTCTGACAAATATCATTCATTATTATTTAAAATGGATCCGAAGGCCTTCCCTTGGGAAAGCCTTCGGATCCGAAACCTGATTCATCTGAAATCCTGCTGATTCCTTGTCTTATTCATCGGTATCCAGCTTCAGGACGCTCATGAAGGCTTCCTGAGGAATCTCGACCGAGCCGAACTGGCGCATCTTCTTCTTGCCTTCCTTCTGCTTCTCCAGAAGCTTCTTTTTCCGGGAAATATCGCCGCCGTAGCACTTGGCCAGGACATCCTTGCGGTAGGCCTTGACGGTCTCACGGGCGATGACCTTGTTTCCAATGGCTGCCTGGATGGGAATCTCGAACATCTGTCTCGGGATATTCTCCTTCAGCTTCTCACACATCTTCCGGCCGCGCTCATAGGCGGTTCCGGCAAAGACGATGAAGGACAGGGCATCGACCTGCTCCTTATTGACGAGAATATCGAGCTTGACGAGATCGGATCTCTTGTAGCCCTTGAACTCATAGTCAAAGGAAGCATAGCCCCTGGACCGGGACTTTAAGACATCGAAGAAATCATAGATGATTTCATTCAGAGGAAGGTCATATTTCAGGAGGGCCCGGCTCTCCTCGACATATTCCATGGAAATATACTCGCCGCGGCGTTCCTGGCAGAGATCCATGATGGCTCCGATATAGTCCTTGGTGACCATGATCTCGGCCGACACAATCGGCTCTTCCATATATTCGATCTCGGAAGGATCGGGCAGGTTGGACGGATTGGTCAGGGTCATAACTTCACCGTTCGTCTTATGAACCTTATAAACTACGCCCGGTGCGGTCGTAACCAGATCCAGATCATATTCCTTCTCCAGACGTTCCTGAACGACCTCGAGATGAAGAAGTCCCAGGAATCCGCAGCGGAAACCAAAACCCAGGGCCTGGGAGGTCTCAGGTTCGAACTGGAGAGAAGCATCATTTAACTGGAGCTTCTCCAGAGCATCCCGTAATTCCGGATACTTGGCCGAATCGGACGGATAGATACCGCAGTAGACCATGGGGTTGACCTTCTTATAGCCGGGAAGAGGCTTCTCTGCCGGATTCTCCGCCAGGGTGACCGTATCACCGACCCGGGCATCCCGGATATTCTTGATGGAGGCGGTCAGATAGCCGACGGCTCCGGACGGAAGCTCATCACAGGGGAAGAGCTGGCCGGCACCGAAATAGCCGACCTCGACAACATTCATTTCGGCCTTACTCTGCATGAAGCGGATCAGATCACCGGCCTTAACAGAGCCGTTGACCACCCGGATAAAGACAATAACGCCGCGGTAAGAATCGTAGACCGAGTCGAAAATCAGGGCTTCCAGAGGGGCATCCGGATCTCCGGAGGGGGCAGGCAGACGGTCAACGATGGCTTCGAGGACCTGGTCAACATTTTCTCCGGTCTTAGCGGAAATACGGGGAGCATCCATTGCCTCGATTCCGATGACGTCTTCGATTTCCCTTGCTGTTGCCTCGGGATCAGCGCTGGGCAGATCGATCTTATTGATGACGGGCAGGATCTCCAGGTCGTGGTCGATGGCCAGATAGGCATTGGCCAGGGTCTGGGCCTCGACGCCCTGTGTCGCATCAACGATCAGGATGGCACCGTCGCAGGCGGCAAGGGACCGGGAAACCTCATAGTTGAAGTCGACATGGCCCGGTGTGTCGATCAGGTTAAAGATGTACTCCTCGCCGTTTTTGGCATGATAGATGAGGCGGACGGCCTGGGACTTGACGGTAATACCCCGCTCCCGCTCAACCTCCATATTGTCGAGGACCTGGTCCTGCATTTCACGGGCAGTCAGGGTGCCGGTCATCTCGATCATACGATCGGCCAGGGTCGATTTGCCGTGATCGATATGAGCGATGATACAAAAATTACGAATATGGGACTGATCGATTGCCACGAATTTTCCTCCTGTATTTCAGTAAAACAAAATCCAATTTTATTGATCCGGCAGATTCGACGTATCTTACTGCTTCAGATCGGATTCTCTATATGAATCAGTGGTCCAGCTACTGTTTTGAATCGGCTTGTTATTTCGAATTGGAAGGCGGAACTTCCTGTCTTCCTTCTGGGGTTTCCAACCATAAATCATACCAATCGATCAGAGATTCGGTCAAGGCCTCCTCGGCATCTTTTGCCTCTTTCGTCTCCTCTTCGGTCGAATCGTCACTGTTCATATATTCATCCAAGGTCATGTAGACAGGTTCTGCCGGATTTTCACCATCCGTATTCCCGCTTTCTGACTCTGCCGATATAGCTTTTACTCCATCGGCTTCCTTCTCTATCCCGGAAACGTCCGGGGAATTCTGAGTCCTCAAAACTTTCTCAAGTTTTTCCATGGCTTCTTCCCGTTCTTCCTTATTCTGCCGGAAATACCAATCCAGAGTCTCTTCCCTGGTTGTCAGTGGCCGGGACTGCATATGGCTTCGTTTCGGGACCGCATGAAGGCCATTGATCAGCTTCTGATCCTCTGCCGAACGCAGGGCGGCCGGATCGGATCCTGCACAAATTTTCTCGATCTGTCTCATGTAGTGGCGGTAATCCATAGGAAAATAAGAGACACCGGGCAGGCTGTCTCCGTTGGATTCCCTGGTAAAGGCCTTCTTATCATATTCAAAAACAAGAAGTGAGGTGGCAACCTCCTGGAGAAAATATCGGTCATGGGAAACGAAGAGTATGGTTCCCTTATAGGACTGGAAAATAGATTCCAGGGTTTCTCTGGCCGGGATATCCATATGGTTGGTCGGCTCATCGAGAAGAAGGAAGTTCGGCTTCTCTTCGAGAAGGGCGGCCAGAAGCAGCCTCGACTTCTCTCCTCCGGACAGGTCCGAAACCCGCTTGTCCAGATCCCGTCCGCGAAAAAGATAGGAAGCCAGACAGGTCCTTAAATCCTTTTCCTTCATGGCAGGGAAACGATCATGAAAGAAGTCATGGACGGATTTCTCTGATTTCAGATTGGCACTTTCCTGATCAAAGTAGGCCAGATCGATCTGATTTCCCAGGGTCATCTTTCCGGAGATTTTATTGATTTTTCCGGCGATCGTCTTAAGAAAGGTCGACTTGCCGGCACCGTTGGGTCCGATGATGCCAATCTTCTGTCCTCTTCTGATGCGGAAATCCACATCTCTTACGACATGCTTTCCATAGCCGATTTTCAGGTTCTCGCACTGGAGAACCCATTTGGCACCCAGGCGGGCCGGAAGGATTTCTCCCTTATGAATGACAGCGTCATCTTCGGCGGGAGGGTCTATCTTTTCCATCCGTTCCAGAAGCTTCTGCCGCGACCGGGCGAAGGCCGCCTTTTTGGCCTTGTTCTTAAAACGGCGGATCAGATCCTCTTCCCGCCTGATCTCCTCCTGCTGACGGGCATAGGCTCTGGCCTGTCGATCCAGCTCCTCTCTTGCTTCCTTTCGATAAGAAGAATAATTTCCGACGTAACGGCGGAGCTTTCCGGCCCGGATCTCCCAGATGACCTCGGCGGTCTCGTCCATGAAATAACGGTCGTGGCTGACATAGACCAGAGCCCCGGGATAAGTGCGGATAAAGTCTTCCAAGCGGTTCGTCGTCTCAATGTCCAGATGGTTGGTGGGCTCATCCAGGATCAGAAGGTCCGAATCCTCGAGAAAGCCCTTTAAAAGCTGGATTTTTCTCTGTTCACCTCCGGAGAATTCGCTGATTTTCTTATCGGCATCATCCAGGGTAAAACCGAGCTCGGTGAAGAGGCGGCGGGCACTTGAGATAGATAACGGGAGCAGATCTTTCACTTTTGACTCCTCCGGCAGATCCATTCTTTGGGGAACATAGGTTACTTTCAGCTTTCTTGCCGTCTGAAAGCGGTTTCCTTCCCGGCTTTCCGCCCGGTCGTCCCGGTCCAGAGGCCTTTCACTGGCCAGAACCTGAAGGAGGGTGGTCTTCCCGGCGCCGTTTTTTCCGACAATTGCGATTTTCTCTTTTCCGCGGATTTCAAAGTTAAAATGGGAAAGGACCGGTCGTCCGCCCCGTGTCACGGTTCCGTCTTTTATCTCAAGAAGCATATGGTTCCTCTTCTTCATTCTGAATTTATCCTGATCGATCACAAATCGGCTCTTACAAGTATGATACCGCAGTCTTTGTCATCCTGCGACTGAATTTCCCGGATTTCCCGTGAAATTTATCTTGACACAGGGCGGACCGAAACGTATTATATATTTTGTGTGTCACATCGAACTGTCCGTGTCCGGCCTCGATGGGGAATACACGAAATAATTATTTCTTTATTCCAATACATGGAGGTGAAAACATTGGCTAATATCAAATCTGCAAAGAAGAGAGTTGTAACAAGCGCTAAGCGTGCTGAGCGTAACAAGGCAATCCGTACTGCAGTTAAGACTTACGTTAAGAAGGTTGAAGCTGCTGTCGAGGCTGGCAATAAGGAAGAAGCAAACAAGGTCCTTCCTGAGGCAATCGGTCAGATTACCAAGGCTGCCAACAAGGGCATTCTTCATAAGAATACAGCTGCCCGCAAGGTATCCCGTCTTACCAAGCTTGTCAATGGTCTTGAGTAATTTCATTTAAGATCAAAATCTCATAAGAATAATAAAAACCGGTTCCTTCCGTCATGGGAACCGGTTTTTTATTAGAAAAGCAAGGCCCACCGGGCCTTGCAAAGCGGTGCGGCCTGCCGTGCCGCTTTCGGATGCGAAGCAGCCGTTCTAATAACTCACAACAGCTTCGCTGTTGTGAGTCTCACTCATATCTCTCGTCAATCACTCTCTTCGTTTTCTTGGTGCTCCGCGGCAGGACACCTTCCTCGACGACCTTGACGATCGGTGTGAAGCCGATCTTACTCTTGACCTTTTCTGCCACTCTCTGGCTGAGTTCCGAGAAATCAGACTTTCCGGACAGGGCCTCGACATAGAGACGCATGGTATCTCTTCCTTCCAGATGGGAGATGCGGATCTGGTATTCACTGGAAAGTTCATCGAAGAGGGCAATGATTTCCTCAATCTGTGCCGGGAAGACATTGACGCCGTGAATCTTCATCATGTCATCGGTTCTGGCCTGGATGATATCGATTCTCGGATATCTGCTTCCGCAGCGGCAGGGCTCCGGAAGAATCCTTGAAATATCATGGGTCCGATAGCGGATCAGAGGCGCTCCCTCCTTCTTCAGAGTGGTGATGACGATCTCGCCCCACTCTCCGTCCGGCAGATTCTTTCCGGTCTTGGGATCGATAATTTCGAGATAGATATAGTCATCCCAGTAGTGCATGCCTTCTTCTTCTCTGCAGCTGACACCGATGCCGGGGCCATAGACTTCCGTCAGGCCATAGATATCATAAAGCTCGATTCCGAGGATGGCCCTGATCTTATTTCTCATCTTGTCGCTCCAACGCTCGGAACCGATGATACCCTTTTTCAGCCTGACCTTGTCTTCCAGTCCCCGCTTCTCGATCTCCTCTGCCAGAAGCAGGGCGTAGCTTGATGTCGCACAGAGAACCGTGGACTCCATGGCAATCATCATCTCGATCTGCTTGTCGGTATTGCCGGGGCCCATGGGAATGGCCATAGCGCCGAGCTTCTCGCAGCCGGCCTGGAAGCCGATGCCTGCTGTCCAGAGTCCGTAGCCGGGGGTAATCTGGACACGGTCTTTCTTTGTGACACCGGCCATCTCATAGCATCTGGCAAACATCGTGGCCCAGTCATCCACATCCTTCTTCGTATAGGGAATGATAACCGGCTTTCCGGTCGTTCCGGAGGACGAATGAATACGGACGATCTGATCTTCGGGAGCTGTCATCAGTCCCAGAGGATAGGCCTCGCGCAGGTCCTTTTTTTCCGAGAAAGGAAGCTTCTGAAAGTCTTCCGGCGAATGCACCTCGTGAATGCCGGCCTCCGCCAGCCGCTGGCCATAAAAGCTGTTGGCCTTTTCCAGGGCCCTGATCCGGTCATTGACCAGCTCCAGCTGTTCTGCACTGATTTCCATTCTCATGCTCCTTTCGTTACGATATCAACGGCCTTCATATTCATGGCATGGGTTTTTTCCGGAAGCTGCTTTCGGATGGCATCCTTCAGGCCCTCGACGGATATGCCGAGCTCGCCGGATGCTGCGGCACCTGCGAGAAGGGCTATATTTAAGACCTTGTCCGAGCCGCACTGCTCCGAGACCCTGTCTCCGTCAATCAGTCTGACATTGGGGAAATGTTCCGTGAGATAGGATGCGGCATCGCTTCCGTCATAGGAGGAGCCGCTGAGGCTTGCCGTTACGGGTGTGACCGCCTTCCTGTTGACAATGATGACGCCGTTTTCCTTCAGATAGTCGATGCAGCGGACCGCTTCACCAGGCTCGAAGGCGATGAGAAGATCCGCCTTCCCCTTGGGAATCAGCGGCGAATAGATGGCCTGGTCCGAGATCCGGACGTGGCTCACAACGCATCCGCCTCTCTGAGCCATGCCGATGGTCTCCGCCGTCCGGACATTTCTGCCCTCTTCCATGGCGGAAAGAGCGATAATCCGCGAAGCCTTGACGGTACCCTGACCGCCGACTCCGCAGAGAAGAATATTCTTTGTCATGCCTGGCCTCCTTCCTCATGAATGGCATCAAAGGGGCAGACCGATTCGCAGAGGCTGCAGCCGTAGCAGAGGGACTTTTCGATAAAGGCCCTGCCCTCCTTCATGGAAATGGCCGGACAGCCGATTTCATTGATGCATTTCCGGCAGCTCTTACATTGATCGGCATCCACCTGATAGAGATCCTTGGGCTTTTCCAGGGCGATGCAGGGTGCCTTGAAGATGATAGCGCGGACACCGGTTTCCTCTGCAGCCCGCTTTACAGTCTCGATGGCCTTCTTCTGATCGAAGGGGTCTACGGTTTCGACAAAACTTAGACCGATCCCTCGAAGAATCTTTTCAATCGATACCTTATTGGCAACGTCCTCCCGGATTCCCTCCTTCTTCTTCTGGAAGAATTCCATCATGGTAAGTCCTGTTCCGGGATGGGGCTGGTGGCCGGTCATGGCGGTGGTCGAATTATCGAGGACGATCAGAACAATGTCGTTATGGTTGTAAACCGCATTGACGACTCCGGTAATGCCCGAGGCAAAGAAAGTCGAATCTCCGATAAAGGAAAAGGCGGTCACATCCGGATCAACGACTTTCATGCCCTGAGCAATGGTGACATCCGCGCCCATACAGAGACAGGTATCGACCATATCGAGAGGTGCCGCATTTCCAAGAGTATAGCAGCCGATATCACCGCAGAAGACCGCTTTCTTGCCCTTCATGGCCTGCTTTACCGCATAGAAGGAAGCCCGGTGAGGACAGCCGGCACAGAGCACCGGCGGACGGATCGGAAGCTCGGGCTTTTCCGGAAGCTTTTCCTTTTCCGGAAGATCCAGATTCAGGAAAGCCGCCAGGTCGGAGAGCACGGATTCCGGTGAATTTTCACCGGCTGCCGCCACATATCCGTCATGCTTTCCATGGATAGTGACGGGCAAATGATATTTTCCCGCCGTGTAGATCAAGGCTCTCTCGATGACCGGATCCAGTTCCTCGAAGCAGAGGACTTCGTCCAGGCCATTGAGGAATTCCAGGGCGGCCTTTTCCGGGAAGGGGAAGGGCGTTCCGACACGAAAGATTGAGGGTTCTCCGGCAGGGACACCATTCTTATTTCCGATCACATTCTCATTCCCTGTCACATTCTTCGTTTCGGTTTCAATCTTATTCCCAGTCTCATTCTTATCTACGGTTCCATTTTCTTTGATCTGAGTAAGAGCTTCCATGAGGTAGGCATAGGAGACACCGCCTGCGGCAATGCCTTTCTTCCCCTTCTTCTTTACGACCTGATTGTAGCGGTAAGAAGAAAGTTCCTCGCCGAGTTTCGGATTCCGCTCCTCAATCTTCTTATGATTTAAGAAGGACGTCCGGGGAAAGATCACCCAGCGCATGGTATCCTTTTCAAAACCCGGAACCGAATTCTTCTCGTAATGATCGGAGACCTCAATGGAGGCACAGCCGTGACAGACCCGGGTCGTCGGCCGGAAAAGCACGGGACTGTGAATCTTCTCGGAAAGCTCAAAGGCATCCTTCATCATCTGATAGGCTTCCTGGGGATCGGAAGGATCGAAAACCGGAAGCTTTGAAAACATGGCAAAGGTCCTTGTATCCTGCTCGGTCTGGGAAGAAATCGGGCCCGGATCATCCGCCGCAACGACTACCATGCCGCCTCTGACACCAACATAGGCCAGACTCATCAGAGGATCGGCTGCCACATTGAGGCCCACCTGCTTCATGGTGACCAGGACTCTGGCACCCGAATAGGCGGCTCCTGCTGCCACCTCCATGGCGGCCTTTTCATTGACCGACCACTCGACATGAATGGATCCGTCATTATTCTTTGCTACCGTCTCGAGAATCTCCGTTGAGGGAGTTCCCGGATAACCGGCCACCAGATTGACTCCGGCATGGATGGCGCCGAAGGCTGCGGCCTCATTTCCCATCAAAAACTTTTTCACTGCACGCCCCTGTTCTTAATTTTCTACATTGCTTCTAAATTCGTTGTCTGCTAATCAGCTTTGCTACTATCTAGTTCTCATCAGGTCTGCTTCACTTCATTTCTTTAACGTATAAAATTATATTTAAGTTGTATCATATCACTTTTCTCTCTGGCTGACTACTGGAATTCAGATAAGAAAAAACGGTTGGGTCTTCTGCCAGATTTGATATAATGCATATGATACCCTAATCGTTATTACCAAGAAATCAGACCTTCTACTTCCTCACATCAAGAATGGATCGGGATTTGAAATTTTCTTCAAAATAAAATTTAACATTAGACCATGCTTATGAATTTCATGCACATAAATACAACCAGCCAAAACAAAACCAGCCATATGACACGCCATAAGTTCTTCGGTGGGAAAGAACTTCAGAAATTCCTGATCTTTGCTCTGCTCGCCGCCCTGCTTCTTACGTCCTGCAGTCTTCCCGGCGGAGGCAGTATAGGAGGAACAGGGTCTGCATTTTCCAGAACGGGAAATTACTTCGATACAGTCATTACGGTCACCGTCTACAAGAAGAGTCAGGAGAAATACCTGAACGGCTGCATGGATCTGGCCAAAAAGTACGAGAATCTCTTCAGTACGACGGTTGCGGATTCCGACATTTCGAAAATCAATGCGGCCAAGGGCCAGCCGGTCGAGGTGGATCCGGAGACTGCCAGCCTGATTGAAACCGGACTCTCCTATTCCAGGCTTTCCAACGGCGCCTTCGATATCACGGTCGGCCGGCTTTCCGCTCTCTGGCAGGACGCCATCAAGAGCAAGGAAGTTCCGTCCGAGGATGCAGTTAATGAAGCCAGGTCCAGCATCGGCTATCAGGCAGTTTCCGTTGAAAACAATACCGTCACCGTCAGCAATCCCGAGACCGAGATTGATCTGGGCGGAATCGCCAAGGGCTACATCGCCGACCGGATGAAGGATTATCTGGAAAAGAACGGCGTTAAAAGCGGCATCATAAACCTTGGCGGCAATGTCCTGACTCTGGGTGCCAAGGCCGACGGAAGCTCCTACCATATCGGTATCCAGAAGCCCTTCTCGACCACGGGAGAAGTTGCGGCAAAGGTTTCGGTCAAGAATCTGTCCGTCGTCACCAGCGGCACCTATGAACGCTATTTCAAGAAAGACGGAAAGATCTACCACCACATTCTGAACCTGTCGACCGGCTATCCGGAGGAAAATGATGTGGATTCGGCGACCATCTTTTCCAAGAAATCCGTGGACGGAGACGCCTTAAGTACGATCGCCTTCCTTCTAGGACCCGACAAAGGTATTCCCCTGATCGAGAGCCTGGGCTTTGAATGCGCCTATATCATGAAGGATGGAAGCGTAAAAACCTCGACGAACCTGGACAAGAAGACCGGATTTACTGTACTTGACAAATAAGAAGATATCAAAGTTATAAAAAACAGAATGCTTAACATTGAATGAAAGCCCCAAACAGGCATTTTCTGTTATACAAAATATTTCACTCCGGAAAGGCATGAAATGTATACCAACCCCATCGAAAGCGATCTGAATCGCGGCACCTACCATCATCTCTATCTCCTCTACGGGGATGAGCCCTATCTCAAACGGACCTACAAGCATAAGCTGGTACGTAAGCTGGTCCGTCCCGACGATCAGATGAATTTCAGTCACTATCAGGGGAAGGACGTTGACGAAAAGGCCATTATGGACCAGGCAGATACTCTGCCCTTTTTCGCCGACTTCCGGGTGATTCTGATCGAGGACAGCAATTTCTTCAAGAATAAGCACGATGCCTTTGCGGATTATATTAAGAAAGGGATACCGGAAACCACGATCTTCATTTTCGTGGAAAGTGCTGTAGACAAGCGGAATTCCTGCTTCAAGGCCATTGTAAAAAGCGAGGACTGTCAGCCGGTTCTCTTTGAGACCTTAAAGGAAAGGGATCTCATGACCTGGATCGGCAATCGTCTGAAAAAGGCCGGAAAAAAGATGCGCCGCCAGGCCTGGGAGGATTTCCACACCCGGACCGGCGAAAGCATGGACCAGATGGATACGGAATTTGAGAAACTCCTGAGCTATGTCGGCGACCGGCCGGAAATCACGGTCGAGGATGTCGACAGTATCTGCGCAGGTCAGGCCGAGGCCAAGGTTTTCGACATGATCTCCGCCATTTCCGAGAAGAATGCCGACAAGGTCATGTCCTACTATCAGGGCCTCCTGGAATCCAAGGAAGACCCCTTAGGCATTCTGGCCCTGATCGAGCGCCAGTTCCGCCAGCTCCTTCTCGCCAAGGAGATGGAAGCCGAGCATTACGACAATGCCGCCATTTCCAAGACCTCCGGCATGTATCCCTATTATGTCAGTAAGAATCTGAACCTGGCCCGTCGCTTTCAGGTCCGGGATATCAAAAGTCTCCTGAGAGATGCGGCAGATCTCGAGGAAAGGGCCAAGACCGGCCGCGTTAACCCTAGGCTTGCCGTAGAAGTCCTCATGATGACCTACTGCAGGTAGTAAGAAACCTTCTCTGTCATTCTTCTGCAGGGCGATGATTTTACTTTTATTCATATCCACTTGCCATAAGATGGTGACTTTATTTTCTCCTCCATCTTAATTCAGATACGAACTGACTTTTATTTTTCTCCCCAGCTCCACCCGGATCATGCCCTCCTGGCTGGTCAGATGCCAGGGAATGTTCCGGTCGTCGAGCCTCTCTATGGTCTCCTTTGAGGGATGGCCGTAGCGATTGTTCTGTCCGGCTGAAATCAGGGCAGTTTCCGGATTCAGAGCATCCAGCCAGTCCTCTGCGGATGAGGTCGCGGAGCCGTGATGGCCGATTTTAATAAAGGTAAGATTTCGGTCCCGGATCAAATCCGAAAAAAACTCCGTCTCCATAATTTCATTCTCCGATTCCATAGGCAGATCTCCGGTAAAGATCCCACAGGCATCCCCGGTCTCCAGCCAGAAGCTCAGGCAGAGGGCATTTTTATCCGCATCCTCGGAAGACTCTTTCGATGAGTCTCCGGAAAGCTTTTTCGACGATCCGCCAGAAGTCTTTTTAGAAGCTTCTCCGGCTGCCTTTTTCGAAGAATCTCCGCCGCTTTCATCGACACTCTCCCCTTCCGGATAGAGGAAGGTCAGCCGGCTGTCTCCCATAACCAGACAGTCGCCCGGGCTGACCTCCCGAACCGGGATCTCGTGGGCCTCCGCCAGTTCTGCGATCTCTTCCCAGCTCTCATCTCTCGGCATGTCCTTCGCAATTATGATCTGCCCCAGGAGATAGCCGGATTCGATAACTTCCTTCATTCCTGAGATATGATCATTATCGGTATGAGAAATCACCCAGGAATCCAGGCTTCGTATCCCCTCCTCTTTCAGATAGGGAAGGATGCGGTAAGTTCCCACCTTATTTACATCACTGCTTCCGCCATCCACCATGAGATTTCCGCCCTTTCTGTCATGGATCAAAATCCCGTCACCTTGACCGACATCCAGCATATCGACGCGGCCAGGCTCCGGCATCCTTACGATGAGAAGGAAACTTAAGGCCAAAAGAGCAAGGACCCTCGGAGGGTCTATCTTTCTCTGAAGCGATGCAGTCAGAGCCATGAGGATCAGATAATAAAGGAGGATGACCGCCAGTGCCGGTTTCCCGACAATGAGCCGGCCGCCGGGCAGGCGCTGGGACAGATCCGCAGTCCATTCATAGAGGTAGAGAATCAGATGGCAGGGAATAAGCAGAAAATCCAGGGGCAGAAGGCTTAAGATCAGACCGCCGGCCAGGCCCAGAATCAGAAGCAGAGGGAAAAGCGGCAGGACGAAGAGGTTCAGGAGGAAAACGTAGACCGGGATCTCATAGAAGAGACAAGCCATCAATGGAAGGGTCGCAAGCTGAAAACCCAGGGCCGAAAGGAATCTTAAGGCGGCCTGCTCAGGGAGAGAAAGGAGAAAACGCTCGCCGGCCTTTCTCCGGTACTTTCTCTCATAGCGTTCCTTGCAGAAGGACTGATAGGCTCTGGCGAGAGGATTCTGGAAAAGGACCATGACAAGGACCGCAGAGAAGGAAAAGATAAAACCGGTATCCTCAATAGCGGCCGGCTGGCGAAGTAAAAGGAGGACCGCCAGAAGGCCGAGACCGGTCAGGGTATCATAGGCTCTGCCCAGGACATCCCCCAGAACCAGAAGGAGAAACATACCGACGGCCCGGTCAGTGGACAGGGAATTGCCGCAGAGAGCTCCGTAGAAAAGCGCGGCAAGGCCGGCCAGAAGACCGGAAAGGAAAAGCCCGGCTCCCTTTTTCTTCAACTTCTTATAGAGACGGGAGGCAACGACCTGAATATGGGTGCCGGAAACGGCCATGAGATGAATGAGGCCAGCCTTCTGAAAGAGGCCCCGGGCCTCCTCCGAAAGCTCTTTCCGGCTGCCCAGGGTCATGGAAGCCAGAAGGCCGCCCTCTTCGCCCGGCAGGGCTCTGGTGTAGGTCTCGGTCATCCGGCTTCGGAGGACATAGAGAAAAGACCGGAAACGGTCGACAGGATTTCTGCCCTTCACAGAGGAAATCAGATCGGCATTCTTCACCGCACAGAGAATTCCTCTTGCTTCATGGTAGCTTCTGGCATTAAAATTTCCGGGATTTCTGGCCGGCTCCAGGGCGGAGATCTGTCCCTGGAGATGAACATGAGAACCAGGCCGCCAGCCCGTCGATGATTCGAGGACTGCCTGCCTTTTCTGCTCCGATTCTGTATAAAATTCTTTTTCTGCGGCATCCGAATTCCAGGTATAGAAAGCATTGGAATTGAATTCCGTTCTGGGGTAAACAAGAAGGGATCCGGGGGTGAGGATTCCATGGGAAGTGATAACCTTGGCATCGGTCAGGATGCATTGGATAGAGTCCTCTTTCACGGTGAGAGAACTGACGATTCCAGTGATTTCCACAGAGGCGCTTTCGGCTTCCAGACGCTCTCTTTTTCTCCCGGCTCCTTCCATGGCAGCCCTGCTGTAGGCGGCTGCGATAAGAAATACAAGAAGGGCAAAGAGAAGGAAGAGCGAAAATACGGTCTTCCTTTGGATAACCTGGTCTGAAGTGTTCAAGCCGATCCGATGGAAGGGATCAAAGGAACTGAACTCTTCAAGCCTGTGACAGGTTTCCTTATTTCTTCTCTCCGAAGAAAAACGGGCTCGGAGTAAAAAAACAAGTCCTGTGAAAATCAGAAGGAGAAGGGTCAGCCCGTCCGGACGAAGACCTCTTCCAAAGCAGATGCCTGACACGAATGCGATCGCAAGAAGAAAAAGCGGCCGCTTCAAGCAGGTACCTCCCAAATTTGTTTTATAAAATATTCAATCTGTATCCTTACTGTCATCCTCCTGAATCAGGGTCGTATCCCGGCGGAAGATGATACCGGTTTCATCATCGTCGGAGAGGGATACATTCTCTCCGTTGATACTGATCTGCACGCCCTTGATCGAGGACAGTTCCGTCAGCGTATCCACAATCGAATAAATGGCGGTCTTCAGGGGCACATTGGAACTGCTGGTCCGGAAGTTGGTATCAAAATTCAGATAGCAGATACTGTCCGCTACGGTCATGGACAGAACCTTTGCCGTCGAAGGAAAGGCCGGATTCAGGTCGCTGTCCTTGGGCTTCTTCTGCAGGCAGTTCAGAGCCACCCGGTAGATCGGGATATTGCTGGAATAGGTCACCTTCTTCTTCTGAGCGACCAGGGCGGATCCGTCAGCACTTGGATAATAAATGGTCAGCTCTGTCGAGTTCTTCGGACTGTCCGCCCGGGTCATGCCCTCGACAAAACTGGACTCATCCATGGCACCGACCACATTTCCGTTCTCGTCAACAAGCTCGGTACCCTCGACCTGGAAATCCACCATGGTCACTCCGCGGATCTGAAGAAGCGTCTTTACAATGGCAGCTCTGGTCATGGCCTCTTCCGCTCCATTCAGGTTACTGTAGGCTCTGGAAAAGGAGACGGTCAGAAGACCGCTTTCCTGATCCAGTGTCACCGACTGAATACCAACCTCGCTCGGAATCGGACGAAGACGGTTTCCGCTGGACTTGTCCGAAGACATGTCATTCAGCATCTCCTCGGCCATATCTTTTGCCTTTGTCTTGGTCGGTGTATAGTTTTCTTCAATAAAATCCGTCCGGTCTGCATTCAGATCATAGAGGACATATTCGGATTTCTCCTGCCTTTTTCCGCAGCCGCTGAATAGGGCCAGAAGCAGGCAGAGAACAAGCAGGCCGGGCAAAAGTCTTTTACGCAAAAGTTTCCTTCGCATTACTTCTTTTCCTCCTGATTCTCTTCCTGAATATATTTCAGCGGAACTCGGACATCAAAGGTCGTTCCCTCTCCGAGAATCGAAGAAACCTTGATCTCTCCATGATGGAGCTTGATGGCATTCCATGTGATGGCAAGGCCGAGACCGGTACCGCCGATCTCTCTTGAATGGGACTTGTCGACCCGGTAGAACCGCTCGAAGATATGGTCTATCGAATCCTCCGGAATACCCATGCCGGAATCCTTGACCTTGATATAGCAGTACTCGTAGTCCGAATTCAGGGTGACATGAACCCATCCTCCCTCATGGTTGTACTTGATGCCGTTTTCCACCAGGTTCATGATGGCCAGGGTAAATTTCACCTCATCCACGTCGCAGACCACAGGCCGGAAGCTTTCCATAACAAGCTCGACGCCCTGCTTTTCGGCCAGAGGCCGGAGTCTTCTTAAGAGGGATTCCATAAGATCATTCAGGTTCATGGACTTGATCTCGAGACTGACACCGCTCTTGTCCATCTTGACCAGAGACAGAAGGTCATTGATGATCGATGTCTCACGGTCGATCTCATGAGTGATATCGCCCATGAACTCCCGGTACATCTCAATCGGCGCCTGGTCTCCCATGGAATTGATGGAATCGGCCAGGACCTTGATCGAGGCCAGGGGCGTCTTCAGCTCGTGAGAGACATTGGAGACAAATTCAGACCGCGAGCTGTCGATGGTCTGCATTTTCTGCTTAAAGTCATTGAATTCCACGGCAATTTCCCGGGTCTCCCGATAACCCTTGACCGGCAGGGAGTCCTCGGAATCATCCTGAATCTTCGGGATCCTCCCAATAATTTTCTGCAGAGGAGCCGAAAGGAAACGGGAGAAGAAGAAAGCCAGAAATCCGGCGAAAATCAGGGTCAGAAGCAGTCCCTCCCAGGTAGAATCCTGATAGAAGGAGAAATTCTGAGAAATGTATTCCGTTGATTTCACTGTGAGAAGAACACCGAGATAAGGGCCTATATCTGCCTGGGATGATTCCTCCCCGCTTCCGTTGGCAGTGTCGGTACTGGCAGCGGTCTTCTGACTATTGTCTTTCACATAGGTCAGATTTGGAATGGGCGCAGCCACAATTATGGCGTGGTCCTTCCGGTCCACTGTGTAGGAGGTTTCTCCGCGGGCGGCCCGGACCGCATTGGTCCAGACAATGGTTCTGCCCTCTTCTGCTCCGTAGGTGTCCTTTACCACATGAAGTGAACTGTCAATGACCATAATTCTGCCTGAATAGGCATTGGCCAAGGCTGTCATCTCTGCATTCAGGAAATCGACCTGTGAAGGGTCATCGATATAGCCGGTAGATGCGATCTGGTTGGCCAGAAGCTTGGACTGGCTGGTAATCTGAGAATAATCCGTGCTGATCTGCTTACTTTCATAGAGCCGTAAGAAGCTGTAGCTTAAGAGTCCTGCCGGAATCAGCGCCGCTAAGAATGTAACCAGAAAAACCAGAAAACGCATGCCTGTGAAAAAGCGTTTAAATTTATTCATATTTTATTCCAGACTAGATCTGATAATAGTATCCGACACCCCACTTGGTATGGACATAACGGGGATCGGAAGGGTTGGGTTCCAGTTTCTCTCTCAGACGACGGATATGAACATCGACCGTCCGGGCATCACCGGGATAATCCGCACCCCAGATTTTGGACAGAAGACTTTCTCTCGAATAGACTTTTCCGGGATTTTCCACCAGAAGGAGAAGAAGATCGAATTCCTTGCCGGTCAGATTCAGCTCCCGACCCTTGACATAGACACGGCGGTTTTCAATATTCATCCGGATATCACCGCTTGTGATTTCTTCCTTCTTCTCTTCGACCGGAACCTCCGGACTGGTCCGGCGCATAATAGCCTTGATCCTGGCTTTGACTTCAAGAATATTGAAGGGCTTGGTGATATAGTCATCGGCACCGTAGTCCAGGCCGAGGATTTTATCGATATCATCGGATTTGGCAGTCAGCATGATGATCGGCACCTTGGAAAATTCGCGGATATGCTGGCAGACCTCATAGCCGTCCATCTTCGGCAGCATGATGTCCAGAAGAATCATGTCATAGTGATTTTCCTGGGCATGCTTCAATGCATCTTCTCCGTCGTAGGCGCAGTCCACTTCATAGCCGTCCTGCTCCAGGCTGAAACGAATGCCTTTCACAATCAGCTTTTCATCATCTACAACCAAAACCCTTTTTGCCATTTTTCACTATCCTCAATCTATACTCTTTATTTTATTTTAACCAACGGTGCATCGGTCTCTGATTTTCTGGAGGACGCCTTCCTTGATACCGCTGATTTTCTGCAAATCATCCACGGAAGAAAAGCTTCCGTGCTCATTTCGATAGGCCAGAATGGCTTCCGCCTTGCTCTCACCAATGCCGGGAAGCTGCATGAGCTCCTCCTTACCGGCCCGGTTGATATTGACCTTTGTATTCCCGGAAGAGCTTTGGGATCCGCTGCCTGAGGTTCCCGAAGCAGTGGATGCCGAAAGCTCCGGCTGACTTGCCACCTCTTCAAGGGTCAGGACGTGAATCATTTGGCCGTCCTCCAGATAGCCAGCCTGGTTCAGTGAATCGGCCGCGGCATTTTCCGAAAGTCCTCCGGCCAGATGAATGGCCTCATAGACCCGGGAATCCGCTTTTACCTGATAGACGCCGGGATTCTTTACGGCTCCGGTCACCTGGACGACCCAGAGGTCCCCGGCCACAGTATCTATCTCTGAAGATCCGGTTTTTCCGGATCCGGTTGTCTTCTTATCTGAATCTTTATCTGAAGCCTTATCTAAGCTCTGATTCGAAGCAGACCTTGCCGATTTCCCGGAAGGCTTTGATCCTTTCGTTCCTGCTTTGGATGTCCCGGAATCCGAGGATTTCGAGCTTCCGGACTTCTTTCCGGCCGCATCCGCCGTCTTTCCATTCTTCTGCTCCAGATAGGAGGTTTTTGCGCAGGACGTAAAAAGACTTGCCGCCAGAAAAAGGGCCATAAAAAATACAGCCAGTCCGCGGCAATTTCTGAACTTGAATTTCCATTTCATAAGAGGACCTCCCTTTCTTTTTAAGAAAAGAAATAAGGAAAGTCCTGCTGCCTGTACTGTCTGTATTTTAACGAAATTTTGCAGTTATTACAATAGGTCGCAAAAACTTAACAAATTCGCGGAAGACCTTCTCCCTGGAGAACATCCAGTTCCCGCTCGCCGCCAATTCTTGTCCGGGCGAAAAGCCGTCCGTCGGAATCCGCTGTCACCTCTCCGATCCGGCAGGCATTTTCACCGTAGCGGGAATGGCGGATAATTTCCAGAGCTTTGTCACTCTCCTCTTTGGGAAGAATGCAGACCAGCTTGCCTTCATTTCCCATATAGACGGGATCCAGACCCAGAAGGCCGCAGAAATCCCGGACCTTGTCGGTAACCGGAATCAGGTCATCCTCAATGGTGAAGGTCTTCTTCGAGCTCTCGGAAAGTTCCTTTAAGACGGTTCCCAGACCGCCCCGGGTAATGTCGCGAAGAGTATGAATATGAAGGCCGGCGCCGATCAGATTGCTGACCATATCAACGAGAGGTGCGTTGTCACTCTGGATATCAGTCTCTATTTCCATCCGTTCGGAAAGGATGGCAGCATGATGGTCGCCCATGGTGCCGGAAACCAGGATCTGATCGCCGACCTCAGCCTTGTCTGCAGAGATCTCCAGACCGTCCGGAACGAAGCCGACACCGGCGGTATTGATATAGAGCTCTCCGTTGCCGTTGACAACCTTGGTATCACCGGCTACGATCTCGACACCGGCTTCCCTGGCGGTCTCAGCCATAGAGTGAACGACACGCTTCAGAAGGTCAACGGACAGGCCTTCCTCAAGAATAAATCCGCAGGTCAGGTACTTAGGCACTGCGCCCCGCATGAGGAGGTCATTGACTGTGCCGCAGACACAGAGACGGCCGATATCACCGCCCCTAAACTCGGCAGGAGTGACAACAAAGCTGTCGGTTGTCATGGCGATTCTTCCGCTTCCGGGCACAACCGCCGAGTCCTCCATCTGATCCAGAGTCTTGTTTGAAAATTCCTTATCGAAGATGGTATCAATGAGCTCGCCGGTCGCACTTCCGCCGCTGCCATGTACCATCAGAATCTTATCGTCTTCCATTATTCACCTCGTAATATTTTCGGATCATCTTATGTTTCGATCCTTTATCTCCAGAATTTTTCCGGATTGCAACGCCTGCTCTATTTCATGGATTCCGTGATGATTTGCATTCATACTGAAATCTATATAAACAATCTGATGCCTTATTTCCATCACCGGTCATGCCGATGGTTGGAAAAATAGGAAAAGCAGGAGCCTTCGGTACTTACCATGCAGGCGCCCTGAGGATTCAGGGGTGTGCAGACCTTGCCGAAAAGCGGACAGTCATAGGGACGGATCTTTCCCATCAGGACCCGGTCGCAGCTGCAGGCCGGATTGGCCTTATGATCCTGGTCCAAGCCAAAGCTTCCGGCATCCAGATACTGGTATTCAGGTCTAAGAATCTTTCCGGATCCCGGCACAATGCCCATGCCCCGCCAGGCCGCATCATATTTCTCGAAATACTTGTCAATCATGGCTCTGGCCGCCGGATTTCCGTCCTCCTTTACAACAGAGGGATAGAAATTCATGACCTTGCCGCAGCCCCTGGCCTTGACGATACCGTAGATGGCCACGAGAAGCTCTTCTCCCTGGAAACCGGCAACGCCGAAGGGAATATGGAAATCCCGGGCGATGGGCTCATAGACATGGACACCGGTCACTACCGAGACATGACCAGGCGCCAGGAAACCGTCGATCGGAGCACCCGATTCCATCAGATAGCGGATGACCTCCGGCATGGTCTTGATTGCAGTGAGAAGCTTTATATTTCTGATATCCTGACGGATAATCTCATCAACCAGAAGAGCGTAGACCGGAGTCGTTGTCTCGAAGCCGACCGCCGCGAAAATATAGGTCGTGTCCGGATCCTTCTTTGCAAGTTCGATCGTATCCATGGGTGAGTAAACCATCTCAACCCTTGCACCCTCTCCTCTTGCCGTGGACAGGGTCCGCTTGGTCGAGCCCGGCACCCGGATCAGGTCACCGAAGGTCACGATGCAGTTCTTGGGATCCATGGCCAGATCCAGGAGCTTGTCCACATAGGAAGAAGGCGTAACGCAGACCGGGCAGCCCGGGCCGGACAGGAGATGGATATGGGTAGATAGGAGGCCCGGTATGCCGTTCTTTGCAATGGCTCCGGTATGGCTGCCGCAGACCTCCATGATCTGGACGTCCTCGCCATCGTAATTTTTCAGTTCTTCCTTGATTTTCTCGAGATCCATATCAGCCCATGCCCTCCAGAGTCGTGAAAAGCTCCGTCATCTCCTCGGCCTCATCCTTGGTCATCTTCTGAAGGATGCAGCCGGCATGTACCAGAACATAATCGCCCGGCTTGATCTCAACGAAACCGGTTCTGGCATCTACGGTATTCCCGTTAAAATCCACCTTGGCCTTCCGGTCCTTACTCATGACCTGAATGACCTTACCCGGTAATGCAACACACATTTTATATTATCCTTTCTAACAGTTCATTCCATCTATATATTCGAATGATCCGGCGGAATGGCCGATCACGATGACCGGTCTATATTTCCGATTCGGATGATTATTCGAAATCATACCTTCTCATTGATCGATTTCTCTCTGCTATATACTTGCTGACCTTATTTCCGCTCAGCTACCTGATCATAGGTTGAAAGATAGACCTGGCCCAGAGAAAGTCCGCCGTCGCCGGGTGGAACCAGCCGGTTGAAGAAAACCTCATAGCCTCCGGCCTCCAGATGATTCTTTACACCCTGGAAAAGGATCCGGTTTAAGAAGGTTCCGCCGGCCAGAGCGATCGCCGGCTTTGCCTTTTCGACCGCTTCTGTTCTGATCTCATCCCCAGATCCCGTTTCTGTACCCGGCTCTGTATCTGCCTCTGTACGGAACATTTTATCTGAACGAACAAGTTCCTCAGTCAGAGCCGTGACTGCCCCAATCAGTTTCTGATGAAAATGGTAGGCCAGCTCTGCCTTTGAAAAGGCTCCGCTCTCCTTCTCCATCAGAAGGTCATATAGGATAGCAGGTCCGTCGATCTCGGGAATGCCTCCGGTGCGCCGGATATAATCCGCCGGAAGGGATTCAGCATTCTTTAGAATATCACATTCCCATGCTTCTGTCTCCAGGCGGATGGGACTCTCTCCTTCATAATTGTTCCGGTCACTGATTTCCAGGAGGGCCGCAGCCGCATCAAAGAGGCGTCCCATAGAGGTCGATGTCACCGAATTGATCCCGCTCTGATAAGCCGCATTGAGGAAACGCCAGTCCTTATCCGAATAGAGTCGCTCCAGATGACTTTGAAGTTCTTCCTCTCTGCAGATTCCCTCTTCACAGGCCTTCTTCAGATAGGAAAAGAGACTTTTTCTTCCATCCCTGGCGCCCTCATCTCCGCCGATCTGACGGATAGGAACCAGAGATCCGACTCTCTGCCAGGTCAGGGTATCCTTTCCATCCTTTGAATCCGTTTCCTGATGAATCCGAAGGAATTCGCTGCCCCAGATACTGCCGTCAGAGCCATATCCTGTTCCGTCAAAAGCCAGGCCCAGGCAGTCTCCGGTCAGCCCGCACTCGGCCAGGACTCCGGCAATATGGGCAAGATGATGCTGGTAGTAGTTGGTTTTAGAAGCCATCTTCGACAGAAGCCGGACAGAAATATAGGCCGGATGAAGATCGCCTGCAAAGCGCTCGGGATGAATATCCAGAAGCGTTTCCATATTCTGGATGGACTTGTCTCTGGCCTCCTGGCAGGCCCGCCACTCCAGATCCCCGAAGTGGCCGGAAAGATAGACCGCATTGTCCCTTGCCAGAGCAAAGGTATTCTTCAGATCACCGCCGGAAGCAAAGGTATCCGCCTTACATTTCCTGGATATCCAGATAGGATCCGGAACCAGGCCGCGGGCACGGCGGAGAATCTGAACCTGGTCTCCCGACATCTGACAGATCGAATCATCCAGAGGCGTCAGAATATCCCGGTCATGGTCAAGAATCAGATCCGGGAAGCCCTCCTTCATTGCTTCGATCAGACCGCCGCTTTCAATGGCAATGGGCTCACCGCCACGGTTTCCGCTGGTCATAACCAGAGGTCCCGTCTCCCGAAGAATCAGGATCTGCAGGGGATCCGACGGCAGCATGACGCCCATACGGTCACTGTAGGCAGAGACCTTAGGCCATAGATTCCGGTCCTTCTGCCGAAGCAGAACAATGGGCCGGACCCTGGACTGAAGAAGCTCCTTTTCCTTTGGATTCAGGTAACAATGCTCCTCAATCGAAGGAAGGTCCGGAAACATGACCGCAAAAGGCTTCTGCTCCCGGTTCTTCCAGACCCGGAGCCGCCGGGCAGCAATCTCCGAATCCGCTCGGAAGGCAAAATGAAAACCGCCGATATCCTTTAAGGCAATGACTTTTCCCTCTTTCAGAAGGCTGATTGCACGATCCAGAGCCTCTTCCCTGGTATTCACTTCTCTACGCTCCAGCGAACGCAAAACCGGACCGCAGTCATGGCAGGCAATGGTCTGGGCATGCCGTCTCCGGTCACCCGGACTCCTGTATTCTCTCTCGCATTCCTTACACATGGGAAACTTCTTCATGGTGATCGTTTCCCTGTCATAGGGAATATCCTCAAGGATCGAGAATCTGGGACCGCAGACCGTGCAGGAAATAAAAGGATAGCGGAAGCGCCGGTTCTTCGGATCCAGAAGCTCCCTCTCACACTCCGGACAGGTTGCCAGATCCGGCGGAAGAAGGCGGATTCTGTCATGATCCCGGGTACTATGGATTATGGAAAAACCAGAGCCGTCATCCCGCTTCTCAGCCTCCGCTTCATGGCTTTCAATCCGCTGGATGACAGACTCCTTGGGCGCATCCGAAGACAATCTCTTTAAGAACTCAATGAGACGATTCTCTTCCCCGGCAGCCGTAATGTGCACAATTCCGCCGGAATTCCGGACATTTCCGTCCAGACCGATCTCATCAGCGAGACCGGCCACGAAGGGACGGAATCCGACACCCTGAACCATGCCGTATACAGTTATTTCCAGCTTCTTTCGCAAGGCAAAATTCCTTTCTGAATTCCTTTATCTGACCAGGCAACCCTGAGGACGAGACGGGTCCTCGTGGGCGGTCGCCGGTTTGCAGGTATAAAAAAGGATGCGAAAGCCAGTAAAACCCCACTCCCATACGTGGAACCTACCACTTTCACATCCTTAAATCCTAAAAGCCGGCCCTTAAGGCGAAACCAATCCGCCCTTTCAGGCCTCTGGCTTCTTCTCAGCCGAAGCGGCAGCTGCAGCCGCTGCAGCAGCCTTCTTTTTCTCCATAGCAGCCTTGATGGCAGCCTGTTTTCTGGCCTCAGCCTCAGCAGCCCTCTTCTTCTCCTCTTCCGTCATGATATGGGTCTGAGAATAAGTATACTTCTTGGGACCCGGAGTCTGATAGCCGGGATTCAGAGAAAGACACTTCTTAGGGCAGACATGCACACAGAGACCACACTGAACACAGTCAAAACGGTTGATTGTCCAGGTCTTGTCCTTCTTGTTGACCTTGATGGCGGAAGAAGGACAGTTGATCATGCAGAGACCGCAGCTGATGCATTTCTGAATATCGATATCGATATGACCCCGGGAGCCCTCTGGATAATCGATGGGTTCCGCAGGATAATTTTTTGTAACCGGCTTCTTGAAGAGCTGCTTCAGCATCGTCGGTGCAAACTTCATAACACTCATGGAATCGCTCCTCCTTATCTCTCGGTACAGCTGATGCAGGGATCGATGGTCAGAGCCAGAATTCCGACATCAGAATATTCACAGTTCTTCAGGGTCTCGCAGAGACCGGTCAGGTTAGCAAAGGTAGGAGTCCGCATTCTGAAACGATCCAGCTTCTTGGTACCATTGGCCTTGACATAGTAGATGGCCTCTCCTCTGGGCTGCTCGATCCGTGTGAAATGCTCACCGTTCGGGTTGCCCTTGACAGGATTAAAGATATCGCCGCCCGGCATCTTGGCAAAGGCCTGACGGATCAGGTCGATGGACTGAAAGACTTCCTTGACACGGCACTCGCAGCGGGCATAGGCATCACCCTGAGTGGAGATAATCGGCTCGAAATCCAGGTCACCGTATGCCTCATAGCCAAGCTTACGCATATCGTAAGACAGTCCTGATGCTCTGGCAAAGGGACCGCAGCAGCCCAGGTCATGGACCTGCTCCTTGGACAGATAGCCGACACCCTTGAGACGGGACTCAACCGTATAATCCTGAAGGAAGGTCTTCTCAATATCCTTGACTTCGTCTTCCATGATATCCAGTTCCTTTAAGATCTCCTTCTCCTGATCGGAGTTGATGTCACGAAGGACACCGCCCGGTTCATTGACGGAGAAGATCAGACGGCCGCCGGTCGTCATTTCCAGAAGATCCAGAACACGCTCACGGATTCTCCATGCCTGATAAAAAAGGGACTCAAATCCGAAGGCATCTGCCATAAGGCCCAGCCAGAGCAGGTGGCTGTGCATACGGGCAAGCTCGGCCCAGACGGTTCTTAAGTACTTGCCACGGGCCGGTACTTCGGCATTCATGATTTTTTCAATGGTTTCCACATAGCCGAGGCCGTGACCGAAGGAGCAGATACCGCAGGTACGCTCGATGACATAGGTCATCTGCTTAAAATCACGCTTATCTGTCAGGCCTTCCAGACCTCTGTGAATAAATCCGATATTGGGGACAGCCTCAATAACCTTCTCATCCTCGATGACAAGATCCAGATGAATCGGCTCCGGCAGAACCGGGTGCTGGGGTCCGAAAGGAACAACACTTCTCTTTCCCATTACTGTTCACCTCCGTTTTCCTTAGCATCAGAAGAAGCGGTTTCAGCCTCTTCCTTCTCTGCCTTTTCCTTATCCGCTGCCATCTCCTCAGCCATCTTCTTCTTTCCGGCTTCCGGAAGCATGGGATATACAACATCCTTACCCAGACGATAGAGCTTGTCATGGAGATCGAAAGAAATCATTTCGATCCGGACACCGAAAAGCTCCCGCATCTCGTTTTCATAGAAAACTGCGGCAGGATAGATATTAGATACAGAGGGAACCTCCTCGTCCAGGTCAATGACAACACGAATGTTTTCAAAACGGTAAGCGTCATCATCTGAGAAGGAATAGGACAGCTCGAACTTTTCATTGACATATGCCGCACAGGCCTGGTCAAAACGAAGACCCCGGTCTCTCATTTTCATGACTTCCATCAGAAGCTTATCCAGAGGAACCTCGATCTGAACGTTACCAGCATTGATCACCTCAGCCATTCTCTTCCTCCTTCTTTGCTTCCTGTTCCTTCTTCAGATCCTCATAGGTCTTTCCGGCCTTGACCAGAGCATCATGCTCCTCGGACCGTTTCTGGAACAGATCTCTTGCCTGAATGATTCCGTCGATAATGGACTGGGGTCTTGCAGCGCAGCCCGGTACATAGATATCGACAGGAATTACGGTATCCGCACCGCCCTTGATATTGTAGCAGTCCTTGAAGACACCGCCGGTGCAGGCACAGACACCTACTGCAACTACAACCTTGGGACGGGGCATCTGGTCATAAATCTGCTTTACGACCGGCTCAGCCTGCGCATTGATTCCTCCGGTAATCAGAAGGATATCAGCTTGCATGGGGTCTCCGGTGTTCTCGACACCGAGACGTTCTGCATCATAAATCGGGGTCAGGCAGGCCAGAACCTCGATATCACAGCCGTTACAGCTCGATCCGTCATAATGGATGAGCCAGGGCGATCTCTTTACATTTGCCATTTTATTTCCTCCACAGAAATATCAATATAGCTTACATTCGACATGGTCTATATTTCTTATAAATATAGACCGATACGAATGATTTCCTGCAATCATCTGATTCAATTCAATAGAGCGTCAGTAGATCCGACTGCTGACCAATCGAAGAATCAGATCAGCGAACCAGCATCAGAATGAGAAGGTTCAGTCCGGAGCAGAGCAGGGTAACGAACCAGGTCATCTTCAGCATCAGCTCCCACTTTACACGGGCACAGGTGTTATCGATCAGAATCTCGAGGAAGTAGACAGCCAGGATTACAAGGACTGCTGCCAGATAGCTCCAGGGGTTCTTATTGATAATGAAGAGTGCAACTACTCCCAGAAGGAAGATATTCTCATACCATTCTGTGATATTGAATACGCCGAGGTTCTTGCCGCCCATTTCAGTGGTGATACCCTTGACCAGTTCCTGATGAGGATGATGGGAAGCAGAGGTATCGAAGGGAGACTTCCGCATCTTGATGGTCATGATAAAGACAAAGGCTGCAAAGAAGCCGGGCATCTTTACGATCAGGCTGTAATCGGAATGGATGATATTCGATACATTGAAGGATCCGGTTGCCAGGTAGAAGCCGACGGCTGTCAGAAGGACTGCCGGCTCATAGGCCATCATCTGAACCAGTTCTCTCTGTGCACCGATGGTGGAGTAAGGAGAATTGGTGATGACTGCTGCAAAGTAAAGGAAGGTTGCAGCTGTGGAAAGTACGAAGAAGCAAAGCAGAAGGTCGGTTCCGCCGTAGAACATGCATCCGGTCAGGATCATCAGAGCCGCATAGCTTAAGAGCAGGAAATGTACGGAATGATTAACGACAATGTACTGCTTCTTATAGAGCTTGATGACATCGAAGAAAGGCTGACGGATCGGCGGTCCGATACGTCCCTGCATACGCGCGGAGATCTTACGGTCAAATCCTTCCAGGATCCCGCCCAGACACGGTGCAAGTAAAATATAGCAAAGGATAAGAATGATTCTTGTAACCATCTTAGAATGCACCTCCTATAATCATGCAGAGCATAACGATAATGACGGAAGCCGTTAAGAGCTGGCAGGGAAGCATGAGCTTTCTCTGGCCGAAGACATCCTTGAAGTAGTAGTTGGAAAGCTGAAGCTTTGTCTCTCCACCGAAGGAGTTGGTAAATCCGTCATCATGTCCTGTGTTGATACCGCTCATGTAGGAAAGCTTTTCATTGGCCTTCATGTTCTTGGAGAAGAGATATGCAATGGCAGGTACAGCGAATACGAAGACGATGAGAAGAACCAGAAGGTAAAGGATGGAGGTCGGAAGAACCTGAGCGCCCTTTCCGGACGGGAACATCTCATTCAGCATGGGCTGTACATAAGCTGTGGTAAGAAGCGGTACAAAAATGCAGAGGGCGATCATCATAACCGTATGAATGATAATAGAAATCTTTTCATTGGGCTTGGTGATATCCTTTACAGGCTTTTCATTTGTGACGGCGATCAGCTTGCCCAGCCACTTGGTCCAGTAGAAGGAAGTGGTTGCAGAACCGAAGACAACCATCAGGGTCATGATGATGTTGTTCTCATCAACAGATGCACGAAGAGCTGACCACTTGGAAATCAGCATACCGAAGGGTGCCAGGAATGTGCCGGCAATACCGATGAACATGCAGGTTGCAAGCATAGGCAGGCGGTAAAGAAGTCCGTGCATAGCCTCGACGTCACGGGATCCCAGGGAGTTTTCGGTTGCGCCGATATCCTGGAAAAGCAGGGACTTGCTGACTGCGTGGAAGATCATGAGGAAGGAACCGGCCCAGATGGTTTCCGGTGTACCCATGCCTGCGCAGGCAACCATCAGACCGAGGTTACTGATGGTCGACATAGCCAGAACCTTCTTGCCATCGCTCTGAGCGATTGCCATGAAGGATGCGGCCAGGAAGGTAAAGCCTCCGACGAAAGAAATCATATTTCCTGTAATGGTTCCGTGCATGGCAGGTGCCAGACGGAAGAGAACGTAGATACCGGCCTTAACCATGGTCGCACTATCAAGGAGTGCAGAGGAAGGGGTCGGTGCAACCATGGCTCCGAGAACCCATGTGGAGAAGGGCAGCTGAGCTGCCATGGTCAGTGCGGCGAAAGCGATCAGAGCAACCGGAATCATGGCGATTGCCTTCTTACCGCCGTCTGCATTGACTGCATAGGTGATGAGATCCTGGAAGGATACGCTCATCTGACTGTAAGCGAAAACAAAGATACCGATGGTCAGGGCACATCCGCCGAGCAGGTTCATCCACAGGACACGGAAGGAATTCTTGATGGCGATATCCTCTCTCGTATATCCGATCAGAAGGAAGGCACATACGGATGTGGTCTCCCAGAAGAACTGGATCCAGGTCAGGGAATTGGAAAGAACGAATCCGAACATGGCACCCAGGATAATGAAGAGAACCATGAAGAAATAGTTTCTCCGGTCTGCAACCCAGCTGTGCGCATAGTGATGATAGCCATGCATGTAGCCGACGGCATAGATGACGATCAGGGATCCGATGATACCGATGATGATGCACATCAGGATAGCCAGATGGTCAATGTAGATCCGGGACATCTCTTCCATGCTCTGTGTCTTCGGTCCCCAGATCTCGAGGTAGGCGATGGCAAGAGTCGGAACGATGGACAGAATGGAAACCCAGGCTCTGTGATATTTAAATGACAGGAAGGTTACCACGATCATCAGAACGAACTCACCGACCAATGTCATGTGATCCGCAAATTCTGTGTTGGCGTAGAGATAGATCGGCTGGGATCCTCCCATTGCCCACTGGGCAACCAGTATACCGACACCGATCATAATCAGAACGGCGCTGATATAGGCAATTGCATTCCGCACTCTGTTAGCCTTGGGGTTGACCGGAATGATCAGCATCAGAAAGGCAACAATGAACGGAAAAATGATGAGAAAAAGTACTATCGGTAAAGCAGACATTTTCTCAAATCTCCTTTCAAACTTTGATAGATAAGCCTCCATGCTGTTAAAGAAAGAGCGAAATGTTCGATTTGTACATAATATTCTGTCATTTAGTACAATTCCGTAAGCAATTTCGTTATTTTTTTAACAACCAGTAGAATCATACTCTTATTTTGGAAACGATTCAATCAGAGCTTTGTGTAATTGGGGATAAATACAGGTATTTTCGATGTACTTAATTGGGTACATTTTCCAATGGTCAGGAGGCTCTCCCTAACGGCCTGATTTGAGGGCAGAAAAGATAAAATGCGGAAGGCGGAATTGGATTTACAGGATCTTTCTTTTCAGATACAATGTGTCCTGCAATGAAAGGAAAAAATCATGCATGAATTAAGTTATATGATACGGATGGTCGATAGGGCCCTTGCCGCCTGCAAAGAAAATGATCTCACCTCGGTTGATGAGCTTGTTATCAAGGTCGGTGAGACCACTGGGTTAATACCGCATTTTCTCGAGGACTACTATCCTCAGTGTATCAAGGGCACGATCCTCGAAGGGTCAAAGCTGACGGTAAACTTTATCCCCGTCACGGCCCGCTGCGATGACTGCGGGACAGAATATCAGCCCTCCCGGGAGAATTCCTACAAATGCCCCAAATGCGGCAGCATTCATTCGAAGATCATCGGAGGGCGGGAATTTACCCTGGAGAGGATTATCGGAGACTGAGCCTTCTCTCCTTTCCGAACATATCCATATCCTGAAATACAAAAACTCCCGAATCCATTCAGAGGATCCGGGAGTTTTGACTTCTGATCTAGATTATTTTTCAAATTCTGAGAGGACACTGCCGAGAATGGCCATGGCCTGATCGATTTCTGCTTCTTCAATAACAAGAGGAGGCAGGAGACGGATCACGTTGCCGGCTGCGGAAAGGACGATCAGTCCCTTCTCCAAGGCTCTCGATACGACATTTCCGACCGGGATCGAGGGCTTTAAGAGCAAGCCCTGCATGAAGCCCATGCCCCGATGGCCCATCAGGCTGTCATGAGCAAAGCAGAGCTCATCCAGTTTTGCTTCAAAATAAGGCGTGGTCTTTTCGACATGTTCCGGAATCTTGAACTCTTCCATCAGATCGCAGACCGTGGAAACGGCGGTGCAGACCAGGGGATTTCCGCCATAGGTGGTACCGTGGTCACCCGGCTCCAGGGAATTCTCCGCAACCTTTTCCGTGGTCAGGAAGGCTCCGACCGGAACGCCGCAGCCGAGCGCCTTGGCACTGGCCAGGATATCCGGCTTGATGCCGTATTTCTGCCAGGTGAAGAAGGCTCCGGTCCGGCCCATGCCGCACTGAACCTCATCAAAGATCAGAAGAATATCCTTTTCATCGCAGAGAGCCCGGACCTGACGCAGGAATTCAGGATCCGCCGGATAGATGCCGCCCTCTCCCTGGACCGGTTCCAGAAGGATGGCGCAGGTATTGTCATCCACTACCCTCTTTACGGTTGCAAAATCATTGAAATCAGCAAAATGCACACCATCCATCAGAGGATAGAAGGGTTCCCGGTAATGGGTTGTTCCGGTGACGGAAAGAGAACCGACGGTCCGGCCGTGGAAGCTGTGCTGCATGGCGACGATTTCATGTCCTGCTCTCTTATCCCGTAAATAGGCGTATTTCTTGGCGGTTTTAATGGCACCCTCGATGGCCTCTGCACCGGAATTGGTAAAGAAGACCCGGTCCATACCCGAAAGACGGGTGATTTTCTCCGCTGCCTCGATCATCGGCATATGATAATAGAGGTTGCTGGTATGGGTCAGCTTATCGATCTGATTTTTCAGTGCATTCTGATAGGCCTTGACGCCATAGCCCAGGCCGCTGACGCCGATACCGGATCCGAAGTCCAGATAGGCCTTTCCATCGGTATCATAGAGGTAAACGCCCTGCCCGTGGTCAAAAACCACCGGGAAGCGTGAATAGACATGAAGCAATTTCTGATCCGCCCGGCGGATTTCATCCTGCATACTCATTTTTGTCCTCCTTGCAAGGAATCTGTATCCTTCTGCTTCAGGCTTTTGATCTTCTGATCAAATCCCTTCGCATCAAAGATTCATTTTTCATTCTATCTGCTGTATTTCTGTATGTTTTTCCTCAGTCTTCCTCATGATAGCGTTCCGCATCATTCTGAATCAGAGCGGTTCCGATGCCTCGGTTGGTAAAGATCTCCAGAAGGAGGCAGTGGGCAATCCGTCCGTCCAGGATATGGACCCGATGTACGCCGTGCTCAACTGCATCGATGCAGTTATTCAGCTTGGGAATCATGCCGCCCTGGATGGAACCGTCATCGATCAGAGCCTTGGCCTCATCAACCGTAAGCTCTGAAATCAGGGAGTCCGGATCATCCTTGTCTCGGTAGACACCCTCTGTATCCGTCAGAAAGGCCAGTTTTTCCGCCTGCAGAGCCTTGGCGATGGCGCAGGCTGCATCATCGGCATTGATATTATAGGTGTGATAGTCGTCATCCAGACCGATGGGGCAGACAATGGGAAGGAAGTCCTGCTTGACCAGATCGATCAGAATCTTGGGATTGACCGACTTAATATCACCGACATAGCCGATATCCTGGCCGTCGGCATACTTCTTCTCGACACGAAGAAGTCCGCCGTCCTTGCCGGAAATTCCGACCGCATTGACACCAAGTGCCTCTACCCTCTGAACCAGGGACTTATTGACACGGTTTAAGACCATCTCGGCAATCTCCATGGTGTCTGCATCGGTCTTCCGTAAGCCGTTGACAAATTCCGGTTCCTTGCCGGTCAGTCTTACCCATTTACTGATTTCCTTGCCGCCGCCATGAACTATGATGGGACGGAAGCCAACCAGCTTTAAAAGGGTGACATCCTGTATGACATGGGTCTTCAGCTCCTCATCCACCATGGCAGAGCCGCCGTACTTTACTACGATGACCTTCCGGTTGAATCGCTGAATATAGGGCAGAGCCTCTACCAGGACGCTGGCCTTCTTCATTACTTCCTTCATGTAAGATTCCATGTTTTTTCCTTCTTTTCTTCTTCCTGATTTTCTTTTCCTGATTCGGTCTCTGACCGAATTCTTTTCATTCAAATTCTATCAAGTGCTCGTCTATTGGCACTGGTTACTACCATCAGCTCCGGTAGTCGGCGTTGATCTTGACGTAATCATAGGTCAGATCGCAGCCGTAGGCCTCTGCCTCTGCCTCGCCGTCCTTCATATCGCAGATGGCAGTAACTGCCTGGGCCGAAAGAATCTTCGTGGCTTCTTCCTCACTGTAATTTAAGGCAACTCCATTCTCGACCAGCTTGATCTTTCCGTTTTCACTTTCGAAATAGAGGTCTACATTTTCCGGATGGAAATGGACTCCGGAATAGCCGAGGGCACAGAGAATCCGGCCCCAGTTGGCATCCTTTCCGAAGATGGCTGCCTTGGTCAGGTTAGAAGTGATGACTGACTTGGCCAGAACTCTGGCCTCGCTGTCACTGTTGGCGTGAAGGACATGGGCGATAAAGAGATGGCTGGCACCCTCTCCGTCTCCGGCAATCTGCTTTGCCAGGTCCTTTGTTACAAAGCGCAGAGCTTCAAGGAATGTCTGATAGTCCTCGCTGTCCATGGTAACGAGCGGATTGCCTGCGGCGCCGTTTGCCAGAAGAACACAGGTATCATTGGTGGAGGTATCGCCGTCGACAGAAACCATGTTGAAGGAGTCGTTGACACTGGCTTTCAGAGCCTCCATCAGAGCCCATTTTTCGATCTCGCAGTCGGTTGTGATAAAGCAGAGCATGGTGCCCATATTGGGATGGATCATGCCGGAGCCCTTGGTCATGCCGCCCAGGGTACATTTCTTTCCCTGGATCTCGAAGGTAACGGCACATTCCTTGGGATGAGTATCTGTTGTCATGATGGCCTTTGCTGCGTCATGACCGGCTTCGATGGTCTCGGAAAGGTTCGGAGTCATGGCTTCGATTCCGGCAAAGACCTTATCCATGGGAAGCTGCATGCCGATGACGCCGGTCGATGCCACCAGAACCGCATTGCTCCGGATACCGAGAAGCTCGGCCGCCTTGTCAGAGGTTTCCTGGCAGGCCTTCAGGCCCTGAGCGCCCGTGCAGGCATTGGCAATGCCGGCATTGATGACGACGGCGTGGAGATCTCCGGTGTTCTCCGTCCGCATCCTGTCGTATTCCACCGGTGCGGCCTTGACTACGTTTCTGGTATAGGTTCCGGCGGACCGGCAGGGAAGCGGGCTGTAGATCATTGCCATATCATCTCTTCCCGTGTACTTGATTCCGGCTCCGGTATGAGCTGCCATGAAACCGGTCGCTGCGGTAACGCCGCCTTCTATTTTCTGTATATTCGATGATGCCATGTTTTTCCTCCTGTTTTATCTTTATCCATTGAATCGGACAATATTCTCTTCATTCAGGACAAATTCATACTGATTCAGGTCAGTCCGCCGGGTCCAGCCTTCGGCATTCCAGAATTCGTTACCGACAATGTTGCTCTGAAAAGCCACCAGAGAGATCTTTGAAACTTTCTCCTTCTGAAGGGCACGCATACAGGCCAGTACCATGGCCTTTCCGATTCCGTGTCTTCTGAGATCTTCCCGGACACTCACATGATAGAGGCAGGCGGTTCTGCCGTCATGTCCGCAGAGAATGGAGCCGACGATTTCTTTTGTGGATTTCGAAACGTTCTTCTGATTTCCTGTGATTTTCTTTTCTTTTATAGAAACAGAATTTCCAGGGACCTGATCTCCATCTCTTTCTGCTGCCGCAAGCGTCCGCTCGGCTACCACGCTACAGCCCGGATTTCTTTTCAGAAACCGTTCCACGCCCTCCCGGGCATCATCGATAGAACGGATTCCGAAGCCGTGGATGGTCATCCACAAGGCGTGAACCTGGTCGAAATCCTCCATGGTCATAGGCCGGATTTTGATGCTGGGATCTGTAAGATTTATTTCTGCTGCAGATGTATTTGAATTGTTCAGATCCGATACCTGTTCTGTATTGCTTTCCTTTATATCTTTCATAATAATCTTTTTTCTTTTCCAGTTATATAATATTCCTCTTCTATTTCTATTGCAGCCTGATGCACTTCTAATAAATAAGAAGACTCATGCCTGGCTCCCGCAGGATAGGCTGTGTCATTTTGAATTATTATACATTTGACCTGTCCAGGGTTCAAGGTTGATTTGCACATAAAATTTATATTTATTCGTTTAAAATTGCATATATTTTCACTTGCGTATCTTCTGACTATGGTGTATATTCTTCGTAAACAAAGCGAAACAACCGGGTTGTAACATTCACGGCAAGACTCGCATCGGTTTATATTTATCCATTCATAAGAACAATCAGGAAAAAAGAAAAGAGGAAGAACTATGGCAAAGGAAAAAGTAATTCTGGCTTACTCAGGCGGACTGGATACCACGGCAATCATTCCCTGGCTGAAGGAAACCTATGACTATGATGTTATCTGCTGCTGCGTGGACTGCGGACAGGAAGAAGAACTGGACGGACTGGAAGAACGCGCAAAGCTCTGCGGTGCTTCCAAGCTTTACATCGAAGACATCTGCGATGAATTTGCTGAAGATTATATCGTCCCCTGCGTAATGGCGGATGCCGTTTATGAGAACAAGTACCTGCTCGGCACTTCCATGGCACGTCCCGGCATTGCAAAGAAGCTGGTTGAGATCGCCCGTAAGGAAGGCGCTACTGCGATCTGCCACGGCGCTACCGGCAAAGGAAATGATCAGATCCGTTTCGAACTTGGCATCAAGGCTCTGGCTCCCGACATCAAGATCATTGCCGCATGGCGTGATCCCCACTGGACCATGCAGTCCCGTCAGGAAGAGATCGACTACTGCAGGGCGCATGGCATCAATCTTCCCTTCTCTGTCGACCAGTCTTACAGCCGTGACCGGAATCTCTGGCATATCTCTCATGAAGGCCTGGAGCTTGAGGATCCTTCCAAGGAACCGAATTATGACCATCTCCTGGTTCTGACCACACCTCCGGAAAAGGCTCCCGATGAACCCGAATATGTAACCATGACTTTCGAGGCCGGCGTTCCGACTTCTGTCAACGGTAAGAAAATGAAAGTTGCCGATATCATCCGCGAGCTGAATAAGCTCGGCGGAAAGCACGGTATCGGTATCATCGATATCGTTGAGAACCGTGTTGTCGGCATGAAGTCCCGCGGCGTCTACGAGACACCCGGCGGTACCATCCTCATGGAAGCTCACAAGCAGCTGGAAGAGCTTATCCTTGACCGGGAAACCATGGCTGTAAAGAAGGATCTTGGCAACCGTCTTGCCCAGATCTGCTACGAAGGCAAGTGGTTCACTCCTCTCTGCGATGCCATCCAGGCTTTTGTAAAGTCCACCCAGAAGTATGTCACCGGCGAAGTCAAGTTCAAGCTCTACAAGGGCAATATTATCAAGGCCGGCGAGACCTCTCCTTACTCTCTCTATAATGAATCTCTGGCTTCCTTCACAACCGGTGATCTCTATGATCATCATGATGCCAGCGGCTTCATCACCCTCTTCGGTCTCCCTCTGGTTGTAAGAGCCAAGAAGATGCAGGAAGTTGAAAAACTGCAGGGCAAGAAGAAGGAGTGAAAATTGCCCGGGAAATGTATCCCTATTCAAAACAGAATGTAAATATAAATCAGGGACGTGGAAACACGTCCCTGATTTTTTCATTCATCTGCCGGCTATGTCTTTCGCTGATACTTTTTAACTATTCCACATTCGCTTATCCAGCCTTTACATTTACTGGTAAGTTGTAATTGTCAGAAGATAGTACTCCTGCTGGTCAGAGAAGGCTTTCTCCATCTCATTGACATTCGACCATTTGAACGATACGGATGTACTCTCATCCATGGGAACCATGTATCGAAAGGTCTGAAGTACAGATGTAGCTCCTTCCAAGGTTTCCTTTGTTTTTACAGGCAATGTAGTTTTTTCATACGAGACCAGATCCAGGTCTTTCGGATCGATATCCCAAAAGCAGATCAGACTTTGCTTTGGCAGAGTCACTTCCATGGTTTCAGAATCCTGATCATCGCTCTGACTATTTTTCTTACGATCCAGCTTCAGGCGAATCTCATACCTTGAAATATTTCCTTCATCGGAATGCTCCATCTTTTCCAAAGGGTACTCTTTCCCATTGATCAGGGCAACATTTTTCTTCGGCCAGCCATCTTTATCTGTTGGGAAGGCTGTCTTCTTTTGTTTGGAATCACTTCCGCAGCCGGCCATCATAAAGAGCAATGTGGAAATCAAAATGAGACAAGTTCCTTTTTTTAAACACTTGGCATTTAAGACTTTACCCATATAGCCATCTTCCTTTCAAAGTGACCGGTTTGACACTCATCTTTATGATTCGACAAGTGTTACTTATATTCTTAGAATATGCAGCTCACAGTATCTCGGTCAAGTTGTATTCGTATTTTCGTTATATTTCACAATTTTCTGTCAGCTTTTTTTGCAGAGTGACCTATTTAATTTTGGGGATATTCGATAGATATCATATACCCTGGGACCTACCTGGATCTTAAGCCAGTCTGTCATAGCGATCCTGTTAGCGGTCATACCAAAAGTCAAGGATTGTATTTTATCGTAACAAAAACCCTTTTTCATATTTCCGATAGTTCCCGCTCCACTTTCCGGGGAATTCTAGGCTATTTATCGTAATACAAGACAAAATTAAAAATTCCGATAGTCGATCAAGTCTTTGACTATCGGAATTTTACAAATATATTTGTATAACGATAATTCGTCCCATATTTCAGCCGAAACTATCGGATTTTTCCTCCCCTCAGTTTTCCGGTCTCCCCAGGAAAATGTAGGGCGTGGCCTGATAGACATAGTAGTTCAGCCAGTTGGTGTAAAGCGTATTGGCGTGGCCTCTCCACTGCATGACTGGCCGCTGGGCCGGATCATCATTGGGATAATAGTTGACCGGAAGCTGAATCTCAATGCCCTTGTCCAGATCTCTCTTATATTCCTTATCCAGGGTCATCCGGTCATATTCCGGATGGCCCATAACGAAGATCTGGCTCCCGTCTTCATTCATGACGAGGAATGTCCCTGCATCGACAGATTCCGCCAGAACGATGAGATTCGGATTGGCGGAAATCTCCGAAGCAAGACTCTCCGTATAGCGGGAATGCGGAGCCATGAAATAATCATCGAAACCGCGGACCAGAGGCACTCTTCTGTGGAAGACTTTGTGGGCGTAGACACCGAACAGCTTTTTGGGAAGTTCTCTCTTATGGATTCCATAGTGATAATAGAGACCGGCCTGGGCTCCCCAGCAGAGATGCAAGGTGGAAGTCACATGGGTTTTGGACCATTTCATGATATAAGTCATCTCCGGCCAGTAGTCGACTTCCTCAAATTCCATCTGTTCAATCGGCGCTCCGGTGATGATCAGGCCATCGAAAAATCGGTCTTCCACATCATATATGGTCTGGTAAAACTGATTGAGATGGCTCTTGGTCGTATTCTTGGAGATATGGCTCCGGATAGCCAGAAAAGTCACATTGACCTGAAGCGGTGTATTGGAAAGCATCCTTAAGAGATGAAGTTCCGTATCCTCCTTCAGAGGCATGAGATTCAGAATTGCAATATTCAGGGGCCGGATATCCTGGTGGGTCGACCGCTCCTCGTCCATCACAAAAATATTCTCTTGTTCCAGGATTGCCTTGGCCGGCAAATCCCCTCTGGTACAAATAGGCATAACTTTCACCTCAATCAAATTCATGTAAGCAGTCAGTTAAGCTCTGACTGCAGATTTTTCAATGATTCACCCCTGCAAAAGCTTCATCAGATCTTCTTCTGACAAAACAGGAATTCCCAGGCTCTGTGCCTTGGTCAGTTTGGAACCTGCAGCTTCCCCGGCCAGGAGATAATCCGTTTTCTTAGAAACCGAACCGGTCACTTTGCCGCCGTGCTTTTGGATCAAGTCCGCCGCTTCTGTCCTTTTTAAGGTTGGAAGCGTTCCGGTGATTACAAAAGTCTTTCCGGAAAGTTCATCCCCGGCTGTCTCTTCGCGGATTCGATCCATATTCAGGCCATAAGACTGAAAGCGGCGGATGAGCTGTCGGTTACTCTCTTCCTCGAAATAGGTCCGAATGCAGTCGGCCGTGACTTCACCGATATCCGGAACCCGAAGCAGATCTTCTTTCGATGCATCCATGAGGGCCGGAATACTGCCAAAGACATCCAAAATGGTCCGGGCAGCAGTCTTACCGACATTGGGGATGCCGAGGCCTGCCAGAAGCTGATATCCGTCTCTCTTCTTCGAGCCCTCGATCTCAGCCAGCAGCTTGTCCGTATTCTTCTCCTTACCGACCAGACCGGAGCGAACCATGGCATCCCGATGATCCTTTAAGGTATAAATATCGGCCAGATCCTTCAGATAACCGGCATCACAAAGCTTCTGCACGGCCATCTCTCCGAAGCCGTGAATATCCATGGCATCCCGGCCGGTAAAGTAAATGATATGGCGGACTAATTGAGCCGGACAGGAAGGATTGATACAGACAATATTGGCCGTGCCGGGTTCCCGGATGGTTCTGGCTCCGCAGACCGGGCAATGTTCCGGAATCCGGAATGTTTCCACGCCGGCCGGTCTCTTGTCATGGAGTACCGTCCGTATCTTGGGGATGATCTCGCCGGACTTATAGACTGTGACATGGTCGCCGATTCCGATTCCCATGCTGTCAATGAAGTCCTGATTATGAAGCGTTGCCCGGCTGACTGTTGTCCCACAGAGGGGGATGGGATCAAAGACTGCGGTCGGATTGATCCGGCCGGTACGGCCTACGGTAAGCTCGATATCCCGGATTACGGTTTCCTTCTCTTCCGGCGGATATTTGTAAGCAATGGCCCAGGAAGAAACTTTGTCGGTATGGCCGAAGACCTGGCGGTCTGCATAGGAGTTCAGTTTGATTACCGCCCCGTCGATATCATAGGGCAGGTTGCCCCGGCTGTCACCGATCTTCTGAATGGCTTCCCAGCATTCCTCTGCATTGTGACAGACGGTATAGTTGGGAATGACACGGACGCCCTGCTTTTTAATATATTCATAGAAGTCGGTATGACGTTCGAAGCTCATGCCCCGGACATCCTGAAGGTTGAAAATGAACATGGACAGACCCCGGTTCTTAACAATCGAGGCATCCAGCTGGCGGAGGGTTCCCGCCGCGCAGTTTCTCGGATTGGCGAAGGTCTTCTGACCCCGATCCTCCTGCTCGGCATTGACCCGGGCAAAGGCCTCACGGGTCATATAGACTTCCCCGCGGATTTCCAGATATTCCGGTGCATCCTTTAAAGACTTTTGCACATCCGGAATGACCAGAGCATTGCTCGTGACATCTTCGCCGAAATTTAAACCGTCGCCCCGGGTTTCCGCCAGAGCCAGACGTCCCTTCTCATAGCGAAGCGTCATAGACAGACCGTCAATCTTCTGCTCCACGACAAATTCCGGATGATCCAGCTTTTCCTGCATGGACTTTACCCAGTCAGTTACCTCTTCTTTACTGAAAATATCATCCAGAGAAAGCATAGGCACATTATGACGGACCTTGACTCCGGCTTCTCTCTTAGCCGTTCCACCGACATGCTTTGTCGGGGAATCGGCGGATGCGAATTCCGGATGGGCGGCCTCTAATTCCTTCAGGTGCTTGATCATCATATCGTATTCATAATCCGATATCTCAGGAGAATCCTGGTTGTAATAGCGGTCATTATGATACTCTATGGTCTTTCTCAGATCTTCAATTTCTTTTCTGATATCCTGCTCTGCCATTGCGGTCTCTGATCTCCCCGTCATTCCTTACCGGTTGCTGTAGCTGTCACCATGATGGGTGCGGGAAGAATAGCTTCCGGACTGATAGCCCCGGCGGTCATTTCCGCCAGACCGTCTGTTCTCAGCGGATTCGCTTCGGTCCTGGTAAGACCTTCTTCCCTTATAGGGCCGGTCACCGTAGGACTTGTTTCCATATCCATTGGAACGATTGTCCCGGTCTCCATAGGATCTGCGATTATCACTGCGGTCCCCATAGGGCTTCTTACTATAAGATTTTTCCCCATAAGATTTGTTTCCGTAAGACCTGTCTCTGTCGCCATAGGAGCGGCGGCTCTCGTTACGATCGCCATAGGACTTCTCGCCGTAGGACCGGTTTCCGTAAGGGCGGTCTTCCCTGGACCGGTCTCCGTAAGGACGGCGGTTATCACGATCGCCGTAAGACCTGCTATAGGATCTGCCTTCCGAAGATCTGTCGCCGTAGGAGCGCCTGTCTTCGCCTGTGCTCCGGTCGCCGTAAGGCTTCCGCTCTCCATAAGACTTACGGTCTCCATAAGATCTGCCCTCGGAACGGCTGCCGCTGTAGGATTTTCTCTCATAGGGCTTTTTCCCGTAAGGCTTCTTTCCGAAGGATTTCTTCGGTCTCGGTCCGGAAATCGGATCACTGTAGGAGTCCTTCAGACTCTCGATCAGATCTTTCTTTTCCTCCTCCGTCAGCTGACGGTAGGCACCCTCCTCCAGATCTGCGATCTTAAGATTCATGATGCGGATCCGGCAGAGATCCTTGACCTTCTTACCCAGCATCTCGCACATTCGGCGAATCTGCCGGTTCAGGCCCTGGGTCAGTACGATGTGGAAGGTATCGTAGCTGGTTTTCCAGCACTTGCAGGGTCTGGTCTTGACATGAAGATCGGTCAGATAGACCCCTTTCTGCATCTGATTTAAGAAATCCTCTGTGACTTCGCTGTCAATTTTTACAACATATTCCTTCTCATGGAAATTACCGCCGCGGTTCAGCTTATTGACCAAATCTCCCTGATTGGTCAGGAGAATGAGTCCGCGGGAATCCTTATCCAGACGTCCGACCGGATAGACCCGGACCGGATAGTTCAGATAGTCAACAATATTATTCTTTTCCTTCTTCTCAGCCGTACAGACAATTCCCCGGGGCTTGTTCAGAAGGAGGAGAACTTCCGGCTCCTTATGCTCCACTACCTCTTCCCGGAAAATGACCGTCTCGCCTTCCTGGACACGGTCTCCGAGAACAGCCGTTCTTCCGTCAATCATGACTTCGCCGGCTTCGATGGCCTGATCCGCCTCTCTCCGGGAGCAGACACCTGCCTCGCTCAGATACTTATTCAGCCGGGTTCCGCTTCTTTTTTCTTCTTCCATATTTTATTTCTCCTTTGTATCTTCCTGCTTTCTCAAGCAGGACCTTCAATAAAAAATCCGGACGGATTTTCGGTTCTGTTTTTCTATATCATAGAACTTTATCGTTAAAAACGAAATACTTGTAAATACAAATTAGCTGACGTGTAGATTTTGACCTAATGAGATAATTAGAGAAAAAAGCTGTGAATCTGCGGGAAGTTCCCGGAATTCACAGCTCTCTTTCAAAAATGCTTTGATCAGTGAAGCAGCTCTGTCTTCACATAACCGGATGCGCCGGAGTAGGTTGTAACCTGGGTCCAGCCGTTATTGTAGCTCTTTCCGATGGTCAGGGGCTCGCTGACATAGCCAAGTCCGACAATGGAAGCCTGATCATTCATATCCGAACGGACACGTACAGTCTGGGTCAGGGTGATGGTTCCGCCCTCTGTCAGACCATCCACAGTAATTTCCTGCGGTCCGGTCTGTGCGGCAGCCTGCTGATCCGTGGTGTTGGTATCGGTACTGCTGTCTGTATCCGAGCTGTCCTTCTTGTCATCGGATTTCGAATCATCGGATTTCGAATCATCGGACTGATCGGAAGCATCCGCGGACTGGGTGCCTGCATTCTTGGCATAATCCGTTGCCCAGCTTGTTGTCGCATCCGGAAGAGTGGTATTGAGAAGGGTGTTCAGATCCTCATCCTTTAACAGAGCCTCATTGAACTTCTGCTGAACCTTGGTCTGAAGCTTGGCAACATCATCCTGCTGCTCAAAGGCAGCGATCAGAGCTGTTACCTTGGAATCCATCTCCTCTTCCTGGTTATTGGTATTGAAGGTGGAATACTGGTTGGCAATATAGAGCGAACCGTTGTCATCGGTCATGACATAGAAGAATTCCATGCCCGGAGCCGGTGTCTCTGCATCCTTGAATTTGATTTCCATGGTTGCGGATACCAGATAGGACTTGTCGTCAAGGCCGCGCTTGCTGTAGATATCGATATTTTCATAGGACTCTACATACTGGCTGAAGAACTTGATGTAGCTCTTCTCCTTATCCGAGATCGGCTTTGCAAGCTTGGAAAGCGAATCCACATCTCCCTTGGAATAGAATTTGAAGTAATTGTTGATCAGCTTGTTCAGCGCCTTTTCCTGGCTGGAGGAATCCTTCTTGTTTTCCACCTGCTTATAGGACTGATAGGCACCCGCCATGGGATTTTCATCCTGGGCTGTCGTATCCGTACATCTTACCAGAATAAGGACCATTCCGATCAGAACCAGAGCAGCCAGATAATAGCGATACTTCTTCGGGTCCGCCACTTTCGATAGGAAATTTCCTGCTTTTTCTTTAAAACTCATTCAAATCCCTCCAAGGACTTATCATCGATACATACGAATCAAAAACAAATGAAGATCTGCAGAACAGAAATCATACGAATAATCAAATGAATGAAAAACCGTATAAACAGAAATCATACAGATGAAATCAGATTAAGAAAAAGGCTAAGCTTTTTCTATAAAAAAAGGCATTCCTAAGAATGCCAGTAAAATGTAGGCGGCGGGATTCGAACCCGCGGTCTTCGGAGTCGGAGTCCGACGCTCTATCCAGCTAAGCCACGTCTACATATGGAAACTTATCCGAACTCATTTTCAGCCGGAGAAGGCGGGTGAAACTGTTCGTCTCAAATCACTCACCGGAATATAATATCAAAGTGACTTTGGAAAGTCAACCTCTTAAAAATTCCCATTCAGGGAATCATGAACCTGATTGAGAATCATCTGGAGTTTCTTATAACTGACGTGTCCGTTCAGATCACTCTTTCCGGCCTTGCCGAAGGTGACGGCCGAGCCGAAAATTTCACCGGTAACCCGGGTCAGAAAGCCGTCCTCCCCCATGGACAGGGTGATGACCGGCGTATCAGGATGGCTCCTGTGAAAGCGGTTTGTGACCTTTAAAAGTTCCAGAAGATCATCGGGATCCTCGGGAGTTACGGCAAGCTCCACCATATCGGCACCCGCTTTTCGCATCTTTTCCAGAAGGTCCAGAAGATCTACCGATTTGGCTGTCTGCATATAGTCGTGATCCGAGGTCAGAACCCTGACCCCGCATTCATGGATGCGGCGGATTTCCTGGGCCGGATGTGGGAATTCATTGTATTCGATATCGATAAAATCACAGACTCCCGAGATGGCAGCAATGTCATAAATTTTCTGAAGATAGGAAGCCGATGGTTCTGTCCGGCCGCCCTGAGGAATGGTCCGGACGGTAAAGAGGAGAACCGTATTTTCGACCATGGGTGACAGAGTACGGAAGAACTCGGTCAGCCGGTCCTCGTCATAGAGACCGTCAAAGAAATCGCCCCGGATTTCAATCATAGGAATACACTCGTCGGTCAGACTCTTCACCTGACGCAGGATATCTTCCTCTCTCTGCTCGGCAATCGTAACACAAAGTACCGGCATGCCCTCGCCGAAGGTCTGTCCCTTGATTACCAGTTTCTCATTTGCTTCTGCCATGATCACGCCTCTGTTTCCCTCAATATCCCCTGAATTCTCATTCAAGTGATCTGAACCGGACTTTTCCCTGTCCGGATATTTCATGTGCTCTTTACGGCCTTGCAGCTTTTGATTTTTCTGCATCCTTTTCTAATGCCGGCTTTTGATTTCTGCCCATCCTCAGGCCTTATAGGAAGGAATTTCAAAATCCATGCAGACACGGCTCTTGGTGTAGGGTCGAACCTTGCCGTTGGCTACTGCCAGATGACTGGGATGATTTGCATAAACTTTCAGGGCATCCTCGTCGACCAGGGTGCAGTTGAGGCAGACATCCGCATTGGAGGACGGAAGTGCCTCGGTTTCCACATGAACCTCAAGAAGTCCAGGGACCTTTCCGACCAGTCCCTCCAGTCCTTCCTTGATACCCTTCTTGATTTCCTTCTTTTCTTCCTCAGAATACTCGTCTTTCAGCTGCCATAAGATAATATGCTTTACCATAACTGATCCTTCTCTCCTTCCGGAATGTACGGGTTCTTTTTTCCCGTTTTCTATAACCGTTTACAGGTTTCTGTTTCTTCTTATTCTCTTTAAGACTCGATCTCACATCTCTTTGTATTATCCCAAATCAGAGATGTCATTTCCAGCCTTTTCCTTATTTCTCTCTATACCAAAGTCTTCTGAACCGGCTGCATCCAGCTTGCCGATCATTCAGATTCCACTCCCCTATTTCAAGAGCTTCAGAATCCATTCCGTAAGAAAGACCGCTCCGCAGCAGGACAAGGCCACGGCGAAGAGATCACCCCAGACCCATGCCACAAAGAGACCGACCAGAAGAGCCGCCAGGCCTGAAACAATATTGCCGGTCGCGGTCAGGATGGCCGGAAAGGTCATGACAGCCAGTGTCACATAGGGCACATAGAAAAGGAAAGAGCGAATGAAACGGTTCTTGATGGGCTTCCGGATAAAAAGGAAGGGCGCCAGACGGATGGCATAAATGGTCAATGCAATGACCGTAATCATGAGATAAATCCGCATCTACTCCACCTCCCTTGGCTTGATCCAGGCTGCCAGGGCCGACAGAATCAGGGTCAGAAGAATGATCCGGAAGCCGGATCCGATCTTTGAAATATAGGGCAGAACCGAGCAGAGGAAGCTTAGGCCCATGGAAGCCGCCACCAGAAGTCCGATGAAATGGTCTACCTTTGCCGGCGGAATAATAATGGCCAGGAACATGCCATACATGGCGACTCCCAGGGCATTTCCAGCCCAGGCTGGAAGAATATTCCCGACCACAACTCCGAGAACCGTACCGGCTGCCCAGCCGCTGATCGAGGGCAGGGCAATCCCATAGGTATAGGCGGGATGCAGCTTTCCCTCGACGGTTGCAGAGAGGCCGAAGATTTCATCCGTAACGAAAAAGGGCAGTAGGAAACGATGGACGGGGCGGACGTCCTCCGGGAGCTTCTGGGTCAGACTCACACTCATGAGGAAATACCGCATGTTGACGACAATAGAGGTGAGAATTGACTCCAGAATGCCTGCTGCAGAACCGATTAAACCGATGGCTGCAAATTCACCTGCCGACGCCACCATGCTGACCGACATATAGCCTGCCTGGATGGCATCCATACCTACATTTTTCGCTGCAATTCCAAGGGCAAAGGATACGGCAAAATATCCTGCTGCGATCGGGATTCCGTTTTTCATTCCTTTCCGGAACCACTTTGAAGAAGTCATGAGCTTCCTTTCCAATAACTACTCTTCTGCTTCCGCTCTGTCCTCTGCCAGACTGCGTTTCCGGATGATCAGTAAGACAATGGTCAGAATAATCAGAGAGGAAGCAAGCGTGATCACCCAGTTCTCCGTAAAGCCTCCGATGATATAGCCGACAACGCAGACAGCCACAACAACCAGGGCATACTGCATCTGGGTCTGGACATGGTTGATATGATTGCTCTGGGCACCGGAGCTGGACATAATGGTCGTATCCGAAATCGGGGAAACATGGTCGCCGCAGACCGCACCGGCAAGAACTGCCGCTACCGAAAGGATCATCATGGTCTCATCACTCTTGGAGAACATATTGACGACAATGGGAACAAGAATGGCAAAGGTGCCCCAGCTGGTTCCGGAGGAGAAGGCGATGAAGACCGCGATCAGGAAAATGATGACCGGAATGAAATGGGCCCATCCGGAGGACAGGTTGATGGAATTTCGGACGAAATCACCAAGACCCAGCTTGTCAGTCGTGCCTTTCAGGGTCCAGGCCAGAGTCAGGATCAGAATAGCAGGCATCATAAGCTTTCCGCCTTCGGGAACAGAATTCATGAAATCCTTGAAGCCGATGACCCTGCGCGGCAGATAGTAGATGAGAAGGAAGGCCACTGTAATCAGACCTGCAAAAACCAGGGATTCCGAAGACGAGCAGTTAGCAAAATCTTCGATCAGATTCTTTCCTCCGTTCAGATGACCAGTCCAGATCATACAGCCGATTGCCGTGCCGATCATGACCAGCATGGGAAGGATCAGATCAGAAACCTTTCCCTTGGCGTATTTACCGCCCTCGGTCGGGTCTTTCTTTTCCTGATTCTGGAAGACCTCACCTCCGGAAGTAAAGAGATCGCCCTTTGCCGCATTCTTCTCGTGGACCTTCATGAGACCGAAATCAAAACCGGCGATGGAGGTAAAGAAGACCATATAAAGGGTCAGGATCGCATAGAGATTAAAGGGAATGGTTGATACGAACATCTGAAAGCCCGACATGGAACTGTTCTTGGGCACATAGGAATTGACCGCCGCTGCCCAGGAGGAAATCGGAGCGATAATGCAGACCGGGGCAGCCGTCGCATCAATGATATAGGCGAGCTTGGCCCGGCTGATCTTATATTTGTCTGTGACCGGCCGCATGACGGAGCCGACCGTCAGACAGTTGAAATAGTCATCGACGAAAATCAGAACACCCAGAAGGGAGGTTGCGACCAGTGCTGCTCTCTTCGATTTCAAACGTTTCGAAGCCCACTCACCATAGGCCCGGGTTCCGCCCGATTCCTGCATGAGCATAACAATCATGCCAAGAAGAATCATGAACATGAGAATCGAGAAATCCACGCTGTCTATCATGATATGAAACAGCGTGTCAAAGGCAGCCCATGGATGAAAATTGGTAGCCAGCAGGGCTCCCAGGGCGCATCCTGCAAAGAGGGAAATATAGACCTCCTTGGTCAGAAGTGCCAGAACAATTGCAACAACCGGCGGCATCAGAGACCACCACGTACCTATAAACATAATCTTTCTCCTCCTCTTCCCATTTTCCTGCCGGAATTCTCATGAAATTCCGGATATTACCTGTAAGCCTGTTTTTTCCAGATACCTGTCTGATCAGTTCTGTTTCTTCTGTGCATCCTGTCCGAGAATGCGGTGCTTTATATTTTCTCCCAGGAGATGACAGGCTCCGCCGATCAGAGCTCCCAGGGTATTATTAATGATGTCATCGGTCTCAAAAACGCCGATGCAGAAGATCAGCTGCAGAGTTTCGATCAGAAAGGACAGGGCGCAGCCGATCAGAAGGATCCGCCAGAGCCCGGCCTTCTTGAAATTCGCCCGGAGCATAAAACCGAAGGGAACATAAAGGAAGATATTTAAGAGTCCTTCCCTCAGATAATAGTTATTCCCCTGCATGGCCAGGCGGTAGCTGTAAAAGGGCGTGAAAACATATCGGCGGTAGGTCACCGGCCGAAAGAAAATGGTTTCATAGAAAATGAGAAAGACCGTGGCAAAAAGAATCCATGCCTTAATAGATTTCCGGTGTCTTTCTGTAAATGATAAAACTTTCTTTCCACGATCCTCACCCGGCTGCCGGCTGCCGGTCTCTTCCTTTCGGGCTGCTGTAAGATCCAGAAGGGAGGATCCAATGACAAAAATCACCATAGCAGTCACAAGATAGACTGAAATTCGTACTACTGTATCCATAATCTATAAATATTCACTGTTTCCGTATGACAGGGTAATTTCCAATTTGTTTTCTATTATACCCTATTCCGGAGAATTTTCAGGAAAAAAAATGGCGGACAGGAAAATCCTGTCCGCCAGCATTGCTCATCCTCCGGCTTCGATATTCAATCGGAAACCGGAATACAGATCAATTGGAATTATTTATTCTCATTTCTTCTGGTGTATGCATAGTACTGAGGCTCATAAACCATGGTTGCATACTCGATATAGGATTCCTTGAGGGAATTCCAAAGCTTTCTTGCTGCAGATACATGCTTCTGATTTGCAGTATGAAGATTTCTGTTTTCTGTAGGATTTAATGCGATTGTTGCCATAATAATCAACCTCTTTTCTTTTTGGTTTTTTCTTTTCTTTCTTCTCTCTCTTGATTACGAAACCATTATATGTCCAAGAGGTTTTCTTTGCTCCCCAAATTATGAAAAACTATGGCCAGATTTTGCATTTAATCCTATAAAAAGACTGACAAATCCTTCTGCTTTTCTCAGAATATCAGCTGTGTTTTCAAGGAAATAGACAGACAGCTCCTCGGTTATTGTCAGACATTAATGCAGTTTCAAGGAAGAGCAACTCGCCAAATTCGAAGAAAAGCCACTGCAGTCGAGCAAGGTTGCTTCTGCAGTGGCCTATATTTTATCTTACGATTGATGGTAGACCGTATCGTAGTTGATCTCCTTATAGAAGCCGTCATAGATCTCAATATAGTTCCGATCGCAGACTTCCATCAGATACATCATCTTGGTAATCGTCGCTTCCAGGGTCATATCATAGGCTTCCATGAGGTTGAAGTCGTTCTTGATCTTCTGCCCGACCTCATAGACCTCCATATCACTGCCCTCGTTTACGACCTGGGTTGCCATAATGACAATCTTGCCCTTGGAGATCCATTTCTCCATCTCCTGATAGAAGACATCCACCAGGCTCTGAGGGATTCCTCCGACACCGAAGCTTTCAATGACCAGACAGTCATAATGAAGAAAGAGATATTCCAGTATATCCGGCTTAATTCCGGGAATCAGCTTTAAGACAACCACGCTGTCTCTTACCTTTTCGATAAACTGGACCGGCTCCTGAAATTTCCGGCAGGGAATATATCGGATAATCCGCCCCTCCCGGATGACTGCCAGGGCAGGGAAATTGACGCTGGAGAAGGCATTGAAGCTGTGGGCCCTGGTCTTCTTGGCCCGGGTTCCGGCAATGACCTTGCCGCCGAAGACAACGGAGACTCCGGTCGAATTGTCATCCGCCGCATAAAGGATCGAATCCGAAAGATTGGTCCTGGCATCCGTACTGTCCAGATTGATGGGCTTCTGGGCTCCCGTCAGAACAATGGGCTTGTTGGAATTCCGGATCATATAGGACAGGGCTGCCGAGGTATAGGCCAGGGTATCGGTCCCGTGACAGATGACAAAGCCGTCATAATTCAGATAATTGTCCTTAACGGCCTTGACGATTTTTCCCCAGACATCCGGTGTCATATTGGTCGAATCAATATTGCAGAGCTGGAGACAGTCCAGCTGATAGCGGTCTCTTAAGTCCGGTATATATTTCAGAAGCTCTTCGCCATCCATTTCCGGACGGAGGCCGTACTCACTCTGGACGCAGGCAATCGTGCCGCCGGTGGCTATGATCAGGATTTTCTTCATCTGACGAGACCTGCATGGTATTCCGCATTGAGCTCGCGGATCTCCTTCTTTCCGTCAATATAGGGCTGATAATAAGCCTCAACCGAGCCGCCGCCGAGATTGTCGCAGCCGTTGCAGAATTCGCATTCCCTGCCGCAGACGTTCAAGGCCTGGTTTACGATCTTTATCCGTTCTTCTCTTGTTGTATCCTTGATTAATATAGAGCGCATCATTTTTCCTCCTGGTTTTCATTGTAACATCTCCTGCAAGGAAAGTCGCCGATTCTACAACTGTTCCGGAACAAAATTCCTCATAAAATTCAAGAAAGCAATAGTATCTCCCGCTCTTCGCAGGCTATAATAGAGTTGTAAGATCTAACCGCATCCAAAGGAGGTGCCCATGGACAATAAAGTTCTTCATAATCTCACTTATGGTCTCTTCATCCTGACAGCAAGGGACGGAGACAAGGACAACGGCTGTGTCATCAACACCGTGGCTCAGGTTGCGAGCCAGCCGGAACGGATCGCAATCTCTGTCAACAAGGCCAATTACACCCATGACATGATCCTGAAAACCGGTGCTTTCAATCTGTCGGTTCTGACAGAGAGGGCAAGCTTTGATACCTTCAAGAATTTCGGTTTCCAGTCCGGAAGGGATGTCGACAAGATGGCTCCGATCACCTTCGCCCGGTCGGAAAACGGCATTGCCTATCTGACGGAAGAAACCAATGCCTACCTGTCCTGCAAGGTCATCCAGTCGATCGATGTCGGAAGCCATACCCTCTTCATTGCGGATCTCGTTGACGGAGAAATTCTGGGCAAGGATCCTTCGGTCAGCTACGCCTACTATTTTGCCCACATCAAACCGAAGCCCCAGCCTGCTCCCGCAAAGAAGGGCTGGATCTGCACCATCTGCGGATACATCTATGAGGGCGAAGTTCTGCCGCCTGATTTCATCTGTCCTGTCTGCAAGCACCCGGCAAGTGATTTTAGGCCGCTGTAATCTGTGCTATAAGCTGACCCGCCTGACAATCTTTATTTTCAGCGGAAATGTAAAGCGTTCTCGTAAGAAAAAAACCGCCTGGGAGACTCCTCGATTCCGATCCAATGACTGGAGTAAAAGGATTTCTCCCGGGTGGTTTCTATTTGTCCAAAAAACAGCCGCTTCCCTGCGTCTAATGAACGCAAGAAGGCAGCTGCCTGTTTTTTTAGGATGTTCTTACGAATCTTTTGATCAATCAGAACTTGCCAGCCTTGGCTGCTTCCTCAACAGAAACGGCTACGGCTACGGTAGCACCAACCATAGGGTTGTTGCCCATACCGATCAGGCCCATCATCTCAACGTGAGCCGGAACGGAGGAAGAACCTGCGAACTGTGCATCGGAATGCATACGTCCCATGGTATCAGTCATACCGTAGGAAGCAGGACCTGCTGCCATATTATCCGGATGAAGGGTACGTCCGGTACCGCCGCCGGATGCTACGGAGAAGTAAGGCTTGCCGGCTTCGATTCTTTCCTTCTTGTAGGTACCTGCTACAGGATGCTGGAAACGGGTCGGGTTGGTGGAGTTACCAGTGATGGATACACCGACATTCTCATGCCACATGATGGCAACACCTTCCTGTACATCGTCAGCGCCATAGCACTTAACCTTGGCACGAGGACCATTGGAGAAAGGAGTCTCGGAAATGATGTTCAGCTTTGCAGCCTTGTAGTCATACTGGGTCTCAACGAAGGTGAATCCGTTGATACGGGAGATGATCTGTGCTGCGTCCTTGCCAAGACCGTTCAGGATAACACGAAGGGGATTCTTACGAACCTTGTTTGCGTTGTTGGCAATACCGATAGCGCCCTCAGCTGCTGCGAAGGACTCATGACCTGCCAGGAAGCAGAAGCACTCGGTGTCCTCTTCCAGAAGCATCTTGCCAAGGTTGCCGTGGCCAAGACCTACCTTACGGTGGTCAGCTACAGAACCGGGAATACAGAAGGACTGAAGACCTTCACCGATTGCTGCGGCAGCGTCTGCTGCACGGCGGCAGCCCTTCTTGATAGCGATTGCGGCACCTACAGTGTAAGCCCACTTTGCGTTCTCAAAGCAGATACCCTGAATGCCTTCAACCATGTGATATACATCAAGGCCAGCATCCTTTGTGATCTTCTCTGCTTCTTCGATATCCTTGATACCGTATTTATTCAGAGCGGCAGTGATCTGAGCGATACGCGCCTCATAGTTTTCAAATAAAGCCATTATGTATCTCCTTTCCTTAATTACTCTTTACGAGGATCGATGAACTTAACAGCATCATCAATACGGCCGTACTGACCCTTTGCCTTCTCCCAGGCAGTGTTAGGATCATCACCCTTCTTGATGAAGTCGGTCATCTTACCAAGAGATACATACTTGTAACCGATGACTTCGTTGTTGGCATCCAGAGCCATCTCTGTTACATAGCCTTCGGTCATCTCCAGATAACGAACGCCCTTTGCCTTGGTGCCGTACATGGTACCAACCTGAGAACGAAGTCCCTTACCAAGATCCTCAAGACCTGCGCCTACAGACAGACCGTCATCAGAGAAAGCGGACTGAGTACGTCCGTAAACGATCTGCAGGAAAAGCTCACGCATAGCAGTGTTAATTGCATCACAGACAAGGTCGGTGTTCAGAGCCTCGAGAATGGTCTTTCCCTGAAGGATCTCTGCTGCCATTGCTGCGGAATGAGTCATTCCGGAACATCCGATGGTCTCGATCAGAGCTTCCTCGATGACACCGTTCTTTACGTTCAGGGAAAGCTTACAGGCACCCTGCTGCGGAGCGCACCAGCCTACACCATGTGTAAAACCGGAAATATCCTCAATCTTCTTGGCATGTACCCATTTTCCTTCTTCAGGAATTGGAGCAGGTTCATGCTTTGCACCCTTTGTTACGGGGCACATGTTTTCAACTTCTGCTGTGTATTTCATTCATGAACTCCTTTCTTCGAACATGGAATCGAATACAGTCCTGACCCTGCTGTGTCAGAAAAAAGCTCAGCAGAAGCCCCTGATTCAATCCCGTACACACGGAATTATTATCATACAAAAACCGAAGACTGTCCAGCAGAAATCACAGCTGTTTCCCTTCGGAACTGTATTTTCTTGAAACCCATGTCCTCTTTCGATCCACATTTTCTTTGGATCCGGATTTCCTTCCTATCCGGATCAGCTTCGGATACGAGTTTTCTTTCGATTTCTGTTCTGTTCAGAACCGGATCCCTCAGGCATGCTTTGCCACGATATGGTCCTTATCCTTGAAGATATGATGGGCCGGAATGACACCGCGGACCGAGGAGGTCGGATAGACATTGCAGTCGGGGCAGATGACGGTTCCGGGATTCAGGACGGAATTGCAGCCGACTTCGACATGGTCGCCCAGCATGGCGCCGAATTTCTTCAGGCCGGTCTCGATTTCTTCATTCTCCTGATGGTCCTTGACCACAACCAGGGTCTTGTCAGACTTTACATTGGATGTGATGGAGCCGGCACCCATGTGAGAAAAATAGCCCAGCACCGAGTCTCCGACATAATTGTAATGGGGCACCTGAACGTGGTTGAAAAGGACAACATTCTTAAGCTCAGTCGAATTTCCGACCACACAGTCATTGCCGACAATGGCATTGCCGCGGATAAAGGCGCCGGGACGGACCTCGGTATTCTCGCCGATAATGCAGGAGCCGCAGATATTGGCTGCATCATAGATCCTGGCGGACTTGGCAATCCAGATATTCTCGCCCCGCTTCTCATAGATGGCCGGATCCAGGCTTTCGCCCAGCTTCTTTAAGAAATCGCCGATCTCGGGCAGGACCTCCCAGGGATAGGTCTTTCCGGAAAAGAGCTCTGCTGCGATGGTCTGGCTCAGATCATACATGTTTTTTATTTTTGTTTCTTCCATGATTTTATATTCCTCCTAAATGAACTCTTTATAATATAGTCTTTTTTCACAGTTTGTGGCGTATTTTTTTACTTAGAAGCTCCGGTTGCTTCTGCTGATTTCGTTGACCTGGAAGATCCGGATGACTTTGATGATGTCGCCCCTCCTGTTTTCTTCGAAGAAGAATCTGAAGAAGCTCTGGCAGCGGTTTTCTTGCCCCGGTAAGCCTTCTGCTTATCTCCGCGGGCAATCCGGCTTCTCAGTTCCTTCTCATAGAACTGGGAATCTCTGCGGAAAATCTGCTGAAGGCCGGCTGTGGATCCGTTCTTCATGACAAATTCTGTCCGTCTCTTAATGAAGCCTTCCAGCTTCTCCATATATTCATCCGGCGTGATCTCTCCCTCTGCCACCAGGTTCAGGCCCTTCTCCCAGCTTGCCGTCAGCTTGGGATCCAGAAGCGACCGGATGGAGCCGTTCACGATATCATAGATAATCTCTCCGGAAAGAGTCGGCGTGATGATCTGGGTCTTCTTATTGAGGTTGAGGTAGCGGTTCTTGACCAGCTTGGAGAGGATCTCCGCCCGGGTGGCCGAGGTACCGATGCCCTGGCTCTTGATCTGCTCCCGAAGTTCCTCATCCTCGATGAGCTGGCCCGCATTTTCCATGGCCAGGATCATGGAACCGGAATTATAGCGCTTGGGCGGTGAGGTCTCGCCCTCCCGGACACCGAAAGAGGTAAAGCGGACGCCGGCGCCCTTTTTCAGGGTATCAAAGAAGGCTCTTGCTGCCTCGGTCGAATCCTTGTCTTCAGCCTCATCCTTTGCATCCGCATTCTCTCCGTCCGCATCCTTTGAATTCCTGCCGCCCTCTGCCCCGGCAGATTTCTGTCCGGGCTTTGTCATATCCCTCTTTGTAAAAGAATAATTCATGATGCCGAGATAGCCGTTTTTCTCCAGATATTTACCGGAAGCAAAAAACTTCTCACCGGCCACATCGACGGTCAGATGAATCTTCAGATATTCCGCCGGCGAGAGGAAAATCGCCAGGAAACGACGGACGATGATCTCATAGACATGAGCCGACAGAGGCTTCAGGGATTTCAGAGCCGAAAGGCCCTGGCCGGTCGGAATGACCGCATAGTGGTCGGTGATCTTCTTGTCGTCGGTATACTTGGTCTTTGCAATTCCCTTATAGCGGCCATTTTTCAGGATATCATCGGCCGCCTGGGCATACATGGGAAGATTCGAAAGCCCGCGGATATTCTGGTCGATGACCTTGGCCACGGCCGAGGACAGGACCCGGGCATCCGTACGTGGGTATGTCACAAGCTTCTTTTCATAAAGCTCCTGGATGATATTCAGGGTTTCATCCGGGCTGATCTTAAAAAGCTTGGAGCAGTCGCTCTGGAGCTCAGCCAGATTGTAAAGAAGGGGCGGATTTTTCTTCTCCTTCTTCCGGCTCAGTTCCGTCACCTTACCCTCGAGAGACAGGTCGGTATTTTTGTTTTCGTCAAATATAAGGTCCTGCTGCTTCTCTTCCGAATCTCTGAGATAGGTAATCAGCCCGACTGCATCCGGCTCTTTCTTAAAGCCATTTTCCTTATAAAGAAGGGGGGACTGGAAATAATGGGAGCCCTCGACAGCCTTCCATTCGGCTGTGAAAAGAGGGGTCTCCGCCACTACCCGGTAGAAGGGGGTCTTCACGAAGTCCCGAATCTCCCGCTCCCTCCTGACCACCATGCCCAGGACGCAGGTCATGACACGGCCGACCGAAATCACGGCATAGCGCTCATGAAAGAAGGAGGCCATGGCATTGCCGTAGCGGAGGGTCAGAAGTCTGGAGAAATTGATACCCATGAGGTAGTCTTCCTTGGCCCGAAGGTAGGCGGCATCGGCCAGATGGTCATAGGCGCTGATATCCTTGGCCTCGCGGATGCCCCTCTTAATCTCCTCCTCGGTCTGGGAGTCGATCCAGACCCGGCGCTCATCCTTGTCATGGACATGGGCTTCCTGACGGACCAGGCGGTAGATGTACTCTCCTTCCCGTCCGCTATCGGTGCAGACATAGATGCGGCTGACATCCTCCCTGTTCAGAAGAGAGGCTACGATATGGAACTGCTTTTTCGATGCGGGAATGACCTCGTAGAGAAAGTGATCCGGCAGGAAGGGAAGAGTATCCAGCCGCCATTTCTTATACTTCTCATCATAGGCTTCAGGATAGCTCATGGTCACAAGATGGCCGACGCACCAGGTCACAACGATGTGATCGGACTCCATATAGCCATCATGGTCAGACATCTTTTCCGAGAAAACCTTGGCAAATTCCCTTGCCACGCTCGGCTTCTCGGCTATAAAAAGACTCTTGCCCATCCTTACTCTCCTTCCTGCAGTCAGAAAAAGAATGCTGTGAATCGTCTTTATCTCTGACTTTCCACAGCATTCTTTTCTATCTTCGGTTAAAACCGGTCTATATTTCTCTCATCCTGTCAGATCCGGGGTCTGCATTTCTCAGAAGCCTGTAGATCTGCCGGATTGTAAAATCACTTCTTCTCGATATAACCCTTGGCAGTCAGAAGCTCTGCGCAGAGGACACCGCCGCCTGCTGCTCCGCGGATGGTATTGTGAGACAGACCGACGAACTTCCAGTCGAAGATCGAATCCGGACGGAGACGGCCGATCGAAACGCCCATGCCGTGCTCGAAGTTAACATCCAGTGCCACCTGAGGACGATTGTCCTCTTCCATATACTGGATGAAGTGCTCGGGTGCGCTCGGGAGCTTTAATTCCTGGGGAAGGCCCTTATAGTCACGAAGCTTCTGGATCAGCTCTTCCTTGGCCGGCTGCTTTCTGAAATTGACAAAGCAGGTTGCGGTATGACCGTAGAGAACGGGAACACGGATACACTGGGAGGTGATCTGGATATTGTCAGCCGGCTTGATCACGCCGTCCTCAACCTTACCCCAGATCCGGAGAGGCTCCTTCTCGGACTTTTCCTCCTCGCCTGCGATGTAGGGAATGACATTTCCAACCATTTCCGGCCAGTCCTTGAAGGTCTTTCCGGCTCCGGAAATGGCCTGATAGGTGGAAACGATAGCCTGATAGGGTTCGAATTCCATCCAGGCGGACAGGGCCGGTGTGTAGGACTGAATCGAACAGTTGGGCTTTACAGCGATGAAGCCTCTTTTGGTGCCCAGACGCTTTCTCTGGAAGGGGATGACATCGATATGATCGGGATTGATTTCCGGAACGACCATGGGCACATCCGGTGTCCAGCGGTGTGCGGAGTTATTGGAAACTACCGGTGTCTCGGTCTTGGCATAGGCTTCCTCAATGGCACGGATCTCGTCCTTGGACATATCGACAGCGGAGAAAACGAAGTCCACATTTTCCGAAACCTTCTCAACCTCATTGACGTTCATGACAGTGAGATTCTTAATCTTCTCCGGAATGGGAGTTTCCATCTTCCATCTGCCGTTTACGGCTTCTTCGTAGGTCTTTCCGGCGGAACGCGGGCTGGCTGCGACGGTTGTCACTTCAAACCAGGGATGGTTCTCCAGAAGTGCGATAAAACGCTGACCGACCATGCCGGTTGCTCCAAGAATGCCGACTCTTAACTTTTCACTCATAGCGCTCTCCTTTTTCTTTTTCTTTTCCTTTAATCTATCCTATGATGCGGGTAACAGAGGTGCAGCAGGGCTGGTGTCTTCTGATACTGCTGTATCACACAAGCTTTGCAAAAATCAGAAAAACCTGACATTATGTCTAACATGATAGCAAAGCAAGACAAAATTACAAGTCCAAGACCGGGTGAATCCGGATGAAATTGCAGATTTAGGTCCAAATCAATACAGCTCGAATTACAGGCTTAAATCCGGGTGATCATTCAGATACTGCCTGCTTTTTTCGATCTCTTCCTTCATAACCTCCCGGCCGGGTGCTCCGGTCGTCAGCCGCTTGTCCACGCAGGTCTCCATACTGATGGCTTCATAGATGTCATCCTCGAAGGCCGGGGAGAACTGCTTCAGTTCATCCAGGGACATGTCATCGATGGGCTTTTTATTTTCAATGCCGTAAAGAACGATCCGTCCGACAATGCCGTGAGCATCCCGGAAGGGAATTCCTTTTCGAACCAGGTAATCAGCTGCATCGGTCGCATTGGTAAAGCCGTGGCGGGCACTTTCCTTCATCCGGTCTTCCCGAAAACGTAAGGTTGAAAGCATGCCGTTAAAGAGATCCAGGCAGGCATTGGCCGTATCCATGGCATCGAAGGGAAGCTCCTTGTCCTCCTGCATGTCCTTGTTGTAGGCCAGAGGAATCCCCTTCATGGTGGTAAGAAGGGACATCAGGGCTCCGTAAACCCGGCCGGTCTTGCCCCGGACCAGTTCCGCAATATCCGGATTCTTCTTCTGGGGCATAATGGAAGATCCGGTGCTGTAGGCGTCATCGATCTCAATGAACTGGTACTCATTGGAATTCCAGAGGATGATCTCCTCGGAGAAACGGGACAGATGCATCATGATGATTGCCAGAGCCGAGAGATATTCGAGAAGATAATCCCGGTCACTGACTCCGTCCATGGAATTGGCAGTCGGTCCGTAGAAATGTAAAAGCGATGCCGTATAATCCCGATCCAGGGGATAGGTGGTGCCTGCGAGGGCACCGGATCCCAGGGGGCAGTAATTCATCCGTTCATGAATGTCCGTCATCCGTTCCCGGTCTCTTTTGAACATCTCGAAATAGGCTCCCATATGATGGGCCAGGGTGATGGGCTGGGCCTTCTGCAGATGGGTAAAGCCCGGCATAATAGTAGAGTCATGGGTCTCCATGATATGAAGAATGGTTTCGAGAAGAGAACGGAGATAGGAATCCGTTGCCTCGACTTCCTTCCGGGTGTAAAGACGCATATCCAGTGCCACCTGGTCATTTCTGGAACGTCCAGTATGGAGCTTCTTTCCGACCGAGCCGATCCGGTCGATCAGATTGGCTTCGACAAAGGAATGGACATCCTCATATTCTTCCGTAATGGGAAGCTTTCCTGCCTTTACATCATCCTCAATGGACTGGAGGCCGGAAAGGATCTGATCTCTCTCCTCTACTGTCAGGATGCCCTGCTTTGCAAGCATCCGGACATGGGCTCTGCTGCCCTCAATGTCCTCGGGAAGGAGCCTCTGATCGAAGCCGATCGAAGCATTGAATGCGTATACCTTGTCATCTGTCTTTTTCGTGAATCTTCCGCCCCATAACTGAGCCATAGGATCTCCTGCCTTTCTTCTTTTTCCTGTTTTCTTTTCCTGTTTTCCTAAATGATATCACTTATGTCTGGCCATTTTTCCTGGCTTCATCCCTCTTCTCCGCTTCCAATCGTGAGAAGACACAGCCGCAGAAATTCTGCCGGTAGAGGCCGTATTCCCGGGAAAGCTCCGTGGAACGCTTATAGCCGTTTTTCTTCCGGAACTCCGAAGGGAGATATCTGACTCCGTATTTTTCTGCCATCTCTTCACCGATCCGGTTCAGAAGGACCGGGTCCTTCATAGGGCTGATGGTCAGGGTCGTTGCGAAGTAATCCAGGCCCAGCTCCTTTGCCTTCTTCGCAGCCTCTTCGAGTCGAAGACGGAAACAGATCTCGCAGCGCTCTCCGCCCTCCGGCGCATCCTCATAGCCTTTGACTGCGGCATAATAACGCCCCGGTTCATATTTGCCGGGAAGGAATTTTACCGGATGGCTGACCGGCATCTCCCGGATCAGACGGTCCAGCTCCTCTTCCCGGTACTCATACTCCGTGGACGGGGAAATGTTCGGATTATAATAAAAATCAGTTATGGCGAAATACCTGGACAAGTATTCCAGCACATAACTGCTGCAGGGCGCGCAGCAGCTGTGCAGAAGAAGAGTCGGCACAGTTGCTGCTGCAATATTCTTTTCAATGATCGAATCCAGTTCCTTCTGATAATTCCGCCGGTTCAAAGTCACTCCTTCTCCTGCCAGAGGGTAAATAATACCAGGGCAAAGGCATAGACAAGGCAGATCAGGATTGCAAAAACTGCCTTTCCTGTCACAAAGCCTGCGATCAGCTGGACCAGGATGGCCAGGCCGTGAATATAGACCGGAACCTTGCGAAGCAGGGCTGCCAGGGCAGTTTCCAGGATGACCAGACATCCGACCGGAACAGCCGGAATATGAAGGGCCGCGATGGAAATGGCAAAGACTGCGATCTCAAAAGCGGCAAAAATCAGTGTCAGAATAACCGGATTCTTCCCTTTTCGGGAAAGTTCAGAAAATGATGCGGACATAAATAGCACCTCCTCAGGAGCAAATGGTAACAAAAAAAGCTTCGAATCGGATTCGAACCGACGACCCCTTCATTACGAGTGAAGTGCTCTACCAGCTGAGCTATCGAAGCAAACAAATGTTATTATATAGAATCAGCTGGTACAATGCAAATATTTTTTCTTCTTTCTGACAGGGCGGAATCCCAGTCCGAAGGCAATCTTTGGTCTCACTTTCTTGATTATAGCATGATATGAAGATCTTTTTCTGTTCGATCTGAACCTGCAAATAGGAAAACATTCATGAGATTTCCACGCCTGCGGTACGGAGAAAATTCTCGAGCATCTTCGGGCCCTCCGGGGTCATGATGGATTCCGGATGAAATTGGAGACCGTAGATTTTCCGATCCCTATCCGCTACCGCCATGACCTCGCCGTCGTCCGCTCTGGCAATCTCTTTCAGGCCGGCGGGAAGGGAATCCTCCATGACAGCCAGGGAATGATAGCGGCCTACGGTGACCTCTTCGGGCAGGCCTTTAAAAATCGGAGCGGATAGATCCAGCTTTACCCGGGACTGTTTGCCGTGCATAAGCTCCTTTGCATAGGAAATCTCAGCCCCCTCTGCCTCGCAGATCGCCTGATGGCCCAGGCAGACGCCAAGCATGGGAATTTTGCCGCCAAGCTCCTTTACGACCTCCTCACAGACACCGGCATCCTTCGGCTTTCCGGGACCGGGAGAAAGGATGATGCAGTCCGGCTTCATTTCCTCTATTTCAGAGACCGTCTTTTCATTATTGCGGATGACTTCGATGTCCGGGTTCAGGGAACCGATTAATTGGTATAGATTATAGGAAAAACTGTCATAATTATCGATTAAGAGAATCATTCTTCTTCCTCCGCTTTCTTCAGTGCTTCTACAACTGCCTTTGCCTTGTTCCGGCATTCCTCGTATTCCTTCTCCGGGACACTGTCTGCGACAATGCCGGCGCCGGACCGGACAAAGACCTTGCCCTTTCTCTTATAGGCCAGGCGGATGGCGATGCAGACATCCAGATTTCCGGTGAAATCCACATAGCCGATGGCACCGCCGTAAATACCCCGCCGGTCATTTTCCAGCTCATTAATAAGCTCCATGGCCCGGAATTTCGGTGCTCCGGAAAGAGTTCCTGCCGGCAGAACCGAATCCACGGCATCAATGGCCTTTTTATCATCGCGGAGCTGACCTACGACCTCGGATCCGATATGCATGACATGGGAATACTTTTCGACCGCCATATATTTCTCAACCTTGACAGTGCCGAATTTGCAGAGACGGCCCAGGTCGTTTCTGCCCAGATCCACCAGCATGTTGTGCTCGGCCCTTTCCTTCTCGTCGGAAAGGAGTTCCTTTTCCAGTTTTTCATCCTCTTCATTGTTCCTGCCCCGGGGTCTGGTTCCAGCCAGGGGGAAGGTCCGGATTTCTCCATTTTCAACCTTGACCAGGGTTTCCGGCGAGGCTCCGGCGATCTCCACATCATCACCGGAAAAATAGAACATATAGGGCGATGGATTGGTGGTCCTGAGGATCCGGTAGGTATTTAAAAGGCTGCCCTGGTAGCGGGCCTCCATGGGATTGGAGAAGACCAGCTGGAAGATGTCGCCTTCATGGATGTAATGCTTGATCTTCTCGACCTTTTCCGTGAATTCCTCCAGGGAAAGCTTTGGCTTCAGGGGTTCCAGGAGATGGCCTCTTTCGATTTTCTTCGGTTTTCCTTTGCGGATAATGTCTTCCATCTCATCAAGCTGGAGAAGAGCCTTGTTATAATCGCTTTCCATATCGTCCGTCCGGATATTGACGATAAGAAGGATCTTCTGGCGGAAATTGTCATAGCAGATCAGCTTGTCGAAAAGCATGAGGTTGACATCATCGAATCTGTTTTCATCCTCTGCATCCAGTTTCAATTCCGGCTCGCCGTACTGGATATAGTCATAGGAGAAATAACCGACCAGGCCGCCGGTCAGAGTGGGAAGGCCCGGGATGCGGGGCGAACGGTTTTCCCGGATGATCTGCTTGATATAGATGGCCGGATGCTCTGTCTGCATCTGGATTTTTCCTCCGGCATTGACAGTCAGGAGATGATCCTTGCAGGATATCTCCATGGTCGGATCAAAGCCGAGAAAGGTATAGCGGCCCCACTGACGGCTGTCCTCGACGCTCTCTAAGAGGAAGCAGTGGCTGCTGACATTCTGAAGGGCTCTAAGGGTTTCCACCGGTGTCCGGATGTCTGAAAGAATCTCCCGGGTCACGGGAATCCGTTTGTAATCCCCGGAGGCTGCTATTTTCTGTACTTCCTCGAATGATGTCTGCTTCATTTCATGCTCCTTTCCTTTCGCCTTCTGATCCTCCTTCTCTGCCGGAAGAGCAATAAAAAACCGCCCCGGCAGAAAGAATACAGTCTTTCTGTCAAGGGCGGGTTCTGAAAATTCCGATACCCGTGGTGCCACCTTGCATTTGTGTCTCCACACTCTCATGAGATACCAGCATATCTCTGGCAGCTAACGTGTGCCTTACGTCAGAAGCTACTGGTCAACGGATTATGAGTCCTTTGATTTAAATTCTATGATTTCAAGTCCTGCGGTCTCAAACTCCATAAATTCAAACCATGCGAATTCAGATCTTATGATGTTCACCCTGCCCTCAGTGGTCCATTTGCGAATCAGCGTTCTGCCCGGCTCTCATCTTCCCGGACTCTCTGTGAGTGCCCTATTCGTTTCATCTCCACTTCAACGGTTTAATCTATTAAATTATGAATTATTAAAGCACCTTTTAAAAAAACTGTCAAGAAGGATGACCGGAAAAAATTTTATATTTTCTTTATGGTCTTTCGAAAGAATTCAGAATGCTTGTCTTGTAGTTTGTCTCCCGGGCTGATAAAGTTTTCTTACAGGCAGCGGACCAGGAAAGGCCGCATATGAAAAGCAATGCACGCTTAAGCTACCCGGAATTTAAAGAAATCGTTCTATCGGAACTGAAGCTCCGCTTTCCCGAGGCATCGATTGAGAGTCATTCGATCGTAAAAAATAACGATACCTATCTGGATGGCATCTATTTGAAGCGACCGAGCGGGAATATCGCTCCCCAGGTCTACCTCAACCATTTCTATGAGGATTATGAAAATGAGGCCGCCGGTCTCAATGAAATCATCACGGACATTTCATCTGTTTTCATTGAAAACCGGCCGGTTCCTGATGTGGATCCGGAATTTCTATCGGATTTTTCGGCCATCCAGGACCGGATTGTCTTCGATCTTGTCAGTCTGCCGAGGAATCACGATTTTCTTTCGGATCTGCCCTATATTTCCTATCTGGATCTGGCCATCGTCTTCCGGGTCCTGATCCATGCCGATGATAACGGCAGATCCAGTATTCTCATCCATAATTACCACCTGGAGGACTGGGAGGTCAGTAAGGAAGTCCTTCTCGATCAGGCAAGGCAGAACACGCCAAGGCTACTCCCGGCATCCATCGAGTCCATTACGGATGTCCTCGGAGATCTCACATCGGAGGAAATCATGGAGCCCTCTGATTACACGCCTATGTATGTCCTCTCCAACCAGTGCCGGCTGAACGGGGCCGCCTGCATGCTCTATCCCCATCTTCTGGAAAATTTCTCGAGAGAAAAGGGCATGGACTTCTATATCATTCCCTCCAGTATTCATGAGGTTCTTCTGGTTCCTGCAGCCCTGTCTGGCGGACCGGAGGAGCTGAATGCCATGGTTCAGGAAGTCAATGCCACAGAACTTTCCGAGGATGAGATCCTGTCCGAGCACGTCTATTATTTTTCCGGACAGAGAAATGCCGTATCGGCCAGCGAAGGCTAGGAAAAGGATAAAAAAGCAGCTGCCGAGGGGATCCGCCGTCTTCTTCCCTCTACCAAGTGCAGGGAGAAGCAGGCAGATCCGTACGGCAGCTGTTTATTCAGTTTATTTTTCTATTTTTCAGGAAAAACCTGGCCTTACTGAATTCCGGTATCATTCTTGTACTGCTGCTGAAGCTCCTGGGCAACGCGGGCAGCCGCATCCTCGATCTCCTCTTCGGAGTACTTCTCGGTGGGATCAGCTTCCAGCTCATTTCCGTCCTTATCGACTTTCTTTTCCTCTGTCTGCTCGGGCAGATTGCCGTTTTCATCCAAATGCTTTTTTGCATTTTCCAGAGAGCCGTATTCCTTCTCTACCTCTTCTGCCTTTCCTTTCAGGAAAGCCATATAGCGCTGGAAGGTGTCAACCACTTCATCTGTGTAGCAGGCGAAAACAACTCTCATGCCATAATCCTTGTTCTCATCCAGCCATTTGGTCACCATGGTAACTGCGATCGGAACTGCCTCTTCCAGGGGGAAGGAGGACAGGCCTGTCGAGATGGCCGGAAAAGCGATCGAATGAATCTCATACTTCTTTGCCAGATTCAGACAGTTGGTATAGCAGTCTCTCAGGGCCTGGCGGTCCTCTTCGGTAACCTCACCGAATCTGGTTCCCGGTGCTACGGTCGGTCCGACGGTGTGAATAATATAATTGCAGTGGAGATCATAGCCCGGAGTGATCTTCGCTTCGGAAACCTTGCAGCTTTCCAGATGATCCAGGGCCTCATCGATGCCTTCGCCGGCGGCCTCATAAATAGCATGATCCTCTCCTTTTCCGTCATCATTGAAAAGGGGATCTGCAGAGTTTACGATGCAGCTGATGCCGAGCTTTGTAATATCACCCTTATAGAAGACAATGCCTGCCTGCTTGAGATTCAGCTCCTGGTCAGAATCCAGAATGGCCTTGACCGCATTTTTCTCAATACCAAAGGGATTGGTGAAGGGATCAATGACGATTCCGCGAAGCTCCTTCATATCCATCAAACGATGGAAAACGGTCTTTATAGGCATGGCAATGACGGGCTGGCGCTTGCCAAGCTTTTCCTCTGCGGGACGGATGGATTCGGGTTCGGTAAAGGCGGGAAGCATCTTTTCTCCATTGGGATTTTCTAAAAGGCGGAAGAAAATTGACTGTTCTCCGGGCTTGTCCGGATTCGGCTGCATGTCTATCGGAAGAAGAAAATCCGATCCCTCGTGGCACTGCTTTAAAAGTGCACTTAAGGCTGTATTCCAGTTTTCTCTGTTATGTTCCTTATTATCGATAATGATGGCATCCCGGATGCACTGATTGCTTTGATACTTGTCTGTCTCTTTCATTTCTTCTTCCTTTTCTTGTCTTATTCCTCTTCTGCTTTCAATAATTCAAAGGTACTTTTCTGATAACGGATCAGGCCTTCTTTCTGCATTTTACTGAGCTCCGCGGAGAGAGCACTGCGGTCGACCGAGAGATAGTCGGCCAGCTGCTGGCGGTTAAAGGGGATGTCGAAGACTTCCTTTCCTGATTTCTTCCGGATCTCGGAAAGATAGCTCAGGATTTTCTCCCGCGTGGTCCGCTTGCTTAAGTGACGGAGCTTTCCGGTCAGGCGTCGGTTCTTTTCCGCCATGATCATAAATAGATTCTGAATCAGGGTGTTGTGATAGCTGCAGGACTTACTGCAGACTGTCATCAGATCACGGCTGTCCATAAAAAGCACATCGGTATCTTCTGCCGCAACAATATAATTCAGAAGCGGTTCCTCATCCGATGCGGCATAGGCTTCTCCGAAAATATCCGGTGCCTCGATTTTCTGCATGATACTGCGGTTTCCCCAGTAGTCTTCGCTTTCTACAATGATGGATCCCTTCAGTAAAAGGGCGAACTCCTTCAGGCTTTCCCCCTCGTTAAAGATGGTCTCGCCTTTGTTAAAATGCTTCTTTTTTCCCTTGAGGCAACCCATCATGATTTCTATTTCTTCGGGCTTTACCCCCTCGAAAAGCGGAGAAGACGCCGCCTCTTCCAGTCCTTCTCTTGTCATCTTACTTCCTCAGTTTTTCCTTGGTTTTCCCGGCCAGATCCAGCATCTCAGCCGCATTCTTCCTTACGGTATCCGTAATCTCGGTTCCGCCGAGCATACGGGACAGCTCGTCGATTTCTTCCTCATGTTCAAGGCTTCGGATGGAGGAAACAGTTCTCTCCTTCTCCACCTTCTTCTCCACAAGGAAATGGCGGTCCGCAAAGGATGCGATCTGGGGCAGATGGGTAATACAGATTACCTGATGCCTGCCCGCCAGCTCCGACAGCTTCTCGGAAACCTTCTGGGCTGTCCGTCCGGAAATACCGGTATCAATTTCATCAAAAATCAGGCTGTCGATATGATCCTCTTCGGCAAGGACCGTTTTGATGGCCAGCATGATTCTCGAAAGCTCGCCTCCGGACGCCGTATCCTTTAAGGGACGAAGGGGTTCTCCGGGATTCATGGAAATATAGAACTCGGCGTCATCCTGTCCGTTCGCCGACCAGGTCTTCAACGGCTGGAATTTCATCGTAAAACGGGAGTCCAGAAAATTCAAGTCCCGGAGTGCTTTGGTCACCTGACGGCTTAGATCCTCCGCTGCCTTCTGTCTCTCAGCTGAAAGTCTGTTCGAAGCTTTTTCCAGTGTATCCTGTGCCTTTTCACAGCGTCTGGACAGATCCGAAAGATAGGCATCGTAATCCGCCAGTTCCTCCATGCGTTTCTTCTTGTCTTCCAGAGCCTGGTTTATAATTTCGATGGTATTGCCGTAAAGCATCTTCAGATGATTGATGAGATCCAGCCGTTCCTCGGTCTTCTGAAAGTCTTCCGGATCAAATTCCATGGACTCCTCATAGTCTGTAAGATCCCGACTGAAATCAGAAAGCAGGCTGTCGATGTCGGACAGGCTGGACTGGAGACTGCCGAGGCCCTCCGGATCATAGGAAAGAAGGGCATTGAGTTCACCCAAAGCCTCTCCGACCAGATCCGATGCCGCCCGGTCCTCGGTCACCAGGGCTTCCGCCCGATGCAGTCCCTCGGCGATCTTCTCACTGTTTTTCATTCGACGGTAGTGGTCCTCCAGACTTTCGTCCTCGCCCGGCTTTAAATCCGCTTCCTCGATTTCCTGAATCTCATGCTCCAGGTAGGAGGCTTCCCGGACCCGGTCCGATTCATCCATGCGGGCATGGTCCAGTTCGGCAAAAGCCTTCTGATAGACCTGATAGGCCTCCCTGACCTTCTCCTTCAGTTCGTCAAATTTCTTATTGACCGTGGAGGCATACTGGTCCAGAAGCTCCAGCTGTTTCTTCTTGTTCTGCAGAGACTGATGCTCATGCTGGCCATAGATATCGAGAAGAAGGCTTCCGACCTTCGAAAGCTTAACTGACGGCACGCCTTCTCCGTTGATTCTGGCCACAGTCCGGTTTCCACTGATCTTCCGGGTCAGAATGACCTGGCTGTCATAGGGCTCTACCTCCATGGCACGAAGTTCTTCTGCTTCCTCCGGGGTTTCCACAGAGAAGACGGCCTCTGCCAGGGCAGGCTTCCCCGGATCCCTCACCATATCATGATCAGCCCTGCCACCCAGAGCCAGACCCAGTGCTCCAAGGAGAATGGACTTGCCGGCTCCGGTCTCACCGGTCAGGATATTGAGTCCCGGTCCGAATTCAATCTCTTCATGAGAGATCAGTGCCAGATTATCTACTGTAAGACTCAGTAACATAGAACTCCTTCCACTCTCTTCTTATCCCCTCGCATACAGGATCCCCATTCCTGTCTTTCCGATATTGCACGCTCTGCAGAATGTCCTGGTTCCGGATCTCCATCGAAGAAATCGATTTTCACCGTTTCTTCCGCTCACTTTCAATGAGATCCACGCTCAAAAATCTCTACTTGGCTTCCTCAAGGACTCTAGAAAGCCGGGTCATGACCGTTGCCGTATCGTCCAAAGAACGGATGGCACACATAATGGTATCGTCTCCGGCAATGGATCCGACGATCTCCGGAAAATCCAGATGATCCAGGGCGGCCGCCACGGCCATGGCCATGCCGGAAACCGTCCGGATAACCAGGATATTCTGGGCATTGTCCATGGAAAGATAGCCCTCTCGGAAAATATGGACATATTTTTCAGTCAGATCCTCCGTCGTCTCCTGATAGGCCACATAGCGGAGCCGTCCGTCGGACAGGGCCACTTTGGTCAGTTTCATTTCCCGGATGTCTCTGGAAACAGTTGCCTGGGTGGTCTTAAAACCGGCCTTTTCCAGTTCATCCGCCAGCTCCTCCTGGGTTCCGATCTCCTTTTTCATAATGAGGTCCAGGATTTTGTTCTGTCTTTCCGTCTTCGATATGGACATGGTCTTCTCCTGTTCTTGTAGAAGGATTTTCAGGTCACTCAATCTTCAGCCGGCCAATCCCTTATGTCCGGATCGCTGTCTGGATTACTCTGAATCAATGGATGTCAGCTTTCCCGCAGTTTTACAGATATCCGCTCCAGGAAATTCAGGTGGCTGAGCCGGATCATACGGGTAATCCGGTCGGATTTCTTTACAATGACCTTGTCACCCCGCCGCATTTCCATCCGGTGAAAGCCGTCAAAGGCCACCGTTGCGCACTCGTTAACGTCATCGTGTCTGGTGCCGAGCTCCACGGTGAGTTCGTCATCCGAATCGATCACGATAGCTCTGGAATTCAGGGTATGGGGATTCAAGGGATTTAAAAGAATTACCCTGGTTTTCGGATCCACAATGGGTCCGTTCGCCGACAGATTATAGGCGGTGGATCCGGTCGGCGTGGACAGAATCATGCCGTCGCAGTTATAGCTGTAAAGAAGGTTTCCATTAATATAGACCGTCAGGTTGATGAGGTTCAGGCCGTCCGCCGCTGTAATGACGATATCGTTCAGGGCCGCATTCCGGGAGGAAGGATTTCCATCCATGACGCCTTCGAGCATCATCCGGTCCTCCACCTCGTATTCATCGGCCATCAGATGATCAATGGCCTCCGGCACCTCATAGTCTGCCAGCTCACAGAGATAGCCCAGATGGCCCCGGTTGATGCCAATCAAAGGGTATTCCCGGCTTCCGATACTCTGGGCAGCCCGGACCAGGGTGCCGTCACCGCCGACCGAAATCACGCATTCCGTATCTTTGGGGAAGGGGAGATGCAGAGGCTGTCTTCCTGCGGTGTCTTCAATATAGAGAAAATGAGCGGCTGTCCCGCCCTTCCGCCGGATCTGGTCTTCCATATCCCGGATCAGGCCGGTGTTCCGCTCATTCATATTCCTGGTAACAATAAAAAAATGTTTCATAGTATTTATTTATCCAGAGTTTCATGCGCCTTCTTTACAACTGCTTCAATCTCTTCCTGAGAAAGGGAGACCGGGGCCGGGTTTACATTTTCCACTTCCGGCATGTCCGTCCGTTTGAGGTAGATCAGATATTCGATATTGCCTTCCGGGCCCTTGATCGGGGAATGATCCAGGCCAGACACGTGAAAGCCGTTGGCCTCGGCAAAGGAAGCAACGGTACGGATGACATCGACGTGGACCTTGGGATCGCGGACGACGCCCTTCTTGCCGACCCGGTCCCGACCGGCCTCAAACTGGGGTTTGATCAGGCAGACCATTTCGGCATCCGGAGATAAAAGTGCGTGAACCGGAATCAGAATCTTGGTCAGGGAAATAAAGGAGACATCGCAGGAAGCGAAATCGATGGTCTCGCCGATATCCTCCGGTGTCACATAGCGGATATTGGTCTTCTCCATGCAGACGACCCGGGGATCCTGACGAAGCTTCCAGGCGAACTGGCCATAGCCGACATCGACCGAATAGACCTTTCTGGCTCCGTTCTGGAGCATACAGTCGGTAAAGCCGCCGGTAGATGCGCCGATGTCCATGCAGACCTTCCCATTCAGATCAATGGGGAAGGACTCCATGGCCCGTTCCAGCTTAAAACCTCCTCGGCTGACATAGGGCATGACCTGACCGTGGACTTCAATATCCGCCTCGGTATCAAATTTCATGCCGGGCTTGTCCTCCCGGTTCTTATCTACAAAGACGTTTCCCTCCATGATCATGACCTTGGCCTTCTCGCGGGAAGGCGCCAGACCGCGGTTTACCAGGAGAATATCCAGTCTTTCCTTCATCTTGTCTCCTATCGCTGTTTCACATTTCAGAGTTTTTTACGACTTTTCTGTTTCCCGTTCCAAAGCTCCTTCAGGCGTTTTTACTGATTCATGTCCCTAAGCTCCTTCCGGATCCGGTCCGCAATGGAAACCGGGTCCAGGCCCAGGGCCTGCTTTAATTCTTTGACACTGCCCTGAGGAATAAACTGATCAGGGATTGAAATATTTAAGAGGCGGCAGCTCTTATGGGCTTCCTCCATAAGTTCGGCCACATGCATGCCAAGTCCGCCGCTTCTGACATTTTCCTCCATGGTAACGATTAAGGAAGCCTCATTGGAAGCCTCCAGGAGAAGAGCCTTATCCAGGGGAGCTGCAAAACGGGCATTGACGATCGACACATTGATGCCATAGAAAAGAAGAAGCTCCCGGACATAGACGGCGGTCTCCACCATGCTTCCGATGGCAAAAAGAAGAACTCCACCGGGTTCTCCCTTACAGATGACCTCGGCCCTGCCGAGCTCGATCGGCGTTCTCTTCTCCTCCATGAGGACGCTGGCCGTGCCCTTGGGGTAGCGGATGGCAGCAGGCAGATCCAGAGTCAGGGCAAATTTCATCATATCGGAAAGCTCCCATTTATTCTTGGGAGCCATGACGACCAGATTGGGAATGGTCGTAAGATAGGACAAATCAAAGATTCCCTGATGGGTCTCTCCGTCCGGTCCGACCAGGCCGGCCCGGTCCACTGCAAAGATGACTGGCAGCTTCTGAAGGGCAACATCATGCAGAATCTGATCATAGGCCCTCTGCAGAAAGGTCGAATAAACGGCAAAAACCGGCCGCAGTCCTTCCGCTGCCAGAGCTGCGGAAAAGGTCACAGCATGCTCCTCCGCTATGCCCACATCAAAGAATCGGTCCGGAAAGAGGTTCCGGAAGCGCTTGAGGCCGGTGCCGTCCGCCATAGCTGCTGTAACGGCAACGACTTTCTCATTCCGGTCGCCCATCTTCCGCATGACGGTCGAGAAAATATCTGTGTAAGTGGCACCATGCCTGCAGCCCTTTGGCATTCCTGTCTCGATATCAAAGGGAGCCGTCCCGTGGAAACGGGAGGGATGCCGCTCAGCCGGACCATAGCCCTTACCCTTGGTGGTAATGACATGGACCAGAACCGGGCCCTGGACCTTCATGGCCCTGCGGAAAATCTCGGTCATAGCGTCGATATCGTGGCCGTTTACAGGACCCAGATACATGATTCCCATGTTTTCAAAGGCCATGCCCGGAATCATGATCTGCTTTAAGCCGTTCTTGGTTCTCCGGATCTTCGCAACAAGCTTGGTTCCGTAGATGGGAATCCGCTCCAGGGACTGGGTTACATTTTCCTTGAGGTCCGCATAGCCCGCACTGGTCCGGAGGGCGGCCAGATCATTGGAAAGACCGCCGACATTGGGGCCGATCGACATCTTGTTGTCGTTCAGGACGATGACAAAATTCTTCTTTAAAAGTGCCGCATTGTTAATGGCTTCATAGGCCATGCCGCCGGTCATGGCGCCGTCGCCGATTACCGAAAAGACGTGATAGTTTTCCCCGGTCAGTGCCTCGGCACAGACGTAACCAATACCAGCCGAGATCGAAGTCGAGCTGTGGCCGGTATCGAAGGAATCGCAGTCGCTTTCCTCTCTTTTGGGGAAGCCCGACATGCCGCCGTACTGGCGGAGGCTGTCAAAGCCGTCCTTTCGTCCGGTCAGGATTTTATGGGTATAGGACTGGTGGCCGACATCCCAGATAATCTTGTCGTGGGGCAGGTCCAGGACCAGGTGCATGGCCATGGTCAGTTCCACCGTACCCAGATTGCTGGCCAGATGACCGCCGGTCTTCGATATGTGTTCTATCAGAAATTCCCGGATTTCCCGGGCAAGTTCGGGCAGCTCATCCCTCCGGATGAGCTTGATATCGTTCGGCCCGTGAATTCGATCAAGTACCATACTTACTTCTCCCTGTGTACCAGGAACTCCAGAAGTTTAGTCAGGAAACGGTTTTCATAAGGCAGGGACAGAAGGGTTGTAATACCTTCATCCGACAGACGGTTGACTTCTTCCTTTGCACGATCCAGGCCGACAAAGGACAGATAGGTCACCTTCTGATTCCGGGCGTCCTGTCCGACCTCTTTGCCAAGTGTTTCTTCATCGCCGATGGCATCAAGGACATCATCACGGATCTGGAAGGCCAGACCGATCTTATGAGCCACCTCTTCGATCGTCTTGACATGCTGGTCGTCCGCACCGGCCAGTACAGCACCGATCATCATGGCTGCTTCGATCAGGGCGGCCGTCTTCTTTGAATAGAGGAAGTTCAGACGGTTTAAGGAGATACCGTTCTGGCGGCTTTCCTCAATATCAACGACCTGACCTCCGACCATGCCGAATGCTCCGGCCTTATCAGCAAGAATTTTCAGGGATTTAATGATCCGGTCCTTGTCCTCCGGTGCCCGGTCAAAGGCGCGGAGAGCCACTTCAAAGCCGTAATTTAAAAGAGCATCACCGGCCAGAATACCAAGACCCTCTCCATATTTGGCATGGGTCGTCGGATTGCCTCTGCGGAGCATATCGTTATCCATGGCCGGAAGATCATCATGAACCAGGGAATAGCTGTGAATCATCTCAATGGCAGCCATGAAGGGCTCGATGGCCTCGGAATGTCCGCCGAAGAGCTTAAAGGTCTCCTGCATGAGGATGGGACGGAGTCTCTTGCCTCCGACCAGAACGCTGTAGCGCATGGCATCAAAAAGGTTGGCCTGATAGCCTTCTACCTTGGGAAGTTCCCGGACCAGAATCCGGTCCACTTCAGTCGCACGATAATCCAGTTCCTTCTGAAAATCCATAGTATTATTCTCCCTCCTGATCCAATGGAGATAAGCTTCCGTCTTCGTTCAGTTTCAGGACCTTCTTCTCTACCCTGTCAATCTCGGCATTGGCCAGCTTTAATTCCTGAACACCGCGCTCATAGAGACGGAAGGCCTCTTCCAGAGGCAGATCCCGGTCATCCAGTTTTTTCAGGATGGCATCCAGATCATTGAAGCGGTCTTCCAGAGTCGGCATCTCTTCGGAATTCTGTCCGGCATTCTGCTCAGAATTTCCTTCCGTATTCTGCTCCGAATCCTGTTCGGAAAACAGTTCTGAAAATTCGTCATCCGTCATAATGATTTCCTCTCTCCCATTACTTCAATTTCTTCCACCTCTGCCAGAATCCGTCCGTCCTTCATACGGATGGCAAATTCCTGACCAACGGAAAGGTCTTTTACGGAGTTCAGGTGTTTTCCGTCCTTTGACTCCGGATAAGCGAAGCCTGCTTCCAACCGCTTTACCGGCGACCGGCCTTCCAGCCCTCTGGCCAAAAGTGCCAGACGGTTTTTCTGATCCCGAATCCGATTCTCCATGAGCTGGCCGATCCTGTCATAAAGGAGCAGCTTCTGTCTCCTGTTCTGAATCAGCTGTTTCATACGGTCCGACATCCGCTCTTCCAGATCCATAAGATGCTGGCGGCGTTCGTTCAGCATGCGGTCCGGGCTTCTGTGGCGGAGCATGTCACGGAAGGCCTCCAGGCGGTCCCTCTGTGAATCCAGGGTTCCCGTCATATAGAAGTTCAGACGGGACCGGTCCTGATTGAAACGGTCATCAATAGCCGCAATCTCTGTCACCGCGAGTTCTGCTGCCGCGGAAGGGGTCGGTGCCCGAAGATCCGCAACAAAGTCTGCAATAGTAAAGTCCACTTCATGGCCGACGGCAGAAATGACGGGCGTCTTCGCGTTGAAGATCGCATAGGCGACTTCCTTCTCATTGAAGGCCCAGAGATCCTCCAGGGAACCTCCGCCCCGGCCGACAATCAGAAGATCCAGACCCATGGAATCCAGACGTTTGATGCCGCGGACAATGGATGCCGCAGCCCCCTCTCCCTGAACCTGAGCCGGACAGAGAATGATCTGGACATAGGGATTCCGTCGTTTGGTGATCTGAATAATATCCCGGATAGCAGCTCCGGTCGATGCGGTGACCACACCAATGGTACGGGCATAAAAGGGAATCGGCTGCTTGAAGCTGGCATCGAACATGCCCATTTCAGACAGTTCCGCCTTCAGCTGTTCAAAACAGAGATAGAGATCCCCCTGGCCTGCCCTTTCGATCCTTTTGGCATAGATCTGATACTGACCCGACCGGGTATAGACTCCGATCCGACCGGTCACAATGACCCTGTCCCCGTCTTTCATGGGGAAAGTCAGACCGGTCCTCTTGTCACTGGAAAACATGACACCGGAGATTGCCGATCGGCTGTCCTTCAGGGTGAAATAGACATGTCCGGAAGAATGATACTTGAGGTTCGATACCTCCCCTTCCACCGAAAGACGCTGGAGGTGGACATTATCCTGGAGAAGATCCTGTATATATTCATTTACCTGACTGACTGTTACTGCCTTCATTCAGACTCCCGGAACCTTCCTCAGGCGATGGCACGCGCAAGCACACCGTTAACAAAAGCAGGGGAATTCTCCTCCCCGTACTTCTTGGCAAGCTCAACCGCCTCGTTGATGGCAACGCCGGCCGGAAGCTTCTCATATTTTGCTTCATAGACTGCCAGACGGATCAGGGTCAGATCCACCTTGGCCATTCGTCTGGTTGTCCAGCCCTCTGCACAATCATTAATGGCCTGATCAATCTCAGGAATATGAGCGATCAGGTCCTTGCATTTGTCCTCGATATAGGCTGCATCCGCACCATCCTGAATGGGCGGCTCAATCTCCTGAAGAAAGAGGCTGATCTGCCCGGGCAGATCTTCTCCTGCATAGAAGTCTATCTGAAAAATAATCTTAAAAATCTCCTCGCGGATCTGTCTTCTTGTCATTATGGGTTTTCCCTCTCTGTCCGGTTATCTGCTTCTGCCGGCAATACTTACCGGCGCTTTCTCCGGAAATATATACCGCTCTTACCGGTTTCCTTTCTTACTGGTTTTTCTGCATGCTGACGGTCGATACCTTGACATCCACAGCCTTAACCTTGAGATCCGTCATGTCTTCAACGGTTGTCTTAACCTTTTCCTGAACAAGCTTTGATACCTTCAGAATGCTGTGGTCATAGTCGGTCACAATAATCATCTGAATGGTCAGGCATCCCTCCTCGTCGGCGATGACACGGACTGACTTGGAAACCTTGCCGGCTCCGGACTTTACAATATTGCTTCTGGTCAGACCGCCGTTCAGATAGGCAACACCTTCTACATCGGTTGCTGCAAGAGCTGCGATATCTGCAATAACCTCTTCCGTAACGGTAACGCCTTCACGGATTGTATAAATCTTATCAGCCATCTTCTTTCCTCCGTCTGATGATGAACCTTTGAACAGGTAATATACAAACTTTATTATAGCATAGGCGTTCCGGCCCTGGGCATAATTTTCACACCCGGGCTTTTTCAAAGATCTTCCGGGTTGCCTTGTAGATCTGATTGCCCTTTTCCTGATCCTTGAAGGACTTTACCAGGGCGCTGTTGTAGTCACTCTTGTCGCGGGCATTGCGGAAGATCTTATAGATCTTGGTATAACTGCTGGGCGGGAGCTTAAAGGGTTTTACCGCCGAGCGGATTTCGGTCTTCTGCTGGTTGGTAAGAGAAAGCGTCTGAAAATCCTTCTTTGGATGTTCTTCTGCTTTGGCAGGTGCCTGGTCCTTCTTCATGCGTTCGTCTTCTTTGACAGATGCCTGGTTTTTCTTCCGTTCGTCCAGCCTTGCCTTTACTGCACGGCTGATAATTTCCTGCTTTTCCTTCTCTTTTGACTGGGAAGAATCTGCAGGAGCCAGCTGATTTCCGGAAGGTCCGACCGTCTGATCGGCCTCATTCCCTGCTTTCCGACTGTCCTTCTGTGTAGCTTTCTGATCTGTTTTCGAATCCATATTCTCAGCCGTATTAGGATTTGCCTTCAGATTTGTACTTCCGGCTGTTTTGGAATCCATCTTTGCGTCTGACCTGGCTTTCACGTCAGCATTGGTATTGCCGCCGGTCTTTGTATTGGCCTTCGTATTTGTATTTGCCTTGGCTTTGGTTTTCTTCACGGCTTTCTTCTTCGGCGCCGGCTTTTTAACTTCGGAGACTTCCGCGATCTGCTCCCGGCGGACAAAGTGTACCTTCCGTCCGGCGAAGTCCTGCTGGTTCCAGAAATCCACAACGGCGTTATAGCCGGTATCCTTGGATACAACAACAAATTCCGTCTGACTGGTCTGGGCGACCAGGTAGCCGGACAGAGCCGAAAGCTGGAAATCCAGATAGTTTTTGGCGGTCTTTGCAACGTGAATATAGCGGAGATTGGCTCCGGAATTCACGACCTTGATATGAAGTTCCATGGGAATCGTCGATGCATTTTCGCTGTAGAAAAGGATGACTTCATCCTCTTTTGTCAGCTTCTCTATGCCTTCCCATCCGGCATAGTGCACGTTTTCATAATCGATTAAATATACACTCATGATTTTATTCCGTTTCTTTGATTCAGAAGAACCTGATAGGCTAAGACAGCGGAAACTGTCTTGGAGTCCTGAATGATGCCCTTCTGAATCTGATCAATCAGATCCGGAAGATCCCATTCCTCCAATCGAATGACCTCGGCCTCATCCAGCTTCTGTTCCTTTCTGTCCTTCAGTCCCTCTGCCAGATATACATCCACAAATTCATTGCAGAAGGCTACAGTGGTTTTTAAAGATAATAGTTTCTGAATTTTTTCGCAGTGATAGCCGGTCTCTTCCTCAAGCTCCCGTTCTGCCGTTACCGCAGTATCTTCGGTAAGAGAGTCTCTGCATCCTGCCGGAATCTCCAGAGTCCAGCGGTCCAGAGCCGGACGGTATTGACGGACCATAATAAGCTTTCCGTCTTCTCTGACTGCCAGGACTGCCGCTGCACCCTTCCGGTGGGCGACAAAATCCCAGGTCTCATGCTTTCCGTCCGGAAGGAGCATCTCATCCTCATAGATATCCAGGATGGAACCCTTGTGGACCAGTTTTCTATCAATACGTTCTACATGCTTTTCCTGAAGATAATCTTCCATGTCTTTATTCCTTGTCTGATCCCAGCTGATCTTTTACTGATACGAAAGAAGAGGCAGCCTGCAAAAATGCCAGCTGCCTCTCTCTTCTTTTTTGTGTTTGCTGCTGCCTGATATGACCGACCGGATCCTTCTTTTCAAGAGGACCCTTGTCCGATTTTTTTAAATCTCTTCCTGTCGGTATTCCTTTGTAATTTTATTGATTATTTTGCATAATCAGTAACTCGAGATTCACGAATCACATTGACCTTGATCTGGCCCGGATACTTCATCTCCGCCTCGATCTTCTTGGCAACATCTCTTGCCAGAAGAACCATACCGGCATCATCGACCTGTTCCGGAATGACCATGATACGAACTTCACGGCCAGCCTGGATGGCATAGGATTTCTCAACACCCTTAAAGCTGTTGGTGATTTCCTCCAGCTGGGTCAGACGCTGGGTATATGCTTCCATTGTCTCACGGCGGGCACCGGGACGGGCGGCACTGATGGTATCAGCTGCCTGTACAAGACATGCAATCAGGCTTTCCGGCTCTACATCGCCATGGTGGGATGCAATTGCATTGACAATGATCGGATCTTCCTTATACTTCTTGGCGATTTCAACGCCAAGCTGTACGTGGGAGCCTTCTCTTTCCCGGTCCACAGCCTTGCCGATATCATGAAGCAGTCCTGCACGCTTTGCCATGCGGACGTCCACACCGACTTCTGCTGCCAGAAGTCCGCAGAGCTCTGCAACTTCAATCGAATGCTTTAAGCCGTTCTGTCCATAGCTTGTCCGAAACTTCATTCTTCCGAGAAGCTTGATAAGCTCCGGATGAAGTCCGTGCACACCTGCCTCCAGGGCAGCCTCTTCACCGGCTTCCCGAATGGTATTGTCGACTTCCTTCTTAGCCTGGTTGACCATTTCCTCGATTCTGCTCGGATGAATACGTCCATCTACAATCAGCTTTTCGAGGGCAACTCTTGCAATTTCCCGGCGGACCGGATCAAATGCAGAAAGGACAACTGCCTCCGGTGTATCATCGATAATCAGCTCAACTCCGGTCAGAGTTTCTAAGGTACGGATATTCCGGCCTTCCCGTCCGATGATTCTTCCTTTCATATCATCATTGGGAAGCTGTACAACCGAAATGGTTGCCTCAGCTACATGGTCTGCCGAACACTTCTGAATGGCAGTTACAAGAATATCCTTTGCCTTCTTGTTGGCATCTTCCTTTGCCGCTGCCAGGGTTTCCTTCACAAGCTTGGCTGCATCCAGATGAACATCCGCTTCCAGTGATTCAAGGAGTGTCTTCTTTGCCTGGTCTCTGGTCAGACCCGAAATTCTCTCGAGCTCCTGTATTCTCTGCTGATGAAGCTTATCCAGATCAGACTGCTTCTTTCGGAGTTCTTCATCTCTCTTCACGAGCGCCTGTTCCTTCTGCTCACAGCTTTCCAGCTTCCGGTCAAGGTTTTCTTCCTTCTGCTGTACTCTTCTTTCGTTCTTGGATACCTCTGAACGTCTCTCGGAAATCTCTCTTTCCAGGTCATTCCGTGCCTTCAGATTCTCCTCTTTTGCTTCCAGTAATGCTTCGCGCTTCTTTGCATTTCCTTCTTCTATCGCATCATCTACGATCTTCCTGGCCTTCTTCTCAGCACTGTCCATCTTTTCTGCATCATCTTTTGCATGCTGCATATCCGATATTCTTTTGCCAATGAAGAATGCCACTGCAAAACATGCGATAGCAACAACAATCGTAATTACTACCTCCACAGGAGCACCTCCTCTATTCAATTGTCTATGTGCGGTTAACTGTATTGAAAACTTGAAAAAATATATGAAATATTATTCAACTTACAACAGTTTTATTGTACATATTCACAGAATCAAAGTCAATGCCGGCTCAGTTTAAGTTATGCTCAGAAAAATCCCTGACCTGGTCGATAATATCACTCATTTCAAAGCCCCGGGAAGCGAGAAATCTGCAGGCTCTGGCCTCCTCCTTACGACGGGTCTGATCATCCGGGCTGGAAAGGTCAAAATGCTTCTTAGAAAGAAGGTTCCGGATCTGTTCCCTGGGATCTGTCTGATTCTCTTCTTCCATGGCCTGACGGATCAGGTCATCGGAGAGGCCCTTCTTCTTCAGATCCTGGCTCAGGCGCCTCCTGCTCTTACTGTCCTGGTGGTAACGGATATAGTTTCTCGCATAGCGCTCATCGTCAATATAATGGAAAGATTCCACATAGGAAAGGGCATCCTCTATGGCCTCCGGCAGATAGCCGGCTGTCTTCAGGCGGTCGAAAAGCTCCGATCTGGTCCGGTCCTGCTCTTCGAGAAGGTGCATGGCACGCTTCCTGGCCCGGGGAATCATGGCTTCCTTCAGAATTCTCTCATAGACATCTTCACCAAGCTCTTTCCCCTCCGCAAGCTCATAACGGTAAATCTCTTTATTATAGAGAATGAAGCCGCTTCCATCCTCGAGACAGACCCGGCTTCTCTGTTTTGAATTACGGCAGGGAAGTATTTCCCTGATCATCATAAATTACTCTTTCTCTTCTGCAAGCGGATCCGTATCCGCATCTGCATCTTCCGGAAGGACATCAGCATCCAGTCCGTAATGGGCTCTGACCTGATTCTCGATCTCCATGCAGACGGCAGGATTCTGATGCAGATATTCCTTGGCATTCTCACGGCCCTGACCGATCTTCTCGCCCTTGTAGGCATACCAGGCACCAGACTTGTTGACAATATCGAGATTGGCGGCAATGTCCAGGATATCGCCTTCCTTAGAAATACCCTTGCCGAACATGATATCAAACTCAGCCTGCTTGAAAGGCGGTGCAATCTTGTTCTTTACGACCTTGACACGGGTACGGTTTCCGATAATTTCTCCGCCCTGCTTGATGGATTCAATCCGGCGAACATCCAGACGAACGGATGCATAGAACTTCAGAGCCCGGCCGCCGGTCGTGGTCTCGGGATTTCCGAACATGATGCCGACCTTCTCACGGAGCTGGTTAATGAAAATCACAATACAGTTGGTCTTACTGATAACACCGGTCAGCTTTCTTAAGGCCTGGGACATGAGGCGGGCCTGGAGACCGACATGGGAATCACCCATCTCACCGTCGATCTCGGCCTTGGGAACCAGGGCTGCAACGGAGTCTACAACAACGATATCCACGGCGCCGGAACGGACCATGGTTTCGCAGATCTCCAGAGCCTGCTCGCCGCTGTCTGGCTGGGAAATGTAAAGGTTATCAATATCTACGCCGATATTTTTGGCGTAAACCGGATCCAGAGCGTGTTCGGCGTCGATAAATCCTGCGATGCCGCCCCGCTTCTGAACCTCTGCCAGGCAGTGAAGAGCCAGGGTTGTCTTACCGGAGGATTCCGGTCCATAGATCTCTACCACACGTCCCTTGGGAAGTCCGCCCTGACCCAGGGCAATATCCAGACTTAAGGAACCGGTCGGAACGGTTTCCACCTTCATATTCTGGGAATTATCCCCCAGCTTCATTACGGATCCTCTTCCGTACTGCTTCTCTATCTGAGCGATTGCCGCATCCAGCGCTTTCATGCGGTCATTCTTATCCTTTGCTGATGCCATTTCATTCTCCTTTTCATCATCTGTTCCGATTTGGGAAACCCGAACAGCTGTTCGATTCGCTGTTCCTATCCTAAACCAGAACGTTCTTCCTGTCAATCCTGTCCGGGGAATTTCTTTTCTCTTTTGTATTGTAGCGGATAATGCCTGTCCGTGCCGGCTAAGATTCTGAAATTTTTCTAAGGATTATAAAACATTACTAAAAAAGGAAGAAAACCGCAGGATCCCTGGATCCCGGGTTTTCTTCCCTCTGGTCTATATTTCTCTTAAGAATCAGTTCCTCGAGAACTCTTCAAGCTTCAGGCCCTTGTTCCGGTCCAGGGTCATGCCGATCGACCACTCATTGACCCAGAGAAGAAGGGGACGGCCCTTCATGTCCAGGACCTTCTTCATATCGGAGGTACCGGAAATCGTGTCCACATCGATCTCATCCGGATTCTGAATCCAGCGGATGTATTCATAGGGCAGATTCTCCAGAATGATCTCGACATTGTATTCGCTCTGCAGACGGAATTTCAGGACATCGAACTGAAGGACGCCGACAACGCCGACAATAATTTCCTCCATATTGCCCTTGTATTCCTGGAACATCTGGATGGCGCCCTCCTGAGCGATCTGGTTTACGCCTTTGACGAACTGCTTCCGCTTCATGGAATCGACCAGTCGGCAGCGGGCAAAATGCTCGGGTGCGAAGGTCGGGATTCCCTCGAAGGCAAAATGTTCCTTGGAAGCGGTCAGGGTGTCGCCGATGCTGTAGATGCCCGGATCGAAGATCCCGATGATATCGCCGGCATAGGCCTCGCTCACCATCTTCCGTTCCTCGGCCATCATCTGCTGAGGCTGGGAGAGGCGAACCATCTTTTTGCCCTGGACATGGTAGGCATCCATGCCGGCGGTGAACTTGCCGGAGCAGATCCGCATGAAGGCGATCCGGTCTCTGTGGTTCTTGTTCATATTGGCCTGAATCTTAAAGACAAAGGCCGAGAAATCCGGATTGAAGGGATCAATCTCGCCCTTGTCCGACTGACGGGGCAGAGGAGATGTGGTCATATCCAGGAAATGACGAAGGAAAGTCTCGACACCGAAGTTGGTCAGGGCCGATCCGAAGAAGACCGGAGTCTCTTCGCCCCTGGCCACCCGCTTCATATCCAGGGGAACGGCCGCACCGTCCAGAAGCTCCATCTCATCATTCAGATTGGAAAGAGCCTGGTCTCCGATGGCACCCGGCAGAGCCGGATCATCGATGGCGAGGTCCTCTTCCACGCCCTCTTTTGTACCCTTTAAGGTATCGGAATAGAGAAGGACCTTCTTGCTCTTCCGATCATAGACACCGCGGAACTCCTTGCCGGAGCCGATAGGCCAGTTGACCGGACAGGTATCGATACCCAGCTCCTTCTCGATGTCATCCATGAGCTCAAAGGGATCCCTGGCATCACGATCCATCTTGTTGATAAAGGTAAAGATCGGAATATGCCGCATGACGCAGACCTTGAAGAGCTTTCTGGTCTGGGGCTCGACACCCTTGGCGCCGTCGATGACCATGACGGCCGAGTCGGCTGCCATCAGGGTACGGTAGGTATCCTCCGAGAAATCTTGGTGACCGGGCGTATCCAAAATGTTGATGCAGTAGCCGTCATAATTGAACTGAAGTACGGAAGATGTGACAGAAATACCACGCTGCTTCTCGATTTCCATCCAGTCTGATACCGCATGTCTTGCGGTCGCCTTGCCTTTGACCGATCCGGCCTGATTGATCTGGCCGCCGTAGAGAAGAAACTTCTCTGTCAGGGTCGTCTTTCCGGCATCGGGGTGGGAAATGATGGCGAAGGTCCGCCTCTTTTCGATTTCTTCACGTAAACTTGCCACAGTTTTCTCCTTCTTACATGGAAAGAACCTCGTCCAAAGACGAGGTTCTCAGATTTGATTCTTCCTGATACAGGAATTCCGAACGGAATTACTTGTACTTTCTCTTACGAGCAGCTTCAGACTTCTTCTTCCGCTTTACAGAGGGCTTCTCATAGTGCTCTCTCTTACGAATTTCCTGCTGAATGCCTGCCTTTGCGCAGCTTCTCTTGAATCTGCGAAGGGCGCTGTCAAGAGATTCATTCTCTTTAACAATAACAGTTGCCATATTCTCGAACCAAACCTCCCTCCAGCTTTTAAGATTATGCGTATAGCTGAATCGGTTATAAACGAAATCAACGCACTTAAGTTAGTATACTCACACTTCCCCTATCCGTCAAGGTAGTTTGTCAACTTTTTTGCCTTTTTTGCCTGATGGAGGTCCCTTTCACCGGATTTCAGTCCCTTCCTCCCATCAGAGATGGCAGACGGTTTCTCCGGATGAAGTCTTCCTCCCTGCGAAGAAACTGGCTTTCAAAATCCCTGTCCGAATCATAATCCAGGAGAAAAAAGGTCGTCCGAAAGTCCGGTCCAAGTCTCATCTTCTGCCAGTAGTCTTCTCTAAGGAGACTCTGCACCCGGCGGAGAAGGCGATGATATTCCGCCAGATATGCCTCATAACGGGAGAGATTTTCGATTTCCAGATAATCCTCGATCCGAACCTTTGATTTTCCGGGCATGTCGCAGCCATCCGGAATGACAAAATAGCGAAGACCAACTGCGTCAAACTGGCGGCCCATAGGAAAGAGGCGGCAGATCCCGGGCCGAAAGGAATGAATTCTGCAGCGGCCGTTCTCCAGGAAAGGACAGGCCTTTTCTTTCATCTTTATGTAAGGAAGAAGAAGTCCGTCCGATTTTACAAAGCCAACAAAACTTCTGGCCAGATCCCGGGCGGACATGGAAAGACCTTTCTCCAGCTGCCAGAAATCGTAAGGATCCAGGCGGATGCTGTCTCCCATATTCCTGCAGCAATCGCCGCAGCCGTCACAGGCCCGGCAGGCTACCCTGGCCAGAGATCGGCCGGTCAACAATTCTTTCTTACTGATCTGCATAAATTCTCCATTTTATCAAAATGGCCATCGGGACCTGCCCCGATGGCCTTATCATTCCTTATATCAGCCCAGCTGCTCTGCCAGGGTTTCCTTTACCTTCTTTAAGGCATCCTCGATACCTGCAGGATTCTTGCCGCCGGCCTGGGCCATGTTGGGACGTCCGCCGCCGCCACCGCCGACCAGACCGGAAATGGCCTTGATCAGGTTTCCTGCATGAGCACCCTTTGCAATGGCATCATCGGTTGCCATGGCGATCAGACCAACCTTACCGTCTGCCTCGGATGCGATGACAACAACACCGGATCCAAGTTTTTCCTTGAAGGAATCACCCAGATCACGGAGCTCCTTGCCGCCGACACCGGGTACATTGACAGCCAGAAGCTTCACGCCTTTGACCTCTTCCACCTGATCCATGACATCGCCGGCTGCTGCCTGGGCTGCCTTGGACTTCAGGGATTCATTCTCGGACTTCAGTGCCTTTAATTCTTCCTGTATCTTTACGATACGGTCCGGAAGCTCAGCTGCCGTAACCTTGGCCTCTTCTGCGGCCTTGTCCAGGAGGGCTTCGCGGCCCTCATAATAGGAGATCAGACCATCGGAGGTAACAGCCTCAATTCTTCTGACACCGGAACTTACACCGGATTCGGAAAGAATCTTGAAGGCTCCGATTTCACCGGTATTTGCCACATGAGTACCGCCGCAGAGCTCGGTGGAGAAATCATCGACCTTTACGACACGGACCTTGTCGCCGTACTTCTCTCCGAAGAGAGCCATGGCGCCGGTCTTCTTGGCTTCTTCCAGACTCATGACCTCGGTCACAACCGGAAGAGACTTGTGGATCTCTTCGTTGACAAGAGCCTCTACCTGCTTCAGCTCATCCTTTGTCATGGCAGAGAAATGAGTGAAGTCGAAACGCAGACGTTCGGTATTGTTATCGGAACCTGCCTGCTGTACATGATCGCCGAGAACCCGGCGGAGTGCAGCCTGGAGAAGGTGGGTTGCGGTATGGTTTCTGGAGATCAGGTCTCTTCTCTTCTTGTCTACGGAGAGGTGGACTTCGGAGCCTGTCATCAGAGAGCCTCTGGTAACTACGCCGACATGGCCGATCTTTCCGCCCAGAAGATGGATGGTATCCTCAACCTTGAATTCGCCGTCCTCGTTCCGGATATAACCCTGGTCGCCGTTCTGGCCGCCCATGGTGCCATAGAAAGGAGTCTCATCTACAATGACGGTACCCTTCTGGCCTTCGGTCAGGGAATCTACGATCTCGGTCTCGCTGGTGAGAACAGAGATCTTAGAGTCATGGTCTAAGTTTCCATCATAGCCGACAAAGGCGGATGTGATCTTCGGATCAATCTCCTCGTAGACAGAAGCATCGGTGCCCATGTAGTTGGTCTCATGGCGGGCATTTCTGGCCTGCTCTCTCTGATGCTGCATGCACTCCTCGAAACCGGCCTTGTCATAGGTGAAGCCCTTCTCCTCCAGGATCTCTGCAGTCAGATCCACAGGGAAGCCATAGGTATCGTAGAGACGGAAGGCATCCTCGCCGGAAAGCTCGGTCTTGCCCTCTTCCTTCAGAGCCTCTTCGTATTTGCCGAGAAGATCCAGTCCATTGTCGATGGTCTTGTTGAACTGCTCCTCTTCCTTGGTCAGAACATTCTTGATCATGGAAGCCTTGTCAACCAGTTCCGGATAGCCGGCCTTGGAAGACTCGATAACGACATCGGCGATCTTTGCCAGGAAGGCGCCCTTGATTCCGAGCATTCTGCCGTGACGGGCAGCCCGGCGGATCAGACGGCGGAGGACATAGCCGCGTCCTTCATTGGAAGGAGTGATGCCGTCGGAAATCATGAAGGTTGCCGAACGGATATGGTCGGTGATCAGACGGATGGAAATATCATCCTTCTCATTTTCCTTATATTTCTTGTCAGCCAGCTTGCAGATAGCATCCCGGATGGCAACCATGGTGTCGATATCGAAGACGGACTCGACATCCTGCATGACAACGGCCAGACGCTCCAGGCCCATGCCGGTATCGATATTCTTCTGAGACAGCTCGGTATAATTGCCGTGGCCGTCACCCTCGAACTGGGTGAAGACGTTGTTCCAGATCTCCATGAAACGGTCGCCTTCGCCGCCCAGGACATCCTCCGGACCGGTTCCGTATTTCTCGCCGCGGTCATAGTGCATCTCGGTACAGGGGCCGCAGGGGCCGGCGCCATGCTCCCAGAAGTTATCAGAAGAGCCATCCGCATTTCTGCCGATCCGCATGATGTGATCGGAAGGAACATTCATTTCCTCGTGCCAGATCTTGTAGGCTTCATCATCGTCAATATAGATCGTGACGTAAAGTCTCTCAGGATCCAGCTTCAGAACCTCTGTCAGGAATTCCCAGCTCCAATGAATGGCTTCGTTCTTGAAATAATCGCCGAAGGAGAAATTTCCCAGCATTTCGAAGAAGGTCAGATGACGCTCTGTCTTTCCGACGTTTTCGATATCACCGGTTCTTACGCACTTCTGACAGGTGGTAACCCGTCTTCTCGGCGGTATCTCCTGACCGGTGAAGTAGGGCTTTAAGGGAGCCATACCTGCATTGATCAGAAGAAGACTGTTGTCATTGTGGGGTACCAGGGAAAAGCTCTTCATGACAAGGTGTCCCTTGCTCTGGAAGAAATCCAGGTACATTTTTCTGAGTTCATTTACTCCGTACTTCATGGATTGAAACCTCTCATGCCGTCAAGGCCTGCTGCGTTAACCTGCAGACACCCGTTCTATAAAGGCAGCAAGCCTGCCTGCTCACTTCTTTTCAGCCGCAGCCGTTTTCACGCTGCCAGCGAAAGATAGATCGAATGCCGCATATTCTGAAAAATAAAATACAAACGAATAGATTATAAGAGAAAAGCCTTCTGATGTAAAGGTTTAGCGCCTTCGATCGTCCGGAATTTCAAAAACGATTCCCTCGCGATCGATGTCCACCACCTTGTCGGCAAGGCCGCGGAGCTCAGGGTCTTCCTTTACGGCCGCAATCTGACCGAAATCCTGCCAGAGATGCATGGGGAAGACTAGATCCGCCGGAATATGACGGAGAAAGTAGGAGATGCCAAGCCTTGCGCCCTCTCCCATTCGTCCGTCCAGGTCCACAAAAGCCAGGTCGATGTGCTTTTCCTTCAGATGACGAAGCTCCCTCTTGTAGTTGGCCCCGCTCATATGGCTGTAAAGCTCGCGCTCCACGCCCCAGTTCCACCAGTTCAGATCTCCGGCGTGGTAGATATTGAGGCCCTCGCAGGTGATGAAATAAGCGACACCGATCGTATTGGGATTCAGAGTCCGGATCTTCACATCGCCGAGCTCCACTTCCTGGCGGACGCCGATTTTATGAATCTGCCGTCGGGCGGCCAGGGTTAGACCGTACTTTTTCCGGGTCTCTCCGCTGATCTTCAGATCCCTGGGTAAAATATAGACCGTATCCTTTCTCTCCTTCAGCCAGCCGAAAATTTCCGGAGCGTAGGCATCCATCCGGCTGTTGGAAACAAAGAAATACAATCTCTTATCCTCAGGAAGAACCGGCATATGGCCGTGAAGACGGACCGGCGGCTCGCAGTCCAGAAGGGCGGTCTCCGGAATATAGTCAAATACCAGGACATGCCTGTCCAATTCCACAACAAAGCAGTCCTGGTGAACGAATGTCACTCTGATCATAGATAATATCACCTCTATTGAATTGAATATCTGATGAATGTCTGATGAATGTCTTTTGAATTTCTTCGGAATGTCTTCATCCCGGATGTTTCCATCCGAATATGTCTATTGTATCCGCAGGTTCGTATTAGAAATACCTTACGAAAAAACAACGATTTTTTCAATCAAAAGATGAAAATGTACAATTTCAATTCTGAGAGGCAGTATTCACATTGTAAAATCCAGTTTCAAATCTTAGACCCATTGCGCAGAAGAAAGCTTTTATAATAGAATACAAGAGCAAGAAAAACATTTAAATTCAACCATGGGATAGAGGTATGAAATGCAGGAAGAAACATCTCCGAAGGAAATAAAGGCCCCCAAAGATTTGAAGGGCCGCCTGTCGGTCAGCGGACTCAGGATAAAAAACATAGTCAAATGGATTCTAATCTCTCTCGCTGAGGGAGTGGTCCTGGGTCTGATCGGCACACTCTTCTACTATTGTATCGCCTGGGCCACAGGCTTCCGCCAGAGTCATCTGATGGTGGTCCTGCTTCTGCCTTTCGGTGCCATGGCCATCCACTGGCTTTATCACATTACAAAAAGAGACAATCCCGGCGGTACCAACCTGGTCCTGGCCTCGATCCGGGACGGGCAGAAGATTCCGCTTCGAATGACGCCTCTGATTTTCATCTCGACTGTATTCTCCCATTTCTGCGGAGCTTCCGTAGGAAGAGAAGGTGCTGCCCTCCAGCTGGGCGGAAGTGTCGGTGCCTTTATGGCAAAGATTTTCCGTCAGAAGAATGAGAGCCGGAGAATCATGGTCATGGCTGGTATGGGCGCCGCCTTTTCCGCTCTTCTCGGCACGCCTCTGGCCGGGGCCGTCTTTGCAATGGAGATCACCTCTGTCGGCGTCATGTACTACCCGGCTCTGCTTCCCAGTGTCATCGCGGCCTTTACAGCCCACCGGGTTGCTATCCTCCTCCATCAGCCCGTGACTTCCTATTCGATCGGACCTGTACCGGAATTCACTCTGATCTCAGCTCTTAAAATCAGTCTTGTCGGCCTTGCCTCGGGACTTGTGGCCATTCTCTTTATCATTGCCTTACAGGAGGCCGGTAAATACGCCGGAAGCCTGGTCGGAAACAAATATCTCCGGGCCTTTGTCATCGGCTGTATCCTTCTGGGTTTGACCATCCTGACCGGGTTCCTTGAAGGAAGGCCGGAACAGTATAATGGTGCCGGCATCGATATGATTGAAATGGCTCTCCTCGGAAATTCTCCCTGGTACGCCTTTCTGATGAAGATTCTCTTTACGGCCCTGTCCATTGCAGCCGGCTATAAGGGCGGAGAAATCGTTCCATCCTTCTTCATCGGAGCCACCCTGGGAGCCGCCATCGGACCCCTTGTCGGTTTAAATCCTGCTCTTGCAGCAGCTGCAGGCATGGGTTCGGTCTTCTGCGGTGTCACCAACTGTCCTCTGACCGGCCTGGTCTTCCTCTTTGAGCTCTTCGGTTTCAAGGCCATGCCTTTCTTCATCCTGCCCATTGCCATTAGCTATGTGGCAAGTTCCTATTACAGTCTCTACAAGACTCAGGAGTTCCGTTTTAAGAAATTCATCTGAGACATACAGCTAGATATCATACAAATCAGAAAAACGGATTTGGCATAGAAAGAGAAACGGAGAGCGAATCCTAATTTTTACAAGAAAAAAGACCGGATGACTGCCGGTCTTTTTTCTTGTGAATTCAAATTTATTTCATTCTGCTGATCTTACTTCACCCTCAGGCTGTCCACAAAGCTTCGGATGGCATTATTATTGTCGCCCGGTCTATATTCCATAAAGACCTTGCTCCGGACAGAAGCATCCAGGGGAACCAGGATGACCTGATCAAAGCCATGAACAGTTGTCAGAGGAAGAATGGAATAGCCCTTCTTCTGGTTCAGCTGCATGAGCTGATCCATCAACATGTCCCTCTTCTCGATTTTTCCGATCGCTGTACCGTAGATGGCCCTCATCTGCTCACTCAGATGGGACAGATACCATTCGAAATCCGTTTTGGTAATCAGGGTCTCATTCTTTAATATGGCCGGGATGTTCTGGTATTTCTTCCAGAGATCCCTGTTGATAAAAAGAGCTGTTCCCGTCTCAAAGACTTCAGCCGCCTGAAAATCATGCGATCCCTCCTGAGCGGAGGAATAGAGAACCGCATCAATGGCATGACTGGACAGCTGCTTCTCCAGATTGGCCAGGTTGTCAAAGTTAAAGTTGACGGAGATATTGGGATTATTTTCCTGATAGCTCTGAATGCCTGGAATCTCAAAATATTCCTGCATGGCGATACCGACACGAATCTCCTTCTTGGAGCTGTCCCGGATCTCTAAGAGAAGCTTATGATAGTCGTCCTCGATCTGACGAATGCCTCTGTAAAGCCGTCTGCCGCTGGGAGTTAAGAATGCCTTCCGGTGTTCCCTGGCAAAGAGTTCAAATCCAACCTCTTCCTCAAGATTTGAAATGTATTTACTCATCGTGGCCTGAGAAATATTGCATTCCTCCGCAGCTTCCGAAAAGTTTTCCAGTTCTGCCGCCTTCAGGAAATATCGTATTTTGCTTAGATCCATAGGTAACCTCCCCTCCTGCAGGCCCGCCACATATGTGGATAATATTCTTTTTCTGAATCTTATCCATTGATTTTATTATAGCATCTTGGATATGAAAAGCACATTTTTCTTGAAATAGATCAGGAAAAACGTGCTTCTCTTCACTCGTATGATCTGAAAATCAGAGAAATTCTATTTTCCGGTTTTATATCGACCAAAGGGAAAAATCTATAAAACCCATTCACAGATTCTTCTCTTTTTATTCTTCATTCGTATCTGCAGAAACTTCCTCCAGAAAATAGAGTCTGGAGCTGAAGTCCTTGAAGACGCGGACATGATTGATGCCGGATCCGATATAGGCCTGGGTCAGAGGCTTGCCGTATTCCATCAGGCTGTCACCATAAAGAAGGCTGTCCTCTTTCTCTCCGTCCAGATGATAGAACTTTGCGATCAGGTTATGAACCAGGGAGTCCTGCTTTACATGGATGGGCAGGCCCACGGAATTGACCAGATCGCCGAAGGTCTTCACATTGACCTTGATCGGAATATTCGAGAAATGATATTTCTTCTCCGGATCCAGTCCCCTTGCCACATAGGTCAGATGAGGATCGGAAGGATGGATCTCCTTCTCGGCAAGCATTGCCACAGCCTGCTTTCTATCCGGACTTACAATGGTCCAGGTGACAATATTGTCGGACTGGCCCTCGCCTGCTGCCGGAGACATGAAACCTAAGGCTCTTCCCAGATCGGTTGCCCGGTTTCCTGCAGCCAGGGACTCGCTTGTCCGGTAGAAGTCACCGAACTGAAGGGTCTTCCTGTATTTCTTATAGATGCCGATCTGTACAGCAATGGCATCACAGTCTTCCTTGGACATGTCGCAGAGATTGCATTCATAGCCCAGATTTCCGAAGAAGGCCACATTGGCTCTGGTCTCCATCGGAGTCACCCGAAGGGTCTGATGGTTGGGCACGGCCGACACATGGGAGGTATAAGTGATCTGCGGATAGCCGTAGGAATAGCCGTTCTGGATATCCATACGGGAAACAGCATCTGTATTGTCACTGGCCCAGATCTGAGGGAAGTAGCATAAGGCGCCCAGATCAAAGCGGCAGCCTCCGGAAGCACAGCCTTCCCAGAGAATGTCCGGAAATGCCTCGGTCAGATTCTTCATCAGCCGGTAGACACCCAGCATATAGCGGTGAAGGGTTTCTCCCTGACGGTCAGCCGGCAGATACTTGGAATAAATATCCGAAATAATCCGGTTCATATCCCACTTGACATAGTCGATTTCAGCTGAATGCAGGGCATCCGAAATGACCTTGGTAATATAGTCGACAACCTCTGGATTGGCGAAATCCAGGAATCTCTGATTCCGGCCCTCGGAATGATCCTTTCCGGGTAGATCCATGGACCAGTCCGGATGAGTCCGATAGAGATCCGAATCCACATTGACCATCTCGGGTTCAATCCAGATACCGAATTTCAGACCCAGCTTATGAATCTTATCCGAAAGTCCCTTAAGACCGCCCGGAAGCTTTTTGGTATTGACTGCCCAGTCGCCCAGGGCCCGGTGATCGTCGAATCTGTTTCCGAACCAGCCGTCATCCATAACAAAGAGCTCGACTCCAGCTTCCTTGCCCTTTTTTGCCAGCTTTAAAAGCTTTCCTTCGTTGATATCAAAGTAGTTGGCTTCCCAGCTGTTTAATAATACAGGCCGCTCCTGATTCTTCCAGACACCCCGGGTAATATGGCGCCGTACAAAGTGATGCATGTTTTGTGACATGCCATTATAACCATGGTCCGAAAAGGTCATGACGGATTCCGGTGCCTCGAAGGCTTCGCCCGGGTCCAGATGCCAGGAGAAATGATCCGGATTGATGCCGTTGACAAAACGGGTCTTTCCGAAGGAATTCACATCAAAGGCCTCATAGTGGTTGCCCGAATAAACGAGGTTAAAGCCGTAGACCCTGCCCCGGTCCTCGTCTGCCAGGGGCTCTGCCATGAGAACCAGAGGATTGGTCCGGTTGGAGGAGGTTCCGGTGAAGGAAGAATTGACAAATTTTCCTGCGGTCAGGATGGTCTCGTACTTTCCCATTTCCTTGGTCCAGCCGCCATGGAAGGATGTGATCCGGTAGCCGCTGGCCGGGAAATCGACCAGATTTGACAGAGCCCGGGTCAGTGTGACTTCCTCGTCCGAAGCATTGACGATCTTTGCCGACCGGCTGATCACATCGCAGTCCTCATAGACATAGTAATGAAGCTCTACGATATAACCCTTATTCCGGTCCTTCATGGTTACCAGGAGATGGTCTGCCTTTCCGCCGTCGGCGGGATCGTCATAGGAAGACGGCAGGGTCTCAAAGGGCGCCTTGTCTTCCAGAATTTCATGAGAAAGATAGACCAGGTCCAAAGTAGAGCTTCCGTCAGCGGTCAGAATCCCGAACTGAGGCTCCCGGATGTCGCCCTTTCCGTAGGCGGATGTCTCAAGAAGGAGGTCCTCCAGTGAGAGCTCCGGATGATCGTTCTGATAGAGAACGGAATTTCCGTGGGCGTTGGTATGGGACTCTGCAATTGCGCTGTCCGGGTCCAGATGGATCCGTTTGCCGTAATAGAGGTGCTCCAGCTGGCCGGTGATATTGGTGCGGAAGGCATAGGTCGTATGAGGCGTTTCGAGGACAAAGTTCTCTAAGGTATAACTCTTTTCCTGCTTCTCCTGCTTTCCGTCTCCGGCATTCTCTTCACAGAAGGTTTCTGTCGTTTCAAAAATGCGAATCATGGTCTGCTCACTTTCTCTTAAGTCTTTTTCTGCTTATCTGATACGTTTCACTTCAATGGCTTTCGGATCAGAAGACCTGCAGAAAAATCACACGTCCTGCCATCTCCTGTCTGATGCTCACTCCTTGAAGCCGTTTTTCAGGATGCCCTGAACCTTGGCCTCGTTATAGAAATGCAGAATTACTGCTCCGAGTAGACAGAAGGCAATGGCGCAGAAGGCTGCGATCCGATATCCGAGGCCGGTTGCAACACTGATGGTACCGAGAGAGGTAAAGAGCAGTATGGACAGGGACTGGCCCATCTTCATAGAGAAGGTCCGGGCTGCGAAGAACATCCCGTCGTGGTTCTCTCCTGTTACAATATAATCTGATTTTGCAATGTCGGCAACAATGGTCTGAGGAATAATTCCAAGGGTAGCCATAGGGAAGGCTGCAAAGATGACAACCAGGATACCGCTGACGATGCCGGGCACATGAAAGAAGCCGGACAGGCCGGTGATCAGGAAAACCAGGCACATGCCAAGGAAGGCGAAGACAACCATTTTCTTCTTTGCAAATTTCTGCATCAGGAGGTTGACCGGTACATAGCAGACAACGGACAGGAAGGTCATTGCGATATAGAGGATGGAGCTGAAGCTTTCCGGCAGCTTCATCAGAACGGTGACATAGTGAAGAAGTCCGGTCTGGAACATGGTGATACCGATCCAGTAGCAGATATCGGAGACAACGAAGATCCGGAACTCACGGTTGGAAAAGCACTTTGCCAGGGAATGGAAGGCATTGCCCTCGGTCGGATGAACCTCGACATAGTCCATTTCCTTGATGGTCAGGGTCGGAATCAGGCAGCAGGCCATGGCAATCAGAGCCATGATGATGAAGACAATCCGCATAGCCCATACTCTGCTTCCTACCATGGGAGTGATGGCGGACCAGATGGTCGGTGCCATGTAGCCCAGGGCAGAACCGAAGATGAAGGTGAAGGAAATGGCCGTGGAAATATTGGCCAGGGTCTTCTCATCCCTTGACAGCTCTGCAATCAGGGCATTGTAAGGGGTGCAGTAAATGGTCATGAAGAGGTAAAAGAGAAGCATCATGACAAGAACCCAGATCCCGTTTATGATACCGTTGGTACCGAGCTTTGCTGCAACCGGATTTCCGGGTGCCGGGCAGATATAGACCATGATCGTAATCAGGGCAAGAGGAATGGCAGCCTTCTTCATAAAGGGAATGCGGCGGCCCTTGGGGTTCCTGCTCTTGTCGGACAGGTTTCCGATCCAGGGATCGGTAATGGCATCAAAGACACGGCCCAGAGCATAAATGCCGCCGATGACGGTGAAAACGCCCAGGATAACACGTCCCTGGGGAATGAAATAAATCATGCCTTCAGAGACCGAGACATCGTCCGGCTGATAAAAGGATTCGATAAAGTTGGTCAGAATAGCAGACATCAGGGACCAGCCCAGCTGTCCGATGGCAAAAAGCCAGATAATCTTTTTTGTGACAGGTTTTAAATTCATGGTTTCTCCTTCTAAAGATTTCTCAAATTCCCTTTTGGCCCAATCGGTTTTCCCTCGGAATCCACTATACATGGATCCGAATGCTCATTACGGATTTTCCCTCGAATCGAAGTCTCAGGCCTTATCCTTCAGGTCCATGGCGATTTTTACAACGTTATAGGCACCGTCATAGAGGCCGATCGAGTTGTTGGCCTTAATGGCATCGCACATCATGGACAGGAGATTGTCATCCTGCAGGAAAAGGTCCAGCATCTGCAGGGTATGGGGAATATCCCGGCACTCCAGGGTTCCGTCTCCCATTTCGGATGAATGGATGGCGCCCCACATCTCGTGCTTTCCGACCCGGCGGATGAAGAGCTTAGGCACCGGATAGAAGGCCAGCTCACTGGGCTTGGTCACCAGGACATCGCAGCTTCTCATCAGGAGATTGGTAATGTAGACCGCTTCGAAGATGTCCTTATGATAAAAGGCATGGATGCCGTCCACTTCTCCGTCAATGGCTGTATCTGCAAAGGCACTGGCTTCCTTAAAGTCATCGAAGTACTCGGCGGCCAGGTCTTTGACCTCAGGCAGGGTTTTTACAATATCTTCCCAGACGTTCTTATAGTCGCCGACATTGACATAGAGGGCTGCCTTCTTCGACCAGATCAGAGGAAGCAGATACTTGATGATGGCTTCGAAAATCTCCTTCTGGGCACCGGCTCCGCCGATGGTAAGAAGGAAACGCATGGGCTGGTTTTTCTTTTTCCGTTCCAGACGCTTTCTGCAGTCCTCATCGATATTGGAAACCAGCTCGTGATCGATATAGTGACCGGTATAGATCAGGGCATCGTTAGGCATAGGTTTATTGACCCTGTCCTTCTGCATGCCGTTCAGGATCTTATAGCCCTGGTAGGAATTCCGGGTCTGAATGGTATGAACCGCACCCTCTGCCAGATGCAGAGCCATGGGCCAGTTATCCGGAATGGCATTGACCACATATTTCATGTCAGCATGAATGGCTGCCTGAGCCGGCCAGACATGGGTGCCGATCAGGGGAATATCTTTCGGAATATTCTTAAAGACCGGAACCATAAGCTCGGCATTCTTCTGGTCTGCCGCATTGTAGGACAGGGCCCGGAATCCTTCATAGTTGACCGGCTCCCAGACCAGTTTGTTAAAGAGGCCGATTCTGGAAAGACGGGATCCAAGTGAATAGAGATCATTCTGATAAGAAATGACCTTGGTGCAGGTGGTCTCAGGGAAGGAATTCAGATCCAGCCAGTAGGGAATATAGCCCAGGGCCTTGGCTGCAGATGCCATGGCCATGCTGATCCGGTAGTGGCCGAATCCCATACGGATATTTCCGACGATAATTCCCTTTTCATGATCGAAGGACTCCGGCGAGGGGCCATCCTCGATCCGGATATCCTGAACACCCAGGGAATCTCCGATGACCGGATTCTTCCGTACGATTACCGGATAATTGACACTGCTGTCATCTCCGAATTTCTTCAGATACTTTTTTTTGGACTTTACGGCTTTCCGATAGACTTTATCGGGAAGTACGTTTCCAAAAATGGAGCGCGATTTCTCTTCCATTTTTAATTCAAGCCTTTCTTTTTATTCCTGATTCCTTAATTTCATAACTTTGATTTTAACCGGATTTTCAAAACTGATGAAAAATCAGTGTCTAAGTCCTGATTCTAAATCTGATTTATGAACCCGATTCCCCGTTTATTATTTCAGGATGCCGCCGATCAGAAGATTCGTCAGCTCATCCAGGGCATCCTTATAGTGAATATGATTCTTCTTTAAGGTGTCATCCGAAAGGAACCGCTCAATGGCAGCCTCAAAGGTCAGCTGGAAGACAATCTTGTTGACCGGACGGAAAACGCCTTCGGCTACGCCCTGATCCACCAGAGAAAGGGTGGTCTCCCAGTCTGTCTCCAGCCGGTCTCTCAGGTGACTGGTGACTCTGGGATACTTGTTCGAAAGGGAATAGATGGAGCCGAAATCAATATCGGAATAGCTGACAGGCATGACACCGAGAACCTGACGGAGCTTTTCCTGGGTCGGAAGATCCGCTCTCTGGAGGATTTCGTTCTCATCCTTTTTTACGGAATCGAAGAAATAATCCACCATGGTATATAAAAGGCTTTCCTTGTCACGGAAGACGGTGTAGATCGTCTTCTTTGACATGCCAAGTTCATGGGAGAGGTCATTCATGGTGAAGCCTATGCCCTCTTTTCGAAAAACCTTGATTGTACCTTCCAGGATTCTGGCTCTGTTGAATTCGTCTTTTCCAGATAGAAATCCGCTCATTTGTACCTCCCGTGTTTTCTCAGTCTTCGATAAGTGAAAAGCGGACCGAAAATTGTCCGCCTGACAGCCTGTTTTTTCAAGCTGTTTTTTCGGTTTCCCTCTCAGGCCTATTTATTCCAGGCTTTACAAAGCAAAAGGCGGAAACTGGTATTTGTATAATTGGTTTCCATCATCATAACATTGTAGAAACCAGCCTACAATATGGCGTTTCCTACAAGAATACCCCCAGGGATTTTGTCAAAAATCACCAAGGGGGCATCTATTGATTTACAATTGGATTCAAATTCAAAGATTTCCTTCCGAAATCCGGATTGATTCAGAATGATTTGAACGGATTCGGGAATCAGACAGAAAGCACCTGTTCTATGATCTGAGCGCTATCAGCCCGGCCATATTTCCGCGCTTCCCGCCGGTGGCCCGATGGGAGAAGAGCCGGTCCGCATGCTCCATGGTGCAGAGGCCCAGGATATCGATATGATTCTCTGCCACGCCTGCATCCAGAAGGGTTTCTCTTACGGCTTCCCAGAGATTCAGGTAGAAATGCCAGCCGCTGCCATTCTCCATGATCCGTCCGGGCCGAAGGATCGACGGGGAACGAAACTCTTTTGAAAAGCGGTCAGCCAGCTCCTGACTGACTTCATAACAGTCGGGACAGATGGAGGGTCCGATCACGGCCCGGACATCCCCGGGATCGGTATGAAAATTCTCTCCCATCAGAGTCAGGGCTTTTCCGGAAATTCTTCCGATCGTTCCTCTCCAGCCGGAATGCAGAGCTGCAATGGCATGATGGCCCCTGTCGTAGAGAAGAACCGGCAGGCAGTCGGCGACAAAGACTGACAGAACAAGCCGGGGCTGATTGGTGATCAGACCGTCCACATCATGATAGTCCAAAGGTTTCGTCACGCCCTTTCCGGCATCCTTCTCTGTCACCAAACGGATATTGGTCGTATGGGTCTGGTCGGTCAGAACAAAGCGGTCGGGTGACAGACCTATGGTCTCTCCCAGGCGGCGGAAATTTTCCCGGACATTTTCCTCTTTATCTCCGCGGGTAAAGCTTAGATTTAAGGAGGACAGGAAGCCCTCGCTGACCCCGCCCTCCCGGCTGGTGAAGCCATGGATGAGCCCCGGCTCATCCTTTAAAAGAGTGCTCTGGATCAGGGGAACGCTTCCTGTCCGATTCATTAGATATGACATCTTACAAAGTATCAATAAAGCGGTGGAAGGCCTTCTGTCCTTCTTCCGTAAACTTGTATACACCTGCATCCTCGAGTACCTGACAGAAGACCTTTCCGATCTCCTGCTCAAGGATATGGTCTGCATTTTCCTCGGTAATAGAAATTCCCTGTGCCTTATAGTCAGAGAGGAATTTCTCTACCCAGTCCGCGTGCTTTTCCAGAGTCTCGTTCTTCCGGATGCCTTCGACATCACCGGCGATGACATAAGGCCGGAGCTCTTCCATTTCCTTCTTCAGACGGGAAGGAAGGACAGCCAGCCCCATAACTTCGATCAGACCTATATTTTCCTTCTTGATATGATGGAGTTCCTGTCTGGGATGATAGAGTCCCATGGGGCGCTCGGGTGTGGTCAGATTGTTCCTAAGAGCCAAATCCAGCTCGTACTTACCATCCCGCATTCTGGCGATCGGGGTAATGGTATTGTGAGGCTGACCGTCGGTCTCGGCAAGGATCATGGCCTCCTCATCGGTATAGGATCTCCAGGCTTTTAAGATATGATCGGCAAGCTCGATCACACGGTTGTCATCGGTGCCGTCCAGGCGAATGACGGACAGGGGCCACTTTACGATACCGGCCTCGACATCTTCAAAACCCGGAACCGTGAAGCGGTCTACAACCGGTGCCTTCTCCATTGCGAAGGTATAACGTCCGCCCTGGAAATGATCATGGGTGAGAATGGAGCCGCCGACGATGGGAAGGTCGGCATTGGAGCCCAGGAAGTAATGAGGGAACTGCTTGATAAAATCAAAGAGCTTACGGAAAGTTGCCTTCTCAATCTTCATCGGTGTATGCTTCCCGTTGAAAACGATGCAGTGTTCATTGAAGTAAACATAAGGCGAATACTGAAATCCCCAGCGGCTCCCATTGATGGTCAGAGGAATAATCCGATGATTCTCCCGGGCCGGATGATTGACTCTCCCGGCATAGCCCTCATTCTCCATGCAGAGCTGGCACTTGGGATAGGCAGAATTCTTAGCCTTTAGGGCTGCAGCGATGGCCTTGGGGTCCTTCTCCGGTTTCGACAGATTGATCGTGATATCCAATGTTCCATAATCAGTATCCACCTTCCAGCGGAGGTCCTTTTTCACGCGATCGGTCCGAATATAATTCGATGCCCGGGAGAGATCATAGAAATAATTGGTGGCATCTTCCGGTGACTTCTTGTATTCCTCGAAGAAACGGCGCTGTACCTCAGCCGGACGCGGGCAGAGACAGTTCATGATTTTTGTATCAAAGAGATCTCGATAAACAATGGAATCCTCAATGATTCCACGGGATACTGCCTCGTCCAGAAGATCCTTCAGAACATCTGCAAGTACAATATGGCTGAGATCACAGTCGGGATCCGTATACTCGTCTTCATGAAAGAGATCCAGAATCAAGTTCGTCGAATAAATCCGCTCGCATTCCGGTGTCAGTCCACTGTCGATGCCATATTGAACCAGTTTCTTAATACTTTCCTGTAACATTCTTTTCCCTTTCCAATTTACTTCTGAAATTAAAAGATTATGAATCTTGCATAACCTCAAAGTCTCCCCTGTCCATGCAGGAAAAATGATTCCGCTTTTTTGCCTTCTCCTGAACAAGTCCGCTTCTTAATTAAGAACCGCTATTATCATAGCACAGACCCGCCGGCAATTATGCGGCCCATTCTTGCAAAAACGCGCATCTATGTGAATCTACTCTCTATGTCTCATGTGATAAAGCTTTTTCTCTTCCTGCATGGCTCGGTCGGCCTGCCGGATTCCCCGCTTTACCTCTGATCCATGGCTGACCCAGTAAGAACCGACTGCCATCGATGGTGTGCCTGGATCGGTCTGCAGTTCCCGGAAAGACGAAACCATGTCATGAATGGCTTCTTCGCTTTTACCACTGACCAGGACCAGGAATTCGTCCCCGCCGATCCGGTATACATTCTGTCTGCCGAAAGTATCGGACAGGATCTCAACCGTCTTCTTTAAGACCTCATCGCCTCCGGTAAAGCCCTCACGGTCATTAATCTCCTTCATAGAATTCAGATTGCAGTAGACCACGCCAACTGCCTGGTCTCCATTCTGTATGTTCTGAATGCAGAGAAGCATAGCCTCTCGGTTCTTGGCACCAGTCGCCTCGTCATGCTTTTTCAGATCTTCCAGCCGCTCGTGAAGAAGATGGTTAGAAACCTTGACTGAAATAAAGAAAGCGACATTCTGAAGGACTTTCTGAACGTCCACGGTCTCGCTGGGTGTGAAATTATGAATACCCATAAGACCGATCATTTCTCCGCCCGAGTAGAAGGGAACACTGACCATATTCCGGATCCCTTCCTTCTTCAGAATCTGATAGTTGACCGGGAAACGGTCACGAAGCTCTTCAATGTCCTCAACCATGCTTAAATGTGGTGATCCATTTTCAATGCCCCAGCCCCGGCTGACCTCCGGATTGACCTTGGAGCCCAGTTTTTTCAGAAGCGGTTCAACACCAGGTGCACACCATTCAAATGTATTCCGGATGAGGGGGCCTTTTTTCTCCACGATATAAATCCGATCGGGATGGATGACCTGGCTTAACTCTTCGAGCACCCGGTTCATGGCTCTGGAATAATCCCTGTCCATATCCAATGTCCTGCAGATCTGTATGATCAGCTTGTCGGTATTCTGATTCCTAAGCAGAGCCTGACGGTCGGACTGGGTATCTTCCACTGGCTGGAAGGAGAAAACCGAGCAGCCAGGAATTCCAATCGGAGCAACCGTCAGATTATACCAGCGATCCGTCAGGCGGTCGAAATAGTGGCTGCTTGACTTCCGTCGATAGACAGAGGCCCGGGAAGCGTATTCGATCCATGAGGCATCCAGTGAACCGAAAATTTCTGACCGGGTCCGTCCGACTAACATTTTCCGTTCCCGTCCAATCAGCCGGCAATAAGCATCTGACATTTCCAGAAAGCAGAGATCCTCCGGTACGCTGGTGTCCGGTTTCAAAACAATCCTATAGATGACATAGATGACCGGAAGGTCATGGCAGAAGTCCGGAATTACCAGTTTCTGCGGGGTGATCATATCATTCCCATCGCCCTCCTCCGTTGGCATGGCGGTCCAGGACTGGATGATCTTCTGATAGCTTTGCCACTCTGTCTGAAATTTTCCAAGATCATCCGTCAGAGTGGGCCGGACATCCGTACGAAGATCCTCCACCACATCACTGATGGTTCTGCTTAAAGGCAGAAGGCCCAGGCTGAGGGCCGCACCCTTTAAATCATGAGCAATGGCAAAAGCCGTTTTCCATTCACTGTTATCGATTGCATTTTCCAGCTTTCGAAGAGCGTCATCCTGACTGAACTCCAGGAGCAGTTTATAATAGAATTTTTTATCATCGAGTACTCTTCGAAGCCCTGCTCCGGTATCTGCTCCCCACTGGTCCAGATAATCACAGACACTTCTCAGATTATTGTCCATCTACAGTATCCTTTCTTTCAAAAGCCTCTGCCAGCTTATAGAAGAGATGTTCCGGCTCGATCGGTTTCTCTATATAGCCGTCCATACCAGCTCTTAAGCAGGCTTCCTCGGTACCCTGTGAGGCATCCGCCGTCAGGGCCAGAATCGGGATCTTGGCTGCATCTTCCTGATCCAGCTTTCGAATCTCCTCTGCACACTGCTTTCCATCCATGACTGGCATCATAAGGTCCATGAGAATGGCCTGGAAATGATAGGCTCCCTGAGTCTTGAAGAGTTCCAGGGCTTCTCTACCGTCTGTTGCCAGCTCATAATGAATTCCCTTGGTCTTTAAAATCTTCATAATGACTTCGGCATTAATCCGGTTGTCTTCAACCAGAAGAACATTCTTTCCGTAGAGAATCTGTTCTTCATAAGTTTCCGAATGGTAAGAAGCCAGGCGGACCTGTTCATCTGTTGCCAGAGGGAAGGTAAAGTGGAGAATAAATTCCGTTCCATGGCCCTCCTCACTGATACAGGAGATATCTCCATCCATAATAGAGGTCAGTGTCTTTACAATATAAAGGCCAAGTCCATTTCCGGTTTCTCCTCCCTCCGGGCTCTTTCCCTCCTGTTCAAAGGGAAGATACATTCTCTTCTGGAAGTCCTTACTCATTCCAATTCCGTCATCCCGGACCGTGATGGTGTAACGGGCTGTATTCCCTACATAGCGGACATTGATATCCAGACGTATATGGCCGCCCCGCTTGGTATATTTGAGGCTATTCTGAAGAAGGTTGACAAGAATCCTTTCCAGATGCTTGCCGTCCGCCATGATGACCCGGTTGACACTGCCTTTGACACTGATCTGAAAATCTCGGTTCATCTGCTTCATCTGAATGGACATCATTTTATCGATATTATCTACGATTGACTTCTCATGAATAGCAGAAGATACCGAAACAATCTTTCCGGCATTGATCTGACTGGTCTCAAGGATCTCTTCGATTAAGCCCAGAAGATACTTACTGGAAGCTTCTACCTTGCCTAAATCTTCTCTCACATCCTCCGGCAGAGCTGGCTTCTGAAGGTCCAGCTGGGTCAGGCCGAGAATCGCAGTCAGAGGTGTCCGCATGTCATGTGACATATGAGACAGGAAGCTTTCCTTCTCCTTGCCCTCTTCCACAGCCTTTCTTAAGGCTCTGGACAATTCTTCAACCTGTTCCTGGTCATCAATCTGCTTGGTAGTATCCACAAAGGTCAGAACCAGGCCCTGAACCTGCCCGTCTGTATTTTTCCCTGTATCCGGATCCATGATATGACTGCGGTAGGGAGCAATCCGTATCAGATAAGTCTTTCCCGAAGTCGATGCGCAGTGCTCCTCCAGGGTTTCTTCTGTTTTCAGAACCTGCCGGCACTGATTCAGAAGATCGATCGTGGCAAAACTGAAGGTCAGATATTTCAATGATCTGCCGACATCCTGCTCGCCAATATTGAATTCTGAGGCAATATATTCCGTAAACTTCCGGATATTCAGGTTCTTATCCACCATGATGATACCGATCAGGGTTGTGGAAAGAAAGTTTGCCATATCATCATTCAGGTCTCCCAGTTCCTTGACCTTGGCCTGATATTCACTGTTTACCGTGTAGAGCTCCTCATTTACCGATTGCAGCTCCTCGTTGGAGGACTGCAGCTCCTCATTGGAAGTCAGAAGCTCTTCATTTGCTGCCTGGAGTTCCGCATTTACAGATTCCAGTTCCGAGACAGCCTGTTTCAGCTTATCCCGGGTGCTTCGAAGCTCTGTCTCCAGATTGGCAATCCGTTCGGAAGCCGCCGTATCAATCTGAAAGTCCTTAACATCTCCGCCTACATTCTGGCTTCCGCTGATAAAGACAATAGCCGTATAATCTGTATTCCGTCCGTTCTGATCCAGGACCGGCTGGGCAACCAGGGTAATGTATTCCTCTTTATTATCCAGCTTGACCGGCACCTTGTCATAAGCGACACGGGCCTTTCTGTTCCTGCTTTCCCGAAGAGCCGTGGAAACTGCGATTTTTAAATCCGACCGAAGCAGCATAAAAATGTCCAGTGTTGCCATGCCGACCGGAATCGACAGGAATTTAGAACAGTCTCCGTAGGTCCGGACCAGTTCATTTTTTCCATCCAGAAGAGCTGTTGCCGGCATCAGGTTTTCAAGAATTGTTGTATTCAGCTCGTTGGACGCCACCTGTCCTTCCGTCTCATCCTCCGAACTCTGCTGATCTATGGGCTCCAGATTGGTTTCAATACTCTGCAGGCTGTAGCCAAGCTCCTCATGGGCAGGTGCCTTGCCGGATACATTATGAATGAAAATCTTCTCATTGGGGCAGACCGCACGGAAGACATCATCGTAATCGGTCACGGACTCAGACTTTCCAAGGAAGAGGTATCCATGATCATTCAGGGCGCGATGAAAAATGGCAAAAAGATTCTTCTGAAGTACAGTCTGAAAATAGATGAGGACATTGCGGCAGCTGATCAGATCCAGCTTTCCGAAAGGCGGGTCCTGAAAGACATTATGCTTGGCAAAAATAATCATCTGGCGGACATTCCGTCTGACCTGATACTTGTTGCCCTTACGGACAAAGAAACGGGACAGACGGCTGATAGATACATCTTCAATGATATTATCGCCATAGGTTCCTTTCATGGCCGTTGCAATAGCATCCGAATCCAGGTCTGTTGCGAAAATCTTCACCTTTCGGTGAATATTCAGTTCATCCATGGCCTCCAGGAAAAGAATGGCGATGGAGTAGGCTTCCTCACCAGTGGAGCAGCCTGCTACCCAGACACGGATCTGCTTGGACTGAGGAGCGTCCTTTAAGATCTGCTTGATCACATTCTCCTTCAGGACATCGAAATACTCACTGTCCCGGAAGAAAGAGGTGACACCGATCAGAACCTCCTTGGCTAAGAGCTTGGCCTCATCCGGATTGTTATTAAGATAGCTGACATAGGACTGGAGATTATGGTTGTGGGTAATCACCAGGCGGCGCTCTATACGGCGGAGGATGGTTGTCTGCTTATAGTAGGTATAGTTGATATTGGTGACATTGCGGAGAATAGAAAAAATCTGTGCCATCAGATCCTGGTCGGAAAGTTTTAACTTGGCACTGGCATCCACCATGGAGGAAGCGATATGAGCCATCTCCTTGGCGATGGATTCGGGATTCTGTACCAGATCAGCAAAACCGGTTGCTATAGCATTTCTCGGCATACCGTCAAACTTGGCAGACTCCGGAGACTGAACGATAATCATACCGTTCTGATCCTTGATAAAGCGGATTCCATTCGTTCCATCAGAACCGGTACCGGAAAGAATGACTGCCACTGACCGGTTTCCGTAGGAAGAAGCCAGAGATTTAAAGAAAATATCAATAGGATGGTTGATGAGCTGGGTATTATATTCATGAAGGCGCAGAATATCCCCCTGAAGCTCGACGTCAAATTTCGGCGGAATCATATAGACATGGTTCCTCTGCAGTTTCATCCCGTCCTCAATTTCCGAAACTTTCATCGTAGTGTATTTGCCGAGTATTTCAGTCAGAAGGCTCTTGTGATCCGGTGCCAGGTGCTGGATGATCACAAAAGCCATGCCTGTATTGGACGGCAGAAAGGTCAGAAACTGCTGAAGTGCCTCCAGTCCTCCGGCGCTGGCTCCGACACCAACTACACAGTTGGGCCGGCTGACCACCTTATTGGCATTCTTGATTTCTCTATCATACTCCATAGACAATCCTCTTTCTCCTATGCTAAATATAATGATTTCAATCTTCTTTCCATGCGGCCGGCAGGAGTTTATTCTGTACCCTTACCTCTGCTTCCAGGCAGCACTCTCTGCCCTGAAAATAAAGAGGATGAGCCAGAAGCAGCCAGCTTCCATCTTCCCTGTGCTGAACTGCCACGGCTTTTCCTCCCCTGACCATGGCTTTTGCTGCAAGACAGTCCCTGCAGCGTTCCTTCATTCCCCAGTGCTTCCAGCAGAAGGTATCTTCCATAGCTTCGGAATCCTTATGATAAGGTTCGATAATACTAAGGGTCGGTACATTGACAATATGAACATGGTCAAAGATTTTCTCGTACTCGGCCAGTCGGAAATCCAGTTCTGCCGCAGTCAGCTTCCAGTCAAAGGTCTCGTCGATCTGCATGCGGCCGATAGTTACAGCCAGAAGGCGATACTGGGAGTATGTCTCCGCACGGCTTGCGCTTCCGAATCCCACCTTGGGAAAAATAGCATGACCGTCAACCTCATGAATTTGTTCGATCTCCTGTATGCTTTTGATCAGGAGCTCATCGAAATTTGCCCTGGAGGGGGCTGTCTTTCGAAGAATGGCAAAAGCCCCTTTCTGTACCCGAGCAACTGTACAGTTTTCCTGAAAAGAGATGTGGAGAATATCTGAGATTCTAAGGATCAGATTTTCTGCAGAAAGTCTGCCAAAGGAGTTATAAATCCGGTCATAGGAGGGAAAGAACAGAATGCCCAGGCTGTAATCCTCCCGGTTCTTCTGATAATTGTCCTCATAAGCGCAAATTGCAGCCAAGAATCCCTGAACAGATAGAAATCCGGTCACCGGATCCCGCATGAGTTCGGATTCTGCCGCCTTTGCCCTCGGCAGAAGCTTATCAGCATCAACGAAATATCCCATGAGACCGACAATCTTTCCATCCTTGTAAACTGGAAATTTGGTGGCCTGAATATTCCGGATAATTCCATTCAGGACATTCTGACCGGGAACGGAATAAACTGTGCTGCCCCGCTTTAAAACTCTGATCTCATCTTCCTTGAAAAGGCTTCCGTCTATATGCCAGCCAATGTCTTCATCGGTTTTGCCCAGGATCTGCTTTTCCGAATCAAAGCCATAGAAATTCAGGAAGGACCTGGATGCTCCAAGGAATTTTCTGTTCTGATCTTTCCAGAAGAAATGAATTCTGGACTGCTCCATAAGAGCTGTAAAAAGCAGATGTTCTACCTCCATCCGGTCTTTGATTTTTCCATCGTTTTCCGTCAGACTACCCCAGTCATCCTGCCAGAGGAGTCTGACAAAATCTTTTGGATTCTCAGAATCTGATATGGCTGCCGATTTGATGCAGAAAAGACAGATTTCCTTTTTCTCACCTGGAATCCGTACCCAGGAAAATTCCATCCATTCAATCGAACCATCCTTCTGAATCATCCGGTAGAGAGCATGGTAGCTGTCTTTTTTCCTCCGCCTCATCTCATTATTGATGAAAAGATAGCCGGAATTCTCCCGGAAACGGTTCTGATCCTTGAAATAAATCCTCTTCCAGATCAGTTCAAGAATCCGTTTCCCGATAAAGACATCGCCCGGATTCTCTCCGTCAACAGAGGACTGAAAGACCCGGATCTCCTGTTTTTCGGCATCTACAAGATAAATTTCCTCATAGGACTGAAGCAGGCTGCGAAGCATGGGATCAAAGCGGACGATATTTCCCCTTTCCTCTCTGGTCGCGTCGACACATTCCATAAGAAGCATAGAACCCGAGGCACTGTCTGCCAGTTTCTTCATACGAATTCGCAGATAATGCCCATGATAGAAAAGATAGGCCGTTTCGACAGCACTGCTTTTCACTGCGGAACGAATCAGCTTCAGAATTTTTTCGGAACCGAAGCTCTTTCTGCTGTTAACCGTATCTTCCAGACCCATCTGGCCTTCCATGCCATTTTCAACCATAAGGCTCCGGAAAGCCTGATTTTCATAAAGGATCTGGATCTGTTCTCCGTCAAAATAGACCATAGCTCTGGGATTTCTGACAGAAAGATCCGTCTGTCCGACTTCATCATAGAAATCCTTCTGAGCCTGGGTTTCGAAAATCAGATGATTGTTTTCAAGCTTGCTAAGAAGCTGGTCCAGGGGCAGAGGTCTGGAATAGTAATAGCCCTGAATCTTCTCACAGCCCAGACTCTTAAGCATTTCCAGCTGCTCCCGACTTTCCACGCCCACTGCAAGGGTATGGATTCCCAGCTGCTTTGCCATCTGAACAACCGCCTGAATAATGGCACAGATCTTCTTATTTCCATTCAGACAAAAGTCCCGAGCCAGCTTGATTTCATCGAAATCAAAATCTCTGAGAATATTCAGAGAGGAAAAAGCGGAGCCAAAATCGTCCATCCAGATCTCGAAACCGGCATTATGAAAGCGGCTCATCTGGTCCCGGATTATTTCCGGAGCATCCATGGCTGCAGACGCTTTCAGCTCAATGCTGATCCATTCCGGATGAAGCCCCTTCTTTTTGACCATGCTGCTGACAAGCTGGAAGGGGTCTATGATATCAAAATCTCTTCTGGAAAAATTGACGGAGACAGGTACGATAGCTAGTTCCTTCTCTTTCCGGTCTTTCAGCATAGAAGTAACCTGATCCACAACAAAGCTGTCCAGTTTCCAGGACAGATGTCTCTCCTCGAGAAAGGGGACAAAATCTGCCGGAGAAATCAGCCCGTATTTGGGGTCGTCCCAGCGGGCCAGTGCCTCCATAGCGCAGACCATCCCGTTCAGAGACCGGATCACCGGCTGATAGTAAACCTTGATATAGGAGTTAGAAATCGCCTCATCTATATTCTCCTGGATGTAGCGTTTCTTCTCCAGACTTTCTCTCAGTTCGTCAGTGAAATACTCAAAATAGTGCATGCTGTCATTTCCCAGCTTTTCACTGGCAATCCTGGCCATATCCAGACAGCTTTCCTGAAGATCATTTTTTGAAAGGATGACAATGCCGGCCGTCAGATTTAAAGAGAAACTGTCTCTCAGATGAAGAACCCTGTCGTGGGCCTCGCCGAGTTTTCCTTCCAGCCGGTCTGTATCGGTAGAAAGACTGGCGAAATGATCCTCAGACAGATGGGCCGTCCGATCTTTGCCGAAAATTTCAGAAAGGACCACTGCAACGTCCTTGATGCAGCGGTCCCCTTCCTTCATTCCAAAAGCTTCACTATACAGTTTAAATCCAGAGATGCTGAAGTAGAGAAGCGCAGTCTTTTCCCTGTTCTTCTTCTCTCTGGCATCCATGGCCCATTCATCCAGGAGGTTCAGGAAAAACGCCTGGTTATTCAGTCCGGTTACGTAATCCCTGAACTCGAACTTTTTATCCCTGCTGTGATCCATACCTTCTCCTGCTTAAGACCGATCGCCGTTTCGAAGATATTTTCGAATTTCCCGAATCAGAACCTCCGGCTCGATCGGTTTGTATAAATAAGAATTGATACCATTTTCTTTGAGCTCAGCTGGAAGATTTCTTCGGAGCGTATCCGCTGTAATAGCAATGACCGGAACAGATTTTGCCTTTTCTGACGGAAGAGAACGAATCTGCCGGGTGGTTTCCAGTCCGTTCATGTTGAGCATAACGATATCCATTAGGATGAGATCAATCCGGTCTTCATTTTTCTGAAACGCCTCCAGAGTCTCCTGTCCATCACCGGCAAGAATGACACACATACCGTAAGATGTGAGAATACGGGAAATAACTTCCTGGTTGATCTTGTTATCCTCTGCCACAAGAACCCACTTACCGGCCAGGTCCGGCGTACTGCCCCAGCTAGCGATCACTTTCTCCCTCTCACCTTCCTCCATCGAAATGGTGAAAAAGAGGGCAAAGCCTCCAGCTATCATACGAAAATGCACGTCACTGATTCCCATAAGTTCGGCATAGGCAAAAAGGAGCAGAAGGCCGACCGAGTTATCATCCAGTCCGACCGGCATAAAGCCCAGACCACGCTGGCGAATCATCTGGTAAAGGGTCTTCATTTCCAGAAAATGATCCTGATTCAGACGGGAATCCGTGAGCTCTGCAGAAAACTCGTACGGAATCCGTCTGCCTTCCCTGCCCAGTCTCTTCACTTGAAGCGTTACCGTACTGTTCTCGGCAGAAAAACGAACCGCTGTCTGCAGAAAAGAAAGGACCAGGCGGAAGAAATGCTTCTTGTCAGTCCGGACCAGGGCTCCCGAGGCTTCCGTCAGATTCCGTCTTAAAATAACATGGCGGTCCAGGCTTTCCTGCCGCATCTGATCCAGTGCCCGGTCAATGAGAACATCCAGCTGAACGGTCTCGTTAGTTAATTCCGGCTCCTTCCGTCCCATCTTATAGAGATCCAGAATGCCGGCAGCCGAATCCTTCAGCTCCATGCCCAAAATGGAAATCCTGCTCAATAGCTGGTCTACCTTTTCAGAGCCGCCGTTTCGGATATTGTCCTCCCTGCCATCCCTCGTGATGCCGAGAAGAGAATTTAAAGAGGTGCGGATCCGGTTATCCAGATATTCCAGAAGGAAATCCCGGTTGTCTGCAGGAGAAGCCTCAGAAGACCCGGTATTTTCTCCCCTGTCCGGATCGCATGAAAGATCGGCTGATGGATCCGCAGTGAGGTCGGATTCTTCCCTGAAATCATTGGTCCCGGCGATATCATTATCCTTAAATCCGTCCATGCTTATCCTCCTGATATGCTTTCCGCATTGCTATTACATTTATTCTAATTTTTCATTATAAGATTTTCAAGAGTATCCAGTTCTTCTTCGGTCAGTCTCCGGCATTCTCCTTCTGGAAGTTCCGGGTCAAGAATGAGGCTTCCCATAGAAAGCCGTTTCAGAGTCAGGACCTCCATGCCGACAGTCTCGAACATGCGCTTGATCTGGTGGAATTTGCCCTCGTGAATGGTAATGCGTACCAGGGTTCTATCCGTCTGGTCCACTGACAATGGATGCGAGATGACCTCCAGGCCAGCCGGTGCTGCTGTGAATGTCTCATCCACAATCAGGCCTCCCTGGAAGGCTTCGATCTCCCGTGAGCCGACCCGGCCAAGAATCAGGGCCTCGTAAACCTTGTCCACATGGCTTTTCGGTGCCAGAAGGCGGTGAGCCATATCACCGTCATTTGTTATAAGAAGGAGACCTGTCGTATCCTTGTCCAGCCGCCCGACCGGAAAGAGATCTGTACGTCGTTCTCCGGGCAGAAGATCCATTACCGTCTTCTGATGACGATCGGACGTTGCCGACAGAACACCGGCCGGCTTATTCAGCATATAATACTGAAAGGCTTCATATCTTACCAGTTTTCCATAATAAGCCACTTTTGCCCCGTCCAAAACTGCCATGCCGGGATCCCGGACCATCTGTCCGTCCACTGTGACATTTCCCTTCCGGATGGCCTTCTTTAAATTGCTTCTGCTGTCCAGATTCATATCAGACAGGAATTTATCCAGCCGCATTATATTTCCTCCACATCCAGTATATCATCCAGTGAAATAGAGACCGTCCCGACATTTTCCACGATTAGATCGATGTGTCCCCGGTCGCAGGCCGTCTGAGGGCTGATAGCGGATAGAATTCCAGTCAGAGTCTGAACCAGACCGCCCTTTTTCCGGAGATCCCCGCGGAAGCTCTTCACTTTTAGACGAGTCCCGGGGCGGCGGCCGGCTTCCTGCAGGCGGATATCAATCTGCCGCTTCTGGTCCTCGGTCAGCTCCGGCTTCTCCTCGGTAAAGCGGCCTTCCTCCCGGATCTCATCGCCGTAGCCCGTCAGAGCCGCAAAGGGGTTGAACTGGGCGGCCCGCTTGTTCATGGACAGGTGGGAATGCTTCCTCGGGCCGGTCCAGTCGTAATCCAGAATTTCTTGTACTTCTTCTCTCATTCCTGCCGCATCTCTTCATGCTGTAACAGCTTCCTCTGATAGAGATAGCTGAATCTGTCCGTCCGGTTTCCTTCCCTGATCTCAGGCCTTGTGCCCTCCGATCGATCCGTTCCGGGCCCGCTGGGTGGCACCCTCTTCCAGGTCCATGCCCTTCATGACCACGTTCTTCCCGTATTTCTTCTGAAGCTTCAAAATGGCCTCCTGAGCCTTCCGGTCCCTGGCACGCTCCCGGGCTTTCTTCTTTTCGATTTCTTCCTCGCGGGCACTCTTTTCCCGTTCTTCTTCCAGTAAATCAAAGAAGGAGAGCTGGCCCTCGATCTCGTCATTATCTTTTGACGTCTTTGATTCCCTGAAAGTCCTTGAATTTCCCGCTTCCAATGAGTTTCCAGAATCCTTGAGATTCTTTAAATTCCCGCAGACTCTGGAATTCGTGAACTTCTCTGGATTTTTTTGAAGCCCTGCATTCTCAGATGTCCTCGAATTTCCCGTGGTCACTGCCTCCTGCAGTCCAACTGTACTTCCGCCTTCTGGCCGGATCCGGTCAGCGACGACATACATGCGTCGAACCAGAAGGGTCGGATCCACAATCCGGTCAAAGAGACGGACCGTGGCATCGACAATCTCCCGGTTGGAACTGGTCTCGGTTTCCAGCCGTTCAGTTCCGTGGGCGGACTTCGGTATCCGCCTTCCGTAACGGTCCGTGACGACGGGACCGTGATAGTTCTTCCTCCGCAGGGGATCGGTCAGATTTTCGATATCATAGCCGACCGTCAGAACAATGCCTCCGGCCAGGAAATGCTTTCTTACCAGGTCCAGAGCCAGGGTCTCCGCCATCTCCCGGACAACCAGACGGGCCTTGTCATAAATATAGGGCGTGGCCAGAACCTGGCCCTGGGAAACGGACTTTACCATGGGGTGACAGTCCTTGATATCCTTAATGGTACAGGGCTCATAACCAAAGGCATGATCCATCAGAAACTCCGCATTGACGCCGAACTCCTGATAGAACCAGTCCTCATTCTGAAGGGCCATGAGGGCCACCTCGCCCATGGTATGCATGCCGTTCTTTTCCAGTCTCCGGGCAATGCCAGGACCCAGCCGCCAGAAATCCGTCAGAGGCCGGTGATCCCAGAGCTTCTCCCGGTAGGATCTGACCGTAAGCTCCGAAATCCGGACCCCGTCCTGATCCGGCGGAATGTGCTTGGCCATGACATCCATGGCGATCTTGGCCAGGTAGAGATTGGGCCCGATCCCGGCGGTTGCCGTGATTCCGGTTTCCTTTAAGACCTCATGAATCATGGCCATGGCCATTTCATAAGGACTTCCGTGAAAGCTGTGGAGATAGCCGGTCACATCCATAAAGACCTCGTCCACCGAATAGACCTGAATATCCTCGGGAGCCACAAAGCGGAGATAGATCCCGTAGATCTGCCGGCTGACCTCCATATAGCGGGCCATATGAGGCGGAGCAATCCGGAAGGTCAGAGGCTTGTCAGGATGGCCGGCATTGATCCGGTCGACCACCTGATTCACCTCAAAAAGCCGGGCCCGGCCGGGAATGCCGTAAGCCTTGAGCGATGGAGATACGGCCAGACAGATGGTCTTCTCAGTCCGGGTCGGATCGGCGACGACCAGGTTGGCAGTCAGAGGATCCAGACCCAGATCCCGGCAGGCGACCGAAGCGTAGAAGGACTTAAGATCGATGGCTATATATGTTCTCTGGTCTTTCTGTCCCATGCCCTGCTCCTTTCTGTCTTTACCTCTGAACTTTATTTCTGATCCATATCTGCACGATTCCAGCAGATGCCCTATCCTTCCTGATTCAGCCCTGCCTTTCTATCCGGAAAATCGCATTTTTTCTTATTCTGCTTCTGCACCTTCTCCATGAAATGCTTCCGCAATCTCATCCGCTACAAAGACACCGGATGCCGATGCATGCGACAGGGAGTGGGTCACACCGGAGCCGTCTCCGATCATAAAGAGCCCCGGATAGACGGTCTCCAGACGATTGTTGAGCTGAACCTCCATGTTGTAGAACTTGACCTCGACGCCGTAGAGAAGGGTGTCATCGCCGGCAGTACCCGGAGCGATCCGGTCCAGGGCATAGATCATTTCGATAATGCCGTCCAGGATCCGCTTGGGAATAACCAGGGACAGGTCGCCCGGCGTCGCCTTCAGTGTCGGACGGACAATGCCCTCTTCGATCCGCTTTACGGTTGACCGGCGACCCCGCTCCAGGTCTCCGAATCTCTGGACGATAACACCGCCGCCCAGCATATTGGACAGGCGGGCGATGGATTCGCCGTAGCCGTTCGAATCATGGAAGGGCTCGGAGAAGTGCTTGGAAACCAGAAGAGCAAAATTCGTGTTGTCGGTCTTCTTGGCCGGGTCCTCGAAAGAATGTCCGTTGACGGTTACGATGCCGTTGGTGTTCTCGTTGACCACGATACCATTCGGATTCATACAGAAGGTCCGGACCCGGTCCTCGAATTTCTTGGTCCTATAGACGATCTTACTCTCATAGAGCTCGCTGGTCAGATGTTCGAAAATCGGAGCCGGAAGCTCGACCCGGACACCCAGATCCACACGGTTGGAACTGGTCTCGATGTTCAGATCCTTACAGACAGATTCCATCCACTTGGAGCCGGACCGTCCCACAGAGACGATGCAGGTCTTTGCTGCTGCTGTACCCTTTTCGGTATGAACCCGGTAAATGTAGGCCGACGCTCTATCTTTCTCAGGAAGGCCTTCGGCTGCATCGCTCGCAGAAGAGGAATCCTCTGCGGGAATAGCCTCGATTCTCTCGACCGGTGTGTTGAAGTGGAAATCCACATGGTCCTTCAGTATGGCGTAAAGATGCTCGAGAACGACATAGTTCTTGTCGGTTCCCAGATGGCGGACCGAAGCGTCCAGAAGCTGAAGACCGTTCTGCATGCAGAGGGTCTTGAAATGGGAGCCGGCCGTGGAATAGAGATGGGTTCCCTGGCCGCCGTTTGCCATATTGATCGAATCGACATACTCCATGAGCTCGATCGTCTTCTCCCGGCCCAGATACTCATAAAGGGTGCCGCCGAAGTCATTGGTGATATTGTACTTTCCGTCGGAGAAGGCACCCGCTCCGCCGAAGCCGTTCATGATGGAACAGGTCTTGCAGTGGATGCAGGACTTGATCTTCTTTCCGTCGATGGGACAGTGGCGTTTTTCCAGGGGACTGCCCTCCTCAAAGAGACCGACCGAAAGCTCCGGGGCCTTCTGCAGAAGCTCGTAGGCCGCATAGATTCCGCCGGGGCCGGCACCGATAATAATGACATCATATTTCCTGTCTTCGAATTCCATAAAAACACCTCAATTACCCTGCAAGAGCCCATGCAGGCCATGGCCCCTATTCTCAGATCCGGATCCGGGCAGAATACCCGGCCGGACCCGAAAGCAGAAGCCACATCCCGATGGACTCTTACAAAGCTTTATCAACAAATAATTACAGTTAAAACTTATCCCTGAAAGGGAAGCAGATCATTTACGGCTTCCTTCACGGCCGTCTGCACTATCCATATTGTACCCGAAATAGCACCTTTTGCATATAGCTTTCCATCCCATCCATTCCATGCTTTATTTTATTCTTTGGAAAAGATATCATGATAACAGTATCAATCGTCTTAACACCGCAAAGGCAATTCAATAAAAAGGAGTGTCCCTTATATGTTCAGCATGGATCGAGAAAGAGTCGAAAAAGTTTTTTCGGATTACGCATCCAATTATGATTTATCCGATGTAAAGATCCATCTGAAGGCCGTCCACACCTATCATGTGGCGGAAAATGCAGACCGGATCGCAGAGAGCATCGGCCTGACCGGATCCGACCGCGACCTGGCCTGGCTTCTCGGCATGCTTCATGATGTCGGACGGTTTGAACAGCTTCGCCGCTATCATACCTTTAACGATGGCATTTCCGTAAACCATGCTATGCTGAGCGCTGACATTCTGTTCGGAGAAGAAAGCAGAAAGCAGATCAAAAGTCAGGCAGGCAGTGAAAACCATGAGCCTGCTGATAATGGCGGAACGATCTCCAAAGAAGGCATGATCCGGAAATTTATCGATGATCCGTCCGAGGATCCCCTGATTGAGAAGGCCATCCGCCTCCACAATGTCTTCCAGCTTCCCAAGGATCTGACCGAACGGGAACAGACCTACTGCGATATCCTCCGTGACGCCGACAAGATCGACATTTTCCGGGTCAATACCGAAACACCCCGGGCGGAAATCTATGACCTGCCCGAGGAGGACTTCCTGACCTCGGACCTCACGGATGAAGTCTATCAGACCATCATGGCCCATAAGAATGTTCTCCGCAAACCGGGGCTTACCGCCATCGATAAGATTGCCTCCCATCTGGCCCTGGTCTACGGCCTGGTTTACAGGGAAAGCATTCTCATAACGAAAGAGCAGGGATATCTGGATCAGTTACTGGAAAACACTTCCAAAAATCCGAAGACCCAGAAGAAGCTTTCGGAAATGAAAGATGAAATCCGGAAATATATGGAGGAAAGAAGCCGGTAAATTTCCATCTGATCGGATTCATACTGAACATAGATTCCGAATATCTTATGGAAATCCCGAAATTCACATCACTGGCACACGATAAATATTCGAAAAGTTCAATGAAAAGGACAGAAGAAGAGTCCCGGTGCGTTCTGCATCGGGACTTTTTCTTTCAGCAATATTATTTTTCAGTACGATTACTCAGTTACCGTCGACTGATCTGCCCCTTCTTCCTTCTCATCCAAGGTCTCGGCAGGGGCCTTATTTTCTGCCCGCTTGTCAAGCCATGAGAAGAAGCCTGCCAGGATGGTTCCGGAGATGGAGTGCCATACACAGGATACAGCGGAGATGATGGCGGCATTGGGAAGTGCTGCAAACTGTGCAGTCGTATTGGCAAGGTTTGTAGCCATACCTGCGTTCTGCATGCCGACCTCGATGGAGATGGTTCTTCTCTTTGCCTTGTTCATGCGTGTCAGGATGCCAACCAGATAGCCGAGGACATAGCCGAATCCGTTGTGAAGGAATACTGCAACAAAGATTACAAGGCCGGATGTAAAGAAGCTTGCGCCCTGGGAATTTACAACACCGCCGACAACAAAAGCCAGACCGAGAACGGCAACAGCCGGCATGAGCTGCTGGAATTCACGGAACTTTTCTCTCTTACCGAAAACTGCGTTTAATACAAAGCCAAGGGCAACCGGAAGGATAACGGTTTCGATGATGGATACGAACATGGGGAAGGCCTTGATTCTGACGGTTGCACCGCTTGCCAGAAGAGAGATGAGAAGCGGTGTCATGATCGGAGAAAGGATCGTCGAAGCAGTTGTCATGCCGACGGAAAAGGCAACATCGCCATTGCAGAGATATGACATGACATTCGAGGAAACGCCTCCGGGGCAGCAGCCTACGAGGATCAGGCCCAGAGCCAGGTCATCCGGCAGACGAAGCAGATGAACCAGCGTATAGGCCAGGAAGGGCATGATGCCGTACTGGGCAGCTGCGCCGATGAAGATATCCAGGGGCCGCTGAGCAAGGATTCTGAAATTCTCGGTCGTCATTGACATTCCCATGCTCATCATGATGACGCCGATGATCACGGTCTGCGTTGTGAATTTATTGGTTGCAAAATCGGTAAACCAGGCCTTGTTGACCCAGCCCATCCAGGCCGGCCAGATAAAGGTCACGACGGCAAAGGCGATAACGACCAGCGCCGTGTAGTCCGACATAAACTTTGCTGCTTTTTTCAGTGCTTTCATTTTGTGATACCTCCGCGAAACAAAAAATAAGTCCCTGCCCGGCCTTAACGGCTGAGAGGGACGAAATGATTCCGCGTTACCACCCTGATTCCGCCTGCCGTAAAACCTACGACTGACGACACTTTTACGTACCAGCATACGTTTCCTTATAACGGAGGATTCCGTCGCCGCCTACTTGGGATTTCGATTTCAAATCTGTCTGAGTCTGTTCAGATCCGTCCGGAATTCTTCCGATTCCATTTTCAGATTTGAATCAAATATAAAGCGTTCCCGTTCAGCTTTGCTTCTCCGAGAGGATATCCGAATTCGCGCGCCCGCCTGCTCACACCGTCCGCAGGTTCTCTGAATGGCTCTCACTCGTGAACCGAACTTGTTCTCATCAATGAATTTAAAGGCTGTGCAGTTGTCAGCGGCAGGTTTTCATTTCCCTGCTGCTGATACAAAATATATCACTTATCAAATTTTGTTCAAGTATTAAATGAAATACATTCATCAGCCTTCCAATCAAGTACAAGAACGGATTATAGCATCTAATTTCTGGAACAGTTCATTGGTAAAGGAAGTCGCTACGAATGAATTTTCAACCATCTGCGTTCACATAAAAAAACAGCCTGACCGCTTCATTGCGCAGTCAGACTGTCCATTTCCCCTGGATTCTGTAAATCGTAAATTTTATTCCATCCGCTCAAGGCAGAATTCCAGGACATGCTTTGCATTTGTCTGGAGCTCTGCCAGGGTCAGACCGTCCGGAACCTCCGGCTCCATACACTTTGCGACTTCCGGATCACTGTGATGAGGTCCCTGATCCATATAGTCCCGGCCGCCGGGCATGAGGACATTGACGCCGGCACGGATCCGGTAGGCATTATTCTTAAGGCCCGGGAATTCCGGAGATTCGCCCGGCTGCATCCACCAGTCGGTCATGACATTTCCCTTATAACCCCATTCCTTTCTTAAAATGGTCTCGACCAGGTCATAGTTATAATGGCTGTAGACGCCGTTGACCCGGTTATAGGAGGTCATGATGTTCTTCGGCGAAGCGATGCCAACGCACATTTCAAAGGCCTTGAGATAGATCTCACGGAGAGTTCTCTCATCGACCACGGAGTCTTCCTTGTTCCGCCCGGTTTCCTGGCTGTTGCAGGCAAAATGCTTGGGGCAGGCGCTGGCACCGCGCGACTGGATTCCCTCTACGACCGCAGCTGCCATCCAGCCGGTCAGGAAGGGATCCTCGGAGAAATATTCGAAATTCCGTCCGCAGAGAGGGTTTCTGTGGATATTCATGCCGGGAGCCAGCATGACATCGATCTTATAATGGTCAATCTCCTCCGCTTCCTTCTTGAAAAGCTCATAGACCAGGCGGTCATTCCAGGTAGACGCCAGAGCCGTCCCGATCGGAAGAAGAGTCGTATAATGCTTGAGACGAAGTCCGGACGGACCGTCGCTTGTTACGATCGGCGGAACCTTCTTTGCCCGAAGGCTCTCTGAAACACCGCCGAAGATTCCTGTGTTTCCCTTGCTGCCCCATTCGGAATCCATGGGTCCCTCACCCCGAGACAGGTCGACCAGTTCCTCCAGACTGAGCTGACGGATAAAATCTTCCAGACTGGCTTCGCCGGATTTTACATCCTTAAGGGTTAAGGATTTCTCCCCTTTCCCACTGCCTGACTCATTCACGGATTTATCTGTTTCATTACCAGTATCTGTTCCTTTGCCTGTCTCAAAAACTTTCCCAGAGAAAGCGGATAGTTCCTGCGGCAGCCGGGATAGAATCCTGGCCGCAAGCTCTCTTGTAGATTCGGTCGTTGCCTTCTCGCACTGCTTGGTAACCACAGTCTCCTTCTGGGTAAAGGATCCGATCTCCACCAGGTTCCGAACCTGATCGCCGGCATAGAAGGTATAGGTTCCCTTCTCGAGAATATAGGCCGAAGGGTGGCCGGTGACGCCGTCCGCATCATAGGACGAAATCTGATAATCGCTGACCATAAAGTTTTCCGGATCCTCTTCCCCCTCGGACAGAAGCGGGCTCTTCACGAAGCCGACCAGGACCAGATCGGGCCGCTTCAGTCTGGATCCGGGCAGATCGGCGGAAAGATAGACCATAAGGGCATCTTTCCCCGGACATTTCGACAGATTCTTCACCGAAGCCCGGATCTCAGTCAGGCCCGGGTAATGATGCAGGGATATAGGTGAGACTTCAAAATTCGAATAGGAAAGACCGTAACCGAAGGGATAGAGAACGCGGTCCCTGGCCCGGGTCTCAAAGTGCCGGTAGCCGACAAAGATTCCCTCCTTATATTCGTTTCGAACCGGATCTCCGAAGGAGTCGGCGGACGGATAATCATGATAGTCACAGGCAATCGTGTCGGTCAGACGCCCGGACGGGTTTACCTTTCCCGAAAGGACATCGGCCACGGCGTATCCCATCTCCTGACCCAGCTGCCAGACAAAGGCCAGGGCCTTGATCTTCGGGTATTTTTTCAGCCAGGACAGGTCCATGATATTCCCGACATTCAATAAAATTGTGATCGAGTCAAAGGCCTGATTGAGCTGGTCCAGAAGATGCTCTTCCGCCCTGGTCAGATAATAGCTACCCTCTTCCAGTCGGTTCTCCCGGTCCTCTCCGGCCGCCCGTCCCAGAATATAGACCGCCTTGTTACAGCGCTTTGCCGCCTTCTGAACTGTCTCATCTGTAACTTCCATCTCCGGATAATAATAGGGCCAGTTTCCCCAGCTGCCCTCTTCGGGCGGATTCTCCTTTGAAAACTTCCGATAGAGATCAGCCAGCTCTGGATCCACATGGAGATCCGGATCCTCTTCCATACCCTGAAGTATGGAAATCTTATGGACGGGACTTACGTCTCCGCCGGATCCGTAGCCGACAAAGAAGGTATCGATCTGACAGCGGCCGAATACGGCCAGATAATCCTCTTTTGTGAAGGGGAGGGTCTGATCCCGGTTCTCGAGAAGAACAATCCCTTCTGCTGCCGATTTTCGAAGGAGATCTGCCATGCCCTCTGTCTCGTATTTTTCCTCGGATGGATCCAGGCCATGGGTCAGAGCCTGGGCCAGGTCACTGGTCTCCGATGTATTCATTTCTGATATTTTGCTTTCTACTGTATTCATTTTTACCGCCTTTACACAAATTGAGCTGGCGCGAAACGGTGCCAGCTCTAATTTATATCAATTTCAGAATCTTTTCTACCGGGAATCCCCCGTCGCAGGCAAAGAATAAAGCTGATCCCATCAGCCCTTGACAGCTCCCATAGCCAGGCCGCCGACGATATTCTTGGAAAGGATCAGATAAACGATGATGACCGGGAAGATGGAGAAGGCGATGGTCATGTAGACAACACCCATATCAAACTTCAGGAAGTCTGCAGACCGGAGCTCGGCGATCATGATCGGGAGGGTTTTATATTCCTCCGTCTTCAGTACCAGAGCCGGTGTGAAGTAATTATTCCAGTTGGCAACGAAGGAAAAGATTGCCTGAACTGCGATCGCAGGCTTCATCATTGGAAGGACAATGGAGTTGAAGATCTTGAATTCTCCGGCTCCGTCAATCCTGGCTGCCTCAACCAGCGACATGGGAAGTGTGGAATCCATGTACTGCTTCATATAGAAGAAGGTTGCCGGCGCTGCAATGGCCGGAACGATCAGTGGAATGTAATTATCCATCAATCCCATCTTGGTGATCAACTGAATGAAACCTAGTGCCGTTACCTGTGTCGGGATCATCATAATGGCCAGGATAAAAGTAAAGGCCGCATTTCTCAGTTTAAAACGATATGCGTGAATCGCATATGCTGTCATGGTTGAGAAGTAAGTGCAGAAGAATGCGCTGACACCTGCCACCAAAAGTGAATTCAGCATGCCTCGTACGATTGGCTGTGTACTGTGCAGCATATTGACAAAGTTCTTTGCCAGATGGGTTCCCGGATAGGCCTGGAAGCCCATCATCAGATCACCGTTGCTTCTTGTCGCATTGATAAAGAGAATGTAGAAACCGAAGAGGCAGAGGAAGGATAAGAAGATCAGAACGATGTAGGCAATCACTCTTCTCGCCTTGACCCCAACTCCCTGTTTTTTCTGAATTGCATATGCTTCATCCATGTCCCCGTTCCTCTTTTCCTGTAAATTATCTTTCATAACTAAAGCTCCCTTATGACTCCTGGCCCTTCATTGTCAGTTTATATACGATGAAGCTTAAGATTCCTGTGATGATAAAGAGCACAGTGGAAAGAGCTCCGCCCATACCTAGGTTCTTCGAATACAGGTGCTTGTTCAACTCCATGATCATGGTCATGGTGGAGTTGACCGGCTGACCTGATCCATTTGTTAAGATCTGCGGTACATCGAACATCTGCAGGCCACCGATCAGGGATGTGATCAGAACATAGACCAGAATCGGCCGTAAGAGGGGAAGCGTGATCTTAAAGAAGATCTGGGTGGAAGTGGCTCCATCGACCTCTGCCGCTTCGAAAAGGGACTGGTCAATTCCCATCATGCCCGCCATCAGAAGAATGGTCGTATTACCAAACCACATGAGGAAATTCATTAAACCAACCAGGCTTCTGGTAGCCCATACACTGGCAAAGAAATCGAAGGGTTTCTTCAGAATTCCCATGGAGATCAGAAGTGCATTGATGGGTGCATGTTTACTTCCTCCGAAGAGGGTGAAGAAGAGCATGGCAAATGCAGCTGCCATGATCAGATTGGGCAGATAGATAACGGTCTTGAAGAAACGCTGACCCTTCAGCCGAAGGGAGGGATCCGTGAACCATGCTGCCAGGAGAAGAGATACAAAGATCTGCGGAATAAAGCCGATCAGCCACATGATCATGGTATTACCGGCGTAAAAAAGAAGATGGCCCTTGGTAATCAGCTTCACATAATTTGCAAGTCCGACAAATTTAGGCCCGATCTGTTCCAGTCCGACCCGGTAGTTCTCAAAGAAGCTGTTGTAAATTGTGGTAAAAAGCGGAATCAGCTGGAAAATTGTGAAGATTGCGAAGAATGGGATCAGGAAAATGTAACCCCATTTATTATAGGCAACCACCTTGTTATTTTTCGTTTTCATACCTTTATCTCCCATATCAGGGCCAGCCCGCCCTGATAGAACATCTGCCTCCTTATGAGGGAGACAGATGCTTAAAATTCTTCGATTCAGAGGACAGCGGGCTTTCGTCTCTGCCTCCTGTCCTCGAACCGGTTTACATTTCTCACTTGGTGAGGTTCGGATACTTCTTCATAACATCGCTGTAGAAGTTATTCAGTGCCTCATCCTTGGATGCATTGCCTGTGAAGTAATCCTTCATAGCCTTCTGGAAGGACTCGGTGCAGCCCTGATCATAATCGCTCAGGTTCTTCATGCTGATCTTCTTAGCTCCTTCGCAGAACAGAGGCAGAGGGTTCTGACCGCCCAGTACCTTGAAGGCATAGGAATCATCCTTTGCTGCTTCTTCCATTGCCGGCTGGTTGTTAACGAAATCGGAATCCTTCTTCACGATATCAAGCATGGTATCCTTATCGCAGGTCATCTTCTTCATAATGTCAGCGATCAGAGTCTTATTATCAGTGCCCTTGGCTGCGCAGATCCAGGTACCGCCCCAGTTAAAGGACTGCGGTCCTTCGCAGGCGCCCCAGCCTCCCTGATAAGCAATGGAACCATCATCACCCTTGTCGGAATCCGGAGCATTGCCCATGGAGAAGTTGATCAGCCATGCAGGTCCAAAGTAGCAGAAGGTATCGCCAGGAGCCTTAAATCCGGCTTTCCAGCCATCACTCCAGAGATCATCGGTTCCGGTTTCACCGGCATCTACCAGCTTCTTGGAATCATCAACCCACTTCATGATATTGTCATCGATCTGGATCTTACCGTTCTTATCAACCCATGGTTCGGTTGCGTTCTGGGAATATACACGGTAGGAATCATTGACAGTAGCCTCTACCTTATAGTTCTTTGCTTTCAGCTCAGCAGCTGTGGCATTGAAGGTATCCCAGTCCTTGACATGCTGCTGAACGGTTTCCGGTGAATCATCACCCCACATGGCCTTGGCAATGGATCTGTTGTAAATCAGAAGTCCCGGACAGCCCTGCCATGATACACCACGGAGATCTCCCTTGGAATCTGTTACAACATCCTTGGTGTACTGATACTGATTAGCCAGATCTGCATCGGTAATTCCGAGATCTGCAATCTTCTCCGTTACAGGGGTCTTGGTGTTGATATACTTTCTGGCATAGTCGGCCTCAATCAGGAAGAGGTCTACTTTGCTGTCATCCTTGGCGTCGGCATTCTTCGGAAGAACTTCATCCAGATTATTCTGATAAGCATTGTTATCAGAAGGGGTAACGGTAAACTTCACCTTGACGTCACCGATTGTACCGCCCTTGGTAGGATTTTCCTTATCTGTCGGTTTGAAATCGGGATAATGATCTCTCAGACGTCTTGCAAACTCATCGTTCCAGCACTGAATGTTCAGGACCTTGCCCTCACCGCCACTTTTTGTGGTCTGGGTCTTGGCATCCCCTCCTGTCTTCTCAGCACTTCCGCCCTTGCTTCCGCAAGCGGCCATCGGAACGATCATTCCGGCTGCAAGTGCCACACACAAAGCCTTCTTAACACCCTTTTTCATACTCTCTACCTCCTTTTTAAGAGTATTTCTTTTCTATGCAAACGATCTTTCTCTTTCCTGTCAGCTGATCTTTCGAACGGTATGCCCGATCAAAAGCTTTCCCTTCACATTTAGTGTCTCAGCTTCACAGGTCTTCGGATGCTCAATGGACTCAATCAGTTTTCTCATGGAAATCCTACCCATTTCCTCTGAGTCTTGATGATAGGTCGTAAGCACCGGATGCAGATATTGAGAAAGACCGATTCCATCATATCCAACAACAGATACATCCAGCGGAATCTTCACATGCATCCGCTCCAGTTCCATCAATCCTCCGATGTAAGAATAATCATCAGGGAAAAGAATGACGGTTGGCGGATCCCGAAGCTCCATCAGTTTCCTTGTTGCTTCCCTGCAGGAATCCGGACTATGGTAAGCCGCTTCTATGATGTATTCTTCCGGAACCGTGATCCCCTCTTCGGTCAGGGCCCGGTTGAATCCGACCATACGCTTTCTGGTAACGGAAGTATCCTCACCATGGATAAATCCGATCTTCCTGTGTCCCATCTCGATCACATATCGGGTAAGTGCGTAGCTTCCTTCGACATTATCGCTCATCACAGAGCTCTGATCGTTAAAGCTATAGTCGATTGTGATCGTCGGGATCTCGCTTTGCACCAATTCCTCCACGGATCTGGATTCAAAGTCGGCGCTGGCAATCAAGACACCGTCCAGTCTGCGATATCTGGCATGTTCCAGATAGGATGTCAGCTTCCCTCCCAGGTTTCGGCTGATAAAGGTTACGTCATATCCGGAATGCTCTGCCTCGTTCTTCGCAGCATTTAAGATCTTTGAAAAGAACTCATGCGTCAGACCGCTTCCCGTATGGTCTTCGAAAAGCAGGCCAATACTATGGGAGTTATTTGTCTTCAGCTGTCTTGCTGCAACATTCGGCAGATAATGAAGTTCTCTTGCCGCCTGGCGGATCCGGTCTGCCGTGGCCGGAGAGATGTCTCCGTAACCATTCAAGGCCTTGCTCACCGTTGCGCTGGAAACCTTACAATATTCTGCGATATCCTTTACTGTAACCATTCATGAACCTTCCCCATACTTGATGCCTTCCTTACGATCCCTGTGTTTACGAATCAGGTAATACCGGATCTAGTGCACATCATCGGGAATCTGCTTTCCAAACCCTGTGCAGGTTCGCCTATTACTCGAATACGATTTCGTCATTATTTCCAGGATTCTTTTGAAATATGTCGAACTCGTTTTCGTAACCTTATAGTAATTCCCCCCATGTCTATCGTCAATATACAATTCAGCCAATAAAATTGCTCGAAATTTTCACGAAATAGCCAAATAAGGCTTCCGAAAATCCGAAACTCTTGTAATTCGTAATCAATGATATTATGATGCTTTTAAATGAGCGAAATCGTATTCGTTACCAAGAAAACGCTATTTTCCATTTATTTCAGTCGTTTTGTTTCTGTATTTGTACATTAGAAATATGAATGTTTCTTATAAAAGGAGGATTTCAGAAATGAGGTATGGTCATTTTGATGATAAGGCCAGAGAATATGTCATCGAGACGCCCAGAACACCGCTGCCCTGGATCAATTATCTGGGTTCCAAAGAGTTCTTCCGGCTGATCTCAAACACTTCCGGAGGTTATGCCTTCTATAAGGATGCCAAGCTCTTACGCCTGACCCGCTATCGTTACAACAACTCTCCCGCTGACTGCAATGGTTTATATTTCTATATAAAGGATAAGGATCATGTCTGGAACCCGGGCTGGCAGCCGACCCAGACCGAACTGGATCATTATGAATGTCACCACGGTCTGGGCTATACCACGATCTTAGGGGAGAAGGATGGAGTTTCGGCCCGGCAGGAGAGTTTCGTCCCGACAAGCGATCCTTGTGAGATCGACCGGATCACCTTGACTAACATGAGCCATCAGAAAAAAGAGTTGACTCTCTTCTCTTATGTAGAGTTCTGTCTTTGGAATGCCGCAGATGATCAGGAAAACTTCCAAAGGAATTTCTCCACCGGAGAAGTCGAAGTCGAGGGTTCTGTCATCTATCATAAGACCGAATACCGGGAGCGGCGGAATCATTACGCCATCTTCGCCTGCAACTGTCCGATCGATGGTTTCGATACCAGCCGGGATGCCTTTGTCGGTCTCTACAACGGGCCGGCTCATCCCAAGGCCGTATTCGGAGATGGCTGTACCAATTCCATTGCCCATGGCTGGGCACCCATCGGCGCCCACGAGATCCGACTTTCACTAGAGCCCGGCGAGAAGAAGACTTTGATCTTCCTTCTCGGCTATTGTGAAAATCCGAACGATCAGAAGTTCATCGGGCCGAATATCATTAACAAGGCACCGGCCTATGGCCTGATTGAGAAATACAAGACCGATGAGCAGGTGGATCAGGCTCTCTCTGATCTTCATGCTTACTGGAATAATCTTCTTTCCATCTATCAGGTATCCACAAAGGATGAAAAGCTGAACCGGCTCGTCAACATCTGGAACCAGTATCAGTGCATGGTCACCTTCAATATGTCCCGGTCGGCATCCTATTACGAATCCGGCATGGGGCGAGGCATGGGCTTCCGGGATTCCTGTCAGGACCTTCTGGGCTTTGTCCACCTGATTCCGGAAAGAGCCAGAGAGCGGATTCTGGACATTGCAAACACCCAGTTCCCGGACGGCAGCTGCTATCACCAGTACCAGCCCCTGACCAAAAAGGGCAATGCCGATATCGGCGGCGGTTTCAACGATGATCCCCTCTGGCTTATCGCCGGAACATCCGCTTATATCCGTGAAACCGGCGACTATAGTATTCTCGATGAGCTCTGTGCCTTTGACAGCGACTTTTCCAAGGCCAAGCCCTTGATCGACCACTTAAGAATCTCCTTCCAATATACCCTGAACCATAAGGGGCCTCACGGCCTTCCTCTGATCGGCCGGGCAGACTGGAATGACTGTTTGAATCTGAACTGTTTCTCCGACCGGCCCGGTCAGTCCTTCCAAACCAGCGGTCCTTCGGAAGGTCCTGTCGCAGAGTCTGTTTTCATCGCCGGCATGTTCGTAAAATACGGGAATGAACTGGCTGATATCCTGGATCATATCGACTGCAAAGAAGAAGCCGAAAAGATCAGGAAAGAAACCGAAGAAATGGACCATACCATTCAGACCGCCGGCTGGGATGGAAAATGGTTCCTTCGTGCCTATGATGCAGAATCCCGTCCGGTCGGATCCAAGTCCTGTGAAGAGGGCCAGATCTACATCGAGCCCCAGGGCATGTGCGTCATGGCTCATGTGGGTCTGGAAAGCGGAGAGGCCGAGCAGGCTCTGGAAAGCGTCAGGGAACGGCTGGATACGAAATACGGCATTGTCCTTCTCCAACCTGCCTACACCCGCTATCATCTGGAGCTTGGTGAGATTTCCTCCTATCCGCCCGGATATAAGGAAAATGCCGGCATCTTCTGCCACAACAATCCCTGGATTGCCTGTGCAGAAACCGTTGTCGGACACGGAAACCGGGCCTTCGAGGTCTTCAAGAAGACCTGTCCTATCTATCTCGAGGACATCAGCGATATCCACAGGACCGAGCCCTATGCCTACTGCCAGATGGTCGCCGGCATTGATGCTCCGACCTTCGGCGAGGGAAAGAACAGCTGGCTGACCGGTACGGCCGCATGGACCTTTACCGCCATGAGCCAGTATATCCTGGGCCTGCAGCCGACCCTGGACGGTCTCCGCGTGGATCCCTGCATTCCCTCCTCTGTCGATGACTATGATCTGATCCGGAAATACCGCGGAAATGTATACCATATCCACGTAGACAACAGCGCCCACAAGGAAAAGGGCGTAAAGGAAATGATGGTTGACGGAAAGCCGATCGGTTCTAATCTGATTCCGGCCGACCTGCCCGGAAAGGACCATAAGGTTACGGTGGTTCTGGGATAAAACATATACCCCTTCTTCTCAAGAGCCCGGCCGATACTACCCCTTCTCGGCCGGGTTTTCTATTGTCAGAATCAGATTCCGGTCATCCGAAGCTGAGCGTGCATGGAGGATGCCGAGAATGGATTCCGGGGACGTCCGGGTTCTCTCTGCTATCACATTGCCCGACATGCAGGCCTTCTCGACACCGGCTGCAAAGGGCTCGAAGGAGGTCTCATAGGAAATCTGTCGGAAGCCCCGGAGGATGAGTTCCGAGGTCTCCCTGAGGGCGATATCATAAATTTCCCGGTCGGATTCAGTTTGCGTTTGAAAAGAAATCTCCCGGCCAGTCTTTATCCAGTCTGAATTCTCCTGACCGGCAATTTTCTCATCGTATTTCATATGTCCGGAAACATTCTGTTCAAAAGGCCTGTGATCAGAATATTCCGACTGGAAATCGCCGCTCTGCAGAGCCTGCTCCTCCCGGATGGCCCGTTCTCTCCGGACAGAAAGAGGCAGCACCGCATAGTGCTGCCTTTCTGCTTCACGAAATACCTTTTCTCTGGTCTCGGCCCGGACGCCGGCATAGCCGTTCAAGGCCTTACTGACCGTTGCCGGCGACAGGCCCAGTTCTCCCGCAATATCCCGGATTCCTCCCATAACTTTTACTCCCCTTGAAAAAATTACAGCGGATGCGCTGCCAGGTAAATCAGTTCCTTCACAACGGTCTCCATAGCCTCCAGTGTGCAGTGCTCATAGGGTCCGTGGAAGCCATAGCCGCCGGTTCCCAGATTGGGACAGGGCAGACCCTTGAAGGAAAGGGCTGCACCATCGGTACCACCGCGGACCGGACGTGAAATCGGATCCAGTCCGACCGAACGGATGGCATCCTCTGCATTGCGGACGACATCCATATGATCCTTCATGACTTCGATCATATTGAAATAAGAGTCCTGAATACTGACCTGAATCCGGCCCTGACCGTACTTCTCATTCATCCGGTCGGCAAGCTTCTGCATGAGGTCCTTCTTTTCACAGAACTTATCCCGATCATGGTCACGGATAATAAAGACCAGCTCGGCAGATGCCACATCGCCCTTCATTTCCATCAGATGAATAAAGCCCTCACGGCCTTCGGTGGTTTCCGGTCTCTGGTCCTTCGGCAGGCTTGCAGCAAATTCTGCCGCCAGATCTGCGGCATTGATCATAATGCCCTTGGCTTCGCCCGGATGAACATTTTTTCCCCGGATCTTAACATGGCAGGCTGCAGCGTTGAAATTCTCGTAGGCAATCTCGCCTTCATAGTCGCCGTCTACTGTGTAACCGTAGTCAGCCTTGCAGATGTTGAAATCATAGTGATCCGGACCTTCTCCGATCTCTTCGTCCGGTGTAAATACAACCCAGAAATCTCCATGAGGAAGGTTTTCTTCAAGGATCTTTTTCGTGGCGGTCATGATCTCCGTCACGCCGGCCTTGTCATCCGCACCGAGAAGAGTTGTACCGTCTGTTGTGATCAGGGTTCTACCCTTTAATTTCAGAAGATCCGGGAAATCCTTTACGCTTAAGACTGCCCCGCTGCCCTCGAGAACGACATCCTTTCCGTCATAGTCGGGAATGATCTGAGGCTTTACATTTTCGCCTGAATAATCCGGTGCCGTATCCATATGGGAAATCAGTGCCATGGAGCGATGACCTTCCATACCTTCGCTGGCCGGAACATGGCCGTAGACGTAACCGTCCTTGGACAGGATGACATCTGTAACGCCGATATCCATCAGATCTGCGGTCAGCATATGGGCCAGGTTTAGCTCCCGCTCCGCACTCGGAGTGGTGCCTGACTTCTCGTCCGACGTGGTATAGACACTGACATACTTCAGAAAACGTTCTTTCAACTCTTCCATTTCTTCTCCTCTCCCGTTCTTTCCGAGAGCCTGTTTCTATTGAAATTCCCTGCTCCAGAAAATTCCCGATCCTGTAAATTTTTTATCTAAAATCCCTTATTCCGAAAATCCTGTATCATAAAATTCGTTATTGGGATTTCATCACAGCTTTTCTATTATACACAAAAAGAAAGAGGCCGAAAAGTCCCCTTTTTCGGGGGCTTCCGCCTCTTTGCCGAACTCAGAGCCCGTACTTCCGTTCTCTTCTCCTGTCCTTCATTCCGACATAGAGATCATAAAGGGCGGAACCGGTTTTCCCATGAGCCGGGTGGTCCTCGTCGCTGATCTCCAGATAATAGGTGTCATAGCAGTTTAAAATATGGCAGCCGCTGGGATGGATCCGTTCTCTCTTGAATTTCGCTCCGTAGGTCTTATGGACATGACCATGAAGCATGTATTTGGGATGATACTGATTCAGCAGCGTATTGAAGCATTCAAAGCCTTGATGGGGCAGGTCGTCCAGATCCCCGTAACCCTTGGCCGGAGCATGGGTAACCAGGATATCGAAGCCGTTCCGAAGGGTAATCGCCGGCCGCATCTTAGAGATCCGGCGCTTCATTTCATCCTCCGTATACATATAGGGGCCGTCCTTGTAGCGCATGGACCCGCCCAGGCCCAGGATCCTCAGGCCCTTGAAATCATAGATCCTGTCATCAATGCAGGTGCAGCCCTGGGGCGGCTCCTTCTCATAGCTCTTGTCATGATTTCCGGCCACATAGAGAAGGGGCACGTTGGACATGGTCTCCAGATATTCGAGATAGCGGCGGTTCAAGTCACCGCAGGAAATGATCAGATCCACCCCCTTTGTCCGTTCCGGATCATAAAAATCATAGAGGCCTTTATTTACTTCATCCGCCAGTACTAAAATCTTCATGCGATCGTGTCGTCCTCCCTAATGATGCCGCTGACTGCCACCGTGTCACGGCCGGCCTGGGTCAGCTCCTCCAGACGGGGCAGACGGCCGACAATATTATCATTCAGCCAGTTCATGGTAATAATCTTCTGCTCGGACAGGCTGTGTCCGCCTGCCTTCTGAACCAGTCCGTTCTGGCTTCTCAGCTCGCCGCGGAAAGGATTGATGGATCCGTTCATGGTGGCCCGCTTCAGATTTTCCACCAGCTTCTTACTCTCATAGGGCAGGTGCTCGGAGGTGATGATATCCACAACGCCGGCCGACATGCCCCACCAGTAGTTAATGGCCTGACTTCCCGGATCCTGATCCAGATGTCCGTCCATACAGGCATCAATGATCAGCTCGTAGAACTTTCCCCAGTTCCAGACCGGCGCCGCCAGGTTGCGGACGCCTCCGTTCTCCTCCAGGCGGAAGAGACCGTATTCCCTGGAAGCTTTTTCGGGCCGGATGAAATCCTTGCCGGAAACCAGCTCCACCTCGTTTTTTTCCATGATCTCCCGCCAATTGCTGTCCTTCATGGATGTCCAGGAAAGATAGACCCGGACCTTGGGATCCACCATCGCCGCACCGATGGCATAGGCGTTGATCTCTGCCAGGGATCCGTAAATGGGATAATCCGCCAGATAGCCGATCTTATGATTGGAGGACAGAGAAGCTGCCAGGGCGCCGATCACGGCCTTGGCTTCAAACATCCTTGCATAATAAGTCCGGACCCTGGAATGGGACAGATTGATGGAGCAGTTAAAAAACTTGACCTTGGGATAATGAACGGCCGAACGAAGGGTTTCTGTCATCTGCTTGGGCGAAACCGTAAAAATCAACTCGCAGCCCTTCGATACCGCATCATCGATGGCTGCCCGAAGCTCCTCTTCACTGCCGCAATGGTCATAGCAGAGAGTTTCCACGATTCCCTCATACTTGTTTTCCACGAAATTCCGGCCCAATTCATGGCCGTAGATCCAGGTGGATGTCTCCTGAGGCCGCTCGTAGCAGAAGGCTGCCTTCAATGGCTTCTCTTTGGAGTAGCCGCTGCTGCCGCCGAAAATCGACCGGATAACCGACTGGGTCCGGAAGGCGGATCCGCTCTCCTGCGGCCGGTCAATGACGGTCACCTCATCGTCATTGGACTGGATCAGGAACTCATTCCAGAGCTTACTGATCCGGGAAATGAGGACCGATTCCGGCAGACCCTGCATTTCATCCAGATGATAGAAATTCAGATAGATCAGAAAGGCATCCGAAGAATTGATACGGAGCTTTTCCGCAAACTTTTCCTGGAAATTCTTGTCAAAATACTGGAAGCCGCCCTTCAGTCTCTGCTGAAGATCCAGGGGCCAGGGATGCTCAAAATCCATCTGCATGAGGTCAGCCAGTTTCTTATAGGATCCGACCTTAGAAAAATCGATTTCATAGATCGGGGCCACATTGTAGAAGTCCAGGAATTCCTTATAGAGGAGATAATCATCGTCCTCCCGGGGCTCGGGCACAATCCGGTTCACCTCGGCCAGGATGGTGACCGCACCCACTACGCGGGAAACCGAGACTCTCTTGTTTCCCTCCTGGACATAAAAGCGGTGCATATATTCATATACCTTGATGGGGTCCCGGATTCCCTCTTCCATCTGGGAATCATAGAGACTGGACCACTTCATGGCAAATTCCGAATGGGGTTCCAGAAGAGGCATGAAGTTATCGGCAAAGGCCTTCTGCCGTCCTGCCGTTTTGGTCCCGGCGATCATATCCAAAGGGATTTCCAGATAGCCGACCGGGTAGCTGCCCCGGGTATCGTTCTCGCTAATCAGATCATCCAGGGCTGTGAGATAGGGATAGCGTCCTTCTGCAACAGCCTTGTTGTATTCCTTCTTTCCAAGCTTTCTGGCCTTGTTATAGTCTTCCTGCATAATCTCTCTCCCTTTCTCCGGTAAAATCTCTTCATCTGTCAATGTCGTATAAAATTTCTTCCTGTGTCATTCACAGTCAGACAGAATTGCTTCCGATGTTATTCATAGAGGCGGCAGGTGAAGGTAATGATTCCGTCCTTCCAGCCGACCTCGGCCCGTCCGTGATACTGTTCCACAATGGTTTCTGCGATGGAAAGTCCGATGCCGTAGCCTCCCTTGTCCGTATTGTGGGATTTATCCTCCCGGTAGAAACGGTCAAAGAAGCGGATATAATTGACATTCTTTCCGGCCGCATAATTGTTGGAAAACTGGAAAATCGTATATTTTTCTCTCTTCGGCTGGCTGATTTTAATCAGAATCTCTCCTTGGGGATCGCAGTACTTGATGGCATTATCCACAAAGAGAGAGACCAACTGGCGGATCTGCCCGCCCTCGGCAGTCATATGGAGACCGTCCGGAATGTCCATGGTAACCTTCAGGCCCTCCTGCGATGCCACAGGCAGGAAAGTTTCCACCGTTTCCCTGGCTGCCGCACTGATATCCATATCCACCCGGGAATCCTTGGAATCCTGTTCCTGGGCCCTGGTAATCAGAACCAGGTTCTGAATCAGACCCTGAAGACGATCTACCTGGCGAAGGGTCGCCTGTGTCCATTCGGTCTCTCCGGACAAGGCCTCGGTCAGCTCCGTATTGGCCCGGATGACAGCCAGAGGGGTTTTTAACTCATGACTGGCATTGGTAATAAAGCGCTTCTGATTCTCACTGTTTCTTACTTCCGGTGCCACAATCCGGGAAGACAGGGCCCGTAAGACAATCGAAGAAAGAACCATCCCAAATCCAATGAGAATCAGAGATAGGAAAAGGATTCGTTTGGACAGGGAAACCTGACTGGTGCAGTCCATGACAACCAGAATGGTATCACCTGACGAGGCGGTTGACTTTTTATAATAATAATCGCCGTATCTTCCGAAATTCAGCCTCCGCTTCTGAATCCGTCCGGCCAGGCTGACCGCATCCGCATTGTCAACGGAAGCCATGTGCGTGGTCTTTACCTCCACGACATCCTTGCTCTTGGAATTATAGATTACGGAGAAGAAGCGGGTCGAATAGACGAATTCCGGTGTGTCATAGGTTCCCTGAAGGCCGAAAAAATCCGACAGAACCTCATAAACCGGCTTCTTATCCTCCTTGCCGTCCGACTTCTGAAGCTTTTCGAAGGTGGAGTTCTGAGAACTTGTGGTATTCTTCTCTGGAAGTTCACCGTCATTGTCTATGATATAGGTCAGGACCTCGTTGATCTCGCTGCTGACGATCCAGAGGTTTCCGACATAGATCAGTCCGGCAATGAAAATCATGACCACCATGAAAGACAGAGCGGCAACCGTCACAAATTTTCTTTTCAATTTCGTAATGGCACGCTCGTCCATGGGTTCGCCTTTCCTGGTTTTATCTGCTTTTCTGATGTATTGCCCCTGGTTTAATAATTCTCCCCGGTTTTATCTGCTTTTCTGATGTCAGGCTTGTTTCTGATCTTCTTTTTTCTTCGTCAGAATAAAAGGTCCGGTCTTGTCGCCCTGAATCTCCAGGTCCGCATTGATGTAGGACAATTTATCTCTCAGATACTGGACATAGAGCAGAACCATGTCCTCTCCTGCATCGGCATCGTCCTGCCAGAGATGGGTCAGGAAATAATGGGCATCCAGCTCTTTTCCGGAATTATTCAGGAAATCCGCCAGCATTTCCGACTCCCGGCTGGACAGGCGGATGCTGTTCTCCGCCTTCAGTTCACCGGTATCTTCTTTCAGGGTTACATTTCCCAGATGAAGCTCACCCGTCTTGTTCTGCCGACCTCTCCGGGTCAGGGCATGGACACGGGCAATCAGCTCCTTCATGGCAAAGGGCTTGGTCAGATAATCGTCTGCCCCGGACTCCAGTCCTTCCACCCGGTCATCAACCTCGGACTTGGCGGTCAGCATGAGAACCGGTGTGGTAATCTGACGGGCCCGGATTTCCTTTAAGACTTCCAGGCCGCTTTTTTTCGGCATCATGATGTCCAGAATCAGTCCGTCGTAGCCGTTTTTATTGATATAATCCAGGGCCTCCTCGCCGTCATAGGCGCTGTCGACTTCATAGCTCTGCATCTTCAGCATGGCGGTCAGAACCCGGTTCAGGTCTCGCGTATCTTCTGCCAGTAATAATTTCATTTATCTCCTTCTTCCCGAATCATGTCGCGGATGGTCTGCATGGACATATCGGTCGAAGCCAGCTCGTCCGCGCAGCGCTTCAGTTCACTCTCGATCAGATTGAGATTCCCTTTGATCTCGTGTTTGTAACGGATATTATGCTCCAGGGCTGCCCAGGTATCCATGGAAATGGTCCGGATCTGGATCTCAGCATAATAGGACCGGTCTTCGGACAGACGGACCTTCAGAATCAGATGCAGACTTCGGTAGCCATTGGGCTTGGCATGCCGGATATAGTCCTTCTCCTGGACAATTTCACAGTCCGGTAGATTTTCCAGATAATCCCGGACCAGGTAGACGTCATTGACAAAGGCGCAGACAACCCGGATGCCGACCGCATCGAAGATTTCCGTCAGGGCCGATTCCGTGGTCTCCGGAAGATTCCGCCGCCGGCATTTCTCCCGCATGCTTTCCTCGGATTTGATCCGGGCCAGACAGTGCTCTACCGGATCCGATCCGGTCTGTTCGGTTATCTGTTCACGAAGCTCCTGAATGGCATTCATGAGCTTGTCTCTGACTGCCAGAAGGTCTTCCTTTTTATCTCCGTAAATTGACTCTGTACTGCCCTCTTTTCCGTTACCGTCGTTGGGTTCAATGCTTCTTTCTCTATTGCCGGGGCTCCATCCGGCTTCCTTTTCCGTGCTGTCGCCGGTGCCCGGCCCGGCTTTCGTTTTCTTTAATATTTGAGCTGTTTCCATATCATAAATCCCCTTTTCAGGTTTTATTCTCTTTCTGCAATATAAAGATTACATATAATCATAGCACGACAGAGCAGAAAAAAGAAAACCGGGGCCCAAGTTTTACCGAATTTTCACATTTATAAAAGAGGCGGCCGGAAACAGAGCAAAAAAGAGGGGCCGGCCGAAAGCGGTCAGTCCCCACATAAAAATGATTTGAAAATTCGATTCAGTCCATCTTCTGAATCGAAGAAAAAAGATTCTGCCAGGAGGAATTCTCCCGGTAGAAGACGGCCGGTTTTCCGAGCGGGGCAGCCATACGGAATTCGCCGGGCCCATAGGTCTTCCCGTCAAAGAGGCCGATCCAGCGCTCCCCATCCCTGGCAGGAAGATAGACCAGCCTGGAATCGGCGCCCTCTTCCATAACCGGTGCGACCAGAAGGTCCGGCCCCAGGAGATACTCCGTTTTCAGATCCCGGACATTGGGATCCTTTTCATAATGCAGAACCAGAGGCCGCATGCAGCCGATTCCTCTCTCATGGTTTTCTTCGACAATGGCTTGAAGATAGGGCTTTAAGTCCCTGTGGATCCGGGTCATCCGAGCGAAATGATTCATACCCTCTTCATCGTTATAAAACTGGTAATTTTCTTCGGGCCGGTTCCCCTCATGGGTCCGCATAACCGGAGAAAAGCAGGCGAATTCGGCCCAGCGCATGAAGAGCTCCCGGCTCCGGATATTGCCATAGGCCGAGGTATAGCCGCCGATATCACTGTGAGACAGGCCATAGCCCGACATGGTCAGAGACAGAGCACCCGTCAGAGCGGAAGGCAGACCGTCATGCTCGGACCAGTCAACCGACTGGTCACCCTGCCACTGGAGGGCCGTGTAGGTCTGGGATCCCGTGGCTCCAGACCGCATGAAATAGAGAATCTGTCCGGACTTTCCGGCCTCCCGACAGGCTTCATAGTTGCAGCGGGCCCATTCGGCCGGGAAGCGGTTGTGCCAGAGCTTCGGGTCCTCTCCGGATGCCGGGCAGCAGTCCGCAGGCACATATTCGCCGAAATCCGCCATCCATCCGCTCAGGCCGAAGTCCAGAAGTTCCCGTTTAATGACGTCCTTATACCAGTTGAAGCCGCGTTCGGTCGACAGGTCCACCATGCCGAAATAAATCGATACCGAATTCATCCGGTAGACCTCTCCGGCCTGATTCAGAAGAAGAGCTCCGGCCTTCTTTCCTTCCTCATATAGCTTTCCGCCCTCTGCCAGGTAGGGATTGATATAGCCAAGGAAATGGATGCCCTCCTGGGCCCAGGCATGGATGGCATTAGGGAGGTCCGGATAGAGAGAAGGATCCCAGCGGAAATCCCAGCGCAATCTTTTTCCGAAGGCCGGATCCATAAACTTTCCGCACCAGTCCTGGCAGAAGAGGCCGGCGGTCTTCACGCCATGGGCCAGGCTCTTCTTCGTCAGCTCCCGGACACGTTCTGTTCCGCCCTGAAGGCCAAGGATAGCCCCATTATAAACGAAATCCGGAAGCAGCATCTGCCTACCAAGAAGGTCCGTGAGTTTGATCAGGCAGTCTTCGAGACTCTGTCCCTCTCTGAAATAAAGCCTCTTCGGGCAGGCAAAGAAGGTCAGATCGTGATGGTCTGCATTTCGAAAATCAAAATCCGCATAGGCCGTGCAGAAAGTGTGGAAATAATAATCCCTGCTGCTTAAGTAGGTCTGCTGGGGAAAATAGGTCGTATAATAGTCGCCGCCGTTTCCTCCGTCCGCGTCAGCCTTCTTCGTGATCTCGGTCGACTTGTCACGGCCGATGCCGGGCTCCGAGGTCCAGAGAGGATAATGACGGTGCCTCAGATTCAGATAGGAAAATTGCTCTCCGCCCCCATAGACCGCCTCGGATTCCTCTGCACAGATATGGAACTGAAAACGGTTATAGTCTATGGCCGGATTCTCCCGGAAGAAGGGAAGGAAGTCCACCGTGCAGGCATCCTCGGAAAGAAGGATGTCGAAATCCAGGCTGCTTTCATCCGGAAGGAGGTAGACGGCCCGATAGCCGGAAATCAGAGGTCCGGTCGCGGTCTTTGGTCCGAGTATGGTCTCCTCCTCTCTCCTTCTGGCTCTTTTCCGTTCCTCCTCATTCAGGAGACGGATGGACTGAAAAGACGGCTGAAGCCAGCCCTCCATCTGATCCTTCACGGTAAAGAAACCGCTTTTTACGGAGATATCTTCGTTTCCTTTTCCGATGGAAAAAAGGGGCCGGTCCGCCGTCTGGCGGAGGAGCGGCCCCTCTTCTGTTTCAATTAGAAATCCATCGGAAAGAATGGTTATTTTCATGGCAATTCCATCCTTTCGAATTCTATTTTCTTCAATCCGGTCTATATCTGGCAGCTCACCTGCCCTCAAGTAGGGTACCCTTCCGAATCTTGCCCCGTTCGCAGAGGAGCATGCCAAAGCCTCCGAGGAGGACGATGGCGGCACCGATCATTTCGCTCGCTGTCATCCGGTCTCCGAACAGGAAGAAGACCAGAAGGGAGGCGACAATCGGCATAAGAAGGAGGAAGGTTTTCACGATCCATACAGGGAAGTGCCGGAGGTCGAAGTAGTAGACCAGATAGATTCCGGTCTGTCCGAGTCCGGCCAGAATGGACCAGATCAGGAGGCCTGGAGAGCTTCCGAGCCTGGACAGCTGCCCCAAGGTTCCCATGAATGCGCTTGTGATGAAAAAGAGAATCATGGTCACAAAATTATTGTAAAAGGCCACCGTATCATCGGATTGGGGATTCTTTTGATCCAACTGGGCCGACTTGATCACGAAGGCATTCATGGAAACAAAAAGGGCGGAAAGTATGAAAAAGATCGAACCTCTGTCAACCCTAAAGTGGCGGAAATCAACGCCGACCACCAGGAATACTCCAAAGAGCATAACCAGGGTCATGAGCCACTCGATTCCCCGGAAATGTTTCTTATAGATCAGGCAGGAAATCAGGTTTACAAAAAGAATATCACATTTCAGGAGAGCCGTCCCTGTGCCTGCAGAGGAAAGGGTCAGCCCGATAAAGGCGGTCAGATCCAAGGCGAAGCCCAGGCAGCCGATCAGAAGGAGCTTCCAGAGGACACCTCTGACATGGAAGAGCTGTTTCAGCTCTCCCCTGGCCCCCATGATCACGATCAGAAGAATCATGGTCAGGAAGCGGATGACAATTCCGGTATCGAATACCGACATCTGTTTTACGGTCTGCTGACTTGCTACATAATAACCACCCCAGATGAAACATAGACCGATCAGAGGCAGTACTTTTTTTAAGCTCATTTTCCATCAACCCTTTACAGCACCGGCTGTCAGTCCGGCAATGATCTTCTCCTGGAAGACCATATAGATCACAATACTGGGAACCATGGCAATCACAATTGCCGCATACATGGATACATAGTCTGTCGAGAACTGGTTGGTGAAGTAGCGGATTCCGATCTGGATGGTCTTTGTTTCCGGAGAGGATGTTAAGAGGTTTGCATAAACAAATTCATTCCAGCAGGTCAGGAAGCAGAAGGTTGCAGCTGTTACAATGCCGGTCCGGATCAGTGGTAGGAAGATCTTGAAGAATCTTCCGAAGAAGCCGCAGCCATCTACATAGGCGGCCTCTTCCACTTCACCTGGGAAGGAATCCATGAAGCCCCGGATGATGACCGTCGATACCGGCAGATTGACTGCGGTATAGAGGATGATCAGGGCCAGGAGGGAGTCCAGGAGGTGAAGCTTCTGGAAGGTCATGAAGTAAGGAACCATCATGGCATTCAGAGGAACCATGATTCCGGAGGCAAAAAGCGCATAGATGATCTCTCGTCCGCGGAAACGGAAGCGGCTTAAGGCGTAGCTTGCCATCGTTGCAATGAAGACATTGAGAATCGTTGCGGAGAAGGCAACGATAATCGAGTTAATGATCATGTGTCCCAGATTGGCCTGGGTCCAGGCATGAACATAGTTGATCAGCTGAGGAATGGCCGGCCAGCTGAAGGGGCTGGCGATGTATTCCTTATTCGTCTTTAATGATGTCACAAAGAGCCAGAGCAGCGGAAACAGGGTATAGACCGCAAAGAAAATGATCAGGATCCATTTCAGGATTCTTGAGCCCAGGCTGCCGAATTGTTTTTTACCACTCATATGAGCCTCCTCAATTTTCTTCGTCTGTCTTGATATGGGCGAAAATCGTCCGGATCGCAACAATCACGACAACACCTAACATAATGAGAACGACCGAAGATGCATTGGCTATGCCGTACTTATTGTTTCTCATCTTGTTGTAGAGATAGAGAACAATAACAGAGGTCTTGTTGGCCGGTCCGCCATTGGTCAGGAGGTAGATATTCTCGAAGGTTCTGAGTCCGAAGACCGCTGCCAGAAGGACGCAGGTCTGAATGGAGGACTTGATCATGGGAATGGTGATATAGAAATCGATCTGAAGCTCTGAGGCTCCGTCGATCCGGGCTGCCTCATAGTAGTCTTCCGGCACATTGGCGATACCGGCCATGATGATGGTCATGTAATAGCCGATGTAGAAAAGTCCGTAGATCAGAACACAGGGAAAGGCGGTCTTGGGATTTCCCAGCCAGTTGGTCGCGTATTTGCCGAGGCCGATGGCCTTTAAAATACCGTTTAAGAGACCGTAGTCACTGTTATAGACAGCGCCCCACATGGCTGCAAGAGCAACACCCGAAATAACCTGAGGGAGGAAATATACGGTACGGAAGAATTTCCATCCTCTCGGCTGCTTGGACAGGATCATGGCCATAAGAAGGGCCAGACCTACCTGAACGACGACTGCACAGACGGCCCAGATTACGTTGTTTCTCAGGCTGTGAATAAAAACCGGATCCGAGAGGATCTTCTTATAGTTTTCAATTCCGTTAAAGACCGGAGCTGTAATTCCGTTCCATTCGGTGAAGCTTCGAACAATGACATAGAACACCGGATAGATGAAGAACACTGCAAACAGAAAAACTGCCGGCAGAAGGAAGATACAGATACCGATCCTGGCTTCTTTGTTCAGTTTCATATTTGAATCCCCTTTGAAGTACTTGTAAACTGCCTTTCAATCGCTTAATCAACTGCTTTTGAACAGCAATTTTCGAATTTTCAGATAAAAAATGCCGGCTGCGGCATTGGCAGCCGGCGTCATACTTTTATTCCTCGTTGTCAGCTTTCAGTGTCTCTACGAAAGTCTTGGCATCGATCGATCCGGAAAGGAAGGACTCCAGCTGCGGAGAAAGGTCATTTGCGCAGGTGGTAGATACGGAACTCTCGAAGGAAGGAATCAGAACCTTGGCACTGTCACGGAGCTTCAGAATCTCGCTGACATAGGCATTGTCAACGGTATTTTCCTTGGGAACAAAGACGGAACCGGAGGAATTGGAAAGCTCGGTCAGACGATCGGCATCGGTGACATAGGTCATGAATGCCTCGACGGCCTTCTGCTTTGCCTTATCTTTTACGGCACCGGAAAGAATGTAGGCCTGGGTGTACTGTATGATGGTATTGCCGGGGCCTGCAGAGAACTTCAGGTTGTCATAGACACCGTCAGCCGCATTCTGCTGAATGTTGGAAAGGATCCAGGTTCCATTGGTGTAGACTGCTGTCTCCTGGTTGAAGAAATGTGCGTTGACATCCTTGGCCTGGGCGCCGATGGCATCGGAAGGAGCATAGCCGTAGACTTCCTTGAGCCAGTTGGCGGCATCGATAAAGTCATTCTCATTCCACTTTCCGGAAATGGCATCAGCACCGCCCTTCTCGCCAAGTGCATAGGTGTACCAGAGCATTGCAGTCCAGGCATTGGATGCTGTCATGAAGGATGCAGGTGTGGAAACGCCGGAAGCCTTCAGCTTGTCGAAGGTCTCAATATATTCGTCTGTAGTGGTCGGAAGGTCTGTAATACCTGCCTTCTCAAGAAGAGAACCATTCCAGATAACCGGAACAACGGCCGCTTCCCAGGGAAGTGCGTAGTTCTTGCCGTCGACCTGCTCGTTTTTCAGAACGCCGTCCGAATATTTGCTCTTCATATCATCACCGGACAGGAAATCGGTCAGATCCAGAACCTTGCCCGACTGGGAATAAAGCTCTACATCCGCCTTGGTCTTTACCGAGAAGAGATCCGGTGCGTCTCCGGAGGAGATGCTGGTCCGGATATAATCGGCATAGGCGTCATAGTCCGTGTAGTCCTTGATTGTGATGTGGTATTTGCCTTCATTTTCCGAATTGAAGCCATCGACAATCTTCTTGAATCCCTCTGCCTTGGAGTCTGTGCCAACCCAGATGCAGGGGAAAGTCAGATCGACTTCGCCGCTGCTGCTCGAGCTGTCTTTCGACGAGCTGGAGCTCTTCTTCGATGAACCGCAGCCGGCAAACAAGGCCGCAACCATCGAAACCCCTAAAAGTGCTGCAAGAAGTTTCTTTCTCATGCCTAAATACCCCCTTTTGTGTTTAAGACTTTTAAGAAAAACTACTCTTCAAAGTGAAAAAATGCCGCAATTTTGTCTCACATTTCTAGCATATCGGCATGTTTTCCCCTCTTTCTGATAAACAGAATAGCAGTTTCATGTTAATTTTTCAAGTGTTTTAATTAATATATTCAAATGAAATTTGATAGGAGGAATATTGGGCTTTCCGCCGGTTTTCTGCAGGAAAAAATGGCAGGAAAATTTACCGGCGGAGGGCGCTGATCGCCGCTGTTTCCCAGGCGTGCCGGCTCAGTTCCTCTGCAGACGGGATTCTGCCGACCACATTCTGATTGAGCCAATTCATGGAAATAATCTCTTCCCTGGACAGTCTTCTGCCCTCTGCGGAAATGACAGTATGGTCCTGCAGGGTGATCTTTCCCTCAAAGGGATGGAAGGAATCCTCGGCAATCAGCTTCTTAAAGGTAGCCGCAAGCCTTCTGGAACTGTCTGAAAGATGGGGCGACAGGATCAGATCCACTACACCTGATGGAAGGCCGAACCAGTAATTGAAGGATCTGGAGGATCCGCCGTTTCTTCTATCATAGGATCCGTCCAGAACGGAGGCAAGGATTTTCTCATAATAGCAGCCCCAGTTCCATACCGGTGCGGCCAGATTCACAATTGTTCCGTTCGACTTTCTAAGAAATAGCCCGTATTCCCGGGTCTGTTTCTCCGGTTTGATCAGGTCATGGCCGGAAATGACAGAAATCGATTTGATTTCTTCCTCCATTTCCGGATCCGGAACCCTGAGGGTATTCCAGCGGAGATAGACCCTGGCTTTGGGATCAATCAATGAAGCCCCGATAGCAAAGGCATTGATGTTGGAAATAGTGCCATAGATCGGATAATTTGCCAGATAGGCGATCCTGTGATCTTCTGCTGCCTGGGCTGCCAGCATGCCCAGAAGAAATTTGACCTCATACATGCGGCTGTAATAGGTCCGGACTGCTCCTGAAGGAAGATTCAGAGAGCAGTTCAGAAAGCGGACATGCGGATAATGAATCGCTGCCTGACTGGTCTCTGGCATCATTGCCGGCGAGGCTGTAAAAACAACTTCTGCTCCCTCTTCCACTGCCTGGTCAATGGCCTGCCGAAGTTTTTCTCCGTTCCCGACCGCATTCTTCATCATGGTCTTAACTTTCCCCTGAAAGACCTCTTCCACATGATTCCGGCCCAGCTCATGGCCGTAAAGCCAGCCGGACCTTCGGAAGTCACTGTCATAAAGGAAGGCTGCCCTGAGCGGATGATCGGCAGAGTAGGAAGGGCGGATGAACACCGGCCGGTACTCTCCTTCTCCCTCTTGCAGAGTGAACTGGCGGGAGGGGAGATTTTCTGCAGAGAATTCGCCCCAGAGCTTCCCAATCCGGGCACGAAGAAGCTCCGTGCTTTCTGATAGAATGCTGTCCAGTGGATAGAAATCCAGGAAGACCAGGAAGGCATCCCCTATGGTAAAGTCCTCCTTCTGGCCGAAGGTCCTGTACTGATCGGCAAAGGTCAGATAGGCATTTCGAAGAAGACTGGTCTTGTCAGCAGGCCAGGGATTCAGGCAGTTTTCTCCCATACGGCCGGCCAGGTCCCGAAAACGGCCGCGGGCCGAGAAATAGATCTCATTAATCCCGCTTGCCCTGGAGAAATCATTGAATTCATAATAGATCTCAACCTCTGGGCTTCCGTCCCGGGCCGGCAGAAGACGGAAGACGTCTGCAGTCACGGTCACTGCCCCGAAATAGCGGAGAACAGACACCCGTTTATTTCCCTCTGCCACATAGTATTTCCGGAGATATTCGTAAACCCTGATAGGATCCGAAATGCCCTGGCGGTCCTGGTAATGGTAGACATTTTCCCATTTTCTGGCAAATTCCGACTTTTCGGACAGGACCGGATAGAAATCCCGGGAGAAAGATCGAGCCCGAAGGCGGGTCAGAGTCCCTGCGATCTCATCCAGTGGAATTTCCTCCTGTCCCATGGGGATCTCCTTCAGACGGTGGATATCCCCGGCAGCCTCTTCCAGAGAAAGAAGGGTCGTTCTTTTTCCTGTTAAAAGCGCTGTTCTCTGGGAACGCAGACCAAGTTTTCTGGCTTTCGGATAATAGATCAGCATAGATATCCCCCTGATTCATCAAATTGTTTCGTATGATATCGAATATTTTTCGGTGCTTTCGTTATTTTTCATACACTCTGAGACTTTTGTCTGAGTTATAATATATCTCATATGGGAATTAAATCGAAATCGTTTACTGATAAGTTCCCTTCAATCATATAGAATAAAGGATAAACAGAAAGATATCAAAGAAAAAACTTTCGAAAGAGCCGATACATAAACCCGGCCAGAAAGTATATCGTTAAGAATAATTTAAGGTTCTCAGGCATATAATGACGTAGGGGAAAATTACAGAACACCTTTATTAAGGGGGGCAGATTATGGCAGGAAAAGACGGAATCAATATGCTGGATGTGAAGATCAGAAACCGCTGCTCTATTCTGGAACTGATCTATCAATCCCGCCAGATCCCACGGAAGGATATTGCCAAGGCACTCGGGCTGACTCCGGCAGCGATCACACTCATTACAAACGACCTGATCAAGGAAGGCATCCTGGTTGAAAAGGCAAAGAAGGAATCCCAGGCACGGGGACGAAGGGAGGTTCTCCTCGAAATCCAGGCCGAAAAGTTCAGTGTCATCGGCGTCAATATCACTCGGCACCATTATGAAATTCTCTGTACAGATCTATCAACGAAAGAGCTCTATCACAAGCGCGTCAGCACCATAGAATTCCATTCGGATGCCAATCTCATCATGGATGCCATTGCAAAGACCATTGAAAAGGACATCCTCTCCTCTTCTGTTCTGAAGAAGAAGAAACTCTTAAGCATCGGTATTTCCACCCTTGGAATCGTTCAGACGGAGCTCGGCATCAGTCTGAATTCCTATGGCGTCTTCCATGGTAAGGCTGCCCTGAAGGACTTCTTTGAGAATCGTTTTTCCGTTCCGGTCATCGTCACCAATAATATCTGTGCCGATGCTCACGCTGAGGCTTTCCTGAAGAAGACTTCTGTTCAGAGCGGTTCTCTCCTTTTTATCAAATATGGACCGGGAATCGGATCTGCCATGATCCGGACCAGTGATTACTTCAACATTTATGACTATAAAGCCGTCCAGATTGGCCACACCATTACAGAGCCCTTCGGAAAGCCCTGTATCTGCGGCAACAGCGGCTGTCTGGAAACGGTTGTCAGCTATCCCAATGTCATAAGCGAACTCTATAACATGATCAGTCCGGAGGCGACCCCGGAGCTCTATGAGGCCTGGAAGCATGTTCCCTTTAACCAGATGACTCTCAGGGATTCCGGCGAGGATCTGATGGAGCACGTTTTCACAAGCTATGACAAAGGCAACGTCGTGGTCGGCCAGGAAATCCGCCGGATTCTCAGCAATATGGCCGTTGCCATCGAGAATGCCATCACTCTTTTAAATCCCCAGCGGGTCATCCTCTACGGCGGTGCCTTCCAGCACCGGAGATTCCGCGATGCCCTGCTGTCGCAGCTGTCAGTCTTCACGAGATCTCAGAAGGTCGGTATTTCCGAGTTCAATATGAAACTGGATGCCCTGGGCCCTGTCACTGCAGCAATTTCACTCTTCTTCCTGAACGGCGGACGGATTCCGGATTAGGATCCGCTTCCTTCAAAGTTTGAGAGCGTACCCGTCTGAATTTCGAATACTAAGAGGCGCCTGAGAAATTTCTCAGACGCCTCATTTTGTGCATTCTTTCTATCAGGATATTCTTCGATATTTTCCTGTGATATGAAACAGCAGGCCATTACATGCACAACTCGGTAAATCGACATTTCCTGCTGATCCGTTTCGTGTCTGCCCTCAGACCATATAGCCGCGGATAACCTGTACAAGGTCATCATAGCCGCCCAGGAACTGGTTCAGGGTAGTGCGGAAACCGCCATAATTTACAAATTCCGACGGCTTCATACCATCTTCGCGGAAGGACTTGGCAAATTCCGGAATCTTTCTGAGCTCCTTCATGATTTCTTCCGGCACCGGATCATCAATCCGGGACTTGACCTCAATGTCACAGGCCTCCAGGCGCTTCCACCACTTGTAGTTGATGGTTTGGGCCAGATCGCCGCCGATCAGCTGGCTCCAGTGATAATGATTGCGGTTGGCCGCAGAAAGCAGACGGGTCCGGTAGCCTCTCTCCTGATAGATCCGGTAGGCTTCCTTGATGACGGCTACGCCAGCCCATTCCAGCGCCTCGGGGTTTACAATCAGACCGGTTTCATTGCAGTACTTCTTCAGCCAGTCATCGGTCCGGCCGATCATAATGGTGCAGACCGGTCCCATATTCTCCGTCGGAAGGCCTTCGGCCTCCCGGCGCTTCAGTCCCCGCTCGACGGCTTCTGCTACTGCAACTGCCTGGGCAACCGTAAAGGAAACGGTCGCATTGGTCGAGGCTCCCCGATAGGTTGCTTCTTCAATGGCCCGTATGCCGGCCTCTGATGCTGGGATCTTGATCATCATGTTTTCGCCCAGGGAATTTAAGTGCATGGCCTGCTCGACCATCTTCGATGCATTCCGGTAATATTTGGCATTGACCTGAATGGAGAGACGGCCTTTCTTTCCCTTATACTCCTCAAATTTCGGAAGCAGCTTCTTACTCCGGAGTGCTCCGACCTCATCGATCAGAGCCCAGGTAATCTCATCCTCGGTTGCTTCCGGCATATCTCTGATCAGCTTTTTTATCTCCGGCTCCCAGAGATCCATCTCTTCTTTTACTACTGATCCGACAATGATGGGATTGGAGGTTGCCCCGACGATTCCTCGCTCAATGCCGTAATTCAGTTCCTCTTCTCCGCAGGAATCCATCCAGAGATCGGTCTGCGGGAATTTCCTAACACTTTCTGCAAGCTTTCCTAACTTTGCCATGTTCTGCCCCTTTTCTATCTGATGATATGGCTGTCATAAGTGTAAGCAGCGGATCCTCTGCACAGCCGGCACTCTTCAGATCCGCTCCTGGCAATAATTCATGAATTTCCGACCGTGTTATCCCAGGCATTCTGGAATTTTTTCAGGCCGTAATCGGTAAAGGGATGATAGAAGCTGTCCTTATAGACCTGAAGGCCCGCAGTCACGATATCGACACCTGCCTTTGCCATCTCGGAAATCTGGCGTCCATTCCGGCAGGCTGCCGCAATGATCTCAGTATCATAGCCATAGATGGCATAGATCTCAGCGATCTCCTTGACATAGGTCTGGCCGTCATCACCGGAATTCTCCTTCCAGCCGATGAAGGGAGAGACAAATTTCGCGCCGATCCGGGCTGCCTGGATGGCCTGGGAAGGAGAAAATACCAGGGTCACATTGGTCCGGATGCCCTCTTCCTCCAGCTTCTTTGCCGCGATCAGACCCTGCTCGCAGCAGGGAATCTTGATCACATAGTTCTCGCAGTAGGAGGAAACCTTCCTTGCGGCCTCCATCATGTCCTCTGCAGTCGAAAGATGCGGGTTGATCTCAAATGAAACCGGGAACTTATCCTGCCCCTCCAGGCCGGCCTCCTTAATAAAATCCGCCACCTCCTGCACGACCGTCAGAAACGGTTTGCCGGAATTCTTGATGTGATTGGGATTGGTCGTTACGCCGTCGATGCCGAAATTGTCATAGGCATAACGGATCTCGTCGATTTTTCCACTGTCCAGAAAATATTTCATCTCATACCCCACTTTCAGTCAGCTGATTGCTTTCATACTTGATTTTTATTTCAAAAGCTGGTTCCCCCGAACCCGATTTTTCTGTTTTTATCCGGACATGGATCCTTCAGCCTTCAGACAGGCACTTTCTAATTCCAAGTCATTTCAAAGATCATACGTCCGGAATTCCTGTCCTGCTTACTCCTTGTAAATTTCCTTCTCATAGTCCTGAACCGTTGCGAAGGCACGGGTCAGGTTCTTCTGCCGCCAGTCCTCGAGATTCTCCAGGAAATCCGTGTTCAGGAAGGTATCCACGATATCGCAGCCGGCAAAAGATCCGGTGATCCAGCCGCCCATGGTCAGAACATTGGCATTGTTGATGGCTCTGGCCTTCATGGCTGCATAGGTGTTCTCGCAGACTGCCGCATAGACATGAGGAAATTTATTGGCCACGATATTCATGCCCATGCCTGTGCCGCAGATCAGGATGCCGCGCTCAAATTCGCCGGTCGAAATCTTCGGTGCGACCTCGTGGGCAACCTCGTAATAGGGTCTTGGCTGGTCGGCGCTCTGGGTGCCGAGATCCGTGACCTCGTAGCCCTCCTCGATGAGATGTTTCTTTACGGCTTCCTTTAATTCAAATCCGGATCCGTCCGATCCGATAACGATTCTCTTATCCATTTTTCCTCCTTCTTGATCTATTTATCAGCCTGTTCGAAAGATAGACCGTTTCCAAGAGTATTCTCTTAGAACCCTGATTTTTTCAGCCGGTCTTACTTCATCCCGATAGCAAGCTTTGCAGCATTTACAATATCCTTTGCTCTGAGCCCGTATTTATCCATCAGATAATCCGTCTTTCCGACCTCACCGAAGTGATCAGTGACGCCGACCCGCTTCATGGGAACCGGATGGTTTTCGATCAGATTTTCCGCAACGGCACTGCCAAGTCCGCCGATAATTGAATGATTCTCAGCGGTAACAACGGCGCCGGTCTTTCTTGCACTCTCCAGAACCATATCCGTATCCAATGGCTTTACGGTATGGATATTGATGACATCTGCCTCAACGCCCTGCTTCTCCAACTCTTCTGCCGCCTTCATGGCCTCTGCCACCTCGATGCCGCTGGCAAAGATCGAGACGTCTTTTCCGTCCCGAAGCTTCTTTCCCTTTCCAAGAGTGAAGCTCTCTCCATCCTCCCAGATCTTTATGGCATTTCTTCGAAGGAGCCGAATGTAGACCGGTCCGTCGTGGTCGAGAATCTGCGGAAATACAGCCTTGAGCTGGGCCGAATCCACCGGCTCGAAAATCACCATGCCGGGAATATTCCGCATGATGGAGACATCCTCAAAGCTCATATGGGTACCGCCGTTCATTTCCGCGGTTACGCCGGGATCCGAGCCCATCATCTTGACATTGAGTCCGGCATAGGAAACGGACAGGGTCACCTGGTCGCAGCAGCGCCGAGTTGCAAAGGGTGTAAAGGTATGGGTAAAGGGAATCTTTCCCATGGCATTCATGCCTGCCGCAACACCGATCATATTGGCTTCCTGGATGCCGCAGTCTATGGTCCGCTTGCCATCGAACTCGGCTGTAAAGCGCTTGGTTCCGCCGGCATTGGAGAGATCGGCTTCAAGGATGACGATCCGGGGATCCTTCTTTGCATATTCAATCAGGCAGTCGACGTAGGTCTCGCGCAGCCATCTGTCTTCCAGTTCAAACATCCTTTTCCGCCTCCTTCATCTCTTCCAGCGCCTGCCGGGTGAGTTCCTCGGTAATATTGTTGTCATTGTGGCAGGAGACCTTGTTTTCCCAGTGGGAAGCACCCTTGCCCTTGATGGTATTTAAGATGATCATATGGGGTCTGCCCTGGATCTTTTTGGCATTGTCGATAGCCAGGGAAATGGCCCGGCAGTCATGGCCGTCCACGACCTGAACATGCCAGTTGAAGGATTTCCACTTTTCATCCAGGGGATAGAGACCGTTGATCTCTTCAATGGTGCCGTCAATCTGCATCTTGTTATAGTCGGTAAAGGCAATCAGATTGTCGAGCTTTCTCGATGCACCGAGCAGAGCGGCTTCCCAGATCTGTCCCTCCTGCGATTCTCCGTCACCGATAATGGAATAGACCCTAATATCGCGCCGGTCCATCTTTGCCGCCAGGGCCATGCCGACCGCTGCCGAGAAGCCCTGGCCCAGGGATCCGGTTGACATGTCGATTCCGGTCGTCAGCTTCCGGTCGCAATGGCTGGGAAGGTGGGTTCCCGGCTGGTTTAAGGTCATAAGCTCGCTTTCGGGGAAATAGCCCTTCAGAGCCAGGGTAGCATAGACAGCCGGTCCGCCGTGGCCCTTGGATAGAACGAAGCGGTCGCGGTCCTCCCAGTCGGGATTCTTCGGATCCACCCGCATGGCATCAAAATAGAGAACGCTCATGACCTCTGCCAGGTCCAGCGATCCTCCGATATGACCGAAGCCGCGGTGGCCGATGGTCTTCATGGTCAGCTCGCGGATAGTCATTGCTTTCTTCTGTAAGTCTCTGTACTTGTCCATTTCAGTCCTTTCTGAATTGTCCGGTCAGATATCTGTACTTTAACAGGTCTTAAACGCCAGGCCTTATGGCCGTAGCTTTGAGTTTCTGATTCTTCTTTTGTTTTAGAGAAGGGTCAGCGGAAGGAATTGTACATATCCCGCAGGATCTCATCCGTAATCTCAACCGGATTATTGAGCATATTGGGGTGATGGCTGGTCTGAACCAGGGTCTCGACCTCTTCATCGGTCAGGCTGAAGTCCTTAAGATCCATGCGGAGGCCGATATCTTTCTTCAGTTCCGTGATGGCATCCGCCATATCGAGCATGTCCTTATAGCCCAGCTCTCTGGCAAAGGTATTGATCCGCTCTCCGGTCTCGCCTTCCGCCTTTGCATTGACACGGGCGAAATAATCCAGTGTCAGTCCGCAGGCTTCGCCGTGAGGAATGCGATAGAGATTGGTCAGAGGGAAGGAGCAGGCATGAGAACTGGTCGTCTTCGGCAGAGTGAAGGCCATGCCGGCGATGACCGAGGCTTCCGCCATCTTCTCTCTGGCTTCCCGGTCCTCTCCGTTTTCATAGGCCCGGCGGAGATACTGAAAAACCAGGCGGCTGGCATGCAATGCCAGTGCATCGCAGATAGGCTGATGGCCTTTGGACCAGAAGCCTTCGACGGCATGGCAGAGAACATCGATTCCGCAGGATGCGGTCTGTTTTTTGGGAAGACTGTAGGTGAGCTCCGGATCGATCAGAGCGATGGCCGGATAGAAAAGATCGTTATTGATAGGGCCCTTCTTTCCTTTTGCATGGTTGGAAAGAACAGATACACAGGTGACCTCCGAACCGGTGCCGGCCGTTGTCGGCAAAGCGATGATCGGGATGTGTTTATCGGGAAGCGGAACTCCCGTCATATGATATTTCTCGATGGAATCATTGGTAAAGCAGACAACGGAAGCGCTCTTGGCGCAGTCCATGGAAGAACCGCCGCCCAAGGCTACAATAAATTCGGCTCCGGTCTTACGGATGACATCGGCGCAGGCATCAACCTCGCCGACCTCCGGATTGGGAGAGATCTGGCTGTAGACAGCGATCAGAAGGCCCTTACTGTCCTTTACGATCTGATCTGCCAGACCGTTCTGCGCGAAGAAGGGATCCGATACCAGGATGCCCTTTTTTAAGCCCAGCTCCGCTGCGACATCCGGCAGTGTCTTCCGGACCCCCTCGCCGAAACGGATGTTCACCGGTTCCGTATAAAACCAATTCATGAAAAGTCCCCTCACTTTCTCTTTCACAGGTTTTCTTTTTCCCCTTTTCCCCAGGATTTTTTATCTTTTGATGAACGGATTTTTTTCTCCTGGGCTTTTTAGAATTTCTGTATATATTTAATTGCTTTAATTATCTATGTCTAATATAGGCTTGCTTATCGGCAGTGTCAAGGCAAAAATGGCCGTTTTTCGAGATATTTTTCAGCAGTTTTCAAAACATTTTCGCTTTTGATTAAGAGTTTTTAAATAATGCTAATTTTTCAGACAAAAAAGGCAGCCGGATGAACTTACAGGTTTCATCCGACTGCCCTATATTTCAAGAATAAACAGAAAACTCAGCTTTAAATATCCCTTCAGGTAAAAATTTCAACCGGGATATTGAGCTCATGGCCCAGGATTTCCAGCTCCTTTGCCACATTTCCGTAGATCACGACGTAATGAGGCTCCCAGCCTTCCTCTATGGTCTGATAGACGAAGTCCTTGGCATTGTGGCCCGTCTTTACGACTACCGAAGTGCCGTAGAACTGCTTGGGCTTATCCAGAGCTTCGCCCGGTGCGATCAGGAAGCGGAACTTTCCATCCGGATCCTTGCCGATCCGGAAGATGGTGACTTCCTTGCAGGATCTGCAGCCGAATTCCAGGGTTGGTCCGATATGACGGTTGCAGTGCTCTCCGATCAGGGCTCCGGTATCTGTCCGTGCCAGACTGCATGCCGCCATGCCGCAGTGCCAAAAGGTTACGGTTCCCTCCTTGTCATCCAGGGAAACCGGATCTCCGAAGAAGGAAGGTCCGCCGGTCAGCTCCTGACCGACATACATGGAAAGGGCTCCGTAGGCATCGACCTCACAGGCTGCCGGAATTCCCAGGTCATTCAGGATTCCGAGAACCGTGCAGACCGGAGTTCCGAATTCGGTGAAGAAATCCGGCCAGCAGCGGGATGCCAGAGCTCCGATACCATTTTCATCGACATAGTCCTTGTAGGCCTTATAGAGGCGGGCGAAATCCATGCGGTTCTTTTCCGGTGTCTGTTCCAGGCCGACCGTACGGTTTTCGGCATCTTCGAGATAGGTCTGTATTTCTTCCTCGCTGAAGGATTTTGCCTTCTCAATTAATTGTCTTGCCTCGATACATTCGAGGTCCACACCGAAAGCGGTCCGCATTTCTCCGTCCAGGGCACGTCCGAAGCCGAAGCCCTGGGGCGTATGGCCGATGGAGGCCATTTTCAGATGGCGGAGGTCAAAGCGGACATGTGCAGCGCGGATGGCTGCTCCGATGGTCTTCTTCACCTCCTCTTCGTCCGGGGCGCCGAAGATGTAGTCCAGGGGCTCCTTTCGAAACTGGCGGTAGGTATTGGCCGCCGAATAGGCGCCTGTCAGGGAGTTCAGACGGAGACGGGTGCCGTCGATGGCCGGCTCGCGCAGGGTCCAGAGAAGGACGGGACAGTTGAATCGGGCCAGAACCTCTGTCGCGTAGGCCGCATTGGCAAAGGTGATGTTCTGAAGAATAATCAGATCCGGATTGATGGTATCCAGAAAGGCCTTCAGCTTATCGATTCCGAGCAGCATCTCCTCGGGGCTCTTGACATTGTCACAGAGAGAGTTCAGGAGAGCCTTGGACTCTTCAAATTTCTGTTCGGCGCTGACCAGCTCGTAGGTCGGGACGCCGATGGGAATATAGGCGACTTCAAATTTCTTCATATGTTTTCCTCACTTTCCGCTTAATATTTCAGTTCCTTGTTTTCTCCGATGATGCCGGGGAAGGCGCCCTGGCGGATCAGGGGCTCTCGGTCAGGATGTGCGATGACCCATTTATTTCTCTGAAGAAGGAGTTGTCCTTCCGGGTCGTTCTTCCATAAAGAAGGCATCGGATTCATTTCTTCCGCCGGAGCAGAATCTCTTGCATCCGAAGTTCGAAGATAAGGATTCTTCCTCTTTTCCTCCTCCGTAAGCGGGGTGTTTGTGCCTTTGGGCAGAATCACAATGCCTTTGAATCCCCGATCGCATACCCGAAGCGGGGATAAGTGCAGGGTCGTCTGATACATCTCAATCGCCGTTCCCTTAGGGACGAAAAAGACTTTGGCATCTCGATTATCAAAGTGATTGTCTTTGATTTCCCAACTGTGACCAAGAACCAGCATGAAATCCGTAACAGCAATATTAATCTCTGATCCTTTATGGTATTCAAATCCGTTATAGGTGGTATTTCTACCATTGCAGTAACCAATCTGGATCGGCATGCCTCCATACAGGATCGACTGGATCTCCTTTCGAATCGAAAATTTTTCCATCTCGGGAACCGATGCGACATAGACATTGCCTTGTTCCGGTATATCTGTCCGATCCTCCATGTAGGAAATCAGATCCGAGAAATCATAACCTGTCACGATCCTGCCATAACTCAGAAAAATCTCTTCTGAAACATGGTGTATCGGTACCGTATTTACTTCATTCAAATGTTGTAATATATCCATCACTCAACCTCTTTTTCCATTCTTTGCTCTGAATTTCATTGCATTCTCAGGATTCCAAAGTCTGTCATATGAGAATCCTGTCACTTTCTCTATGATCCGTATTTCCTCCGGATCCGCTTTGGAAGAATCCTCTCCTCTTCTCCTGGCAATATCCTGATGGATAACGGCAAACTCCCTCTTCTTCATCGGGAAGAGCAAGGTGAAAATAATAGCCAAAAGCATTAGAATCATCGGAGCAAAAATATAGATCATAGTGATCCCATGCTGCGTTGAAAGAGACTGACGTGCTCCCTCTGCAGCAAGTTTTTCATTATAACCTATGATTCCAAGCAAAAGGCCGATGATTGCAGAAGAGAGCCCAGTTGCAATTTTCCGGATAAAAGTCGCCATGGCAGAGCAGGTTCCCGGCCGATTCAGAGAAGTGATCAGCATATCAACATCTGCCATATCAGCAAGAATTGCATAGATGGTTGTAGAAGATCCTGCCATGCCAAGGCCTATCAGAAAGGACAAGACCAGAATCGTCTTAAAATCTGCTCCTGCATGGGAGAAGGGCAAAAGAGCCAGTGTTGCGAGCATACGAAGCGGAAAGCCCAAAAGCAGAGGGAGCTTTTTTGAGGTCTTCGCCATGATTGGTGTCAGAACAATCGTTCCCACAAACTGAGACAGAAGAATTACTGCCATCAAGTAGGTAAAACGGCCGCCGCCGTATGCATTCAGAACATCATCCACATAATAGACCGCCAGTCCGGTCACGAAATCTGCCGCACCCTGACCGGTCAGAAAAATAGCAATAAAGATTCGATAAGATCTGGATTTATAAACCGTAAGACTCTGTGTAAAACTCTCAATCAGGCCGGCCCGTACCGGTTCTCTCTTCTTTTCCCACGTTCCCAGGAAAGTAACTATAATAACCAGGAAGAAAAGCACTGAAAAAATCAATGCCACCAGAAAATATTGAGTCGGATTGGTGTTGTCCCGGATCAAGAGTGATGGGATCAATCCGGCAAGTATTGCGCCAAGGGTCGAAAACATCATCCGGACGCCGGAATAGCCGGAGCGCTCCGTATAATCATCGATCATATCCGGCAGCAAGGCGTTATATGGAACCATCACAATTGTGAATCCGGTAGAAAACAGCATATACATGAGCATGTAGAAAATATAGGTTGCTGTCGTGGAAGTTGATGTGAAATGAACCCACATCAGAAGAAAAGAAATACCGGAACAAAAACTTCCAATCAGAAGATAGAATCGTTTGGCTCCAAACCTGGAACTGGTCCGGTCTACAATATTTCCCATGATCGGATCTGTAATGGCATCCCAGACCTTTCCAATCAAAGGAATGGTACCAGCCAAGGCAACCGGCATGCCCAGTGCCTTTGTCAAAAAGACTGTAAAAAATGTCGATATGATAACAAAAGCTCCACCCCCGTAAATATCTGCAAATCCATATGTACATTTACTAAGGAAGCTTTTCTCCCTGCTATTCTCTGACCTGTTCATCTCTTACCCCCTATCGTTGCTGCAAGCCCTTTTCCCTCTTACGAGCTTACAAGTCACAAGTCCCTGTTTTCATTCAAGAACAGCTTACGAATCCGATCTCCTTCCTTCGAATCTCTGACGAAGACCGGTATCCGCTCAAGAAGCGGTGCCCGAATGTGACAGGTTCCGCCTTCATATTCTTCCCCTGTCCAGAGATCGATCCAATGATCCTTTGGCAAACGGACCTCTCTTTCTTCCTGTCCTTCTGTTAGAATCGGTGCAACAAGAAGATCCCTCCCCAGGAGATATTCTGTCTTTTCGTCATAGCAGAAGTCCTCATCATAATGGTAAAAAAGAGGTCGCATCAGAGGCCACCCATATCTTTCTGTCTCTTCCATGCAATGATCCAAATAAGAGGACAAAAGCAGGTGCCAGCGGCTGGTTTTTGCCAAAACAGACAGCAATTCCTCATCGTCATCGAACTGGACGTCATTGGCCGGCTGATTGCCTTCATGGGTTCGAAGCAAAGGACTGAAAGCGTTCATTTCTTCCCACCGGATCAAAAGCTCTTTTGTCCTTCTCATCTGCATCAGCGTCGTATAACCGCCGGCATCAGAATGCGTCATACCGAAGCCGCTCATTGCCAGAGATAAGGTTGCCGGTATCACTGACGGCAAGCCGTCATCCACAGACCAGTCCACATGCTGGTCTCCGGTCCACATCATCATGGAATTTCGGATGCTGTCTGTTGACCCGGCCCGGGTAAAGAAAAAAACGCGCCCTATATTTCCTGTTTCCGAAATTGCCTCCTGATTCATTCTGGCCCAGATCGTCGGCCATTCATTATGGCGGTCCATCGGATCGGATCCGTCATACAGGACACAGTCCAGGGGCAGGTATTCCCCGAAATCCGCCATCCATCCCTTCATGCCGATCCCGATCATATTTTCTTTGATCAGGTTCTTATACCAGGCATAAGCATCCGGATTGGTAAAATCCACCATAGCCGCCGGAAAGGTTGTGATCTTCACCAGATAATCCTTCCCGTCCTTATCCTTGACGCAATAGCCTCTTTTAGATGCCTCCTTGTAAAGGTCCTTTTCCAAGGCAATAAAAGGATTGATATAACCGAGGAAAGCAATCCCCTCTTCCTCCCATTTTTGAATGTGCTCTTTCAAATCCGGATACTGCCCGTCCGGCCCATCATCGGCTTTCCAGTTCCACATGACCTGGTAGCCAAAACCCGTCCGGCGGCAGCCGCACCAGTCCTGAGACCAGATTCCGGCAATGGTTACTCCATGGGCCCGGGCCCTCCGGATTTTTTCATCAATCTTTTGGACACCTTCCTGTACCGCCAGAATGACACCTCGATTGATCCATTCCGGAAGGCTCTTCTGTCTGCCGAGGAGAGCGGATAATTTCATGGAAAGATCCGGAAAACAGTCTGTTCCCTCTGCTTCTGCCAGATAGAAATCCGGCAGCTCCTCAAGAAGAAGTCTTGTGGTCTTCCCTTCCCGGAAGTCAAATTCCGCATATCGTTTGCAATTCACATGGACAAAATAGCCTTGGCTTGAGACAAAGGTCGGTTGCGCATAATAGGATTCATAAGCCGAAAAGGGCATGACATGATTTGGATCTCTTCCGAGAATTTTCTCCCGGATCAGTTTCCTTCCAATCCGTCTGGCATTTTGATGTTCCGCTACGAAGATACGTACCTTTTCTCCCTTCAGATTCCATCGAGCATAGGTCTCGCCGCAGCCATAGATCCGTTCCTTGGGATCCGCAGGCAATGTCAAAAGGAAACGGATACCGTAACCATCCGGAAAGCCCGACTCGTTTTTTCTCCTGTTTTCTGCTGTTCTTTCTTCTGTCGTTCCATCCCCGGTTTCTGCCGTAAAATACAGATGACAGATTCCGTTCTTTTCGCCCGTCAGCCATTCCTTGTGAAGCCGATAACAATATCTTCCGGAAGAATCCCGGAAGGAAAAGGTATCCTCTTTCTGACGAGTCAATTGCATCTCATGGGACTGTTTTCTTTTATAGCGAAAGCTTCCATGACTCATGGTAAATTGATCCCGGCCGATTGCTATGGATAAACCAAGGCCGCTGATTACTTGTTCTAAAAAATCTGATCCCCTCATTTCAGACTTCCTTTTCACAAACCCCTTGTTAGTTAAATGTATTAATTATCTATGCTCAGTATATGAGATTTGCATCTTAATATCAACGTTAAATTCATGTTTTCTGCCTATATTCACGTCTGTTTTTGTTTCGGTTTCCTGTATCTGTGGCTATTGCATTAAGTCTCTTAATTTTTAGAAATAAGTTTATGAGATTGTGATAAAAAAAGCTGCCACAGATCATACTGCGGCAGCTCTTTTCTTTTTCATATGTCTGATGCTTTTCAAAGGACATTCTGAAAGTCCTTTTGAATCTTTCCAGAATTTCGCCGGATGCTTTTTCCAGGTCCTTTTTTCCTCTCTTCAGGCCAGATCCGCCAGCTCCTGAACCAGGCGCTCGGTTTTATCCCAACCCAGGCAGGCGTCGGTAATGGACTTTCCGTAAACTCCGCCGCCGACCGGCTGGTTGCCGTCCTCCAGGTAAGACTCGATCATAAAGCCCTTGACCAGCTTGTGGATATCCGGAGACAGAGCCCGGCTCTGCATGACCTCCTTGGCAATCCGGATCTGCTCCATGTACTTTTTGCCCGAATTGTTATGGTTACAGTCGATAATCACCGAAGGATATTTGAGGTCCGGATGAGCCGCATAAGCATCTGCTACAGACAGGATGTCCTCATAATGATAATTGGGATGGGATCTGCCGAACTTGTCGACATAGCCTCTTAAAATGCAGTGGGTATAAGGGTTGCCACTGGTCTGAACCTCCCAGTTCCGGTAGATGAAAGTATGTCCGTTCTGAGCGGCAATCAGGGAATTCATCATGACGGAAATATCGCCGCCGGTCGGATTCTTCATGCCGACCGGGATTCCGACGCCGCTGGCGGTCAGACGATGCTCCTGGTTCTCTACCGACCGGGCACCGACTGCCACATAGGCCAGAAGATCCGAGAGATAACGATGGTTGGCCGGATAAAGCATTTCATCCGCACAGGTAAAACCGGTCTCCTCCACGACTTTGGTATGGAGCTGGCGGATGGCAATCAGACCGGCCAGGACATCGGCTCCCTTGGTCGGATCCGGCTGGGTTGTCATTCCCTTGTAGCCCATGCCTGTGGTTCTGGGCTTATTGGTATAGACCCGGGGAATCATATAGATCTTATCCTTGACCTTATCCTGAAGACTGCGGAGCCTGGTCATATATTCAAGGACGGCATCCTCACGGTCTGCCGAGCAGGGGCCGATCAGAAGAATCAACCGTTTATCTTCTCCGCGGAAGATCTTCTGAATCTCCTGGTCCCGCCGTTCCTTCAGTTCCTTGACATCCTCCCGGAGAGGAAACATTTCCTTGATCTCCTTAGGTATGGGAAGTCTTCGTTTGAAGTCCATCTGCATTTCCATAGTATCTTCTCCTAGTCTGCATTCAATCTGTCAGCTGAATCATTTGTACCTATTATAGCTTTCCCGGACGTCTTTTTTCACTATTTTCTATAGAACGTCTGCAGAAAGCTTTCCATAAACAGGCAATTCTTACCCTGTATAGGATCACATGATCCGTATTTTCACTTTTACACGTTGATGTGTAACATTGTTATCCAATACTATAGTAAATTCACAAAGGAATTTCAAGGGCGGATTCCTCTCCGTTCTGCTCAGGACCTGTATTTTTATTCCCGCTTCATGGTATAATCCGAAGTGATTCTGCATTCCTGCAGATATACTTCGAGAACCAGTATGAAAGCGGAAACTGCAGGTCTCCTGCGGATGCCGCCGTTTTACATTTCACAGAGCAAGAAAGAAGATATGAAGGAATAAATCCATGAACATGGCACGTAAAATCTTTCTGGACGACATGAAGTATCTGCTTCGGAATTTTCTTATCCTCGTTATTATCCTCGGTGTTTCGGTCCTGCCGGCCCTCTATGCCTGGCTCAATATCTATTCCAACTGGGACCCCTACGGCAATACCCAGAACCTGACTCTGGCCGCTGTCTCCCTGGATCGGGACTATATCACAGAGGACCAGACAACCGAAAACACCGGAAAGCAGATCCTTGAAAGTCTGAAGGAAAACAAGAAGATCCACTGGGTTTTCCCCGACAGCAGGGAGGATGCCATCGAGGGCGTCCGTTCGGGAAAATACTACGGTGCCCTGGTCGTTCCCAAGGATTTCACCTATTCCATGTACAATATCTTCACGAAAAATGTAGACCGTCCTTCCATCACCTTCTATCAGAACCAGAAAAAGAATCCGGTCGCAAATAAGATCACAGACACCGTTGCCGAAACGGTTCTCTCCAATGTCAATAACCAGTTCATTGAGGTCATAGCCAAGACTGTCTTCACCGATGCCAATGGCCTAGCCGAAGATATCAAGGCCCAGGGCGGCGTAGATCAGATCATCAGCCGGATGAAGGATCTGAACACAGAGCTTAAGAATTACGAATCTGTTATCGATCAGGTCCAGACCGGCAATGCCGCTCTCTCCGAGGCCGTCAATGCCGCATCAGCCGATGTGGCAAAGGCAGAAAAGGGCACATCTAATGAATCCCGGTCTCTGAAGGAGACCGGCGACTCGATCGATGCCGCAAGGCAGTCGGTCCAAGCCTTCTCCAATGATGTGGATCAGAGAATTGCAGATTTGCAGACAAAGCTCTCTGCCATGTCCGATGAGCTTGCGGCAATGGACCTTTCCGATAGCGAGCTCTCAAAGGAAGTGAGTGCAAAAGCCAATCAAAAGATCAGTGACCTGAAAGAAAAGGAAAAGTCTGTCCTGGAAGAGGCAGAGTCCATCCAGAAGGAACTTGAGACCCTCCGGGATTCCATGTCCGAGGAAAGCGACTGGGAAAAGAATCTGAAGAATTCCTTGAATCAGATGCTTTCCACGGCCGGAAAGATTGAGGATCAGCTAAAGCAGCTGGAAAATGATCAGACTGCCGAAGAAATCACCTCTCAGATGATTCAGAATCTGAAGACCCGCTATGCCGATGCCTCTGCCCAGGTGCAGAACCTGAGAAACCAGTACAAGAACCAGCTTCTCCCCGTCATGAATTCAGCCCTGGATTCGGCCAGCCAGACCCTGGATCAGGCTTCCTCCCTCATGTCCTCCATGTCCGACGCCCTGTCCGGCATGGGCAATGTCTTCGGAGCACTCCAGGTCACCATCTCATCCGGGAACACTTCCCTTACCAACACAAAAGAAGTGCTTTCGGCCCTGTCCGACCGCCTGAGTGAAACCATTGACAAGGTCCGGACCGCCAAGGAGGATGAAAAAGTCAAGATCCTCATGAATACCCTGTCCGGGGATCCCAATCTCTATGCCTCCTTCTTCTCTTCCCCGGTCACCATCAAATCCACCGCCATCTATCCGGTGGCCAATTACGGCTCCTCGGTAACACCCTTCTACACCACCCTGGCCATCTGGGTCGGCGCCCTGATCCTGACAGCCATCATGAAGGTCCGACCGGAAAAGAAGCGCTACCCGGGTTCCACCTCTGCAGAGCGTTTCTTCGGACGCTTCTTTACCTTCCTGACCCTGGCGGAGCTCCAGACCCTGGTCACCGTTCTCGGAGATCTCTATCTCTTCAAGGTCCAGTGTCTCCATCCCTTCCGTTTCTGGTTCGCCTGCGCCTTTGCCTCACTGACCTTTACTCTTCTGATCTACTCACTGGTCGTAGCCTTCCATGATGTCGGAAAGGCCATCGCAGTCGTCCTGGTCGTCATTCAGATCGCCGGATCCTCCGGAACTTACCCCATAGAGCTTCTGCCGGAATTCTTCCGGAAGGTCTATATTTTCTTCCCCTTCCCCTACGCCATCAACGCCATGCGGGAATGCATCGGAGGTATGTACGGCCATAATTATGAATTCTACCTGTTGCAGGAGTCCGTCTTCCTTCTGGTGTCGCTCGGTATCGGCCTGCTGGTTCAGAAGCCCCTGCACGAGCTCAGCCACTTCATGGAGAAGCGGATGCACGATACGGAGATGATGTGATGAGAATGAAATTGAAAACTGTCGATTGCGGCTGGCCTGTATCTGATGGGAAGGTTCATCCGCATCTTCGTATACTGTTGATCGTGAGGTTATGTCATGGAGAAATTTAAACCCGAGGACTATGAGCGCCTCTACAACCATTTCATGGACTATGAGCAGTCGGTGCATGAAAAGAACCAGAAAAGGATCCGGGTCGGACTGAAGGTCAATATCTTCTTTCCCCTGATTTTCCTCTTTCTCTGCTTTATCACCGACGCCAGCAAGCTCTTCTTTCTGATCCTCTGGATCCTGTCTCTCTTCGGCATTGCCTTCTATCTCATGTATGTCGAGTACCAGGATTACAGGCTTCAGGAACAAATGAAGAGCTTCCGCGGGGAAAGTCCTGAAGATTCTGAGGAGGAAGAGCCGAAGATTCTGATCGGTGCCGCAGTGAACAGTGCAGGAAAGGCGGTCACGGAGAAGGTCGATGCATTCGATGACCGGGTCGATGAGAAGAAGGAAGAATTAAAGGCGGAATTCCGGGAGAAGGTCCAGGAAATCCAGGAGGAACTGAATCAGAAGATCAAGAATGCCACGGAACTGACAAAGGAATCCCTGACAGAGATAGAGAAGGATTCCAATGATTCCGGTCATGCCGATCAAGAAGAATCACCAAACGGACAGACAGAGGAAGCCCGGGAATCCCATACCGAAGAATCTCCGGTCGGACAGGCAGAGAATCATGAAGATCATAAGGATCAATAAGAGGAAATCATGAGTAATATCATCCGCATTTTTATATCCGATATCAGACGGCTGGCAACCAACGTGGTCGCCATCGTCGTTATCATGGGACTGACCGTCATTCCCTGTCTCTATGCCTGGTTCAATATTTTTTCCAACTGGGACCCCTACGGCCCCGAAGCTACCGGAAAACTCCAGGTTGCAGTCGCAACCTCCGACAGCGGCACCGACATCGAGACCTACCACCTCAATATCGGAAGCATTGTCATCGACAATCTGAAGCAGAACAAGACCATCGACTGGAAGTTCCCCAAAAATTCCAATGCAGCCATCGAAGGTGTCCGCTCCGGCAAGTATTATGCGGCCCTGATCATCGACAAGGACTTCTCGGAGAATATGATTTCCTTCCTGGGCGGCAATCCCGAGCATCCGGAAATCTCCTATTACGAAAACGAGAAGAAGAATGCCATTGCGCCGAAGATCACCGGAAAGGTCAAGACCACGGTTCAGGAGGAAGTCAACCATGCCTTCATCTCCACCCTGGCTTCGGCTCTGGTCCAGGTTTCCAACTATGCGGTTTCCACCAACCAGAAGGACCAGCTGAGCAGTACTGCCCTGCTCCGGATGAAGCAGATGGATCAGGATCTGACGGTACTCACTACCGTCCTGGATTCCTACATGAGTCTCATCGATTCCGCCCAGAGTCTGTCCGATGCCTCTGCGGCGGTCACCCAGGAACTGGGACAGATTGCTGACAGTGGGAAGACCATGGCCAATCAGGCATCCGACTCCCTGGACAGTGCCAAGGATCAGGCCGAGAAAGCATCCGATCTGGTTTCCTCTTCCCTAAGTGAAATCCAGACCGAGGTCGACGGCATCCAGTCCTCCGCCAGTCAGATCATAACGATCATAAAGAGTGGAAAGACCATCCAGTCCAATTCCGCTGCCAGTCTGATCACAGCCGCAGAGGGCCTACGGGATTCTGTCCATCAGACCCTGCAGACGGCCGGCTATACTTCAGACCAGCTCAAGGATATCAATGAAAAATTCGATCAGACGATAGCGGATCTGAAGGAGCTGGATCAGGCCGGAGACAAGGCCAGAGACAAGATTGAGGCTCTCTCCGATCGTCTGACCGATGACTTCGTCAGTGTGAAAAACGGGCTTACCTCCTTAAAGGGAGAATATGAGAATACCGTCAGTCCCAGTCTTCACGACACCATGTCCTCCATTCAGAAATCCCTGGATGAGGCCAGAGATCTCCTGAACTTCTCCGATTCCAATATCAGCCGCTTAAGCGTAGCTCTCTCGAGCTACCCCGATATGATGAAATTCGGCAAACAGGGACTGGAAGCTTCCAAGGCTGAGGTCCAGGAGCTTCAGAAAAAACTCGAGGATCTGATAGCCGACATGGAATCCTTAAGCCAGAATGACCAGTATGCCTATCTTCTGAATCTGATCCAGACCAATCCGGAACTGATCTCTGACTTTGTCTCCAGCCCAGTCAGCCTGAAAACCAAGGCCGAATATTCCGTAGCCAATAACGGCTCCGGCACAGCGCCCTTCTACATCATCCTGTCCATCTGGGTCGGTGCCGTCATCCTCATCGCCATCATCCATACGAAAATTCTGCATCCGGCGGAATTTCCGAAGCTTCGGAACTACCAGTCCTATTTCGGGAGATACATCATCTTCTTTCTGATCGGCCAGATGCAGACAGCGATCACAGTCCTTGGCGCCATCTTCTATGTCCGGATCCAGTGCCATCACCCGGTCCTCTTCTATCTGTCCTGCGCTCTGACCAGCCTGACCTTTACCCTTCTCATGTATTCCCTGACCTATGCCATGGGTACCGTTGGAGAAGCAGTCTGCGTCGTCCTCATGGTCATCCAGGTGGCCGGATCCGGCGGAACCTTCCCCATTGAGGTCCTGCCCAGGCCCTATCGGGTCTTCTACCGCTTCATGCCCTTCCAGTACAGCATGAACGCTGTCCGGGAATGTATCGGCGGTATGCACGGCAATAACTATTGGACCTATCTTCTGTCCCTCCTGCCCTTCATCGGCTTCTCCCTCTTCCTGGGCCTGATCCTGGCCATCCCCAACAGGAAGCTAAATGCCCTGATTGAGAAGGCCAAGGAAGAAACCGGTGTGCTGGAGTAAGAAATATAGACCGATACCGGAATCAGTACTCCGGTCGCAGTCTGAATGCAAGCTGCTCAGTCGATCTGGCTGCGTAATAAAGAAAAAAAGACCCCGGAATTTCTCTTCCGATTTTCTGTAAGATACAGAAGATTGGAAAAGAAATTCCGGGGTCTTTTCAGGTTTCATCCCTAGAATTATTTGTGGATACGATGCAGCCGTCTGGTGATAATTCCCATGTCATGACGAACATCGCTGGCTTTTTCATCAATCCGGCGGCTAGTCTTAATGAACATATCCTGAAGAACAGGGTTACGCATATCGATACCAGATGTCAGGCTATGATCCTCAAGACCATATTCACGAGCTTCCTCGGGGCTGATCTCATTTGTAAATCTCATCATTAGACTTACCTCCTTCTGTATACATATTATAACACCCTGCTAAATTTTGTATACTGAAAGGATTTTAAGGGACAATTGACAAAAATTTACGCCAATGCGGTGAAGTGTCAGAAAGTTATGGTTATTGTTTGAGCCAGATCAAATGTATGCTCTCCCCTGAGCCGTCCGTCAGGCCTGTCTCTTATCAATAATTTAGATAATCTTGTGTCTGAGCCAACGGCCGCTGAAATAGCGCCAGGTATAAACAGCTGCCCTGACTGCCCAGTCCAGAACCTGGCCATACCAGACGGCAATCGGTCCGAAGCCGAAGACCCGGATCAGAAGAGTTACCAGAAGCACTCTAGCCGTCCACATGGATATGGTTGAAAAGATCATGGAGAAACGCACATCTCCGGCTGCCCGGAAGCCGTAGGCCGGGATAAAGGCCGGCGTCCAGACCAGGATTTTCATAATGGTAATAAAGTTCATCATGGATATGACCATGACAGAACTGGCCCTCTCCATGCCGGACAGGAAAAGAATGGGACCGGTCAGGGCCCGGATCAGAAGGCATCCCGCAATCATAACGAAAAAGGAATAGAAGGTCAGCTTGATAATATAGTACTTGGCCTCTTCCGTCCGGCCGGCTCCCAGGGTCTGACCGACAATGGTCATAAGACCGATTCCAATACCGATGGCCGCAATGCCATTCAGATTTTCCAGGATAATGGCCATGGCCTGGGCTGCAATGGCAGCCGTACCCAGAGTCGAAACGCTGGACTGGATAGCCAGCTTGCCGAACTGAAACATACCGTTCTCGATGCCGGATGGGATGCCGATGGCCAGAATGCGTCGGATCATGGGAAGGTCCGGCCTTACATGCAGAAGATCCTTCAGTACAATGGGCTGACGCGGCTTATGGAGGAAATAAAGCATGACAACTGCGATAAAAATCCGGGACAGCAGTGTCGACAGAGCCGCTCCGAAGACACCCCAGTGGAAGGCGAAAATGTAGACCGCATTTCCAATGATATTCATGACATTTCCAATGACAGAAATCGTAAGGGGAAAACGGCTGTTGCCGCCGGCCCGATAGAAGGCAGCGCAGGCCTGATAGATGGCCAGGAAGGGGAAGGAAATGCCTGTCACAAGGAAGTAGATCTGAGCATTCTTCATAACAGCAGGCTCTACCTTTCCGAAGACCAGGTGAAGGATAGGCAGCCGGAAGAGGACGCAGATCAGGCCCAGAGCTGCTGAGATCAGGGTAATGGAAAGAAGGACCTCTTCGGCGGCATGATTGGCGCGTTTCAGGTCCTCATGGCCCAGATACTGGGAACAGATGATGGTGCCGCCGGTCGCCAGGGCGGTGAAGATCTGGATCATCAGGACATTGATGGAGTCGGTCAGGGAGACCGCTGAGATCGCGGCGGAGCCGACACGGGTGACCATGAGAGAATCGGCCATGCCCATAAGACTGGTCAGAAGCTGCTCTCCCATCAAAGGAATCAAAAGGGCCCAGATCTTCCGTCGGTCAAAAAGCAGGTGATTGAAATCGATGGCGGACCGATCATATAATTTTCCTTCTATGCTTCTTATGCATCTTATGCGTTTTATGCGTCTGATCCCTTCCAAATCCGATCTCCCTGGAATGATTCCCGTGTTTCTCTTGATTCTGCAAGTATTCCTTTTATTTCTGCAGGTATTCCCTCCGGCTTATTTACAATGCTCGCTCTGCCATTTTTTGGCATAAGGATGCTCGAAATTCACTTTCTCTCCGCGGCTTTCGATCATTGATACAGCCCGCAAGATCATGGCATCGGTTTCTTCCAGGGTCCGGTAATCTTCATCAAAGAAAACCTCCTTAATGGTGCAGGTTCCTTCACTGGTTTCCGGAAAGGAAATTTCTGCAATCACCTTGCCGTTTTCATCCTTCCGGTAAATGCGATGGGGTAATTCGATCCATTCTTCTGTCATGCAGCCTGCCTCTTTCTGAAACCTGAATTTAAAAACTCCCACGGGGATTGCCCGCGGGAGTATATCATCTGGTGCAACCTAAAAAGCATACACCTTTTTAAAGATTTCGTAAACTGCAGGAGGGAACCGGCAGCTGACGTTCCATTCTCACTTCTTTAGAAAACCTGCATCCGGATTTACGGGGTCTTAAAAATTTTCTTCCTTGTAGTGCTTCTCGATCTGGTCCATAACCTGTACCACTTCCATGGTTCCAACATAATCGCCCTTATCATCACGGACTGCCATATAGCGGACCAGAGCAGGCTGACCATTCTTCTTCATCCAGATGTCCTCGGAATCCCGGACTCCAGCCTTCAGATCCTCGATGACCGCACGGACCATAGGCTCGATTTTGGCCGGATGGCAGAAGTAAACCTCACGGTCAATGGCAGCATCCGGACGCTTGAAGAGCTTTTTCTCCTTCTGCTGGTTAAAGTAGCGGTTGGTATCATCCTCATCGATAAAGGTGATCTCCAGAGGAATGGTATTCAGCATGGCATTGAGCTGATAGGGAGTCAGATGGCCGACCGGGAAGCGGACCTCATCTCCCTCGATGGAAGGCTCGGGGCGCTTGAGATCAGAAGCCTCATCCCAGATGGGGAAAGCCTCGGTGAAGCAGGGATCGTAATCCTGGAGATCCCGGGAAATACCCTTCCACTCGTCCTCGGTAAAGAAGTTTGCACACATGGGAAGGAGAATGTTCTTTTCCTTGTAGAGCATCTCCTCAGCACGAGTCAGGACCTGGTCAGCGCGATCATACCACTTGTCCTGACGGTCTTCCTTTGGCGTGCCGGCCGCCAGATAGCGGAACTCGTCACGGATCTCATCATCCACACCCCACATGACGTTTGAGGGGCCGGAGACATCGTATTTGGAAGCCAGAAGGGGATAGAGGAGATCACCCTTCTTGGAATAATGGAGGGCAATGCGGCGATCGGTCTTCAGTTCTTCAAGCAGTTTCTGATTTCCCTCTTCGCTCTTCATTTTCCGAGCCGCTTCCAGAGCTTCTCTGGACTTCTTCAGCTGCTTTTCAATGGCCTTGTTCTCCTGAGCGAAAACATAGACCGGATGGTTGACGGTGTAGGAAAGACGGACTGCTTCCCTCTTCTTGGCATCCTTATCCACGGTCTTTACAATGGTCGGAGCTTCTGCGCCCTGGCCGGCAGCCTCGGCACTTTGTCCGGCAGTTTCCTTATCCTGCGCGGCTGCCTCTGCCCGGGCCCTGGACGCCTCGACTTCCTTCTCGGCATTCTCAATCTGCTCTTCTCTGGTTGCACCATGGAAAAGAGCCGAATGAATATCGCAGAGAGACTGAACCTTTGCCACCGGCATACCGCTGTTAATCATGGCCTGCTCGGCTTTTACGATCTCGACTGCCTCGACATCCTTGAAGTTCTTTACGAAGTCAGCCCGTACCGACTCCAGATCCTCTCCATTGGACAGGCGCTCGATGTAGGAACGGATCAGAGCCTCCCGCTCGGTTTCAGACAGGCCTTCCGGATTCTTTGTGGAGGCTGCTGTACCGAAAGTTTCTTCCTCTGCAGCCTTGACATCGGAATTCTCTGTCGTCTGCTCAGTTTTCTGACCATCTGCTGCATTTGTTTCAGATACAGACTTGGCATCAGAAGCATCTGCCTTCTTCTTGGTAAAACCAGGCCGATTTCCGGTCGGTTCGAAGCCGGCATCCTCCAGCTTCCGTAGAACTTCCGGAATATTGAATCCCTTGATCAGGCATCCCTTGGGGATGGTCATGATCTTACCAACGGTATTTAAGGCCATGGGCTTTGCCATATCCTTGAAGCCGATTTCTACCATTACATCCTTTAATTCCGGATACTGCTTTACCAGTTCATAAACACTCTTACCGAGATCCAAGGGCTTTGCCATAACTTACCTCCTGCGTCTGTTTTCGACAATCTATATCTCATCTCTAGAGAATTTCATTTCTTTCTTAACTGTAAGAGGAGTATAACACAGGCCCATTTCCCTGTTTGTTTGATTTCCAACGGAAACAGGAATTTTCGGAAAGAATTCAATATTTAATTTTTGACGGGTCCTTCTTCTTTTCTTTCCTGAATCAAAGACACTGTAAGATCTCTTTCCGGCTGAAGTTCTCCATATTTTTTTACTCAGTGTTCTGCATAAGTTCATCAGGCTGCATTTGCATTAATCTGTTCGATAACTTTCCGAATACCCATCCACACATTCAGGTCCGGGAAGATCTCTACTATGCTGCCTTGATCTGTAAATGGTGCTTCCTGTAGTACTGAGAGGTCTTTCATCATTCCATTATGGACAATGTACTCAACGATCTGATTGACGAAATAAATCTGACGGCTGTCCAGATTGACATCATTCAGATAAGCTGAGAATGCCTCCTTTGCCGCATTCATATCAAGTCCGACGATACTTCGGACAAACTCACCCAGCGGTTTATCCCCATATTCCTGTTCATACTCTTCCTTGGTGCCGACCTCACTCCAGAGCACTTTTTCCAGATTCCCGATGTCGTTTGCTGTTAATGGCTTGTTGGTTTTCAGCTTTGCAATCGTGATCATATCCTGATGTGTTCGGACGTAGTATTCAGCCTTTGCCTTGTAATTGGCAAGCTCCCCATAATCCAGTTCGGATTCGTGGACCTCCGTGTTCAGAATATTATCCGTAAAATGCGTATCGTACCGCACGGATTTCGTTTGTATGTAGACCATCAGGTCACGCAGCTCCTGGCGAATTTTTTCGAACTCATCAATACCTGCATTCTCCAGGTAATCCGTATGGAGAATCTGTCGTATCAGTTCGGATTTTCCCTGAATTACCGGAATATTGGCAATATCAGCCAGTGCTCTGACATGTTTTATGAGATCCTTCCTGGCTCTGGCATACTTTTCTCCCGAAAGATAGGCCAGTTCTATTCCATACATCAGCGCATCAAAGCGGACTGCAGCAGCCGGATCCGGATCTGGCAGAATCAGCGGAGCAAGCTCATCCTGTACGATCAGAGTATCCTCATAAGACAACGATTGATACCCTTCCGGCTTGGAGTAAAGATCCACATACCTGATATGCTGGCGAACAGCAAAATTCTCCCGGTTTAGTTCCGATACCTTGCTGCACATGACTTCGACAAGTTTATCTCGGTATGCTTTTAAATTCTGCGTCTGATTTTCCAATGTCTGCAGTTTATATGCTATCTGAAATTCCAGGTTGAAGACCGCGCCCTGCAGTGCAATCTGGTTGGCGGAAGGCTTTCCCTTGTTTATCCGGAAGAACTCAAAGTTCCCGCAGAAATCAAAGATATAGAATTTGTCTTTATCCCTGCCGTCTATAAGTCCAGGGCAAAGTCTTGTTCCACGGCCGATCATCTGCCAGAACTTCGCCTTGCTCATAACCTTCTTGAAAAAGACGAGATTCAGAATCTCCGGCACATCAATACCCGTATCCAGCATATCAACCGAAATAGCTATCTGCGGCAGTTTCTGCGGATCACTAAACTCGTCAATTGCACTCTGTGCATAGTTGATCCGGTTATCGATCACCTTGGCAAAATCATTCGGCAGATGCGGGTATTCCTTATGAAACACCTCAAGAATCTTCTCTGCATGGGCATGATTTTTGGCAAATATAATTGTCTTGCCAATCTTTTCGCCGTAGTCGATCTTCAGGCCCTGCGTCATTACTGTCTGAAGGACTTTTCGAATCGTATCTTCATTAAAGATCCAGGTATTTAAAGCGGAAGATCCAATAGAATCCGGAAGACTTCCATCCTCTTCGATAAAATCTTGCTCGTATTCTTCCTTTTCCTCATCCGACAGTTCATCGTAAACGATACCCTGATCAATGAATTTCAGCTTGGTCTCAACAGACTGAAAATCCACCAGATATCCATCCTTCACCGCCTGTGCAAGCTCATAACCGTAAGTCGGGACACCGTTTTCCAGCTCAAAGACCTCGTATGTATTCTTATCGATCTCGTCTTTCGGTGTTGCAGTCAGACCGACAAGCGGTGCATCGAAGTAATTGAAGATATCTTTGTATTTATTGTAGATGGAGCGGTGTGCCTCATCACAGATGACAAGATCGAAATGGCCGCAGGAGAAGATCTTTCCTTCTTCATCTTTCGCTTCATCGATCAGATTGAACATGGTCTGATAAGTAGAAAAGATACAGTGTGCCCCGTAATTATCTTTTTCTTCTGTAATATTGCTGCAGGAAAGATCAGGAAGAAGATTCACAAAATTCCGCTTTGCCTGCACAACGAGTGAAGTTCTGTCTGCGAGGAAAAGAATATTACGGATCCAGCCGGCATTCATCAGCACTTTACACAGAGCGATAACGGTTCTTGTTTTTCCGGAACCGGTCGCCATGACAAGCAGGGCTTTCCGGCGGTTCTTGTTGTCAAAGCTGTCGCAGACTGCTTTAATCGCAGCTTCCTGATAGTACCGTCCTGCAATCTGCTTATCGACAACCACATTTCGAAGACTTGTCCGCATGGACAGAAGATTAAACCATTTCTCCAGATCGCGTTTTGACCAGATTGCTGCGCACTGCCGTTCCGGATACTGTCCGTCGACAATTCTTGTATCAAAACCATTCGTCAGGAATACAACCGGCCGCCTGTGATACTGCTCCTCCAGAATATCTGCATATAGTTTTGCCTGCTGACGTCCTTTGGAAACATCTACGCAGGTACGTTTTGCTTCAATGACTGCCAGCGGACGATGCGCATCATCATAAAGCACATAGTCAGCATATCCCGTACCGGAAGCATTTGGCATGCCCTTAAGTTCAACTTCATTCAGCCAATCTCTGCCCTCTACCCAGCCGGCATCAACGAGCATGGAATCAATGTATATCTTTCTGGTCTTAAATTCAGAGAGATCCAGCGGCTTTGTAACATAGCCCGGAGCCTGCTCTTCCCGGCGCTTTGTCAGTTCTTCTTTCAGTGCTTTATTTTCTGCAATCAGCGCTTTCAGATCAACCTCAGCAGCAGCTGATGACTTTTCAGAATCCGCTGCAGCTTCAGGTTTCTGTGCAGATTGTTCCACTAATGATTCATCATACTTATGCTCATGATAATTATTACCATAGCAATAAGAGACGAAATCCATGAAGAGGAAGAGATTCTTCAGACATAGTTTGGCCTGGTCCAGCGTTGCCGCTTTTCCGCTATGTGCTAGCTGATTTCCCATACGCCGGATAAAATCAAGCCGTTGCCAGAGCTTGTCATCCATCAGATCTTTGAATTCTTCCGTATGAAGGAGTGTAACCAGCGTGTCCTGATATGGCATGACGAGTGCCTTATCTACGGAGTACATCCATTTAATGGCAAATTCCATTGCCCGCCGGCAATTGATGATGCTGGCAGACGGATCTATCATCGCGATCTTCTCTGCCGATATTGCTACCGGTGCAAATCTATGGAATTGTGGCTCAGAGTTCAGATAGTCGAAATTCGTCATATGCTCCGCCCTCCATTGTTAACCATGCAGACATGCCTGATTATTATTTTATATCTGCCCATGCTATAAAGTGATTTACCGTTCTCGTCGATCAACCCACTTCAATTTCCCTGATACCTCTATTGTAGTCAAAAAATATTTATATAAAAGGGATTCGTTACTAACTGTGCCTCACGAATTACTTTTCTAATATCAAGTTTGGATTTGTCGACCTGTTGAACAAAATTAGTAAAACTTTCTTGCATATATTTTGGAGGTAAATCGACTTCCAATTCTTTCAGCTGGAATATTTTAAACTCTGCAAATGTTGAGCCTGATCCCAATTTTGGATATTCAATTTCAGTGCGGATTTTCATGTAATATTGCAGATACTTGGGATTAAAAATGTCTCTATTTGGAGAAATACAGAGGACTCGACCATCTTTGTAATAAAATGGCTTCTCAGTATTGACCATCCATACCTGTCCCTTATTGCAAATGGAAGGCATCAATAGATCCCCAACCATCGGCTTTGACTCATCGCTTGCTAATTCGTTATACTTTTTTTCTGTAATATAAAACGGATCTTGGGGAATTTCGCCTTCCGCCAATATTCCAATCTCTGTACCTCTGAAAAAAGGCACTCCCTTTTCAACGAATTCAGTTGTAAACACACGATGACTCGACTTTACACAAGCAACATTTCCAAGCTTATCCGTCGGATATCGTTGTCCAGGTGTTGCTGGGTCTCCAAACATCTCGACAAATCGGGCTGTCAAGCACTCACGCAATGTACTTTTGATGCGACAGCTTGACATTTGTCTGGTTAACAATGGCATATTCCATAGTGGTATCAATTTGCGAATGTCCAAGCAGCTTCTGCACTTGTTCGATCGCCATTCCTTTATCTATTGCCCGAGTAGCCATGGTTCGCCGAAATTTATGTGGGTGAATCTTTGCAAGTCCTACGTCTAGCCCTAAACGCCGTATTCTTTGTTCTACGCCTCTGATTTGCAGTCTGTCGTGCGGAGCATCCAATGTCACAAATAATGCAGGGTTATCATCCGTGCGGCTCTCAAGATAATTTTGAATATGTATCTTGGCTTTTGCATCAAAATATACTTTTCTCTCTTTATCACCCTTGCCATATACAACGCATTCCCGCTGCTCCATGTTAAGGTCTGCAATATTCAGATTTACCAGTTCTCCGACACGAATACCAGTTGAATATAAAAAATCCACAATTGCAAGATCACGAGGCGTTTTACAATGATCCCGAATTCTTTCGATTGCTTCGTCTGAAATTACTTCCTTGACAGCTTTCTTTGTCTTTACTTTATGAATACGCCGCATCGGGCTCTTCAGAATATAGTCTTCCTCCTCAAGCCATGAGAAAAAACTCGAAAGATTCCGTCGTATGTTATCGATGGTTGCTTTTCCGCAGTTATTAATTTTCTGATAATCTACTAGATACGATCGAATTTCATCCGTAGTGATCTTTCGAACAGGTATCTTTATACTCTTAAATAGATGTTCTATTGTCACACGATAATATTTGATCGTTCTGTTAGAGCAGCCTTCGATTTTCTTTGCATCAAGAAACAGCTTTACATATTCTCCGTTCTCGATGTCTTTCTTTCTAGGTTCATTCTCAGCAAATCTTCGGATCATAACTTCCTGAAGCTTTTTCAATTGTGCAATACTGAGAAATTCAGCCATTTCATTTAGTACGCCTGCTATTTTTTCTTCCATGTTGGTACCTTTCATACCAACATCCTTCACCGGCTTATGCCATAAATAATATCAACCAAAATATTTTTGCATCAGACTGTCAAATAATAACTGCATCTCTTCCAAAGATTTTTCAATCGCAAGTTTGGATTTGTCGACTTGTTTGACAAAATCATAAAACTCTTTTTGCTTATCAATCGGCGGCAGAATAATATCTGTTTTCAGAATTCCATCCTGGCCAATTGTAGTCATAGTAGCTGTCTTAGATTGTGAAATAACCTGATTCCTGAAATAATCCATGGTCGATAATGTTTGCATAAACTCAGGAACACATTTGCTCAAATCTAATGGCAATCTTATAACATGACACTCAAATAGAATGTTTTCTTGTACATCTTCTGGAATAATTGAAGCTTTTCCAATTCCCTCTGCGACTAATGAAGAACGGCAGAAAAGCATATCTCCATACTTTACTTCAAATTTCTCAATATCCTTATCGTCAGCATTTGTTCTCGGCAAGTCTTCAAGGTTTGAATACATGCGATTTACAATATTTGCCACTCCAAGAACGCGTATATTTCCATCATCACAGTAATCGTCACGTTTTGCAAAAAAGCCATTAGAAACTTTTCCGTCAACAACTTCAGAAATATTGACAACATCCCATTTTTTAGGATTTAGGTTCGGATCTCCAAACATCTCGACAAATCGGGCCTTGACGAGTTCATCCAACTTTTGTAATTCTTGTTTTTTAGTATCAATAATCTCATTTACCCTATTAAGGATATTAGTAATGACATCCTGCTCTTGACGCTTTAAAACCGGAACTGGATATTCAGCGACCACTCTTGGCTGTGCTCTCGTGAGAGATCCTCCAATGCCAGTCACTTCACTTGTCATAAGCTGTTTAAATTTAGGGCTTCGGAAGTACCAAGCCAAGAATTCCGGATTATATTTGGAATTTCTTATCACAATCCATTCTGAAGAAGCTATACATGGATATTCGGATTCATCCGTGACCACCCAGACTCGATTAATTCGTGGATTAATCTTGCAAAGTAGTATGTCTTGTTTCTTAACTTTTACTTTATTGGAAGCAATTTCACTACCATGCAAATACTCTGGGTGACCCGTGTCATAAATTGGCACACTATACATCTCAAATATTTGCTCTGGAGTTTTCATGGGTGAAACGCTCTCGCTAATATACTCATTGATGTTTTTTAGCTTTGTATATTCCATGTCATCTCTTACCATAAAAATATTTTGACTGATTTACAATTTAATGTTATATTATAGGTGAACCACTGAAAACGCGAATGCGTCGTAGGTGGTGTTTTCTATTTTGGATAAATCACAAATCCAAACTCATGACTTCCATTTGCTTTAATATTCAGTATGTTACCATCCTTCAATATTCCCAGCACATTTCTTACAAAATTTTCATCCACAAAAGAGGCTATTCTTCTTGGATCCTCAATTGTAAACTGAGATTCCATACCCAGGATCTCAGGCAGAGTTAATCATCAATAGTTACATATCAGGGAAGAAGTGTATGGATTCTTCCTTACAAAGATGAGATGGGCTGGAAAGCCTGTCTCATTTTTTGCTATCTTTAAGACCTCTGGCGGTCGTTAGAAAGGAACCGCTATGTCTAAATTTTTAACCTATGAGGACCGTCTGGAGATTGCCAGCGGTCTCAAAGAGCATCAGTCGTTCGGTGCAATCGGCAGGAATCTCGGGAAAGACCGGACAACGATTGCCAAGGAAGTAAAACGATACTCCTTTGATAAAAAGAGTGGGCGCCCAGGCTATCCCTTTAACCCATGTAAGCTTAGGAAAAGCTGTAAACGTAAGGGCATCTGCGAAAACAGATGCACTCATACCTCGCTTTATAAGTGCAGCCTGTGCGCAGAATGCTACCGACACTGTAAGGACTTTGCTGAGGATGTCTGTACCGTCAAGAATAAACCTCCTTACGTCTGTAACGGATGTGGAGAGATGAGCAACTGCACCCTCCTGAAAAAGCTCTATGATCCCGCAGATGCCCATATCCGGGCGGAGAAGTCCATCTCAGAAGCCCGTACTGGAATCCTGACGGATGAAGCCACGATTGCAAGGATCAATGCCATCATCGCCCCTCTGGTAAAGAATGGTCAGTCTCTCCATCAGATCTATCTTGATCATGTAGATGAGCTCATGTGCAGCGAGAAGACCCTTTACAACTATGTAGACGCCCAGCTCTTTGACGTCAGGAACATCGACCTTCCAAGGAAGGTGAAATATCGTCCGCGGTATAAGAAGCCGGAGTTCAAAGTAGACAGAGGCTGCCGCATAGGGCGGAGCTATCAGGATTTTCTGAAGTTCATGGAGACAGAACCTGAGACCCATATCGTCCAGATGGACAGCGTTATCGGCAAAGTCGGAGGCAAATGCCTTCTTACAATCCACTTCGTGGATACCAGTCTGATGTTGGCTTTCCTTCGCGATGCGAATACCTCGCGATCAGTTATCGATATATTCAACCGTCTGGATTACGCCCTGGGCACCGTTCTCTTTGAAAAGCTCTTTCCTGTGATTCTTACCGACAATGGCAGCGAGTTTTCAAATCCCAAAGAGATAGAGTACCGGGAGGACTTTGGTGAATCCCATTCCCTCATGAGGACCAGGGTCTATTACTGCGATCCAAGCAGTCCGTATCAGAAGGGCTCCTGCGAGGTCAATCATGAGCTGATCCGGAGGATACTGCCCAAGGGTTCCAGCTTTGATGACCTGACTCAGGAAGATGTGA
>JAQXVO010000021.1 GCA_029224965.1 Lachnospiraceae bacterium
ACTACTGTCTCGTTATCATTTGCATCAATAAGCCATTTAACTGCGTGATACGCCTCATCACGATCATGATTCATAATATACGCCGCAACAATTCGACCATCTTCAATACCGATAAACTGATTTCTCTCTTTGATTGCATCCTTGATCATTTCATCTGGAGGAAAACCGCCTTTATCTCCCTCCGGCAGAAAATCTTTTCCGCTCAAAACCTTACACATACCGTCATAAAAATGTCGCAATTCTATAAAATTTTTCTCTTCTGCATATCTGATAATCATAGAAATCTATCCCTCCAACTTCCAATTTATCTTTCTCTTTTATGTCTTTCGATCAGTAAAAGGATAAACATGCCTGACCATATGACCCACGCGATCAATATTCCCTTTATAGGAAAAATGAAGTCAATAACAGCTCCAATGAAAAAGGGAATCGGCCATAGCATCATATGCCTTCCGTAATCCTTACACATTTTCTTCTCATCATATTTTTTGCGTTCTTCAGCGGGCTTCATATTATAGCCTGTTAAGAAGTCCACTGCTTTCCCGTTTGATCTGTAAAACAAGAACCCAATCAAAAAGAAAATGGCAGCCATTGCCAGGTCCAGGATTATGCAGGATTCCTTTAACGACATATTCATTTACCCCCTGATTCTCTATTCACTTACACTGACTATGTATCATTTACCACGCTCGTGATCACGGTCTTGCAATCTCTCAAAACTTGAGGTCGCAATTTGCGGCCTCAAGCGACTGCGCCTACAAGTCGAACATACCATAAAGTGCCCAGGAGGACAATGAATACTTCTCACTTTGCCTTTTCTCAAAGAGAAGGATCTTCTGCTTTCAAGGCTTTTCCTGCTGTCTGCACGCAAAAAGGCACCCCTCTCAGATTGATTCTGAAAGGAGTGCCTTGAAAGTTTTTTGCCTATGATTTTCCCCGGATCAATACAGCTTTGCACCTGCCGGGATGTGGTTATCGACCATCAGAAGATGAAGCTCTTCTTCATCGCTGTCCTTCTTGTTGTTGACTGCGGAAAGCAACATGCCACAGGAATCAATGCCCATCATCTTCCTCGGCGGGAGATTGGTGATGGCGATCAATGTCTTTCCGACCAGTTCTTCCGGCTCATAGTAAGCATGGATACCGGAAAGAATAATCCGGTCTTTGCCTGTTCCATCATCCAGAGTGAACTGAAGGAGCTTCTTGGACTTCTTTACTGCCTCGCAAGCCTTTACCTTCACTGCACGGAAATCGGACTTAGAGAAGGTATCAAAATCCACTTCTTCTTCAAACATTGGCTCGATCTTCACATTCGAGAAATCAATTTTCTCATTCGGAGTAAAGAAGCCAGTCTCATTAGAAGTCTCATTTCCTTCCTTATTCTCATCTTCGGATGTTTCTTCATTTCCATCTTTGAGGGTCTTCATTGTCGGGAACAACAACACATCCCGGATTGCCTGGCTATTGGTCAGAAGCATGCAGAGACGGTCGATTCCATAACCGATACCGCCTGTCGGAGGCATACCATATTCCATAGCGGTCAGGAAGTCTTCATCTGCGTGATCTGCTTCCTCATCGCCGGCTGCCGCATTGGCATCCTGCTCTAAGAAACGCTCTCTCTGATCGATCGGATCGTTCAGCTCAGAATAAGCGTTGCACATTTCCCAACCATTGATGTAAAGTTCGAAACGCTCTACCTTGGAAGGATCGTCCGGCTTCTTCTTGGTCAGAGGGCTGATCTCGATCGGATGATCCATGATGAAAGTCGGCTGAATCATCTTATCTTCACAGAACTCATCGAAGAAGAGATTAACAATGTCACCCTTCTTATGACGGTCCTCATAGGCAATGCCCTTTGCATCAGCAAGCTTCTTGGCTTCTTCATCACTCGTCACCTGGTCGAAGTCGATGCCGGTTTCTTCCTTGATGGCTTCCACCATGGTCAGGCGGCGGAAAGGCTTTCCAAGGTCAATGGCATGACCATTTTCCTCATCTCCATACCAGAGGGTGGTGTCACCGCAAATCTTCTCTGCCAGATCACGGAAGAGCGACTCGGTCAGTTCCATCATTCCGTTGTAATCGGTATAAGCCTGATAGAGTTCCATCAGGGTGAATTCCGGATTGTGCTTGGTATCAACACCTTCGTTACGGAAAACTCTTCCAATCTCAAAGACACGCTCCAGACCGCCGACAATCAGCCTCTTCAGATAAAGCTCCAGAGAAATACGAAGCTTGACATCTTCATTCAGTGAATTGTAGTGGGTATTGAAAGGCCGGGCATTGGCGCCGCCGGCATTGTGAACCAGAATCGGAGTTTCCACTTCCATGAAGCCGCGCTGATCCAGGAAATCACGGATTTCTTTAATAATCTTGGATCTCTTGATAAAGACTTCTCTGGAGTCCTGATTCATAATGAGGTCCAGATATCTCTGCCGATAGCGGGTATCCGTATCCTGAAGCCCGTGGAATTTCTCCGGAAGAATCTGCAGGCTCTTGGAAAGAAGGGTCAGTTCCTTGGCATGAACGGTGATCTCACCGGTCCTGGTGCGGAAAGCAAATCCCTTGACGCCAACGATATCACCAACATCATACTTCTTGAAATCCGCATAAGCCTCATCTCCGAGGTCGTTCCGGGAGACATAGATCTGCATATCGCCCTTCAGATCGCGGATATTGATAAAGGAAGCCTTACCCATGACTCTCTTGAACATGATCCGTCCGGCCAGGGATACCACCTTGTCCGCCGGGATTTCGGAAAGCTCAGGGATGATGGATTTCCCGTTTTCATCAACCGGAGGAACGATTTCGAGCCGGTCGAAATTTTCCCGAATGTCTGATGTATGGTGGGTCTGATCATATTTGGTAATGCGGAAAGGGTCCTTGCCTTCCTTCTGAAGGGTAGCGAGCTTTTCGCGGCGGATCTTCAGAAGCTGGTTTTGATCTTGTGTCTGTCCATTATTGTTCTTTGCCATATCAATCTCCTAAATTGCCCGGCTGGAAGTCCAGCACCTTGAACTTGAGCTCGCCGATCGGAGCCTCTACTGTAACGATATCTCCGGTCTTGGCCTTCATCAGGGCAGCACCCAGAGGGGACTCGATCGAAAGGGTTCCTTCCTCGGAATTGGCTTCCAGAGAACCGGTCAGACGATAGGTCATTTCCTCATTCTCCTCGATGTCCAGGATCTTTACGGTAGATCCCATGTTGATGGAGTCGGTATCCAGTTCAGAAAGGTCCACAACCTCGGCATTCTTAAGGATTGCCTCGATCTCAGCCATACGGCCGGCCAGCTCAGCCTGCTCGTCCTTGGCGGCATCATACTCGGCGTTCTCGGAAAGGTCGCCCTGGGCACGAGCCTCCTTGATTTTCTCGGAGTTCTCCTTCATCCGAACATTCTTAATATCATAGTACTCATCTTCCAGCATTTTCTTTTTTTCTGCTGTCATGATATTTTTCTTTGCTTCCATGATCTGAACCCTTTCTTTATCTTCTTATATAAATGTAAACCGATGCCATAATGACCTGCTTTCCCGGACAAGGCAGCCGTCGAAGAAATGCAGTTGGCTGTCTTTCTTTATGAAACTGTCCTGTGAAAACCTGTCACTGAAAATCGCGAATTGGCGCAAGCTCCCGAAAGTTTCCGGGTCCAGACCCACGTTCGCGATTAAATATTATAGGGTGTCGCTGTCAGCCTTGTCAAGGGCATATCACGCCAGGTGCAGCTCCGCTTCCTCATCTGATCCTGAATAGAAAAATCGGCCGGATCAATTCTGAGCTGGTATATATTTCTCAAGAAGCTGCTCCAGGTCCTCATAGGTCTTCACCTGATTCACTTCTCTCCGGAAGGCGGAAGCTCCCCGATAGCCCATGGTATACCAGGCGGCGTGCTTCCGCATCTCCCGCATGCCGATGTCTTCGCCCTTGCAGTCGATCATGCGGCGGGCATGACGGAGCATCATGGCCTTCATTTCAGAAAGGTCCGGACGGGCTTCCTCTTCCCCGGTCGTAAGATAATGAAGCATCTGCCGGAAAATCCAGGGATTGCCCTGGGCACCCCGGGCTATAAGAAATCCGTCGCAGCCGGTTTCCTCATACATGCTCTCGACATCCTTTCCGGTCAGAAGGTCGCCGTTGCCCAGGACCGGAATCGAATGAACTCTTTCTTTGACCTCACGGATAATGGACCAGTCGGCTTTGCCGCTGTAATACTGCTCCCGGGTCCGGCCATGGACAGAAACCGCAGCCGCACCTGACTCCTCTGCCACATGGGCAATCTCCGGAGCCGTCCGCTCCTCTGCATAGAAGCCCTTACGGATCTTTATCGTGACAGGCTTCTGAATGGCAGAAGAAACCGCACTGACGATTTTTCCGACCAGAAGAGGATCCTTCATGAGGGCCGAGCCCTCTCCGTTGTTGACTACCTTGGGAACCGGGCAGCCCATGTTGATATCCAGAATATCGAAAGGCAGGTCTTCAATCCGCTTGGCCATTTCGGCCATGATCTCCGGATCGCTTCCGAAAAGCTGGAGAGAAACCGGCCGCTCCTTGGGATCGATTCGCAAAAGTTCCTTCGTATTCTTATTGTTATAGAGAATGGCTTTGGCACTGACCATCTCCATGCAGACCAGGCCTGCGCCCATTTCCCTGCATAACAAACGAAATGGCAGGTCGCTTACGCCTGCCATGGGTGCCAGAATCAGATTGTTTTCCAGAGAGACATTTCCGATCCGTAGAGGATGGAGTGCTTTGCTCTGTGTCGTCATTTTTTCTCCCACTCTTCCTCTTCAGCCTCCAGATCGATGCCGAATTCCTTCAGATAATCCGGATCTGTCAGACGCTCGGGATCCATGCCCATAGCGAAGACCCGATAATAGGCCTCGAGCTTCTCAAAAAGTTCGCCCTGCTCTCTCTGCAGCTGCTTGACCTTGAGGACGGATCCGATTTCATCATAGACCGCATCGCCCTCCTCGGCATCCGTTACGATCCGGATCGTTCCGGTCTCATCGAAGACCAGTTCAATGGTCCCGCCGACATCCGCCGTAAAAAGAACACAGAGGATCTTCAATTCCTTCTTGATGTCATCCGGAAGCGAATCAAAGTCCGGGTTCAGATAAAATTTTTTCGTATAGCTGCTGGCGCCGCAGAGCACCACCTGGTCCTGATAATTCATAGTTTTCTCTCTACTTTTTTCTTTATCTTCTTATAGCTTCAAAAATGTAATAAGCGGATCGCTGTGGGGCTTATTACACGTACCCATAGATTCCCCGCACATGGACTTCTCCGGAATTCACGGCCACGAGACTTCCATCCTCTTTTTTTACCAGGAGATCTCCCTGCTTATCGATTCCCAGAGACTGCGCCGTGTATTCGCCCAAGGGATCCAGGATTCGAACCGTCTGGTTTACATTTACCAGGCGGCTGTTGTACTCCTCCTGGAGAGCGGACAGATCCTCGGTTTTCTCGAATGCCTCATAGAGGCGGGCGAATTCCAGCCAGATCTGCCGATCGATATCCCTGCGGCTGGACTTCTGGTCCCGTCCGGATTTCTGTAATGCCAGGTCGACTGAGGTCGCCATGCCGCGGATCTCTTCCGGAAATTCCTTCTGATGAACGTTGACGCCAATGCCGACAACGACATAGGCCGCATGATCACCATCCGGCTCCATCTCACAGAGGATGCCGCAGACTTTTTTCTCATTAATGAGGACATCATTGGGCCACTTGAGCCGGGTCGGAAGATCATAGAGCTTCTCCAGGGCGGAAGCCACCGCCATGCCGGCCAGGATGGTCAGCCGCGGCACATGCTGTATTCTGACCTTCGGATAGAAAATCATACTGGTTGCCACGGAGTCCTCGGTCGGCGATTTCCACTGATGCCCGCTCCGGCCCTTGCCGGCCGTCTGATGGCCGGCCGAGACAACCGTCCAGCCGGCGGGCTTTTCGCCGCTGCGGTAGCGGCGCTTCAGTTCTTCATTGGTAGAATCAATTTCATCGAAATAAATATGGGTTATATTCTGCATGGTTTATCTCTAGTTTCGGTCGGCTCCCAGGGTTGCATACATGATAGCCTTGATGGAATGCATACGGTTTTCTGCTTCATCGAAGACGATGGAGCGGGGGCCTTCAAAGACTTCGTTGGTCACTTCGACTTCCTTCAGGCCGAACTTCTCATAGACGGACCGGCCGACTCCGGTCTCCTGATCATGGTAGGCCGGCAGGCAGTGCATGAAGACCGCGCTGTCCTTGGCATAGGAGAAGGCCTTTTCATTGACCTGATAAGGCAGAAGGGCATCGATCCGCTCCTTCCAGACCTCGGTCGGCTCTCCCATGGAAACCCAGACATCAGTGTAGATGACATCAGCATCCCTGCAGCCCTCTTCTACGCTGTCCGTCAGGGTAATGCTTGCTCCGGTTTCCTTGGCGATCGCTCTGCATTTCTCGACCAGATCCTCTGCCGGATAATACTTGGGATTGGTGCAGGCAACGAAATCCATACCCAGTTTTGCACAGGTCACCATAAGGGAATTTCCCATGTTGTAGCGGGCATCACCCATATATACCAGGCGGATTCCCTTGAGATGACCGAAGTGTTCCTGGATGGTCAGCATGTCGGCGATCATCTGAGTCGGATGGAAATCATTGGTCAGGCCGTTCCAGACCGGAACATCCGCATAGCGGGCCAGATTCTCCACGATTTCCTGGCCGAAGCCCCGGTATTCGATGCCGTCAAACATGCGGCTCAGGACACGGGCCGTATCGGCGATGCTTTCCTTCTTGCCGATCTGTGAGCCTGAGGGATCGAGATAGGTCGTTCCCATGCCCAGGTCATGAGCGGCTACTTCGAAGGAGCAGCGGGTCCGGGTCGAAGTCTTCTCAAAAATCAGGGCCACGTTCCGGCCCTCCAGGACCTTCTGGCTCTTGTGAGCCTTCTTCTCAGCCTTCAGCCGGGCCGAGAGATCGATCAGATACTGAATTTCTTCCGGCCTATAGTCCAGAAGCTTTAAGAAATCTCTTCCTGTCAGATCAGTTTTTGCAGTCATGTCTTTCCTCCTTTTTTTTCTTAGCGGTCTTTCTTTCTCTATTTTTTCCTGGATTTCTGATTTTCTCCGTACGGTTTTCTTCTGTACTGTTTTCCCTTTACATCATCTTGGGTTTCTTCTATCTATTATGATGTAATCTTTGGCTTCCATTAGGATGCTCTATTCATCTTTGCTTGTCGCATTTACCTGCTTCTATTAGGATGCTTTCTACATCTTTGCATATCGCATTTACCTGATTGACTCGATTCTACACTATTTTGTCGGAGAAGGAAACCGAGACGGAGAGGCTTTTCCATCGGATTGCGGATCAGAGCTTCTCTTACAAAAATAAGGTTCCGAAGTCCTCCTTCGAAACCTTATCCTAAAGTACTCTTTATGACAGATTCTTTAAATCATTAATTTCTCTGATACGATATAGAGATGCAGACATCTGATTCTGATGTTGCCGCTTAAATACAGCCCATTTTCACACAGGCGTTCTATATTTAAAAGACTTGCGGATCAGAAGAAGACATGATTTCCGATGACAAGACCCTCTCTGCCGCTTCGTACCGGACGAAAGGAAACTCTTCCTCCGACCACATCAGCACCTGCAAGAGCTTCCTGTGCCGCACTGATGCAGGACTGCTTCAAGCCTCTGGCGATTACCTTGCTCAAAGCTGCTTCACTGGTGAACTGTCCACTCTGGAAAATAACTCCTCGGACTGTATTGGGATAACGGGACGAACGTACCCGGTTCATGACAACAGAACCGACGGCAACCTGACCCTGATAGATCTCGCCTCCGGCTTCATGCTGAATGATAGCCGCCAGAATGGTAACGTCATCTGCTGTGGCAGCATAGCTGGCCTGCTGACTTACGGCACTGGACTGAACCTTGGCCTGAGCAGCAGTCTTTGCCTCGGCCTTGGCCTTTGCAGCAGCTTCTTCTGCAGCCTTCTTTGCCGCAGCCTCTTCCTCGGATTTCTTCTGAGCAGCGATCAGAGCTGCTTCCTCTTCATTGGTGATCCCTGTTCCGAGCTTCTGCTGGACAGAAATCAGATCACTCTTGATATATCCGTTCTTTCCGTTAACGGAAATAGCAGTCCAGCCGTCGACAGGAGCCGCATCCGTACGGACAGATGCTTCATTATTCTGATAGAGAGTGGTGACAACGCCTGCATTCAGATCCGGATTCTCACGTACCCGAACAGCAGTAGCTGTTACGGTTGCGGTTGTCGGGCAGACCTGATCGGCCAGAGCCTTGGCCGCATCTCCGACAAGGGCATAGGAAGAACTGATGTAGCCGGTGAGATTTCCGGAGCGAATCTGATACCAGCCGTTTTCTTCTCCGAGAACCTCAGCGACATCGCCCTTTCGCATCTTTCCGACAATAGCGCCGGTCTCTGAAGCAGAATCTCTGACATTGGCGGAACTGTCCACATTTGCAATCAGGCGGCTTGCCCATTCCGGATACTGGGCAGTGACAGCTGCTGCAGATGCGGTATCTGAAACAGAATCAGAAGCGGGGGAGGTTTCCGAAGTTTCAGCAGCTGCCGCATTGCTTTCTCCAACTGAAGTCAGGCTTGTCAGCTTTCTATCTGACTTGCTTCCGGCTGATGTCTGCATGAGGCCGATCGCTTCCGTAACGCCGGCCAGGCCATTGCTCTGAACGGTCTGTGCAGAATTCCGGTCCTGATTTCCGGGAAGCCAGACAGCTCCTGCAGTCAGCATAGCGCCAACTGCCAGAACGGCTGCAGCCTGATAGATATTTTTTCTTCTGATTCCCATAAGTCTCCTAAACGATGCTTCATCGTACCTGCTCAGTGATACTTACATTAGTTGCCGGATCAGAGATGCCTGCGTTCATGCGTCTTTCATCTTTCATGATGCTTCCTGAGCGATTTTCTGTTCTTTTTGCAAAATGTGTATTGAAATGTTTCGTTTGTTACAATTATGTTACGCGTAATATAGCATAGGCTTTCAGAATTGTCAAATTTCAGCCGGAACTGTGCAGAATTTGTCTTCCCGACTGTATGCCGGGCTCTTTGTCCGCCTTGACAATCCGGGGCTTCGGGCATTTAATGATTATGGGATTGAGAGATTTTAAATGAAAATCCGCTGAATTCAAAGGCAGTCATTTCATATTCATCAGATCATCCGCCATGAATTCAGCGCTTGAGATTTCGAGTTTAAAATAAGAAAAAGTATTTCAAAAGAAGGTATTCACCATGAAGAAAATCGTTCTGACCGGCGGCGGTACTGCCGGACATGTTACCCCCAACATTGCACTTCTGCCGGCACTGCGTGAAGACGGCTATGATATTTCCTATATCGGATCCTATAATGGTATGGAAAAACAGCTGATTAAAGCCGAAGGCGTTCCCTACTACGGCATCGATTCCGGAAAACTCCGCCGTTACTTCAGCTGGAAGAACTTTTCCGATCCCTTCCGGGTCCTCCACGGCTATTCTCAGTCTCTGTCCCTTCTTCGAAAGATAAAGCCGGATGTCATTTTCTCCAAGGGCGGCTTTGTTTCCGTACCAGTCGTTCTTGCAGCCAGAAAGCTCCACATTCCGGCCCTGATTCACGAGTCGGATATGACACCAGGGCTTGCCAATCGGATTGCCATGAAGGGTGCCGTCAAGGTCTGCTGCAATTTCCCGGAAACCGTATCGAAAATTGAAGGCGGAAAAGGAGTTCTGACCGGCACACCTATCCGTCAGGAACTGATGAAGGGTGACCCTGAAAAGGGTCTCGCCTTTGCCGGATTCACTAGCGATAAACCCGTTCTTCTGATCATCGGCGGAAGCCAGGGCTCTGTTTTCATCAACAATGCCGTACGCGGATCTCTTGATGAACTCCTTCAGGAATTCCAGATCATCCATCTCTGCGGCAAGGGCCATCTGGATCCGAAACTCGATGGCAGAGAAGGCTATCGCCAGTATGAATATATTTCAAAGGAGCTCCCGGATCTCTTTGCCTGCGCAAGTCTCATCATTTCCCGGGCAGGAGCCAATGCTATCTGCGAGCTTCTCGCTTTAAGAAAGCCCAATATCCTGATCCCCCTGTCGAAAAATGCCAGCCGGGGAGACCAGATTCTGAACGCCAGATCCTTCGAAAAGCAGGGCTTCTCCAAAGTCCTCGAAGAGGAAAGCATCAATGCGGATATCCTGACAGAAACAGTACGCGATGTCTACAAGAACCGCCAGACCTACATCGATACCATGGAGCAGAAGCAGGGCATCGACTCGATTACAAAGATCGTAAATCTTCTGGATGAAGCGATTTCAAAAAAGATCTGAAGGGTTTCTCGGTGAACTGCCAGACAGATCATCGAACAGCCGAAGATTTCCGCTTAGCATTTCTTAATTATTAACGCATAAAAAACAAGTATAAAAAACCGATCATGCAAATCTCCGCTGTATATCAGTGACAGAGCATGATCGGTTTGTTTTATCTAATATACTTTTCTTTTTTAGTCTCTTTTATCAGTTTCTTTCCTGACCCGCCATCGCTTTCTTATCCGTCGAGAAGGAAAGCCGGGAGAAGCAGTTTATCACCTTAGTTCAGCTTCAGTTCCTCACAGACTGCCTTGATCTCATCTTCCTTCATTCCGCAATGAGAGAATTCCAGCAGATTCTTATTGGGCTGATCCACATAGCGCGGAATCAGATGCAGATGAAAGTGGAAGACCGACTGTCCTGCAACCTCATTATTGTTCTGCAGGATATTGAAGCCGTCGCAGTGAAGCACCTCGGTCATGTGCTTTGCCATTTTCTGTGCCAGCGGGAAAATTTTTGCCGCAATTTCCGGATCCAGATCATAGATATTCCGATAGTGCTGCTTGGGAAGAATCAGAGCGTGTCCCTTGGAAGCCGGATCCGCATCCAGGATCACCCGGAAATCCTCATCCTCATAGATCGTATTGGTCGGAATATCACCATTTGCAAGTTTGCAGAAAATACAATTATCGTCTTTCATCCTCTACTCCTTTTCCAAAAGATCCCTATCGGGCGCTGCCATAACCGCTCCCGCCCGGTCTTTTTCTTTCTCCCTGAGTATAGCATTCAGACGAACCGACCTCAATCCTTTCAAAATTCACGTCTCTATCCAGAGTTGGATCCTCCGGGTCGAAAATCCGATCCTCTTCCGACAGCTTCCGGTCATCCCGGAAACTTCCGCGGACCTTGTCCATCTTTTTCCGTATCTCATCCTTAAAACGCTTTCCAAGACTGCCATCGGACTTCTGAAAGAAGCCGCGTTTTTCCTTCTTTCTCCTGCCTTTTTCTTCCTTTTCTCTGCCGGACCAGTTGTTCCCCTCGAATCCTTCTGTCTCTTCCCGCGGAATGTTTTCCTGCCAGGATGAGGCCACTTCCTCAAGATCCGTCACTCCGCCGCTTTCTTTCAGAGGACTGACCTCCTCGATCAGGCGGTCCACCGAGACATCCTCATTGGACAGAATCCGGTAAAGCCGGTAGCAGAGGTTCATCTCATCCTTCTTCTCATGGTCCACAAGAGCCAGGAAATATTCGAAAAGCTCACGGACCTGATCCCACAATGGCTGGCTTATCGCCGGACAGTAGCAGAGCCTGGTTTCGATTCGGCCTTCATTTTGAGAAATATAGACCGTCTCTGGACTGAGCAGCAGCCTGTCTTCGGAAAGGAGATAATTGTTGAGTTCCTTCAGAGCCAGCCCCAGATCCATGACCAGCTGACACAGGATCTGGCCCGACAGTCCTTCCCGGCTCAGATACTGATGCAGAGAACACAGTCCGCCGATATCATACCAGTACTGCATTTCACCGTTATAGGCCACAGGATAATAGCCCATCAGAGTATGAAGTTCATTTTTTTCCAGCATCATCGTTTCATAACCGGATCCGGCTTCCCTGTCATCTGCGGAGTTCAGCTCTGTCAGAATCATATACGCATTCTGCGCATTTCTGGTATAAAGTATCTTCATGCATTTTCCTCTCAGGAGCCTAAAATAGCTCTCATTTCTGCTGTCTCAAAAACACTTCATTTCTGCTGTGACAGGATATCAGGAGCCTTTAAAATTTCTTTTACTTCAGCTGCTCCAGGATATCCCTGCCCGCCGCGATCAGACGGAAGCGCCTGGTCACATTGATGTCCTCCATCTTGCTCGAAGCGATGGAAAGTGATTCCTGATAAATCGAAAGTCCAAGAAGTATTACCGCACCGATCGTAAGCAGGCAGATGGAAAAAATGATGGAGGCTTCTACGGTATAGGATGCCTCCAGGGGCATGGAAAGAAAGTCGAAAATCTTCTTTCCAGAAGGCTTTTTCGGATACTTTCCACTGGCTTTCTCTTCAAACTTCTCTTCGAATTTTCTTTCAGGCCTTCCTTCCATCATTTTTTCCATCATATCTTCCTTCTTTCTAAAAAAGTCCCTTCCGCTCCCTGTCCACCCGTCTGTTAAACACTTAAACTGCCTCCCTTCCAGAATAGAAGAAGCACATAAGCCATCAGGACAAAGGGTATAAAGGGCACTCTCTCCTTTCTTCCGATTTTCCCGGTCAGATAGAGAAAAATTGAGGCCAGGCCCATAAGGATCGCCGCACTCCAGAGCAGGATCATATTGTTCCAGAAGCCGAGAAAAATTCCGGTCACCAGAAAAAGAAGACCGTCTCCATAACCGATCTGCTCTCTTGACAGCCAACCGATCAACAGAAGTCCCACCCCGATCAGAAGTCCGCCGACCAGATTTTCGATACTGAGGCGTTTAAATATCAGATGAAAAAGAAGACCGAGTATTCCAAAAGCCAGGATCTCAAAGCTTCGTATTTTCTTCTCATGCAGGTCTTCCAGACTCAGGATTCCCAGCATAGCAAGAAGACTGACACATTCCATACTTTTCCTACTCCCCGTTTATAATCCCTGTTTCAATATATTCATATTTCCATAAATCCCTGCTTCCCGGCCTTCATTCACTGATTTTCATTGCAGACTTCTTCCTGATTTTCTCCCGTTTTTCTGTCTGCCTTCCATAATTAATGTCCGCATTTACTGCAACCGTGATATCCCATTCTTTCCGCTTCCGCTTTGCTGATCTGTCTTACCGTCCTTTTAATGGCCGGACAGTTCTGTCTAGTGTGATAGCGATTGCCATAATTGGCAATATAATAGGTATCTGACTTTCCCTTCCTGCAGAAAGGACAGGCATAGTATTTGGATCCGTCGCCGGACCGCCTCATTCCTGCTGTCCATTTGGATACTGGCTCCACCCGGATATTGAGATAGGAGCAGTCTCTTCTGAGATGGTAGGCACTACCATGCTGCGTGATAAAAACCTGCCGGCTGTCTCCATCGTTTTCCATGGAGGGATTCCATCCCACCCAGCGCCGTGTCGATGCTGTCTGTTTCAGCTGCAGTACATCCTGGCCGAAGAAAGGAAGCTTCAGATTTACTGCGTAATGCACCGTCAGACAGATATCTGTCCGGTCCACATGAGAAGCCAGAAGATTCAGGCCCATGACACCGCCCTGAATATATTCTGTCTCAAGATCGGATTCCAGAGCCTTCTGATAGAACCTGGCTGTCAGAAGGCCCTGCATACTGGGATCGATGTCAGTGGAAGCCACTCCCCTTTTCCCGTCTTCACTGACTGGCGTCCCGTAAATAGCACCTTCCCTCACCGTCTCATCCATAATCTGTCCGACCTGGTGCTGGATGGTGAGAATACGCATAAAGAAAATCACAGTCACCAGGAGACAGAGCACCAAAGGAAGCACAATGGAAGCCTCTACGGTCATGGAGCCTGACAGACGTCTTGTCTGATCCGAACGCAGTCTGTTCTCCCCTGGCCGGCAACTGTTTCTATCCTGCGGTAATCTAATTTCCCGGCATGGAAAGTCTTTTTCCATATGAGGAAGTTCGGAGATGCATCGGGGTGTCTCCCCATTCAGAGTCTGAGATCTGCTTTTGGGGGAATCCAGCAGATGGAACGTAAGAAGAGAGATTTGAAAACAAAAACCATGACTGGAATATGCCGGATCCATTTTCGGATCCGCATCTTTTCTCAGACTCATTCTTTTTTGTATAAGAGACACCCCGATACACCCCCTTTCCTCATACTTCCTGACTGATAAAATCACTCATCCGGATCTTTACTGCACGGATCTTCTTTCTTCTTACTCCCTAAACATTCCTGCAGATTTATTCCTTCAGATAGGAAAAGGACTTCTGCCGTTTATAATCATAGAGATCCCCGCCTCCTGAGATATCAGGAACGAAGGAAAGGAAGACCGGACTCGCATGATATTCCCATTCCAGATCAGCACTGTAGACCAGCCGGTCCATACGAACCGATTCATAGCCCTCTCTGGTCCGGATATCCGCTTCGATAAGATCCAGGGAACGAAGTCCCATTTTCTCCGTTGTAAGCGTAAGAAAAAGAATACCAAGATAAGCCTCATAATTCAGTCCATGATCCGATCCATCCGATTTTTCCTCTTTGGCCATACTTTTTCCGAGATTCTCGAGAGAGGATTTCCATTCCTCTTTATTTTTCAGAATCGGAACCTTTTCTCCGGCAAAGAGAGCCCGAAGATCCAGAACACTTTCCACAAAGGTCCAGGCTGCCAGAATCGCAAGTTCAATGGGAAGCTCCAGAGCCTCCCCGCTGAAGGCACTTAAAACTGAGGCAAAGCTTCTGGCCAGGTTCTTCTTTTCCTCGTCTTTCATAATGGAAATCAGATTCTGACCCTCCCGCATCGCAAGGATACGGAGAGCGGTCGCTTTCAGGTTTTCCCGGTCACTGTTCTTTCCTGCAATCAGATATTCACTGCCATAAGCCAGAGATCCGCTCTCCAGTGGTTCCATGAACCATCCCAGATGGCTTTTGGCATACTGCTGACAGAGAATCCGATCCACCGGTGACAGACCTGCTGCAGTCTTATTTCCCTGATTCAGCTGTCTTTTTGAAAGCAGATCCTCCACTCCGAGTGTCTTTGCACTGACCTCGCAGTCCTGCGGCAGGAGCAGTTCCAGAATATCCTTGTTTTTCCACTCTCTGACCATGGGAATGGGATTCGAAACGCCCTCCCACTTCTTCGTTTCCGCTTCTCGCCTGGCTTTTTCCTGAGGACTCAGTTCCTCTCCAGCCCCGCCTGAAGGAGCTGACCCCTGAGGGGAACTCCTTTTTAAGGCCTGATCGCCATTGTCCAAAAGCTGATCGATGGATTCCGAAGAGTCCGATATTTCCTGTCCCTCCTGAATCTCCTCTGTCTTCTTCTGAAGCAGCTCCTCCGGAATGTCCTCCAATGCAGTTTCTGCAGCCATCCGAAGAAAGGGCGTCCCGGCCTGATCGGTCAGAAGGCCGTAACTTCGGATCTGACAGGAATCTGCATTCAGCCTGAGATAGGTCACCCCGATATCCTTCCTGGGATTTCCGCTCTGCTGGGCATAGGACAGACCATAATCCGCCAGCATCTGCCCGCTCATATCCTGTCCGGCACAGGTCAGATCCACTCCGAGGATTCCATAGTCCGTCCACAGACAGTCCACAAAGCGTGAAAAAATGGCATTGGTACTGTTCTCTGTGATCCGATCGCAGGACCGGTTCAGGGCCAGTACCCTGACCCCCTCCGCCAGAGTGAAGAAGACTGCCATAAGAGAAATCAGAGTCAGGCAGAAAAAGACAGTTGTCCCTCCGACAAAAGCTTGGCTTCCTTTGGCAGAGGCTGCTTTCCTTCCGGCATAGCCCATCGATCCGTATGGATTAGACACTGTTTGCATTTCTCTGGATTTTACTGAAAATCTTGTCTACAAGGTCACTCAGCTGCTCCTTGAAAATCAGAACCAGTCCGATAATGACAACCAAAATCAGGATCACCTCTACGACCCCTGCTCCGTCTTCCTCCTTTAGGAATCTTACAAGCTGCAGTTTCTTCCCCAGATTTTTCAATGTATTCATAATGTTCCCCCTTACTTTCTTTTGCTGGGATTTTTTGATTTTCCCGTTGAAAATTCCAAAGTCCCTCTATTTCCGTCTTTTTCATTCCCGGATCATATCTCTGTATAATTTTCATAACTTCCCGGCAGATGACTGTTGTTTACTGCCCTGTATTTTTTTCCCGAATCAAATTTCATAACTCCGCAAATTTTTCCTTACCCGAAGGTTCCGCTCTGAATTCCATAGATGGACGGAAAGATCAGAACCGCCAGAACTACGCCCATCAGAAGCATCATGGGAAGCAGAAGCTTCGTTGTAATCTTTTCTCCCTCTGACCGAACTCTGGCTTTTGACTCCTCGCGGACTTCCCTTGCTTCTCTTTCCAAATGCAGAAGCAGGTCACCGGTTCCCCTGGCCAGATTCTGTGTTAAAAGCAGCGATAATTTCCGAAAGCTTCGTTCTCCTGCCCGTCTGCCCATGCCTTCATAGGCCTTCTGTTCTCCGATTCCGGACTCCATCTCCCGAATCGTCTGAAGCAGGAGCTCATAGCCCGGCCTTTTCTTTGTCTTTCCCCGTTTCTGCCGGTCCAGATAAGCTTTCCCGATCCTTTCCATGGCTCCTCTGGTTGTAATTCCAGACTGAACATAGAGATAGAGCATGTTCAGAATGCCCGGATAGTCATCCCGTAAAGCCTGCAGATATTTTTCTTTTCGTCTCTTTTTTTCTTCCATTCCGGCAAAGGTCAGGGCAAAGGCTGCAATCAGACCCAGGACAGACAGATTCCGCCCCCGTCCGCCGTCTTTTTCAAACCAGGAGAGCTTCAGCTTCCCTGCTTTCTTCGGAAGCTTCATTTCCTTCTGGTCTTTGTTTTCCGCGCCTGCATCTGCCCATGCCTGATCCAGGATCTTCCGAAGACCGTCTGCGTCCTTTGGATTGGCAGGATAGATGACCAGAGGATATTCCTCAACGATTCTGGTCTCCTGACAGGTCAGCTCTACCCTGCCGACAGCCTCGGTCTTCTTTATGCCCGCATTCAGGACCTCTCCGTCGGAACGGATCAGGTCATCCGGTTCAAAGGTCCAGCTGGCCGTCACCCAGCCGTCTGCATAGGAGGATGCCGGTTTCAGATCCTTTTCGATTTTCGAAAGGCTCTTATTTTCGCCCGGAAGCGACTGATCGATTTCCTTTTCCGCCTGAGCGAACTTTTTCCTGATCTCTTTGGCAGAAAGCTGCCGCTCCTCGGACTTTGCCTTGTAGGTTACTTTCTTTCTGTCACTTTTTACCGTGAATTCATAGATCTTTGCACCTTCTCCATATTCCGGACGCTTCACAGTGCTTTCCGCCAGAAAGTGACTGTGAGCAAAGTCCATTAGAGAAAGCAGAAGACCCAGACATTCGATCAGAATCAGTATCCTTACAATCTTTTTTTGAAAGGGACTGCCTCTGGTCTTCTGCCAGTGAATCAGTCCTGCCAGACCGGCCAGACATAACAATGATATGATCATAACTCCCCCTTTTTCATAACCCCGTATTCTGCGAACATCTCCTGATTCAAATCTTTTTCACTGCCGCGAAATCCATACCGCTCTTCTCTCCAGATCAACGCCCTACATTTTCGCCGACTGAATGATCCGCCGGCCTAAGAATATGGCTGTCATATAAACAGCCAGACAGACGGTCATGACCAGGACTCCGGCCGGATTGTGGTAGGAGGCCTGTAGGAATTCCGGTGAGGCCAGGGAAATATAGAGCAGAATCCCAAGCGGCATCAGGCACATAATTCGAAGCTCCAGCTTTTTATCCGCTGTCAGGGCCTCGATTTCCTGCTCCAGCTCCAGATTTTCTCCAATGGCAACTGCCGTTTTCCGGATATTCTTTCCGTAATCGCCGCCCAGTCTCTTGGCAAAGGCGAAAATCTCTGCAAATCCGCTGACCTCCTCATAGGGCCAGCTGGCCGCAAATTCCATAAATGCTTTCTCCACTGGCTGATTCAGGCGGACTCTCCGATTCAGCTGCTTTAAATCCTCCTGAAAAACCGTGCCCTCCGGATAAAGCTCCATAAGCTCTCCCTCTGCCTGAGCAAAAGCCCGCTCAATGGAATAGCCTCCGCTTAAGGATGTGGCCAGGATATTCAATAATTCCCGAAACTGCCGGTGAAACCTTTCCTGCCTTAAAAGCTCCCTGTCCTTCTGAATCCGCTTATGATTCAGAATTGAGAAGGGAAGGATCAGAATCAGGGCAAAGGGAGACCGGTAGAAAAGAAAGGCCGTAAGAAAACTGACTGCCAGATCCTCGCCACCTTCCTTCACCAGGTCGAGAAGCCGGCTCTTGTCATTTTTTCGCAGTGGATCAGTTCCCCTTCTTTCACCCATTGATAAGACTCCCCTTCCTCCCGCTCTTCCTTCAGGCGGTAGAGCCGGTTCAGACGTATTTCGCCATTCTCCATCCCATTCAGTTCCGTAATCTCGATCAGTCTTCTGCTCCGGTCTCTGAGTCTGGCCAGATGGATAATGAGGTCAATGCCTGCTGCAATCTGCTGACGAATGGCAAGAAGCGGCAGGTCTGCATTTCCTCCCATCAGGACCATAACCTCCAGACGGGAAAGCATGTCTCTGGCAGAATTGGCATGACCGGTACTTAAAGAACCGGGATGTCCTGTTGCCATAGCCTGAATCATATCCAGGGTTTCCCCGCCCCGGCATTCGCCGACGATAATACGATCCGGCCGAAGACGGAGAGAGGTCCGCACCAGGTCACGGATGGTGACCTCCAGCTTTCCCTCCAGGGTTTTGCTGCGGCTCTCCAAGCGAATAAGATTGGGAATCCCAAGGACCACTAACTCAGCCGAGTCTTCAATCGTGATAACACGCTGGTCCCGCGGTATAAATTCGGTCAGTGCATTTAAGAAGGTCGTCTTTCCGCTGGAGGTACCGCCAGAAATGAAAATATTGTAGCGGGCCTCCACTGCCTTCTTTAAAAATTCCGCAATTTCCTCCGACATAGACCCCGCTGCCAGAAGCCTGTCCATAGTGATGGGCTCCTTGGGGAACTTCCGGATGGAAAGAATTGGATGATCAATTCCGATAGGCGGAAGAACGATGCAGACCCGCTCTCCGTGAATCCGGGTATCCAGAATCGGCGAAGATTCGCTGATAATCTGGTTGTTTGCCGCCGCAATCTGCTGGATCACGTCCATCAGCCTTTCCTCGGAAGCAAATTTCCGGTCGTACAGATAGATCTGGCCTTTCTTTTCCAGAAAGATCTGATCCGGTCCATTGACCATGATTTCCGTGATATCCTCGTCATCCAAAAGCTCCTGCAATATATCGAATTTTCTTAAGGAGTTGAAGACGGTTTCTTCCAGCTCCTGCCTCTCCTGCACAGACAGAGGCTGTTCTCTTCCAGCTCTGCAGACCTCCCGCCGGACACAGGCCCGGACGACCTCATCCTCCACATTCTGGTTTCGATCCAGCTGTTCCAGAACCCTGTTTCGGAGAATGTGATCAAGCCCGGGCATACTGGAGACCTCCAAAGTGATTTCTTACAAAGACACCCAGATTTCCATCCATCAGTTCCTCCATGCAGTATCCCTTGCTCATATTTCCGGCATTTAAGGGCAGAAGCACCTCCTGGATGGAGATCTCCGGATTCATCTTCTTGACCGAGGCCGCAAACTGAAGGGTTCCGGTCTGGTAATAGCTTCCGGCCTTACCCAGGAGATAAATGGCATTCATTTCCTTCAGCATGGACAGAAAGCCCTGAGGTAGAGTTCCGAACAGCATGACCACGTTGGTAAAGCTCGATTTCTGAATCTGATGGATCAGCTCCAGCCACTGCTTTTCCCGGATATGGGCAAGCTCTGACGGATTGGAGACCGGCGCCAGATAGGAAAAGCCATGATAGGTTTCCAGGCAGACCTCAATGCGGAAATTATCCTTCTGCTGCTCTATTTCATAAATGGCATCCACAAGGTTGCATTCGGGCTCCCTTCCGACCAGCTGATTCAGGATGCTGTTTTCCTCGATATCGAGAAAGATGGTTTTCCCCTTTTCTGCCAGAAACCTGGCATAGGTCAGGGCGAATGGCAGCTCGAGCTCATGCCGCATGGGAGAGTAGACACCCATGATCCTGGTCTTCCCCGCATAGCGGGACTGGGGAGGCAGGTTCTTCCATTCCATGCTGGAAAGCTTATCAAGGAAGGTGTTCATCGACTGGAACTTATAGAGAGAATCATAGGTCCTATAGCCGATTTCCATAGTAGAGCAGAGCTGAATGACATGACGGATATGGAGCTTTTTCTCCCTGTCATTTTCATAAAGACGAATGTATTCCTCCGTCATGAGTCCGATATCAAAGGCACCCTCTTCCTTTTCATAAGCCGCCTGCTCTGTCAGATAGGAAACATAAAACCTCTGCCCGCTTCCCAGCAGATAGCGGACCAGAGCATCCACATAACTTTTGTCACTGTCACAGATCAGAATTCTTACCCCGTTCATAATATCCCCCATTTTTCAGCCAATAGAAAAAATGTATATCCTGCCAGAAGGAAAGGCGCCAGAGGAAGCCTTTCCCCCTGTCCCGGTTCTGCATACCTTTCCGAAAATCCTTCTTTCTGCTGCCTGCCCGCATACTGGAAAAGCCGGAGCAGAGAAGAAGAAAACTGCTTTGTCCGGACCAGCCGGCCAAGCGAGAATACCGCCGCCGGAAGGAATGTCCCAAAAAGAATGACCAGAATATCTTTAAAGCGAAAGGCCACTGACATGGCAGCCAGAAGCTTCACATCCCCGGCTCCGATGCCTCCGCAAAGGAAGAAGGGATAGAAGAAAAGCAGAGGCCAGATTAGCCGAAGCAAAAGGACCGGCAGATCCTTTCCCCTCATTCCCTCCGAAAAAACTGCCAGTGAAAAGGTTATGGCCAGTGCCAGAAGGATCCAGACATTTTTGATCTTCCTTTTCCTGAAATCCGATACCGCTGCCGGAACAAGGAAAATGTAAACCAGGAAATACGTTTTCATTTGTTTCCTCCAGTGATCTGCATTATAGAGAGGCGGAGGGAGAAGAGCAAAGTTTTTTCGGGGTAAAAATCTCTTTGTAGAAAATGCTGAATCTGGATTTTCCGGAGGACTTTGTAGAAGATGCATAATTTTTTCAGAACTTTTTCAACAAAAAGATCCGGATTCCTGACAGTTTTCCACAAGAACCGGATCTCTTTCGTGCATAAAAAAAGAAAGCCATTTCTGACTTTCTTTTTTTCTTGTCTATTTTTTCGCCAAAGCTAAAGTTCCGTCCGTCCATCGAGAGCCCGGAGCAGGGTGACCTGGTCTATATTTTCCAGATCTCCTCCGACCGGAACGCCGCTTGCAATCCGGGTCACCCGGATTCCGATCGGCTTAACCAGCTTACTGATATACATGGCCGTGGTCTCGCCCTCCAGATTGGAATTGGTTGCGATGATCAGCTCGTCGACCTCCTCCTTCTGAAGGCGGGTCATCAGCTCCTTCAGGCGGATGTCTTCCGGGCCGATTCCCTGCATGGGCGAAATGGCGCCGTGAAGGACATGGTAGACGCCTTCATATTTCCCTGTTTTCTCATAGGCAGCCAGATCCCGGGTCTGTTCGACCACCATGATCTGACGGTGATTTCTCTTGGGATTGCTGCAGATCGGACAGATTTCCTGATCTGTCAGAGTACAGCATTCCTTGCAGTAGTGCACATGATTTCTGGCTTCCGTCAGGGTATGGGAAAGCCGTTCCACATCCTCCTTGGGCAGGTGAAGAATATGAAAGGCCAGTCTCTGAGCGGATTTCGGACCAATACCGGGCAGGCGTCCCAGCTCCTCGATCAGGGAGCTGATCTCCTTTGAATAATATTCCATGCTCTGTCTATCGCTCCGCCTTAAAACATACCGCCCATTCCGCCGGTAAACTTGGACATGGCAGCCTGTGACTGCTCATCGACCTTATGCATGGCCTCATTGACTGCTGCCATAACCAGGTCTTCCAGAGTTTCCACATCTTCCGGGTCTACGGCTTCCGGATCGATCTTCACCTTGGTCACTTCCCGCTTGCCGGATACTGTGACTTCGATAGCTCCGCCGCCGGCACTTGCCGTGATTTCCTTGGTCTCAAGGTCCTTCTGTGCCTCTTCCATCTGTCTCTGCATGCGCTGGGCCTGCTTCATCAGATTGTTCATGTTTCCGGGCATTCCTCCCGGGAATCCGCCTCTCTTGGACATTATTCGTTTCCTCCTTCTTCGGGATTGTCAATTTCTACGTTAATATCTATATCATGCTCGGATCCGAATTTGCTGATCAGATCCTCATAAGCATCTCGGTTGTCTCTGCCGCTTTCGTTCTTTTCGAAAACAAGCTCTATATTTGCGCCGGCATAATCATTGATGATTTCCTGAATTTTCTTCTGATGATCATCCTTTTCCGGCTCGTCGAAAATCCAGCTGGACACAATGGATCCGGAAGGATCCGACGGGTCAACCACAAGCTCCAGCTTTCCGTCCGGACTGACCGTCGGCAGAAGCTGCTTCATAAAATTTTTCATGAGGCTGTCCGGTATCCGGTCAACCATGCCGTTCCAGCCATGGGCCAGACGTTTGACCTCCTCCGGCGTCGCATCCGGAATCATCTGTTTCTTGAAGATTTCCCTGGACCTGGGTCTGCTCTCTCCCTGAGCCTGATTGGGACTGCTTTCTGTCGGAGCGAGAACCACACCCTCTTCGACCTGCTTTTCCAGATCGCTGATCCGTTCAACCAGGGAGTCCAGATCCTCTTCCATTTCCGGCCGGCACATACGGATGACTGCCACCTCCAGAAGAATTCTCTTCTGGGAAGAAAATTTCATCTCATTGGATAGATCAGACAGGATCCGGATATAGCGGACCAGAATATGGTCATCGATATTGGCTGCCGTCTCCTTCAGAGCCTCGAAATTCTCTGTGGACATTTCCAGAAGATCTTCCGCATGGTCCATGTTCTTTGCCAGGAGGAGATTCCTGAGATACCAGACGAAATCATTGACGAACTGGGTCAGCTCCCGGCCTTCATTTACGACGCCCTCAATGGTTTCGATGGCCCCGATGGTCTTTTTCGCCAGGATCTCGCCAAGAAGCTTCTGGAAGATTTCATTATCGACGGCTCCGAGGATTTTTAAGACATCGTCATAGGAAATATGACGGTCCATGTAAAAGGCGATGCACTCATCGAGGATACTCAGGCCGTCACGCATGGATCCGTCCGCACATTTTGCGATGTAGCGGAGGGCCTTATCGTCAATATCGACCTTCTCCTGATCCATGAGTTCCCTCATGCGTCCGGCAATGGTATCGATGGAAATCCGGTGGAAATCATAGCGCTGACAGCGGGAAATGATCGTGATCGGAACCTTCTGGACCTCTGTGGTGGCCAGAATGAAGATCACGTAGCTGGGCGGCTCCTCCAAGGTTTTCAGCAGTGCATTGAAGGCACCCTGGGAAAGCATATGCACCTCATCGATAATATAGACCTTGTATTTTCCTTCTGTGGGAGGATAGGCGACCTCTTCGATAATATCCCGGATATTGTCTACGCCGTTGTTAGAGGCCGCATCGATCTCAATAACATTGAGAGAGCTTCCGTCCAGGATATGCTGACAGGTCGGGCAGTCATTGCAGGGACTGCCGTCCTCCAGAGGATGCTCGCAGTTGACCGCCCGGGCCAGGATCTTGGCCACGGTGGTCTTACCGGTTCCTCTGGTCCCCGTAAAAAGGTAGGCATGGCCGATCCTTCCGGTCCGGACCTGATTCTTCAGGGCAGTAATAATGTGATCCTGCCCTTTTACGTCCTGAAATTCCCGGGGACGGAATTTCCGGTATAATGCCATATATGACATAGATTGCTCCAATCTTTCAGCAGTTAAGTTCTGAATACCCCGTATTCACAGCCAAGATGGTCTGCAGTCATGTCATCCACAAGTTCCCATTCCCATTTATTCTTCAGGCTGACCTTTTTCTTAAAGAGCTTCAGCTCAGCATGACCGGTTCCGCCGCACCAGAGATTCTTATGACGGAAGGATCCGTCCGGGGCCTCATAACGATTCTTAATCATTTCACTCTTCTGGCAGACAGCATGAATCTCGAATTTGGCCAGAGGGGTCTCCTGCTCGATATACCAGTGGATCTCCTTCTTGTTTTCCTTGACCTTCATCTTGTTCTTGGTCAGAGTCCAGAACTTGGAAAAGTTGAACTCATAAGGCGTGCCTTCGTACCAGAGCGCACTTAAGACCGTATCCTTGATCTCATGGTTTCCGACTCTGGGGCAGCCGCCTCCGATATCAAAGACGGTATCCGCAAGCTTCTTGCCGCTGACCTTGCTTGTAATGTCATTGGAAGACAGCCAGATCCAGGGGCTGGTGAAATCAGAGCCCCAGTTCTTGTCCGCATAGCCGAAGCATCCTTCCGGTGTCACCTGGTACTCGGTTCCGTTGAAATATACTTGGCCCGAATATTCGGTCTTCATTCCTTCCGCATGCCAGAACATCTGGAAGGCATCCAGATCTCTCAGCATCCGTCCGGTTCCGTATCCGACATTGAAGGCCGTCTTCTTCTCAATCTTCAGATCCCAGACCATGGACCCGGCATCCGACAGATATTCCGGATGGCTTTCGGCTTCCTCTTTCGTAAGCTCTACCCGTCCCAGGGTCCGTGTCTCTGACAGGAAACAGTTGTCCGCACTGATCAGAAAGGGGGCATCCTCCTTGACATTGACCTCATCCCAGCCGAAGAAACGATGGATCTGGCAGGCATCCTTTCCCCAGCTTCCGACCTTGATCATAAGATAGGAAGGCTTCTTGCCGCTTTCCTGGTTGGCAGGGAGCTGACCGAAGACCGGTGCCGGTCCGCCAAGCTCGGGGTTGATGGTGAAAAACTCAATGAAGAAGCTTCGTTCCTCTCCGGTATACTTGTTTTTCCCGGTGAAGCTGTGCCACCACCAGTCATAGCCTTTGGATGCCAGAGGACCCTTCAGCATGAAGGCATCACGCTCCGGATCCTGGCGGTTGAAGGCGCGCTCTGTATTGTCAGAAGCCGGCTTTTTTATAATATTGGGAAGTTCTATATTCGGCAATGAAATATTCTTAAGTTCCATATCAGCCTCCGGAATGCTTTTTCAGATATTATACCACGAACAGCCTTTCTTCCAAATCCTTCTTGCGAAAATTATTTGAATAGAGTAATATCAATAAGTGCCTTTCCTACAGCCTGTAGAAAGGCGGAATGGAGATGTACTCAAGAGGTTCAAGAGGAGGCACTCGAAATGCTTTAGGCCGGGCGACTGGTGCGTGGGTTCGAATCCCACCGTCTCCGTTTTATGGGATGCTGTGAACAGAGTTCACAGCATCTTTTCATTTGAGAAAAATGTACCCCATACCGACAGGCTCTGTGAAATATAAGGCATGGAAGCATATGAAAGTAAACTTCCTTCCATACCGACAGACTCTGTGAAATACAGGGTATGGAAGAGAAGAATCCTGCAGAAAAGAGGTTATATCATGGCCAGTCGTCAGAAGCTTACCGAATCCGATGTCAAGAAAATCCAGGACGAAATCCGTGACCGAAAGGTCAATATCCGACACCAGATTCTTGAGGAAGTAAAGGAAGCTCGGGCCCAGGGAGACTATTCCGAGAACTACGAGCTCTATGCAGCAAAGCGGGCAAAGAATCAGAATGAATCCCGGATCCGCTATCTGGAGAATATCCTGAAAAATGCCATCGTCATCAGCGACGCCAGTAAAGCAGATGAGGTCGGCATGAACAATCTTGTCACCGTCTATTTCCCGGAAGACGATGAAGAAGAGACCTACAAGATCACCACATCCATCCGGAGCAATTCCATGGAGAACCGTCTGGATATGGAATCCCCTCTGGGCAAGGCCCTGCTTCACCACAAGGTCGGCGACCGTGTCCATGTGACGGTCAGCCCCGATGTCTCCTATGATGTTGAGATCCGTAAGATTGACAATAGTGCGGGCGGAGACGACGATATCCAGACTTTCTAAGACACTCTATTCCTGGTTCGGACAGATGTTTTCTTCTGTCCAATAAATTCATCCGATACAAAAAAGGACGGCCGCAAGCCGTCCTTTTTATATCCAATCCATTCAGACCCGGAAGGAAATGATCCGTCCGGTCGCCTCATATTTCCGATAATGAACGCCTGCTGCCGAAAGCATCCGCTTGGATGCGATCACAGATGGCGTTTTTTCATATTTGTCATCCGCATAGATGAGTTCCTTGATCCCGGCCTGGATGATGGCCTTGGCACACTCATTGCAGGGGAAAAGGGTGACATAGAGCTTACTTCCCTCGAGCGACCCGCCCCGGTAATTTAGGATGGCATTGAGCTCACTGTGTGTCACATAAAGATACTTGTTTTCCAGAGGATCGCCCTCTCTGGCCCAGGGGAAGACATCATCCGAGCATCCCTTGGGGAAACCATTGTAACCCATGGACAGAATCTTGTTGTCCGGACTCACAATGCAGCAGCCCACCTGGGAATGGGGATCCTTGGAGCGCATGCCGGACAGATAGGCCACACCCATAAAATACTCGTCCCAGGAAATATAGTCCCTTCTTTTATCACTCATCGGCACCCTCCTTATCCTTGGTCTGAAGTTTTTCAGCCAGCTTCCGGGTTGTCTCCTTTAAGGTCTCATAGCAGAGGCCGTAGGTCGGAAGCGGAGCTCCATAAGGATTCATGGTTTCCAGCTCCTCACCCACATAGTAGGCCAGGACAAAGGTATTATCCTCCGTTGCAGAGGCATACTGCTTTAAGACCTGCTCTCTCTGCTTTTCCGACATGGTAAAAATCAGAGTCTTATCCGTGATTTCCTCATTTTTCAGTTCCCTGGATTCGAATCCGTCCACCGTAATTCCGTCGGAAGCCATGACAGCTTCGGCCTTCTGGTTCATAGGCTCCGGAAACTGAACGGTATATCCTCGGGTCAAGACCTCAATCGGGCTGTCCTTGAGCCAGCGCTTCAGAAGCTCGGCCGCCATAGGTGCCCTGGCGGTTCCGTTTCCCGTGCAAATCACAACTCTTCGAACTAACATAGATTAATCCTCATGGGGTGCACGAATAACCTCGTGACCTGCCGCCTTTAAAAGACGATTCATAATAGCATTCCCGATCTTGGGGGTTTCAAAGCTTTCGGTATACATTTTCTGAGTGCCCAGTTCATCAAATTCCCGCAGAATGGCATAGAGATTATGGGCGATCGAATATTCATCTGTCCGGGTCCCAATCGTAAGAATGTGGTCGCAGTGATAGAGTTCCCGATCCTCCTTGGTTGCAATGACGCCGACCTTCAGGCCCTTTCCCTGATCCTCCTCGACCCTGCGGTTGATTTCACGGATCACATCCTCGGGTTTTCCTTCTACAATGGCCAGGTCTCCCTTGGGTGCATAATGCTTGTAACGCATTCCCGGCGCCTTGGGACGGATGTTCTTGTTGGCATTGGCATCCAGAATTCCCGGATCGATGCGGACAGGACCCACAACCTTTTCCAGCATTTCTTTATTAATGTAGCCCGGTCTTAAGATGGTCGGCACGTCCTCCGACAGATCTACAATTGTGGATTCCAGACCGATATCTACTGCTCCGCCATCAATAATGCAGTCAATTTTTCCGGAAAGGTCCTCTGCCACATGCTCAGCCAGGGTTGGACTGGGACGGCCGGAGGTATTTGCGCTCGGTGCAGCAATCTTCACATTGGATTCCTTAAGAAAGAGACGGGCAACCGGATGACTCGGCATACGGATTGCAACCGTATTCAGTCCCCCGGTTGTTTCCAGGGGAATCCGGTCATTCTTCGGAAGAATCATGGTCAGAGGTCCCGGCCAGAAAGCATCGGCCAGCTTCCGTGCTGCCTCCGGCACCTCGGAAACAATCTCCTCCAGCTGAGAGAAATCCCAGATATGTACGATCAGAGGATTGTCGGAGGGTCTGCCCTTGGCGGCATAGATTTTCTTCGATGCCTCCGGATTCTCCGCATCCCCGCCCAGACCATAGACCGTTTCCGTCGGGAAGGCTACCAGACCTCCCTTCTGAATCATTTCCACGGCCGGCTTCAAAGCCTCTGCACTCGGGTTTTCCTTATCAACTTTAATCATCAGTGTTTCCATGATTTATCCTCTGCTTTATTACCATCATTCGATCACGACAGCCGCATTCCTGTTTTTTCGTTGTCGGATCCTGCGTCTCTGATCGTTTTCCAATTTTCAAATAATTATTGTATATACTGACTGACGAGACTCCAGACAGAAGGATCCTCCATGCCGAGCTTCCAGAAGGCCCCGCCGGCCAGCTTACTGTCCTGCATGGCCTGAAGCTTTAATTCCAGAGACTTGGTATCCTCCAGCCAGCATTCATAGGTCTTACCGTCCTTTTCAAAGGATCCGTAGTTCTGTCCATCCTCATCCGACCATTTGATCTCCGCGCCATTCGACTGCATATAATTCAGGGCATCCAGCATACCCATGGCACTGCTGGTCAGACTGCCGTCCGCACCGGTCACCCAGACCCTGGTATAGAAAGGCATTCCCAGGACCAGCTGATCCGCCGGCACACCCTCCAGGGTTTTCCTGATGCCGTTCTTTACCCAGTCAATCGAGGCCACGGAACCGGCCTCTTTGGATCCGTTATAATGCTCATCGTAGGCCATCATAATCAGATAGTCTGCAAAAGCGGCCTGTTCCTTCCTCTGATAGAATTCCGAGGAACTGGTCGGTATATAATTATCCACCGACAGGATCAGCCCGTTCTGGTGGCACTTCAGGGCAAGCTCGCGAATAAATTCAATATAGCCATCCCTGGCCTTGCCGCTCAGAGACTCCAGATCGACATTGATACCGTCCACCTTGGTCCGGATGGCCGATGTGATCAGATTATTTACCAGCTGATCCCTGGAAGAGGTTGTATTCAGGACCGCAGTACTGTCCACATCCTTTGCTCCGATATTGCTGACCAGAGCCCAGACCTGAATCTGCTTCTGATGGCAGTCCGCTACATAGGACAGACTGGACAGATCCGTAATATTTCCCTGATTATCCGAGAGGACATACCAGGTCGGAGAAAGTACGTTGACACCGCTGATACCGGAGAGAACCGAGGGCAGATTATTGTTTGCCGCCTGTGAGGTAACCTGATGCCAGGCCAGGCTGATCTTTTTGTTAACAGTAAGATGCTGATAATTTCTTTCCGGAAGAGAAGCCTTCACCGTTTCCTTACCGGTCTTTCCCAGCTTCCGGTTCTGGATGCAGCCGATGACTCCGTCTTTCGTGAGAACCTTGCTCCAGCTTCCGTAATTTTCAATAACAGAAACCCTGTCGCCTTTTTTGACTTCGGAAAGAATCCGGCTCTTCACACCGCCGTACTGTCTCAGCTGTCCGGAAGAACGGAGAGCTGCCGTCGTTTTTTCCCAGCCGGCCGTCTCAATGACAACCCGATAAGGCGATTTTTCGAGCTGATAGGTCAGGTCCGTATAATTTTTCACCCAGTCCAGGCAGATATAAACCGCATTATTTTCACATATCAGGATTTTATCATCAAAGCTCTCTGTCGTCTGATCAACCGTATAGCTATTGCTGTCCACCGGAACCGTAATCAACTGACTGTCGGTTGCATAACGGAGAATTCCACCGGTGGAATCATAGACATAAGAGTCATCCGCATATTCTTTCAGATAGGGCAGACGAATATAGACCCTGTTCCCCTCGATCAGTCCATCTGCCGGAGAGCCGGTTTTCACTGGCTCATAATTCCCGTCAAGAATCACAGCACAGTCCCTGTCCGACTGCGGTTTAAAGTAGTCTTTTAAGGACATGGTCTCATGACTCGGGGCGTATCGGTGGATGAGAAAGGCAGCTGCCAGACATACCAGAACAATCAGAAGGATCCCCGGCAGTATCCATTTTCTTCGCTTCATAGCTATAACTATCCTCCGCTGATTATTTCTAATTAAAAGATTATACCACAAGAACAAAGGCCGTAAAAAGGTCGGCCTGATGAATCTTACATCAGCCATATCACCCCTACGGCCCTGTTTTCCTTTTTTTTTGCATTCAATGAAATCCGTATGGTACAGGCAGCGGACTTCCAATCACGATGTAACTTGTTAACAGGTCGGATTTTCGAATGCCTATAATTTTAGATAACTCCTCTTTTTTTGATTTTCCTTGCCAAGCATTGCTGAAATCCCCCCGGATCCATTTCATTGCTGCACTTCCCGGATTGCTTTTCAGGGGTATCTAGATATCTGTCCATGTACAGGATGGGGAACCAACAACCAAAACCTGTATCTGAATGTTAAAAAGCAATCCTCCTCAGAATTTTCCTGTCAGCATGCTTTGGCTTCGGATGTGCTTCCGGAGTCAAAGGAGATTAATCCTCGTGGTATCTGATATTCCCTCTGACAGATAAAATTCATGATCGAAACATACCGGCTGGAAAATCACTCCCCTCCTTCCATATCAATTCCCAATAATGAATAAGTTTTTCACAGCTAAGCAGCTCTATCATCATGGTCTTACGATCTGGTCTGTAAAGCCGGATCTTTTCATCCGGTCTTTTCTCCTGATTTTCATCTTGTTTCCAGATGATCTTTATCTGCATCGCCGTGGCATGGTTCACTTATAGCATATCCCAACAGCCCTCTCAAGCGATTTGGCGATTCTTAATATAATGTTTCAATTCTTTAGAATTTTTTTATATTTTTTCTTTATTTTTCTCTTTACCTCGGCCCTTCTTATGAATATAATCAATTGCAAAACTTATTTGGAGCACCATATGAAAATACTAAAAATTAGTGAAAATCAAATCCGCTGTATTCTGACCAGTGAGGATTTAAAGGAACGAAATCTGAAATTAAGCGAGCTCGCCTACGGAAGTCAGAAGGCTCGCGACCTCTTTTCTGAAATGATGACCAAGGCTAACAAGGAGCTTGGATTCAATGCCCAAGATGATCCGCTCATGGTGGAAGCCATTCCGGTCTCCAAGGACGAGCTGGTTCTTGTTGTCACCAAGGTCAGTGATCCGGAAATGCTGGATACCCGCTTTGCACGCTTTTCAAACAACGGGAATGACAGTACTTCCTCCCTTTCCAATCAGCTGTCCTCTCTGAATTCTTCCGACATCGTAATGTCTGCAAAAGATATCCTGGAAAGCTATGGAAAGCTTCTGGCCAGCCGGAAGGCAGGCAATGGGAATGGTCCTTCTGCCGGATCTTCAGCAGCCGCTGAAGCAGCATCTGAAGCTGGCAAAGAAAACGAAACATCTCAGCAGCCCGATCAGAAAAACTTCCTCTTCCGGACTCTGGAGGACCTGATTCAGATCTCCCATATCATCCGACCGGCCTTCCATGGAGAAAGTTCGGTCTATCACGTCAGAGAGCCTGAGGTCTTCATTCTTTCCCTGAAGGCTGATCCGGACGAAGATCCCGTGAGCTTCCAGCGGATCTGCAACACGGTCAGCGAGTTCGGATCACTCCTGGCACCTACCGCTGCCAATCTGAATGCCTTAAAGGAACATGACCAGATCCTTCTTTCAAAGGATGCGGTTTCCAAACTGGCCCAGCTGTAAATCATCTTGCTTTCCAAGAAGTCTGGCATTTGATCAGATTTTAATGGAATCCTGAAGCTGCACGAAAAAAGAGGAGATTTCCGGAAAACAATCGGAAATCTCCTCTTTTTATGAATTATGATTCTTTTTTTGAGACTGACTCCTCTGGCTCATTCTGCTGTCGGAAAGGCCCGAGCAGCCTGATGTCTCTTCGGGGAATCTCAGCCCTGTGCTCCGACGCCCTCGGTATTGAGGTAATCGTTGATCTCGTTTACCAGGGACTGGGGATCAATGCCGTGGACGCTTGCAGCCTCTTCGATGGTCTCCATCTGGGATGCCGGGCATCCGATGCAGTGCATGCCGACTGCCAGAAGAATGGGTGTTACGCCCTGATCGATCATCAGAAGCTCGCCGATACTAGTATCCTTATTTACTTCTATCTTCATTTTACTTTCCTCCTTGTGATTGTGTGTTGATTATACAACGCATATTCTGCTTTGACAATTGAGTTTAGTAAAATTTAATGAATTGAAGCCACCCTTCTGTTTCACATTTAATACTTGCGCCTTTTTTCGCTTGGGGATATGATGATAATACTTAGCGAATACGTTAATGTTACATTTTTAAGGAGGAATGTGTCATGGCATACGTAATTTCTGATTCTTGTGTTTCTTGCGGTACCTGCGAGCCTGAGTGCCCTGTAGGAGCAATCTCTCAGGGAGATTCTCAGTACAACATCGATCCGGATGCTTGCATCGAGTGCGGCACCTGTGCTGGTGTATGTCCTACCGGAGCTATCTCCCAGGGCTGATATCTGACTGATCATCCGTCAAGAACAAAAAAGCCATCCGGCTCTGCCGGGTGGCTTTTTTTGATATCAGTCTTCCTGCCGGTTTCTCCTCTGACTGTGGTCCAGATTGCCGAACTTGGTATACTGGGGCAGCCAGGCCAGCTCTACGGTACCAACCGGGCCGTTTCTCTGCTTGGCAATGATGATTTCTGAAATGTTCTTCTTATCGGTGTCTTTATTATAGTAGTCATCCCGGTAAATGAACATAACCACGTCGGCATCCTGCTCGATTGCTCCCGACTCACGCAGATCCGAAAGCATGGGCCGGTGATCCGGTCTCTGTTCCGGCGCCCGGGACAGCTGGGACAGCGCAATAATCGGAACATTCAGTTCCCGGGCAATCATTTTAATCGAGCGGGAGATCTCTGAGATTTCCTGCTGTCTGGAATCTGAATGCTTGGATGCCTGCATGAGCTGAAGATAGTCGATCATAATCAGAGAGAGGTCCGGATACTGCATCTTATATTTCCGGCATTTACTCTGAAGATCGGCTACGGTAATGCCCGGCTGATCGTCAATAATCAGCCTGGAGTCGCCGATCACACCGGCACTCCGGACCAGCTCCGTCCAGTCGGTGTCCAGAAGCTGACCGGAACGGATTTTCTCCGCCTCGACATGAGAAACCAGGGACATAAGACGGTTGACCAGGGCCTCCCTGGGCATCTCAAGGGAGAAAATCGCACAAGGCAGCTTCTGATTGAATGCAACATGCTCAGCAATATTCAGTGCCAGAGCCGTCTTACCCATGGAAGGACGGGCTGCGATCAGAATCAGATCGGCCGGCTGAAGGCCGGACAGCTGCCGGTCCAGATCAGTGAAGCCGGTCGGTATACCTGTTACATTTCCTTCCATCTGGGAAGCCTTGTGGATCTTGTCCAGGGCGGACATTACAATCTGCTTAATGGGCACGGCCTCATTTCCGGTCTCGTTCTGTGCCATCTGGAAGGCGGTTTCCTCCCATTCGCCCAGGATTTCCTTGGCCGGCCGCTCTGCCTTGAAGCACTCGCTCTCGATCATCTGATTCTTCCGGATCATGGTCCGGAGCATGGACTTTTCCTTGACGATCGAGCAGTAGCTTTCGATATTTACAGAGAGTGGAACCGAGCTTACGATATCCGTGATATATTCGGGACTGGAAATTTCCGGAAGGGCTCCCTTTTCCTGAAGACGGTCCTGAAGGGTGATCACATCGATCGGTTTCCCCTCGTTGGTAAGCTCTATGATGGCTTCAAAGAGCAGGCCGTAGGCCTGATTGTCGAAATCATCTCTGACCAGAAGCCCCATTGCCGTATTGCAGGCTTCCTTATCCATAATCATGGAACCCAGGACGGACCTTTCAGCATCCGGCGAGCTTGGCATACGTCGGAGCTGAACATTTTCATTCCGATTATCTGTCTGTGTATCCATCTTCTGATCTGATCCTTTACTTCTCGGAAACGTGAACCTTCAGCGAAGCCTGAACCTCCGGATGAAGCTTTACTGTAAGATTGTAGGTACCCAATGCCTTCATCGGTACATCCAGAACAATCTTTTTCTTATCGATCTTCTTTCCGTACTGCTTTTCGCAGGCATCCACAACTTCCTTGGTCGATACAGATCCGAAGACCTTTCCGCCCTCGCCCGTTTTAATCTTGACTTCTACAGTCCACTTTTCGATCTCTTCCTTCAGAGCCTTTGCCTCTTCCAGATTCTCTTCTGCCACCTTCTCATCATGTGCCTTTTTCAGCTTCAGATTATTCATATTGGCCGGTGTTGCCTCAACGCCGAGCTTCTTCGGAAGAAGAGCATTCCGGGCATAGCCGTTACTTACCTCAACAATATCTCCCTTTTTTCCCAGTGCTCTTACATCTGCCAGAAGAATTACTTTCATAATTCAATATCTCCTTTCTCGATCTCTTCATCCAGGATCCTCTTAATCAGATCCCTGGCCTCTGTCATATTTCCACCTTCGATCTGGGCACCTGCAAGATTCAGATGACCTCCGCCGCCCAGTTTTTCCATGATTCTCTGCACATCGATCTCATCAATGGATCTCGCGCTGATATAGATCTTATTATCATACTCGGTCAGGACAAAGGAAGCCTTGATTCCTGTGATATCCAGAAGCTCGTTGGCTGCCTGGGCGGCAACAATGGTCGGACTCTTCAGTCCGGCCGGATCACAGATGGAAATGGCAAAGGAACCGCGGTAGACCTCCGCATCTCTGACCACTTCTGCCCTAGCCTTATAGGTATGCATATCCTCCCGGAGCATCTTCCGTACCCGGGTCATATCGGCTCCGTTTCTTCTTAAATAGGCAGCAGCCTCGAAGGTCCGGACGCCGGTTTTAGCCATAAAGTTATTGGTATCGATTAAAATGCCCGCATAGATGCAGTCGGCTTCCTTGGGCCGGATTTCGATCCGCTCTGCAAAATACTGAAGGATCTCTGCAATCATCTCACAGGTGGAGGAAGCATAGGGCTCAATATAGGACAGGACCGGGTTTTTGATCAGACCGTCGCCCTGTCTGTGATGGTCGAAAACCACAATATTTTTGCTCCGTTCCAGAAGCTCCGGGCATTCCGTATAATTGGCCCGGTTAGTATCAACAACTACAACCAGGGTCTTGTCGTCCACACCGTAGAGTGCTTCCTGAGTCGAAAGGATCAGATTATCCGGCCAGTCATCCTCCTTTGTAATCAGATCTACCAGGGGCCGTAAGGATGTGGTGATCGTATTCAGTACGATATGGCATTCCTTGCCCAGGTGTCTTGCTGCGATACAGATACCCAGGCAGGCGCCGAAAGCATCGATATCCGTGATCTTATGTCCCATGACAATCACACGGTCCCGGCTGGTCATCATTTCCCGAAGGGCCTGGGCCTTGACTCTGGCCTTGACACGGGTGTTTTTCTCCACTTCTTTTCCATGGAGGCCGTAATAGGATACATTATGATGATCCTTGACGACAGCCTGGGATCCGCCCCGGCCGAGGGCTATATTTATGGCCGCACGGGCATATTCGAGAACCTCCGGATAGCTGGTTCCGCCGACTCCGACACCAATTGACAGGGTCACATCGCTCTCATTGCCGAAATGGATACCGCGGATTTCCTCCAGAATCGAGAACTTGTTCTCCTCCAGATCCGTCAGACAGCGCTGCTGGAAAATAACAAAGTACTTATCCTTCTCGATTTTCTGGACAATTCCCTCATACTGCTGGAAATACTGGCTGATCTTCTGATCAATGGTGGCCGTCAGAAGCGATCTCCGGACAACTTCCATTCCCTCAATGGTTTCCTCGTAGTTATCGATATAGATAATAGCGGGTACCATCTGCTGGTTCCAGTTCAGCTGGCGGATCTGATAAAGCTCCGTCTCATCGAAGACCAGCACTGCATTGATGGAATGAATCAGTTCTTCCGTTGTGATCATTTCCCTGCGCTTGGGCTCGTCTTCTTCGAAAGACAGCCTCCTGAGCTCAATCCGGTACTTTCTGCCGTTATATTCCAGGCGGATGATCTGCTTGACATCCTCGGAATGGGACAGGATCACCGGCGTGATTTCCGGGAAAATGGTGGAAATGTTCTTATTATAGCTCCCGTCCTTATGAATCAGTTTCTGGAATTCCTTATTCAGCCAGATAAAGCGGCCGTTTCCGTCCAGCAGGGCATAGGGCAGCTGAAAATCCCTTAAAAACTTTTTCTGAACAGTTCCGTAATGGGTTGCGAAATTGATCAGCTCCGTGTTCAGCTTTTTCTTCACCCAGGCGAAAAGGATCAGCACGACAGCTGTATATAGAACCGTGACTCCTGAGAGAACCACCCCGGCATCCAGATGATAGAAATCCAGACCGATACTTACCGCTGCAAGCAGGATGATATTCAGGACCGGCATAAGAAGGTAGGCTCTAAGCCTCCCATGATATTTCAAAGCTTCCATTCATACCTCTCCATTCATACCTTCTTAATCATGAACTGTATTATATCACATGCGAAGGCAGGGTCGAGAGCCTTCCCTGGTGACTTTGTTACTTTGACGGAAGTTTTTCATTATTTTTGGTCGTTATGACATTGTTTACGGAATTTTCTTTGGCTATACTGACCATAGCTGATGAAGAGAGCTGACGGAAGGAGGAATCGTTTTGACTAAGGTAAAGATCAGTCTCAATTCCATTGACCGTGTGAAAAGTTTCGTCAATATTATTTCCAAATTTGACAACGACTTTGATCTGGTATCCGGCCGCTATGTCATTGATGCGAAATCCATCATGGGTATCTTTTCTTTGGATCTCTCCCAGAATCTGGAGCTTGTGATTCAGAAGGATACGCAGGTTTCCGAAATCCTCAATGCATTAAAAGGCTTCATCGTAGAGTAACAGTTCATAGAAGGGTAGGTTTTTACAATGGCAAGTGTACAGCTTGAAAACGTAACCAAGGTTTATCCGAGCGGTGTTACCGCCGTTAAGGATTTCAACCTCGACGTCAAGGACAAGGAATTCATCATTTTCGTAGGACCGTCCGGATGTGGTAAGTCTACCACACTTCGTATGATCGCAGGTCTTGAGGATATCACCTCTGGTACCTTAAAGATCGACGGCAAGGTCATGAACAATGTAGAGCCCAAGGATCGTGATATCGCAATGGTATTCCAGAACTACGCTCTGTATCCTCATATGACCGTATTTGATAACATGGCATTCGGCCTGAAGCTCCGTAAGGTTCCCAAGGACGAGATCAAGAAAAAGGTTGACGAGGCAGCTGATATCCTCGGATTGAAGCCTTATCTGGATCGTAAGCCCAAGGCTCTTTCCGGTGGACAGAGACAGCGTGTTGCCATGGGACGTGCAATCGTTCGTAATCCTAAGGTCTTCCTTATGGATGAGCCTCTTTCCAACCTGGATGCAAAGCTTCGTGTTCAGATGAGAACCGAGATTTCCCGTCTGCATGACCGTCTGGGTGCAACCATCATCTACGTAACTCATGACCAAACCGAGGCTATGACCCTTGGTACCCGTATCGTAGTTATGAAGGATGGTGTTGTACAGCAGGTAGATACTCCTCAGACTCTTTACAACGCTCCCTGCAATCTCTTCGTAGCAGGCTTCATCGGATCTCCCCAGATGAACTTCCTGGATGCAAAGCTTTCCGAGGAAGGCTCCAAGGTATATGCAACCATCGACAACGCAAAGCTTGAAGTCCCTGCTGAAAAGGCCAAGGTTCTGAAGGAAAAGGGCTACATCGGAAAGACCGTTGTCATGGGTATCCGTCCTGAGCACCTGAACGATGCTGCAATCGATGAGCATGACAATCCGAACAGAATCACAGCCAAAATCCGTGTATACGAGCTTCTCGGTGCTGAGGTTTATCTCTACTTCGATTTCGGCGGCACACAGATGACCGCCCGTGTAGATCCTTCTACCCCTGCAAAGATGGGCCAGGAGACCACCTTCACTCTGGATATGAGTAAGACTCATTTCTTCGACAAGGAAACAGAGCTTACCATCACAAACTAGGATGAAGTTCCTCCTCGGAATTGTGCTTCCGGATTTTCTTCAAAAAACGCTTCCATAGGGATTTGAAGAAACAGGAAAATCTGAAGAAATAATGCGACAGCCGCAGAATCATCTGATATGGTTCTGCGGCTGTCTTTTTTTCTTTCTTCTATGTCGACCGCTTTATCTGTCAGTTCCCTTCATGATCTTTATTAAGATATCTAAGCTCTGCTCTTCCGGGTGTCCGTTCCCGGCAGAACCGAATCATCCGCTCAGAAGGTGGACACAAGAATCCTGGAATCCGTTATAATAGGTGCATAAAATCTTTTGAATTCACACAGAGGATGAAATCGTCATGTCTGAAAAGATAAACCACAGCGAAAATGTTCGGGAAAATCCCGAAGAAAATATGGGTAAAAGTGCTTTTGAGAAGCCATTGGAGGAAATCCGTTCAATCACAGGCATTCCCTTTCAGCTGGCCGATCACACAATTTCCGATGAAGAACTGGAGAAACGCCTTACATTTCTATTAAAAGGCCTGAAGGCCTCGGCTTCCGGTCTGTCACAGACGGATCTTCTCCGTCAGCTTCTGACCGGGGAGCTGTCTTCTGATGAGGCTTTTGTCCTTCTGGAGCGCAGTCATTTCCGGACCGAGGGCTGCTTCGGCCTCCTTCTTCTCCGCTTCGATAAGATCTACAGAGACCAGCCGGATACCCTTGCCATTCTTCGGGAAATTACGGAGGTCTCATCCACCTTCTACCTGGAAATGAATGAGCATGACCTGGTCCTTTTACTGGCTTCCGACCAGACCTTTTCTCCGGACTATCTAAAGAAAGCTGCCGCTGAAATCTGCGACACAATGGCTGCAGAGGCCATGCAGACCATCCGCCTTGCCTTTGACCGGCCGGCTAATCAGCTTTCTGACCTCCCGAAAATCTACCAGAACCTTCTTCTTTCCATGAAGGTCGGCAGTATTTTTCTCTCCTCCGAACAGATTTATAATTTCAGAGATCTGGGCCTGGGCAAGCTTATTTCCCGTCTGCCCCGCCAGGCCTGCATCGACTATCTGGAGGAGTCTCTTCCCGGAGTTGATTTCTCTCAGATCGACGAAGAAACCTGGCACACTATCCGGACCTTTTTCGCCAGCGGTCTGAATATAGCTGAAACTGCCCGGAATCTCTACCTTCACCGAAATACCCTGGTCTACCGGCTTGATAAGTTCAAACGGACAACCGGCCTGGACTTAAGAGACTTCGACGATGCCGTCAAGTGCAGAATCGGGATGATGATTTCTGCCTATCTGAAAAATGAGGACGAAAATTCATCAGTCAATCTGTCCTAAAGATCCTTTGTCGCTGACTGCGGCTGTCTCTTTTCCGTGGAGATTTAATTTAAATCTGAATACAATCGAGTAAAAAAAGAGACGGGGAAAATTCCTCGTCTCTTTCTTCTCTCTATGTCCTATAATTTTTCATACTCCGGTCCCATTTTCGGGCCATCTGACCTTCAGCCAAGACCCGGTCAGCCTTGACTCTGCCCGGCCCGCAGGAATTCAATTCATTTTACATCCGCCGGACTTCAGCTCAGCTTTCTTGCCCTTGCCTTATCCTCGTCTGACAGAGTCACCCTCGAAGGGTTCATCCGCTGGAGAATATTGAGAATCTCGATACTGGGTTCACAGATAACCTTGGTTTCCGTTGCGGTCAGCTCATCCTTTACGATCATGACATAGTAGTTCTTTCCCTTGGTATGGGAGGAGCAGTCCTTGACCGGCATGCTCTTTCCGATATAAGGTCTGACCGGATCCGTATGGGTCGGAGCCAGAACTACGATATTGGCCTCCTTGGTTGTGATTACATTCTTTCTCTTTCTTCCTCCGATGACCTTGTCAATGTCCAGCTCACCATTGGTATAGCTGTAATCGAAGGACAGGGAGGTATGCTGGAAGTTATACCAGGACAGCACGGCAAAGAGCAGTGCCATGATCAGCATGGGAGGAAAGATCAGCATCATAAGAAAATTCAGAAATGCCAGTACAGCTGAAATATAGGCCATGGCCTTCACACTTCCAGGCACCTTTCTCTCAACCGTGCACTCGTAGAAAATATCCTGCTGATACATGTCAAACCTCCGTCACTAGATCAGATTCCCCGGAAGGAGAATGTAATATTCATCGGTTTCTTATTATCCAACATAAACTCCGGATGTGTCAAGGCACCCCAGGTATCGTCTCCGGCAATGCCCATCTGCTCTCCGACACGGACGCAGGTACGAACCGGAAGAGGCAGCTCATTCTGATGGGTCGCATTTTCCACTTCCTGCGGTGTCCAGGGCAGTGCCGAGAACTGCAGATGATTGCAGTTGAAGCGGATTCCTCTTCCCCTGTCATCGGTCAGCTCTGCGTACCGTACATCCATCTTGTTACCACACTCCTGAGGAACCAGATACTTTGCCATGTTATCCATGACTTCATTCTCATAGATGCCGATCTTGGCATTCTGCCGGTCGGCATAGGTCTCCTCCGGACCCTTGCCATACCACTTCAGGTGATGGAGATCATAATCCAGACCAAACATCATGCTGAATTCCGGAAGCTCTCCGACTTCTGAACTTGGATCCATATCCAGGCTGACCTGGATTTCTCCGTCCGGGTATACCGTATAAGATACCTTACAGTCCATGGCGGGTTTGGTTGCCAGATGATAGGTATAGATGACCTTTACAGAATCTTCTTTCTCTTCTACCTGGTAGTCTGTTCCCCGTCTTCCGTGATGGTATTTATGCGATACATACATGGAAGCGGCCTTCCACTGGCCAGCCCGGAAGGGGAGCTGGTTGGCCATATCGTTTTCGGTCATAGCCCGCCAGAAATTCGGTTTTGGAATGGTCTTCAAGAGCTCTCTTCCGCCGTAGACATAGGATACAAGTCCTCCGAAGAGGCGGGAGAAGATGACTTCAAAGTTATCTCCTTTAACGCCAAGATTCTTCCATCCATGTACGACAGTAAGCTTACCCTCATGCTTTATTTCTGCAACCTTGCCGAAGACGCCCTGTCCCCAGGCCACTTCATGACCCTTGTCGGCCCAGAGCTCGTCTTTCTTCAGAAGGAAGGATACAGTTACGACATACTCCCCGCCTTCGGTCGGGATTTCAAAAGGCAGGTCAAAGGACTTGGTCTCGCCGGGGTCTACATTTACCTCAGTCAGATACCCGTCCTCAAATTCGCCATCCTTTTCCAGAAGAATTTCGCAATCATAGTCAGAGGTCGGTGTGAAGAGAGCATTGTTTTCCACAGTAAAGCCATCTTTTTCAACCCGAATGCGGATATTCTGATAGTTGAACTTTACTTCCTGCATCTTGGGTGAAGGCAGACGGTCCTTGCCATAGCAGATACCGTTGCCACTGAAGCTATAGTCGCAGGGCCGGTCATCAAAATCGCCGCCATAGGCCTGGAACTCTCTTCCGTAGCGGTCCTTCTTTGTAATGGACTGATCGATATAGTCCCAGATAAAGCCGCCCTGGAACAGAGGATCTTCTCGGGTCAGATCCGTATACTTGAACATAGCGCCGCAGGAATTTCCCATGGCGTGGGTATACTCGCAGTTGATATAGGGCTTGTCTCTGTGATCCTTCAGGAATTCCTTGATGTCAGCTACCGTCGCATACATGGTACTTTCCATGTCCGACAGATTCGGATAGCGCTTATCCCATTGAACACCTTCGTAATGAACCAGACGAGTCGGATCCCAGGCATGAAATGCCTTGGTCATTTCATTGATATCTTTTCCGCCGAAAGACTCGTTGCCGCAAGACCAGATCAAAATCGAAGGATGGTTCTTGTCTCTTTCGTACATGCTGCGAGCCCGATCCAGAACCAGTTCCTGGAATTCCGGCCGATTCCCCGGCACTACGGTCTCGATATCACGTCTTCCTTCCAGCACCGGATCCCAGGTTCCATGGGTTTCCAGATTGGTCTCATCTATGACATAGAGACCGTATTCATCACACAGACGATAGAACTCTGTCCGGTTAGGATAATGGCTGGTCCGGATGGCATTGATATTATTCTGCTTCATGGTAATGATATCATTTTCGATATCCTCCACGGACAGAACACGGCCGCTTTCGGAAGAGAATTCGTGGCGGTCGGTGCCTTTGAAGACGATCCGCTTCCCATTCAACTGCATGATATGATCAATCAGCTCAAAGCGGCGGAAGCCGACTTTCTCCACCACTTCCTCCTGGAAATTTTTCTTGTCATCCAGTACTCCGATCCGAAGCTCATAGAGATTCGGATATTCCGCACTCCAGAGAGCCGGCTCGTCTACCGGAATTCGGATATGGGTATTATTCTCCAGAGTTCCGTTTCCGTGGATTACCGATTCCCCATTCGGGTCTAAAAGATCCATTTCATAGGCGCCGGACTGGCTGGCCTTCATATCGATAACCAGTTCAGCCCGCTTGAAATCATCTGACAGCTCCGTCTGTATTTTCAGATCATAGATATGAACCTTGGGAACCGTATAGAGATAGACATCCCGGAAAATTCCTGAGAAGCGAAACATATCCTGGTCCTCGCACCAGCTTCCTGCAGTCCACTTGAAGACACGGACGGCCAGACGGTTCTTTCCCGGCTGAATATAGGGCGTCAGATCGAACTCGGAGGGCGTGAAGCTATCCTCGCTATAGCCGACATAATTACCGTTCAGCCAGAGAGCGAACCCGCTTTCTACGCCCTGAAAGGAAATATAGACCGGTCCCTTTTTCATATTGACCGGCAATTCAAAATCCTTGAGATAAGAAGCGGTCGGATTGAATTCACTGGGAATCTCTCCGGGCTCGATTTCCTCATGGCCATCCCAGGGAAATTCCGTATTTACATATTGGGGCTTATCGTAGCCTTCCATCTGAATATGAGCCGGCACCCGGATATCATCCCAGCCCTGATCATCATAATCCTTCTTATAGAAGTCGGGAATGGAACCTGCCTCGTTTTTGGCATAGGAAAATTTCCAGATCCCATTCAGGCTGAAACGGAAGCCGGTCGGATCTCCATAGGCAGCATCCTTATTGGGATAATAGAGATGATCGGAATGAGCAATCATCCGGTTTTCCTCGAAGATCTCAGGATTCCTTACAATTTCGTAATGGAATTCTTTCATAGTTTCTCCTTCATTTTTATAAAAGGGACTGCAGGCAGCCCACAGTCCCTATGAATCTTAGTCAATATGTGTGAAACAGAGTCTGAACTGTCTCTTACTTGACCGCACCGGTAATTCCTTCTGCGAACTGCTTCTGCAGTACGAAGAAGACGACCATGGTCGGAATCGAGCAGAAAAGTACGCCCAGCATCAGGACACCGTAGTCAGGTGTATAACCGCCGGCCAGGTTTGCAATCAGCATCGGCATGGTCCATGCATCGGTGTTGGTTCCCATAACAACCTTCGGCCACAGGTAAGCGTTCCATGCATTCATGAAAGTGATTACTGCGGCAGCTGCAAAGGTGGATTTCATAACCGGCACATACATTCTGAAATAAATCTGGAACTCGTTCAGTCCATCCAGTCTTGCTGCTTCCATGATATCCTGAGGGAAGTTACGTGAGTTCTGACGGAACATCATAATCATGAAAGGTGTCGAAATCGACGGCAGAATGAAGGCCCATACGGTGTACATGATTCCCATGCTGTTAACCAGCTTGAAGAGAGGGATCATGGTAGCAACCTGAGGTACCATCATTGCAAGAAGCAGGATATCGAAGAGCCGGTCTTTGGCCTTTGTGTGATAGAGCTCGAAGCCATAACCTGCCAGAGAGCAGATGAAAAGGCAGAGAACAGTCTGCACAATCGAGTAGAGGAAGGAATTTCCAAGAGTGCCCCAGAGATTGTTCTGAGAAACCAGCTTTTCATAATTATCTGCCAGAGCTATTCCGAAGATAATTCTTCCTGCCTGTATATCCTTGGATGTATTCGTTGATGCTGAAATCATCCAGTAAAGAGGGAATACGGAGAAGAGACTCCAGATTGCCAGGAAAATATAGGTCGGAATCAGTCTGCGCTGAATAGCGGATTTATTCTTTGCTTTAGTCACGCGTATCACCTACTTTCAGATTAATAGCTGCCAGAATTGCAACCAGAACGAATACTACAAAGGAAAGAGCTGATGCATATCCGAAATTCGATACGCCCTTACCAAAGGAAAGGTTGTAAATGTAATGCGACATGGTAATTGTCGTATTGGCAGGACCGCCGTTGGTCAGGTTGACAGACTCATCGAACAGCTGCAGGGTACCATTGATAGACATGATAAATGTCATGATAATGGTCGGACGAAGAAGCGGTACTGTAATGTGCCAGAAGGTCTTCCAGCCGTTTGCACCGTCGATCTTTGCAGCTTCATAAACAGAATACTCAATGTTCTGCAGGCCTGCCAGATAGAAGACCATGTTATAACCGGTCCATCTCCAGATCAGGGCGAAGATGATAACGAAACGAGCCCAGCTTGTTGTACCGATGAAGTTGATATTCTTACTGATAATTCCAAGTTTCATCAGAACTGAGTTTACAAGGCCCTGCTGAGCAAACATAGAACGGAAAATCAAAGAATAGGAAACCAGTGAGGTCGCACAAGGAAGGAAGACCATGGTTCGGAAAAGTCCCCTGAGTCTCAGGTCCTTGTTGTTCAAAAGTTGAGCCAGAAGAATAGCCAGAACCAGCATGATCGGTACCTGAATGATCAGATAGAGGAAAGTATTTCCCATGGACCGGATAAAGGTCGTATCATGAACCATTCTGGTGTAATTCCGAAAGAGTGGCTTCTGCCACTGCATGTTTGCGGCCGAGCCTGTCTGTAAAGACATGATGAAGGCTCTTACCATAGGGTAAAAGCTCAGGATGAAGATCAAGATTGATGCAGGTGCCAGAAAGCCCCACCCTGCCAGGCTTTGCTTCTCCTGCAGGCTTATGCCTTTTTTCTTTTCCAAATTTACTCTCCCTTCTTTCTGAGACCTTACGGATAAAAAAGGGGAATCGGAAATCCGATTCCCCATGATTTTTTATCGGATCTTGGGATTACTTAGAGCTGTTATCTTCCATTGCAAACTCAAGCTTCTCCTGTGCATCCTTCAGAGCATCCTTTGTGGAGGTTCCGTTGATTACATTGGTAATTGCCTCGCCAAGATCAGTTCTTGCCTCATAGTGGAAGTCATTCTGCTCAATTGCAGGTACCTTGCTGGAGTAATCCATCAGAGTTGCATAAACCTTAGCTCCGCCGAAGAAGTCATCTGCCTGCTGATAGGTATCGCCCTGTACTGCAGGAAGGTAAGTAGAAATAACACCGCCGTTCTTCAGAGCGTTATCATAGGTCTCGATTGCACCATCGCCGCCGCCGAATGTGTAGGAAAGGAAGTCTTTTGCAAGATCAGCCTTCTTGCAGGCAGCTGTGATATAAAGGGAAGAACCGCCGTTTGCTGCATATCCCTGCTGGCCGTTGCCTTCCAGAGTCGGGATTGTGGTGATTGCCCACTTGCCGGAAGCATCCTTGTTCTGCTTCATTGTTGCAATGATCCAGTTACCATTGAATACACCAGCTACCTGATCGTTTGCGATGGAAGCTGTATACTCATCCCAGGAGTTAGCCAGGAGAATGGTCTCGTCCTTGGCCATCTGAGCAATGACATCTACAACCTGAGCAACCTTGGGCTCGGTGGTCAGCTGCGGCTTGCCGTCCTTGAACTGGGAAACGCCTTCAGCCTGAAGCATCATGTAAGGGAAGTCATCTCCGGAGTGGTCCATGGACATCATGTACTTGCCGGTCTTATCCTTGACATCCTTGGCAACCTTTTCGAAGTCTGCCCAGGAAATTCCGGTCATCTCGTCAACACTGTGGCCTGCCTGCTCCAGATAGTCTGTACGGTAAGCCATGATAACAGTACCGTTATCTACAGGGAAGCCGTAATGCTTGCCGTTAATGGTGGACATTCCGATCTTATCCTGAGAGAACTGGGTCCAGTCAACATTTGCATCATCAATATTCTGCCATGCATCCGGATAATCATGTACGTATCTCTGAATGTAGTGGTCCTGGAAAAGAACGATATCCGGAAGTGCGGAATAATCCTTGGAGGAACCTGCTGTTGTAACAGCTGTCTCAACATCGGAAGAAGCAGACTGCTCAATGATGTTCAGCTTGAAGTCCGGATCCTTCTTCTGATAAGCTGCCTCTGCAGCTTCCAGAGCCGGGATATTGAAGTTCTTATCCCATGCGTATACGGAAAGTGTGTGCTCATCTTCTGAAGCTGTGATGTTCTTGGAAGACTTCTTGGAAGACTTCTTGGAACCGCTCTTGCTGCTTCCGCATCCTGCAAGAGCTCCTACTGCCAGTACCCCTACCAGCATAAAGGATAAAACTTTCTTTTTCATACAAAACCCTCCTTGTACGATTGGGAGCATTTTTTGCCAAAATAAGTTCCAAGGCCTCATGGTCTTGTTAATTTTGTACATTTTTTGTTCCCTTTTCTCTTGAATGTATGTATATTATAACCGAGATATGGGAAAATAGAAGTGTAGAAAGCATTATAATCTTTGCATATTCGCCGGAAAAATAATGGAAACGTTACCATTTTGATCTGGTTTTTTGTGCAATTTTTATGAAAAAAGACCCGGCAGAGATCTGCCGGATCTTTTTTGAACGTTTTTCTCTGTTAAAAAATAAGCAAATTCCACTTCAGACCTTGCCGACCCAGCCTTTTTCAGCGCTGATCCGGAAATCTGTCAGAAGCTCATTGCGGCTTCTGGCATCGGATTTCCACTGGTAAGGGGTCTTTCCGGTAAGCTTTCTGAAGTTCCGGTTAAAGGTGGACGGTGTCTGATAGCCGACCCGGATTCCGAGCTCTTCCATGGAAAGCTCTTCCTTTCGAATGAGCTTGCAGGCCTCCTGAATACGAACCGAATTGATGTAATCATTGGGCTTCATATTCATGGCTTCTTCGAAGATCTTACGGAAATGCGATTCAGAAAGGCCGCAGGTAGAAGCCATTTCGGAAATCCGGATATCCTCGGAATAATGCTCATGCACATAGCGGATGGCCGTCTTGATGTATTCACTGAAACGGTCGCTTTTCCTTACCTGAAGGCGCTCATCATCCAGGCGGAGAATCTCTATGGTCAGGGCGTGAAGATAGCCTTTGATCGCATCCTTATAGTAAAGCGGCTGCTCCCGGCACTCCCGGATAATATTCTGAATCAGGCTGGCCATGATCGGATGATTGGCCTTTGTTTTCAGAGTTCCTCTCTTATTGATGATCCGGATAATCTCATCCGGTGACAGGCGGGAGGATTCCATTTCATTCCTTACAAATTCATCCATATCGATAAAAAGGAACTCCCATTTGTCAATATGACCCGGCTCCGAGATAGTGGTATGCGGGATGTTTGCCGGAATAATAGTAAACATATGGGGTCCATAGCGGTAGGTCCGATCCTCAATGAGCAGTCTGCCGTTCCCGTAATAGCAGCAGCCGATTTCCATGTAGTTATGAAAATGCTGCATTTCTCCGTAGCCGAGTCCATACTCCTGTTCCCAGCCCTTGCCCAGCATGGGAAGGACATAATCTCCCTCCGGCAGCGTATAATATCGAAATTCAAGCTTCTTTTTCTGTTTTGCCATGGCCTGCCTCTTTCAGATGATTTATGCCTTAATAATAATCAAATATGCAAAAATAGTAAAGTCGAGTTTGCTGTCACCGCAGCAAAACCTAATTTTTGAAAGCCGGTTTATTTTTTGCAAAAAAAGAAGACCGCATCCTCACGGAAACGGTCTTCTGTAATTTCTCTCTGAAATTCTCTTCTTACGCTAAGAGACTGCCAAAGATCTTTTCTTCTTATCCCTACTGACAGGAAATTAATCCTGAACGTAAGGCATAAGAGCAAGATGACGAGCTCTCTTGATTGCTGTGGTAAGCTCTCTCTGATGCTTTGCGCAGGTACCGGTAATCCGGCGGGGAAGAATCTTTCCTCTCTCAGAGATATACTTTCTCAGAAGATTTGTGTCCTTGTAATCAATAACTGCATTCTTGCCGCAGAATACACAAACCTTTCTTCTTCTATGCATAGGACGTCTTCTGGGTCCGCCTGCATGCTCTTCCTTATTGAATGCCATGGTTTTTACCTCCTGTTATTTTAGTTGAACGGCAGATCTTCCTCCACACCGCTCGGATCATTCATAAAATCATCACCTGCATTGCCCATCGGACCTGCATCCTGTGCGGGGCCGGGGCCTGCCGGATTGCCTGCATTGTATGCAGCCTGCGCATTCTTGGACTCTGCAAATTCGATCGAGTTGGCAATGATCTGAGTACCATAGACCTTCTGACCTTCTTTATTGGTATAATTATCGTTTCTGATCTCTCCGTCGAGAACAATCTTGGTTCCCTTGTGGAGATATTTCTCTACGAATTCGCCCTGTCTTCCAAATGCTGTGCAGTTGAAGAAATCCGCTGTCGGATCACCGTCTCTGTGGAAGCGGCGGTCAACGGCAATGCTGAATCTTGCGACAGCCGTATTATTGGCTCCGCCATAACGAACATCCGGATCTCTTGTAAGCCTGCCCATTAAGATGACTTTATTCATACTCTTACTCTCCTTATCTCAGTCTTACTGCTCGTTTGCGCGAACGACTAAGAAACGAAGAACATTGTCCATAATACGAACATCAGCTTCAACCTGTGCAGGTGCGTCTGCATTGGCTTCGAACTGGATGAAATAGTAGTAAGCTTCTGTCATCTTATTGATCTCAACAGCGAGCTTCTTCTTACCGGCTTCATCAACGTTCGTAACAGTTCCACCATAGCGGGCAATTGTCTCTTTTGCCTTTTCTACTGTAGCTGTTCTCGCATCATCGTCGATCTTGGCATTCACAACGAGTGCTAATTCATACTTGTTCATGCGATTAACCTCCTTCTGGTCTATTGGCCCCTCTGCACTACATCAGAGCAGCAAGGAAATATCATTTACCACGAGTCACTATATTAACATGAAGACCTTCCGATTTCAAGCAGTTTTCGAAATTGTTTCTGAATTGTTTACAGGTGGTTCAGAATACTTTATTTTTTATTTCGAATCGTTTCCGGACCTCTGGAATCCTTTCTTCGCATTTAAAAATCAGCAGAGGTTCTCCCTTTCATAAGTCATTCATTTCTTTTCTTTCAGAAGCTCCTGATAGACATCCCGCTTACGAATGCCCCGATCCAGGGCGACCTGCTTCATGGCAGCCTTCTGATCCATGCCCTCCGACAGATACTTCTGATAATGCTCTGCTATGGAAAGCTCTTCCCAGCGGCTCTGCTGTTCCGCCTGGCTTTCCTCCTTGCTCTTTCCGCGGATGACCAGCACATATTCTCCTCTGGGATCGGTCGTCTGATAATAATCCAGAGCAGCTCCAAGAGTTGTTTTCAATTTTTCCTCGAAGCGCTTGGTAATCTCCCTGGTTACCGTCACTTCCCGGTCTCTTCCCAGAACTCCGCAGAGCTCTTCAAGAGTTTTCTTCAGATGGTGGGGAGCCTCATAGATCAGGATGGTCCTCGTTTCCCTGGCAATCTCATCCAGGACTCTCTTCCGTTCCTTCTTGTCCTTGGGCAAGAAGGCCTCAAAGGCCAGTCTCCGGCAGGGCTGTCCCGACATGACAGCAGCCGATGCAAATGCCGTAGGGCCCGGAACTGTCGTCACTTCAATTCCCGCCTCATAGCACATGCGGACCAGCTCCTCGCCGGGATCTGAGATACCGGGCATTCCGGCATCTGTGATCAAAGCGATATTGGTTCCCTGCTCCAGCTTTTCAATAAGCTCTCTGCCCTTGTCCAGCTTGTTGAATTCATGGTAGGAGGTCATAGGCGTATGAATATCGAAATGGGTCAGAAGCTTGATGGAATTTCTCGTATCCTCCGCTGCGATCAGATCCGCATCCTTTAAAATGCGGACCGCACGGAAGGTCATATCCTCCAGATTCCCGATGGGAGTTCCTACCAGATATAATGTTCCAGACATTTCCCTTCCTCCAATTAAAAACCGTAAAGATCATGAATTTCATCGGTATACTGTCCGACTGCCTTATAAACAATCAGAGGTTTTTCCACAGTCAGACGGGGATTTCCGTTCCGGACTCCCTCCAGGAGAACCATGTTGGGCTCCCGGTCGACAAAGGGATAGACCAGCCGCATGCGCTTGGGCTCCAGACCGTACTGCCGCATCAGAACGATGAGATCCGCCAGGCGGAAGGGCCGGTGAACGAAATAGCACCTGCCCTTTGGCCTTAAAATCCTGGCCGTCTGCTGAATAAAGTCTTCCAGGCCTGCCAGAACCTCATGCCGGGCGATCAGCTTGGCATCATTAGGATTCTGAATTCCATGATGGTCGATCATGTAGGGCGGATTGGATACCACGACATCAAAGGAGGAGGGTCCGAAAAGCTCTTCCGCATTTCTGACATTTCCCCGGACAATACGGATCCGGTCTGTAAGACCGTTCATCCTGACTGACCGCTCTGCCATATCGGCGCTCTCGGCCTGGACCTCCAGGCCGACAAACTCTCTTCCTTCTGTCTTTGCAGACAAAAGAAGCGGGAGGATCCCGGTTCCAGTCCCGAGATCCAAGACCCGCTCATCTTTTCTGACTTTTGCAAAACCTGAAAGAAGGACCGCATCCATACCGAAGCAGAAACGTCTGGGATCCTGAAGGATCTTCAGTCCGTTTCTCTGGAGATCGTCAATCCGTTCGCCTTCTTTTTTATAGCTCTCTGCAGTCATGGCCGGTCACTCTCCTGTTTCCTTACCGGCATTTGCTCCGCTGCCGGCGCTTCCATTGCCTGCAGGACTTCCCTTGTCTGCATTTCCGCCATTGGGCCGTCCGTTTTCTGGTCTGCCCTCACGGTTTGAATTCGGATTCTGGTTTTTTCTGTCACGGTTTCTTCTGGGGCGGCGGTTTCTTTTTCTTTCTCCGTCCCCGTTCTTTTCTCCGGAAGATTCTATAGCATTTCCCTTCCGGTCCTCTGCCTTATCCTTCCGCGGCTGATTCTTTCTGTCTTCGCTGTCCCGGTCTTTCCGTCCCGGATTCTTACGATCCTCAACGGATCTGTCTTTCCGGTTCTGATTCTTTCTGTTTTCACTGTCCTGGTCTCTCCGGCCCGGATTCTGATTCTTTCGGTCGGACTCATCCTGGTCCTTCCGGTTCTGGTTCTTTCTGTCAGAGCCGTCCTGGCCCTTCCGGTCAGCACCGTCTTTTCCATTCCGACCGCTCTTTGCCGGAGCCTTGGCCTGAGGCTTGCTGTGATGAGCCTTCTTATGAACACCCGGCTCATAGACCAGATCAGCGGCATCAAATTCTTCCACCTCTCTGGTATCATCCACCTCGAAGATGACACGGACTCTCTGGCGGAGAATATTCACATTCTGAACCTCTCCGACCCGTCCGTCCTGGGTCTTGATCTCATCGCCCTTCCGGGGCAGCTTCTTATTCAGATATTCGTAAGCTTCTTCCTCATTCTTGAGGCAGCACATAAGGCGGCCGCAGACACCGGAGATCTTGGTCGGATTCAGAGACAGGTTCTGCTCCTTGGCCATTTTGATGGAAACCGGTGCAAAATCCTCCAGATAGGCCCTGCAGCAGAGCTCACGTCCGCAGATGCCGATTCCGCCGATCAGCTTGGTCTCATCCCGGACGCCGATCTGTCTGAGTTCAATCCTGGTCCGGAAAATGCCGGCCAGATCCTTGACAAGATCCCGGAAATCCACCCGTTCATCCGCCGTAAAATAAAAGATCAGCTTGTTATTGTCGAAGGTATATTCTGCTTCGACAAGCTTCATATCCAGATTGTGCTCACGGATCCTCTGCTTGCAGATCCTGTAAGCCTCATCCTCTTTCTCGTGGTTCTTCTCATCAATCCTGGCGTCTTCCTCATTTGCCATCCGGAGAATTTTCCTGGGCGGATGTTTGAAATACCTGTCATCCATTTCCCTTGGCAGAGTCATAACCTTGCCGTATTCCATGCCCCGATTGCTTTCCACAATCACATGATCATGAAGATGAATCTCGTTGTCACCCGGATCGTAATAGTAGATTTTTCCGCCATTCCGAAGGTGTACGCCGATTACTTTAGCCATTCTGTATCTCCTTTAACTGCAGGATCAGAAGTCCTGTGGTCAGTTCAAAATTCACATGGGCCCGAAGCTTATTTCTCGCATCACGGATGGCCCGAAAAGCTTTCTCCAGATAGGAATAACTGGCTTTTAAAGCCTGTTTTCGGATCAGAGACCGTTCGGATGTGAAAATCAGAAATTCATCCGAACCTGTTGCTTTATATAATAACACATCCCGAAACCAGATCGTGATCAGATTCAGGATGTCATCGATATGGTCCTTTTCTTCCTTCAGGGTCTTGATTTCCTCTTCGAATTCATAGTCTGTGCCCCTCATCAGCTTGTCCATGAGGCGGACCACAAATTCTCTTCTGTCATGAAATTCCTCCGAAGAGACCAGATCTATGGCCCGGCCCAGATTTCCCTGGGCAAAGGCGGCTCCGACAGCAGCCGTGTAGTCCGTCTGCCCGTAATTTCTCATGAGATAGCGTTCGATCAGGTCCTCCCGGACCGGCTTGGTTTCCAGACAGATGCAGCGGGACAGGATGGTCGGAAGAAAAGCGTTTTTGTTATCGGTCAGAAGGAGGATCACAGCAAAAGTCGGCGGTTCCTCGATCGTTTTTAAGATCGCATTCTGGGCCGCCGGGTTCATTTTCTCCGCATCTGCAATCAGATAGACCTTATAGCGGGCTTCCAGAGGGCCGGTCGCTATGACATTCACAAGCTGGCTCCGGACCTCATCCACAGAGATCACATTGGGCTTTTCATGAAGGACCTCCACCAGATCCGGGTGACTGTGATGGCTGAATTTCCGGCAGGAAGGACAGGACATACAGGCCTGGCCCTCTTTCGGAGAATCACAGAGAAGAGCAGCCGCAAAGGCCTCTGCCAGCATATGCCTGCCGGATCCTTTTTCCCCGCTGATAATATAGGCGTGACCGACTTTTCCGCTGGCCACAGCGGTCCGGAAGTAGTTTTTCAGATCATTTTCACCCAGGATGTCATCATATGACTGATTCATAGCTGCCTCCGGAATCTGCTTTTCTTCATGAAATCGACTTATTATCGCGCCAGCTCTTTTATTGAATGCAATCTTTTGCACTGAATCAAGGCTTCTGCCTTATCGAATCAAGACTTTTCATCGAATCAATGCTTCTTTATTGAATCAGTGCTTCTACCTTAGAAACCGTATCCTCCAGCCTGTCGTTTGGGATCCGGATTTCAATACCGGCTTTCTTAAGTTTCTCCTCGGAGAAATCCTCTTCATCCGCCAGAAATCGCCGGCAGAGCTCCCGGTAATTCGGATGCTGTTCAACACGCTGCCTTCTGATGGCCCGCTCCAGCCGTTCTCCGTCATCGATATAGAGATAAATCGGAAGGACCTTGTCCTTCGAGAAATAATCACGGAATTTTACATAAGACTCCAGAGTACCGATGGAAAGATAGTTCTTATGGTCGAGGTCTATATTTCCATCATCGACCGTGAAATAGGACCAGGGGCCGGCAACGGTCTGATAGACCCGCTTCTCGATGATGAGTCCCTGGCGGTCCAGAGTCTCCATCTCCTCCCGGCTCACAAAATGGTAGGTCTCACCCTGCTTCTCGCCTTCCCGGATGGGCCTTGTCGTATAGGGAACAATCGGGAAGAGCCGGTCCTTCAGGTCCTCCAGGACTTTTTCAGCCACCGTATCCTTTCCTGTTGCGCTTTTCCCTAATAAAATATAAATCCTGCCCATCGAAGTCTCCTATATCAGCACACGTATTTCCCGTTTTTCATCCATGCCATCGATTTCAAGGCCGTCCCGAAGGCCCTCTGCCAGGGCTTCGATACAGGTCTTTCCGATGATTTCACCGGGAATCACCAGAGGAATTCCGGGCGGATAAATGCAGAGCTCATCCCGGGCAATCCGGCCCTCCGCCACTGTAAACGGGACCTTCTCCCAGTCTCTGTCCCAGACCTGCCAGGCCTCCAGGACCTTTTCGGGGAACTGGTCTGCTTGTCTGTTATCCCCGTATACATTATTTCCAGGAGCAGTTTCCTTCTGCTCCTGATTCCTCCGAAGAATGGCCTCTGTCAGCCGCTTCATTCCTTCCTCGGTATCCATGCAGGAAGTCATGGCCAGGGCATAATTCCCCTGGGCCATTTCCAGTTCCAGATGGTCTTCTTCCCGAAGACTCCGCATTAGATCCGCACCGCGGAAGGACGGATCCCGGCTGTAGAGAACCAGCTTGGACGGATCCCGTCCCTCCGGCGGAAGGACATGAATCCCGGTTCCTTCATTTCCTATTATATTATAGAAGGAATCCAACATCTTTTTCCACTTCTGAAAGCGGACTTTCCCTTCTTTTTCCAGGAAATGCAGGGCGCGGCTGGCCGATTCCATAAAAACATAGGAAGGGGAGCTGCTCTGAAAAATACGGATGGCATCTTCCAGATCCTCTTTATTGACAAAGGGATTGTCCCGATAGAGAACCATGGCTGTCTGCGTCATGACCGGAAGGGTCTTATGAAGACTGATGACGACAAGATCCGCCCCTTCCTGAATGGGATTCCCCGGAAATTCCGGGAAGATTCCCAGATGAGCTCCATGAGCGGCATCTACGACAAGGGCGGCATTTCTCCTGTGGCAGATCTCGGAAAGTTCCCGAATGGGCTGGAGGACTCCTTCGTAGGAAGGCGAGGTCACAACCATGAGACGGATATCCGGATGGAGTTCCAGGATTTTCTCTGTTTCCTCTGGATCCAGAAGTCCCGGTATATCCAGGTCCTCCGGCCAGAGGCCGGGTGCCTGGTAATAGGCATGGACCTGCTTCAGCATCAGGGCATGAATGATGCTTTTATGGGAATTTCTCTGAAGAAGGACACCGTCTCCTCTCTTCAGGGCCGAAAAGACTGCTGCTAGATTTCCTCCCGTGGAGCCGTTCACCATGAGATAGGCCTGATCTGTCTTATAAAGCCGGGCATAGTCCTCATTCAGCTCTCTTAAGACTTCTTTTGGATGATTGAGATTGTCAAAACCATAAATCTCTGTGATATCGGTCCGGTAGGGATCCCCCATACCAAGACTCTGCCTTTTGTGGCCGGGCATATGAAAGGGGTAGGCATCCGAAGCCGCATATGCTGCCAGGCGATCTTCAAGATACTTTTCCATCTGCAGATTTTCCCCTTTCCTGTCCCTAAGATTCGTTTCCTTGTCTGATCTGTTCCTTCCATCAGCCTGGGTTTCCGAGGCCATATTTACTTGGACTTCTTCCCGGAGCCGCTTCTGCTGTTGTCATTGATCTTCTTGTATTTACTCATGTCCTGCTGATAGACCTTTGCCCTCTTCGGATGACGGATCCGCCATTTTTTCATACGGGCGGTTCCAAGAGAAATAAAAACCAGAGCGGCAATGACAATAAGGATTGCAAAGAGAATCATACGGAAATCAAGACGGATGGACTTCCCTTTGCTTCCGCCCTCCTTGGCGGACACATTATGGAAAGGGTAGCTGTCAGACTTCTTATTGGTATAGGTCAGACTGGCGCTTCCGACTTCTTTTCCGCCGTAGGTGCAGACAAGGGTTCCCGCCTTTTTATCCGAAGAATCAGATGAAGCCTTTTTAAGCGTGGTCTTGACATCCTTGAGATCTGCAGTGGCCGGGAGAACAAAGCTTCCGTCGCCAATCTCAACCAGGTTTACATTTTTCCCTAAAATGCCGCTCGATTTTACCTGACTGGTATTCACGATATCTGATACCTTGTATTCCTTATAATTGGCAAAGTAGAAATTCAGAAGATTGGTGGTATCGATATAATGGCACTGGTTTCCTGCGCCCAGAACAACGACTGCGAGAAGCATGTCATTTCGCTTGGCATAGGTCACAAGGGTGTTTCCGGCCACGGACGTATAGCCGGTTTTTCCGCCCAGGCAGCCGTCATAGAGCCATTTGCTTCCCTTATGGTTGCAGAGCATCTGATGATGGTTGAAGAGGTTGGTCGGATCCACATGCTTGTTGGTTGGCGGAATGGTGTACTGCTTGGTTCCGACAATTTTGGCCACGACCGGATTCTTGTAGGCAGCAGCCGCAATCAGGGCCATATCGTGGGCGGTTGTATAATGATCGTCATTGGGAAGACCACTCGGATTGGCGAAATGAGTATTGGTACAGCCGAGCTCCTTGGCCTTGGCATTCATCATATCGACGAACTTGTTCCGGTCGCCGCCTCTGACATGCTCGGCGATGGCATTGGCACATTCATTGGCGGATTCGAGCAGCATACCGTACATAGTCTGCTCCATGGTCATCTGCTCATCGACATCTCTGGCAATGCTGGAAGAGCCCCTGTCGATGTCAAAGACTGACTTCGATGAGAAGGTCACGGTATCATCCATGGAAGAATTCTCTGCCGCTATCAGTGCTGTCATCAGTTTTGTAATGCTGGCAGGATATTTCCTGTCATCCACGTTCTTTTCGTAGAGAAAGGTTCCGCTGTCCACATCGATGACGCTGGCGGCCTGGCTCTGGACATCTCCCGGATTGGGCCAGGCAGCTGCATCTGTTTCTGCGGCAGCCGCTTTTAAGGGCAGAGAAAGCGGAAATATAAGGCTTACAATCGTAATTCCTGCCAATAAGCAGGCGGCAAGGCCTGCACTTCTTCTATGATTAAATAAACTTCTCACGATTCCCTCTCCCTGACTGCGATCAGCTTACAGATCGGATTTCCTTCCCTGGAAAACTTCTCCTCATATTCTGTCATGATATTTCCTGCATTCATTTTATCATCATGATGCAGATCATAGGTAAGTGCATCAAGACGAAATCCGGGAAATTCACGAATGGTTTCTACGGAGTAGTCAAAAAGTCCCCTGTTGTCTGTCTTGAATTCGATCTGATCCCCCTCTTTTAAGAGATCTCTGTAGATGGTCAGAAAATCAGGCGAGGTCAGCCTTCTTCTGGCGTGCCGGTCCTTGGGCCAGGGATCGGAAAAGTTCAGGTAGATCCGCTCCACCTCTCCCGGTTCAAAAATCTCATTCAGCTTTCCGGCATCCTCGCAGAGAAAGACCAGATTTTTCGGCGGTTCCTCCATGGCTTCGATTTTCTGAACTGCCCGGTAAAGAACACTGGAATACCGTTCCAGACCTATGAAGTTCCGGTCCGGATAAGCAGCTGCCATATCCATAAGAAAGCGTCCCTTTCCCATGCCGATTTCCAGCCGGATGGGACGGTCATTTCCGAAGACCTCTGCCCATTGCCCTTTACGGGCAGCCGGTTCGTTAATACAGAAAGGACTTTTCTCGATGGCTGGATCCGCTTCCTTTATGTGTCTGAGTCTCATAAATCCTACTCCTTTTTTGTAAAAAAAAAGTCCTAACTCCACGGTGAACCGTAAAATTAAGACCTTCCGATGCGCGATCAGGGGTTCGAACCCTGGACACCCTGATTAAGAGTCAGGTGCTCTGCCAGCTGAGCTAATCGCGCCTGCTTTTTCAGCACGAAAATTATTATAGGATAATGGTTTCCTGAATGCAAGCTGTTTTTCAGCTTTTTCGTATTTCCCTGAGTACAAAGCCAAATATTCGGCTGATTTCTGGAATCCGCCTCTCTGCAGAAAATTTATGAAACCTGTAAGCCAGCCTCATTCTTCCGGTCTTCTGCTTGCGCCATTGCCCCATCGTGTTACAATAGAGTCGACTCACGAAGGGAGGTTCTATAATATGACCATTGAACAGTTAAGAAAAGATATGATTGCCGCTGCAAAGGCAAAGGATAAGGCCCGGAAGGATGCCATTTCAGCTCTTCTTTCCGCTGCCAAAAAGCTCGCTATTGATGAAGGGAAACGGGATAATGTTCCCGAAGAACTGGTAGACCGTGCCATCTTAAAAGAGCAGAAATCCGCCAAGGAATCCCTGGACAGTTGCCCGGCCAGCCGCACGGACCTTCTGGAGGAATATCAGACCCGCTATGATATTATTTCCGAGTATGCTCCGAAAATGATGTCCGAGGACGAGATCCGTGATTATCTGCAGAAGAATGCCGCAGAGGAGCTGGCTTCGAAAAACAAGGGAATGATCATGAAGAAGATCATGCCTGCATTAAAAGGCAAGGCAGATGGCAAAACCATCAGCCAGGTTGTTGCTGAACTCATTAAATAATAAAGCATTATCTCCGTTCCGGACATCTGACAGGATGAGCTGTTGATACGGAACTGCAGATCAATCAGGCAGAAATTAAAAGTGCAGGAGAAGAACGATGCATCCGCTTCTTCTCCTGCACTTTTTATCTTTTTCTTTAGAATCAGATCTGACTCAAGCTTTTTTATAAATGAAACTCAGCTGCAGATCTTCCTCTGGTCTTATAGGTATTTATTTCCTGTGACCATTTCCAACCCACTGGTTGGCCGGATCCCAGAGCTTATCATAGGAAATTCCCGTCACGCGCTCACAGACCTTGATTTCCTCCGGCGTGGCCTTTGATGTATCCTCGCCCTTACGTCTCTCGATTTCCTTCTTAACAATATTGAATTCCTTCTCTGTCATCGGGAAACGATAGCCAAAGATGAAAAGAAGAATGCAGAGGACCACCGGCATGAAGACAAAAATCATGGCAATTCCTCTCTGTGTGAAGAGAGACTGTCTTGCTCCTTCATTTGCCAGCTTTTCACTGTAGCCGACAGCCATAAGCAGAACACCGATCAGCCAGGCGGAAAGTCCGGAAGAAATCTTTCTTGCAAAGGTCGACATACCGGAAACGACACCGGGACGGTGAATCGATGTTACCAGCTCATCGACATCCGGCATATCGGCCATGATGGCAAAGATACTGGTCAGAGTTGCAGCATTTCCGATGCCAATACCGATGGCAAGAATCAGAATCGGGATAATGCTGGCGCCTTCATAGGAGAAGGGAAGGAGAAGAAGGGTACAGACAATACGGATCGGCGCGCCGATCAGAATGGTTGTACGCTTGGAGGTCTTTGCCATCACAGGTCCCCAGATCAGCATACCGATCAGCTGGGCAATAATCAGAGCGGCCATCAGATAGGTCACATAATGGTTTTTATATCCGTTGATAACGTCGTCGACATAATAAACAGCCATACCGGAAACAAAATCCATGCCGCACTGACCGGTCAGATAGATGCCGACAAAGAGGCGGAAGGACCGGCTCCGGAAGGCACTGCCCGCATGATTGAAGCTGTCCGACAGCTTGGATTTCATCGGAGCATGCTGCTTCTCCCAGGTACCGGCAACGGTAAGGAGACAGGTGATCAGGAAGAGAAGTCCAAAGAGAACACCGCAGCGAAGATACATGGTTGTTTTGGTGGTGTCCGTAATCAGAAGGGTAGGAACCACACCGCAGACCATAGCACCTAAAGTCGACCAGATCATACGAACATTGGAAAATTTAGACCGGGTATCATAATCATCAATCATATCCGGAAGCAGGCCATTATAGGGAACCATCAGAATCGTGGAGCCCGTGGAAAAGAGACAGTACATAAGGACATAAAAAACGAACATGGTCACAGGCCGATCCGTCCGGAAGGGAATCCAGAGCGTGGCAAAGGTCAATGCCGTAGCGAAGGATCCGATCAGCATATAAAAACGCTTGGCGCCCATTTTGGAAGTCGTCCGGTCTGTAATATTTCCCATAATGGGATCTGTTACCGCATCCCAGAAGTGACCGATCAGGGGAACCGTACCTGCCAGTGCCGCAGGCATTCCCATAGCCTTAATAAGAAATACGGTAAAAAAAGAATTAATAATTACAAAAGCACCGCCATTAAAAAACTCTCCGGCGCCGTACATGAGCTGGGAGCCCATTCCCTTACTGTGTTTTCCTGCCTGCATCGCTTAATCTGCCTCCACACTGTACCAACTGACGATAGAAACGCCTGACAATCTTTTTTCTGTCGAAGGAAAGCCTTTTCCTTTGATTGTCCGATATCCGCTTCCATTTTACGGATAAATTTATTATATCATTTTTTCTCTTATTGGTTGATTTACACAAAATTTTATTTTGTTTACGCAAAATTTTCAACAGAATTATGTAAAATTTATTAAAAACCAGGTTTAGCCGTTCAGGTTTCCGTTTTGCAGGCTGATTTATTCTTTCCCATAAAAATAATCTGCCAGGGGTTTCCTCCCTGACAGATTATTCCCTTTTAATCAGAATTTGCCTTCGATCAGAATTTCATCTCCTGTCTGGAGCTGTAACCTTCTTTCTTCAGATCCGAGCTTAAGAAATCATAAACCGTCGGTACGATCTTAATCAGATTCATGGCTTCCGGAAGTTTTTTAAAGCCTCGATCGGGATCTTCTTATATTCCGCAATCTTTACATATTCATCAGACCAGGATTCAACAATCTCTGCCCTTCCGCTTACCTGCAGATCGGCAAGATTTCCGAAAGTAAAATTCTCTTCATAAATGGCCAGGCAGACATTCTTATTCTTTTCCAGGGCTTTGAATTTCAGCCCACCTTCCAGTATGTATATACCTTCTTCAATAATCTCAATATGTCATAGGTGTGATAACTGTATCCATGAGTCAGCTTCCGGAAACTCTCTATTCCTCCCCATTCCGGCCATTCGCCCTCCAGTATGGTGCCCAGGTAGGCATCACAGAAGAAAAGCTGAATGACCTGGATCAGAGGCATCGAAAGCTTGGCTGAATTATAAAAAGGACAGCTTACAGACCGCCTCAGTGACCATTTATATCGATGAAAAACAGACCGCTCCAGCCGCAGATTTTTCTGGGCTGGAGTGGCTTTTCTTTGTTTTTGGCCAGTCAATTTCCAAATAACTGTTACATATCTGAATATACAAATAAAGCTGTCTGTCTATTTATATTTAAAATCCGCTGTTTTACAAGTTTTCAAGCGTATTGATTTGTCTTTTCCTGATTGCTGCTGCAAAATTTGGCCATAGTTTTTCATGATTTGGAGAGCAAAGAAAACCAGGTGGAATTACAATGGTTTCGTAATCAAGAGAGAGAAAAAAAGAAAAGAAACCCAAAAGAAAAGAGGTTGATAATAATGACAACAATCGCATTAAATCCTACAGAAAACAGAAACGTAAATCTTCATAGTGCAAATCAGAAGCATGTATCTGCAGCCAGAAAGTTCTGGAATGCACTCAAGGAATCCTATATGGAATATGCAATGATGGTTTATGAGCCTCAGTACTATGCATACAGCAGAATGAACAAGAATAAATAATCTCCCTTAAGCAGTGCTCTGAATGATATCCTAAATAAGGATTGCAAAAACTATCTATATCAGAGCCGGAAAATGAAGATTCACAAAGAGGCATTCGGTTACAAAGCTTAGATCTATGAAGCTTTGAATTACGAAAAGCCTGAAAAAAAGAGAAGAACCCTGGGCAAAAGCTCAAGGTTCTTCTTTTTTGTATGCAGATAAATTTTCGATCCTAACAGATGCCGGGGCCTGTCCGAATTTCAGACAGGCGGCATCCTCATCCTTTTAACTTATTCTGTAAAGTATTTCATGATATTGTCGGTGTGACACCCATGCAGTATAGAAAGCGGATGGGGACAGTACACACTGAAATATAAAAAATACGCCCTCGGGAATGCCCGAAAATGGCGTATTTACAATGTTCCTGGGCGGATTCGAACCGCCGGCCTTTCGCTTAGGAGGCGAACGCTCTATCCAACTGAGCTACAGAAACCTATTCAATTGTCTTGCGCGAAGAATTACTATTTTCAGAATATGAAAAGCGATAATCTGTCCCTTATCTGAATATGGATTCAGTGTTTCTTAAGTAATTCTCCCCTGAAGCCAGATATCGGCCTGAAGTCTTCTTCCGACTTCCGGTTCACCTATGATATCTGCTGTATTTACTACTACGTCCATCAGAACGTCGTTACAGTTTAATGTTAACACAAATACGGTCTGCCTTGTAGCCTCATTCATGAATTTTTTACAGTTTTTAATTTCCCCAAGAATGGAATACTTATCACACTCGATTCCCTGGGGCATGATATAGGTAGAAACAACTGTATAGAGGTCCTCCTTTTCAATCCGTCCGTAGACATTCAGTGTCTTCTGCAGATCCCGGACAGACAGGAGATTTTCTGCATCCGAGTTTCCCTCTCCTGCAGCTTTTCGAAGATCCTCATATTCTTTTGTCTCGTTTACATCAGAGCCTGGCTTTAAACTATCATCCAGAGGCAATAAAACCGTTGCCCGTTCAGCAAGACCGCTCAATCGGATTGAACCATGGTTGACCGGCTGCCCGGTTTTGGCATCCTCTTCAATCAGGGCGATGTCATCTGTAAGGAAGAAAATCAGATCAATGCCAAGCCGCGGATCATCCAGAACTCCCTCGTAGCTATTTCTCTCTGAACTTTTCACAATCTCTACCAGGTCTTCATTGGACGAAATGCTATTTCCTATAAAATAGGGATAAAAGAACTCACTCTCGAATCCGGCATCCGGATTTTCCTGTCCTACAATCGTCAGGCCTAAGTGGTAACTGTAGTCTTTTCGGTATTCCATGATCCGCTCATCATTCTCAGACGTCGAAAGACTCTGCATCGTTGGATGTGCTTCCACATCGCGCTTTAAAATTCTCAGATCTTCATTATCAATTCCGTGGAATCCGATACTCTTCAGATATTTATGCATAGACCATCCTTTAATACACTGTTTCCGTCAGACCTGCTCGCCATGTATTGCCTTATTCAGGGCTTCCTCTTCTTCACTGCCCAGCTGAACAATGGAATTTCCATCAATAATTTCCTTGGTGTAGGTATAGCTGCCGCTGTTGCCATGTACAAAGTTTAAAATATAGCCGTTATTTTTTTCATCCAGCATGACTAGAATTGTGCTGAGTTTTCCGCCATTTTCTTCAAAGGCATCATATTTCACCATGCTGTACTTCTGGAAGGCAGATTTGATCTGTTTATTCAGAGAATAGATTCCAGTCTTATTTTCTTTATTCTGCTCGGCAATTTCATCCAGCTGATTCAGGCGGAGAATCAAAGTATCCTCAAGAGATTTCGCATCCTTTCCCTTGAAGAAGACATCCAGTCTTTTTCTCTGCTTACCAATCTTTACAAAAGACACGATTAATAGAATCAGAAGAAGAATACAAAATGCTGCCAGGCCGATGACAATATAATCTGTGGATATTCCTAAATACTGTTCAATCATTTCTATCTCCAAACATATGTTCTATATATATTTATTTACAATATAATTTTTCAAATTGCCGACATTACCATAGAAAACCAATATGAAATCTGCTTGTACTGATCATTTTCTCTTTGAGCCGGAATCAGATATGATTATTTCCGAATCATTCCAATAATCCGGTCAAGATCTTCCTTGGAATAATACTCGATTTCGATCTTTCCCTTGGAAGCATCCTTGGCATGAATCTTAACCTTGGTTCCGGTAATCTGTTTGAGGTTTTCTTCGATCTGATCGTAGAGTGCCTGCAGCTGGCTGTCTACCTTTTCCCTTTCCTTCTTTTTTCCCTGATTCAGTTTCTTAACAGCCTTCTCGACTTCACGCACAGACATCTTTTCATCAAAAACTCTCTGCGCAAATTCATACTGTTTATCGGGATCCGTAATAGCAAGAAGTGCTCTTGCATGGCCTGTTGTAATCATTTCATCCACAACCATTTTACGAACACGTTCATCCAGTTTCAGAAGACGAAGAGAATTGGTAATTGCGGTTCTTGATTTCGAAACCCGCTCTGCCAGCTCATCCTGGGTCATATGATAATTGTCGATCAGTTCCTTATATCCTTCTGCTACCTCGATCGGATTCAAATCCTCTCTCTGAATATTTTCTAGCAGCTGAACCTCGGCAATTTCCTGGGAAGAAAGATTACGAACAATAACCGGGATCTCTTTCAGTCCTGCAATCTTCGCTGCTCTCCACCGTCTTTCACCGGCAATGATCTGAAAATAATCATCCTTTTCCTGTACCAGGAGTGGTTGGAAAATACCATACTGCTTTATGGAATCGGCCAGTTCCTGGAGAGAATCCTCACTGAAATTCTTTCTGGGCTGTTTCCTGTCCGGTTCTACCTTGGAAAGAGGAACAATAATTTCTGTTCCCTTTTCAAAGGAAATGTTCTCCTTTTTCTCTGAACTGATCTTTTTCGGAATTAATTCATCCAGACCAGCTCCGAGGGCTCTGCTTCTCTTCTTTGCCGGCATCTTATATTTCCTTCCCTTCTGCTACTTCTTTTGCCAGATTTCTATAACTTTCCGCCCCGGCAGATTTACTGTCATAGAGATTGATTGGAAGACCATGAGACGGTGCTTCTGCCAACTTCACATTTCTCGGTATGATTGTCTGGAAAATCCTTGTATTCAGATTTTCCTTAACATTATTGACAACTTCTGATGAGAGGTTGGTCCTTGCATCATACATGGTAAAGACGACACCCTCGATTCGAAGTTTTTCATTCAAACGATCCTTGACCAGATCAATAGTATGAATGAGCTGGCTGATTCCTTCAAGTGCATAATACTCACACTGGATTGGAACCAGAACAGAATCTGCTGTTGTCATTGCATTTACGGTCAGAAGATTCAGAGAAGGCGGACAGTCGATGATAATGAAATCATAATCATCTTTCACATAATCTATTTCATTTCGAAGTATGTATTCCCGGTCGTTTTCGATATCCAGAAGCTCAATTTCTGCTCCCGCGAGATTCACATTGGAAGGAATGATCTGCAGATTTTCTACATTTTCGACATCGTAAATGCTCTGTTTTAAGGAACACTGACCAAGAATCAACTCGTATACGGTGTTTTCAATTTCATTTTTACGAAATCCGAAGCCGCTGGTACAGTTACCCTGCGGATCCATATCAATTACCAGAACTTTTTTCTCTGCTTCTGCCAGACAGGCCGACAGGTTGATTGCTGTTGTAGTCTTACCTACTCCGCCCTTCTGGTTAGCAATCGCAATAATTCTGCTCATTTACACCTCTCCCTCGTTTTTTCTCTTGATCGCCCAATGTCATTATTATATCACGAACATCCTTTATTTGGTTAATATCTTGAAAGCAGCTTCAATGTTTCACGTGAAACAATTTATAATTACGTCATCTTTTATATAGTCACAAGGTAAACTGTTCTATATTTCTTATTTTTCGATAAATTATCTGTATAAATTCAATTATGGTAAGAATCTATGATATCATCTGATCTATGTTGACTTGGTTTTACGTCGCTAAAATTGTAGCATTACCTTCAAATCATCATGAAAAATTGTGACCATTAGACAATAAGGATATTCTTATGCTATTTCTGAATAATTTACTGCAAAGGTTTTTTCGAAGGCATTCCCGCTTTTCTAGGATAAAAATTGCTCGTGGATTTAATCTTGTCGATTTTTATCAGAGTCCTCTGAATGTCAGAATCATATAATGAAAACCTGTGAATTGAAACAGGACCGCCGCCCAATTTATCGATTGCTTTCCTTGCTTTATTTACTTCTTCCTCTGCATCTGCAGTTTTATAGGCGATGAATGAGCCACCGACTTTGACATAGGGAAGACAGTATTCGACCAGTACCTGTAAAGGTGCTACTGCTCTTGATACTGCAATATCAAACTGTTCACGAAGTTTGGGATTCCTGCCTCCGTCTTCCGCTCGACTATGCACACACTGGATGTCATTCAGATTCAAAGCGTCTATTACTTCATTTAGAAAATTCAGACGTTTCTGCAGGGAGTCAAGTAAAGTAACCTTTACCTCCGGGAAACAGATTTTGATTGGCAGACCGGGAAATCCAGCGCCGGTGCCTACATCTATCAGACTCATATTTTTATTCAAATCAGTTATGCATGCGATAGCCAGACTGTCCGCAAAGTGTTTGAGTACAACCTCGTCCGGATCTGTTATCCCGGTCAGATTCATAACCTTGTTTTTCTCAATCATCATCTGATAATAGGTATTCAATTGATCGTAATCTGACTGAGAAGGTTTCACGTGAAACATCTCCAAACACTGGCATAAATACGAGTAAGAAATAGACTGCATATTATTGTTCTCCGATAAAGGTAAAATATATGATAGAAATAAGCAGATTGGAATACTAAAATCAGTGTTGGTTTTCCAAATACTTTCCTGATTTCAGATAAATCAGGAGTACAGAAATATCCGCCGGTGAAACTCCGGAAATACGGGAGGCCTGGCCAATATTAACAGGTTTTACTTCTTTCAGTTTCTGTCTGGCTTCGATTCGAAGTGATGGTACCAGATCATAATCAAGAGCCTGAGGAATCTTCTTTTCTTCCAGCTTCTTAAACTCTTTGACCTGCTTCTCTTCCCGTTCAATATAGCCGCGATACTTGATCTGAATATTCACCTGTTCCCTTACATCAGCCGAAAGTTCAGTATCTGATGGAGAAAGTTCTGAAACCAGATCGTAGTTCAGTTCCGGTCTGCATACCAGATCTGCAAAGGACACACTCTTTTTCAAAGGAGTGGATCCATGTTCTTCAAGAAACTTCTGAACAGATTCCGTTCCTCCGAAATGGATGGATTGGACTCTTTCAATTTCATCTTCAATCAGTTTTTTCTTCTTCAGGAACTTTTCATATCGTTCATCTGAAATCAAACCAATCTCGTGACCAATCCGAGTCAGGCGGAGGTCTGCATTATCCTGACGAAGAAGAAGCCGGTATTCCGCACGGCTGGTCATCATACGGTAAGGCTCCGGATTATTCTTTGTCACAAGATCATCAATCAGAACACCGATATAGGCCTGAGACCGGTCCAAAACCAAAGCTTCTTTTCCCTGAATCATTCTTGCCGCATTGATACCTGCAATCAGACCCTGGGCTGCTGCCTCTTCATAACCTGAGCTTCCATTGAACTGACCGCCGCTGAAGAGGCCGTGGATTTCCTTGAACTCCAGACTGGGCAGAAGCTGATTGGGTTCCAGACAGTCATACTCAATGGCATAAGCATTTCTTACAATTCGGGCATGTTCCAGTCCGGGAACCGTCCGATACATCTGATACTGAACATATTCCGGCATGGAGGAAGACATGCCATCGACATAGACCTCATTGGTGTCCAGTCCCTCCGGTTCAAGGAAAACCTGGTGTCTCGTCTTGTCACTGAACTTCACAACCTTGTCTTCAATGGAGGGACAGTAACGGGGTCCGATTCCTTCAATGACTCCGCCATAGATCGGAGATTCATCCAGATGTGCCCGGATGATATTATGGGTTTCCTCATTGGTATAGGTGAGATAACACTTGACCTGCTCCTTCTGGATGGAAGCAGGGTCTGTCGTAAAGGAAAAAGGAACAATAGGCTGGTCCCCATACTGAGGCTCCAACTTACTGAAATCAATGGTCTTTCCATCCATTCGTGCGGGCGTTCCGGTTTTAAAGCGGCGGAGACGGATACCATTTTTTATCAGAGAATCTGAAAGGTGGTTGGCTGCCTTCAGTCCGTTGGGACCGGTATATTCAATCACATTGCCATATAGACATCTGGATTTTAAATAAACACCTGTGCATAATACCACTGCTGTGCATTTATATTTTGCTCCGGAATAGGTCTTTACACCAACAACCTTCCCATCCGAAACCAGAAGCTCGGAAACTTCTGCCTGACGAAGAGTCAGATGTGGTGTATTCTGCAGGGTCTTTCTCATTTCCAGACTGTATCTTGCCTTGTCCGCCTGGGCACGGAGAGAATGTACCGCCGGACCCTTGGACGGATTCAGCATTTTGGACTGAATAAAGGTTTTATCGATATTGATACCCATCTGTCCGCCAAGAGCATCTATCTCTCTTACCAGATGCCCTTTACTGCTTCCGCCGATATTGGGATTGCATGGCATCATGGCAACACTATCCATGCTGACCGTAAAAACGATGGTTTCCAGCCCCAGACGTGCAGCTGCCAGACCGGCTTCGCATCCGGCATGTCCGGCACCGATTACAACAATATCATAAGTCTCTTCGACGTAATTCAAAGCGTTCTCCTTTATTTACCCATACAGAAATCAGAAAAGACCTTGTCCACGAGATCATCTTCAACCTCTTCGCCGATCACATAGCCAAGATATCGATAGGCATCCATTAAATCCGAAGTATAGAAATCCTCACTCATCTGATCCTCAATACTTTTTCTCACCAGACCCAGACTCTTCTCTGCCTCTTCCATATCATATTTCTGCCGGTCATTCGAAATCAGATACTGATCCGGATTCTGAAGATTTCCAAGCAGGAAGAGATCCTGAATCTCCTTTGATAAAATAGAGACCGTCTCCTCATCATGGCAGTTGACTTCCAGAATTCTGTAATTCTGTCGGTTCGCCAGTGCATCCTTTAACTGTTCCCGATCCACACAAGTCTTTAGATCCGACTTTGTAAAAAGAATCAGAGTCGGAACAGAAGGAATCTCAGAAAGAATAGACAGATCCTCCTCAGACAGAGGCCGGGAACCGTCAATCAGGAAAAGTACAAGATCAGCATTCTTCAGAGCCTCCAGAGATCTTTTGACACCGATCTTTTCCACCAGATCATCGGTCTCATGAATGCCGGCCGTATCCATCATAAGAAGAGGAATATCATTCAGGAGAATTTCCTCTTCAAGGACATCTCTGGTTGTTCCTGGAATATCGGTAACAATGGCCCGGTCCTTTCCGGAAAGCAGATTTAAGAGTGATGACTTTCCTACATTGGGACGGCCGACAATTGCAGTCCGGATACCGTTTTTCAGAAGACTTCCCTGCTGATAGGAGGATAGCATAGCATGGATTTCATCCATGCAGTTTTTTACCTTCTGATCCAGTTCCTTTGGATATCCTTCCAGGGAATAATGCTCAGGATCATCCAGGGCAGCTTCCAGAAAGGCTGCTTCATGAAGAATCCGATCTCTCAGATCATGGATCCTCTTCGAAAGGTTTCCGTTTAAATGAGAAAGAGAGACCTTCCGCTCGAAGGAAGTCCTGGAATGGATCAGATCCATGACGGATTCCGACTGGGACAGATCAATCCTGCCGTTTAAGAAAGCACGCTTGGTAAACTCACCTGCTTCCGCAGGTCTGGCTCCCGCCCGGTAAATCAGAGAAAGTGCATCTCTTAAGACCCGCATGCCTCCATGACAGTCGAATTCAACAATATCCTCTCTCGTATAGGACTTGGGACCATGAAAGACGAGTGCGTAGACCTCATCTACGATTTCTCCATGATCAACATCAACAAGGTGGCCATAATGTACAGTATTGGGTTTACATTTGGTCAGATCTGCACCATCAAAAACCGAGTCTGCAATGGAAAGGGCCTGGTCTCCGCTGATTCGGATTACACCGATTCCGGCGTCACTCATTCCTGTGGAAATGGCAGCTATTGTATCACTCAAAACAGATTCTCCGTAAAAAAAGACTGTGAAAATATCGGGCGGCAGTCATCTTCCACCTTCATTTTCACAGTCCTCTACCTGACAAATATTAAGACAAAAGTTAGAAAGACGATGGCTTTTCAAGAATCATTTTAATGTCACAACAACATGGCGGTAAGGTTCTTCTCCTTCGCTGTGTGTTGTTACATATTCATCATCTGAAAGAGCGGCATGAATGATGCGGCGCTCATAAGGATTCATGGATTCCAGTGCTACCGGACGGCGAGTCTTTTTAACCTTGTATGCCACATTATGAGCAAGGTTTTCAAGAGTTTCCTTACGGCGTTCCCGATAATTCTCAGTATCGATCTTGATTCTTACATAGGAAGAAGTCTTACGATTTACAACCAGATTGGTCAGATACTGAAGGGAATCCAGAGTCTGCCCTCTCTTGCCGATGATCACACCCATATCAGGTCCGATCAGATCCAGATTGAGGGAACGATTTTCACTGTCGTATTCCTCATGAATCTCAACAGTAAGACCCATTTTATCAAAGACATCCTTGAGGAAATTCTCGGCAATGGTCTTGATTTCAGAAAGATCCTCTTCACTGAGTTCCTTTCTTCTGGCATCCGATCTTTCATGAGAAGATCTGGAGTCGGAAGACTTTTTACCGGCTGCCTCTTTCGAGTCTGCATTTGAATCATCAGCAGTTTCATTATCAATGGTCTTCTGATCAGAAGAATCCGAAGACTTTTCAGTTACATCCTGATTCCCGGTCAGCTTCTCGTTTTCTACAGATGCAGACGCAGCTTCTGCCTTGTCTTCTCCTGCAGTCTTTTCTTCACCGACTACTACACGGATAACTGCTTCCTTACTGGCAAAGCCTAAGAAACCGCTGGATCCTTTTTCAATGACTTCATAGGAAATATGATCGCTTGTCAAACCAAGCGCAACGGATGCATTTGTAAGGGCATCCTCAACTGTTTTACCTTTAAAATTCTGATATTCCATAGCATACAACCCCCTTACCGCTTGGTGTTCTTCGAATTGTAATCACTGACCATATTTGCCTTGGAAGCCATGGAACCCTTCTTGGCTTTCTTTCGCAGCTCATTGGCCTTTTCGATTTCTGCCGAACGATTGGATACGGAATTTGCCTTACCGGACATGGTATTGGTATTTCTTGTACGGATATTTGCCGCATTGTAAATCTGGGCCTGACGGATACCGCGCTTTTCAGCCTTCTTCTTGGCCTTTTCCTTATTCTGATCGATGATGGTATCCAGATCGATCTTGGCGAAATGCTTATTGAGGAAAATCTGCTGAATGGTACGTACAACGGCACCGGCAATCCAGTAAATAGTCAGACCAAGGGGTACGGTGAAGGCGAAAATCAGAGACATGAAGGGCATCATGAGATTCATAGTCTTCATCTGACGTGCTGCCGCATCATCACCCATGTTGTTATTAACCTGAGCCACCTTCATATTGATAACCTGGGAAAGATAGGAACAGATGGGGAAAAGAAGGGCCAGGATGACCAAAAGATAAGCATGGTCGGCAAAGGATGTCTTCATAATATTCCATGGAGTATCAGAGACATTCAATCCGAAAATGTTATTGATGGAAGACAGCTGATGATGAGCTGTGGTAAAGGAATCCGAAATAGAGGAAAACTTCTTTGCCGCAATATCCCAGCCGTTATCGCTCAGCTTGTAAAGAACATCGATGATGTGGTTCTTATCAGCGAGGCCGCCCTTGCCGTTAAAGGTAACATTGGAAATATTCTTAACAGCTGCATCACTGATCAGTGCCTTCATCTTGGATGCATATCCGTTTGTTGCGACAATACCGCTGACAACATCCGTAAATACATTCTTTACAGAAGTAATATAGGCCGGAATATTGTAGAAGACTCGGTAAAGGGCAAACAGAATCGGCATCTGAATCAGAAGCTGAACGCAGCTTCCCATAGGGGAGATACCATATTTGTCGTAAAGAGCCTGAGTCTCTTCATTCATGGCAGCCATGGCAGCCTGATCGGATCTCTTGTTCTTGTACTTATCCTGAATCTTCTTCATTTCAGGCTGCATCTTTGCAGAAAGTACCGAGAACTTCTGCTGCTTGAAGGTCAGCGGAAGAAGTGCCATGTAAATAATAATGGTAAACAGAAGAATTGCCAGAGGAATACTGTTGATATGAAGTACACTGGATTGGAAAATATAGATCTTATCCATAATCCATCCAAGACCTTTGGCAATGGGTCCGAGAAAAGCACCATTGTATGCTGTAAGATAAAGTTCTGTCAAAACAACCCCCTTTAAGAGTTAAGGCACAGGGTCATATCCTCCCTTGGAGAAAGGATTGCAGCGGAGGATCCTCCATAAGGCCAGGAGACCGCCTTTCAATGCGCCATATTTTTCAATTGCTTCCAGTCCATACTGAGAACAGGTAGGATAATAAGGACATTTTGTCGTCTTTAAAGGCGACAGGTATTTCTGATAAAGACGAATGAGAAAAATAAAAAGTTTTTTCAGCATACGCCATCTTCCTTCTCTTTATGTACTGTTATTTTGTGAAGATCTGCCAGATGAAGCAAAGATTTCTCGATTTGAAAATAAGTAGCTTTCTTCGCTCGGTTTCTGACAACGACTACGATATCCAGCCCGGTGCTGAATGTCTCTTCATGCAGCCGATAAGCTTCTCTGATCAGTCTCGTCAAATGATGTCGAACTACACTGTTGCCTACTTTTTTGCTTACAGAAATTCCAAGATGATTTACCTGGCTATGATTCTCCAAGACATACATAACAAGGAAAGGATCCGCAAGCGAGCGGCCTTCTTCGTAAACCTTATGAAAATCCTGACTTTTCTTGAGTGACTCGCTGAAAACCATACTTACCCCGGTAAAAGACCTTGAAAAGAAGAAAAGACCACAAAAAATGTGGCCCCTTAAGTAACAATTATACTGTTAATTTCTTTCTTCCTTTTAATCTGCGGGAAGCAAGGACTTTTCTTCCACCAGCAGTGCTCATTCTGGAACGAAAACCATGAACCTTGGCTCTCTGTCTTCTCTTCGGCTGATATGTCATCTTCATATGTGCCCACCTCCTTCGTTAATTTTTTGATATTTTTAGAAAAAACACTAGCATCTATTATATCAAAGGATCCTTCAAAGTCAAGAAAAACCGTGAAATTTCGGGCTTTTCTATAGAATTTGTCTGTTTCTTTAAAAATTTAGGATCTGTAAATTTAATAGAAATTCCAAAATCCAAATCAAAAAATATTTTACCATGCAATAATTAACATTTTTCATGGAATGACATGGATCTATGAACAAAAATTATAAACAAGTTATCCACTTTATCCACATGTTGAACGGGAAGGTCTTTTTTAAAAACTTATCCACATGATGTTGATAAGTATGTGGATAAGTTTTGCATATATCGTTGATAGAATGTAAAATCAGAAATCCACAATTGCCTGCAATAGCGGCTTTCGCCTGTTGTTAAAAAGTGAATTTCAGATTTTCATTTTTTCCACAAAAGAGGCCCTGCCTGGCTTGATTTTGTTGATAATTGTGGACAAGTAGTTTAATATATAGGAAGCCTCTTTAAAATGAAGACCAGTCTGTTGATAAGTCAGCAGAGTTTCTACCTATATATATAAATGCATGGAGAAGGATTATGGAACTTGTAGAAGAAAAATGGGAGCAAATTCTGGAAGCAGTCAAGAGCGAGTACCAGATTCCTGACATCTCATTCAAGACATGGATTCGGCCGCTTAAAATTGACCATATCGAGGGAAACACACTCTATATCCTCACCCAGGAAAATGACAGCCTGGGCATTAATTTTCTCAAGCGGAGATACGAGAGACTTCTGAAAGAGGCTATTGCCACCATTACGGGAAAAGAATACAATCTTGAATTCGTACTTCCTTCCAAAACAGAGGCGCCTCAGGAAAATATCCAGGTCAATAATTCAAGCAACCTGAATCCGCGCTATACCTTTGACTCCTTTGTCGTCGGCAATAACAATAAATTTGCCCACAGGGCTGCTCTGGCCGTTGCCGAGACTCCGGGAGAAGCCTACAATCCTCTCTATATTTACGGCGGTCCCGGACTGGGCAAGACCCATCTCATGCATGCCATTGGCAATTACATTCTGAAGGAAAACCCAAACAAGAAGGTCATCTATGTCACCTCAGAGGAATTCCTGAATGAGGTCATCGAATCCATCCGTTCGACCAACAATACCTCGGCTATGACCAAATTCCGGAATAAATACCGGACCGTCGATGTACTGATGATCGATGATATCCAGTTTATTATAGGTAAGGAAGCAACTCAGGATGAATTTTTCCATACCTTCAATGCCCTGCATTCTGCCGGAAAGCAGATCATTCTGACCTCCGACCGCCCTCCCAAGGAAATGAAGACCTTAGAGGACCGGATCCGCTCCCGTTTTGAATGGGGCTTGATGGCAGATATCGGCTACCCGGATTATGAAACCCGTATGGCCATTATTAAAAACAAGGTAGAAACCGAGCATATCAATCTGAATGATGACATTCTTCAGTATATCGGTGAAAATATCAAGTCCAACATCCGTGAAATCGAAGGCGCCATCAATAAGCTGGCCGCCTATTCCCGCCTGGAAAACAAGGAAATCACCATGGACATCGCCAAAGAGGAGCTGCAGAATATCATTTCTCCGGATAAGCCCAGAGAAATCACTCCCCAGCTGATTATTGAAGTCGTTGCAGAGCACTTCAATCTCTCCATGGAGCAGATGACCAGCAATGCCCGGGCCAAAAACATAGCCCGTCCCCGGCAGATTGCCATGTATCTCTGCAAGCAGATGACCACTGTTCCCTTAGAAGCCATCGGAAATCTTCTGGGAGGACGTGATCATTCGACCATCATTCACGGAGCCAATAAGATTGCCGAGGAATGCGAGAAGGAAGAGGATCTCCGCCAGCAGATTGAAGCCATTAAAAAGAAGATCAGTCCGTCCTGAACTGTTGATAAGTCATAAAATATTGAGGATAAGTAGTTTAAAAATCCATAAATTTCTGCGGATAAAGAGTGAATGATCCGTGGAAAGAGAATCCAGGGAGTCAGGTAGGATTCCATCCCGAAGATTTTTATCTACAGTCTGTGCCAATTAAAATCACAGAAATTAAACAGTAATTTCCGGTTTATCCGGTGAAAGAAAGCCTGTATTTCCGCCATTCATTTGCCTTATCAACCATTCAACAGGCCTTAAGAATACTATTATTAAATTATTTTATATATATACTCTTTCTGCGAAAGGAGAAGCCCAATGAAAATTGTCTGCAGCCAAAGTGACCTGCTGAAAGCAGTCAACATTGTCTCAAAAGCCGTTCCTGCCAGAACGACCGTTACTATTCTCGAATGCATTAAAATTGATGCCAGGGAAAATGATATTGTACTGACTGCTTCCGATACCCAGCTCAGCATTGAAACGAGAATTGAGGGTACCATTGAAGAACGGGGAATGGTTGCTTTAAATGCAAAGTTTTTCTCTGAAATCGTAAGATCCCTGACCTCCAACGATGTGACGATCGAATGCGATTCCTCCTATAAGACAAAGATTATCTGCGGTAAGGCAAAATTCGAGACCATGGGAAGATCCGGTGAGGACTTTACTGCTCTTCCTCTTGTATCGGAAGAGCATCCTATTGTCATCTCCCAGATGCTGCTCCGCGATATTATCCAGCAGACCATTTTCTCGATTTCTGACAGCAATGATCAGAAACCGATGACCGGAGAACAGTTTAAGATTGAAGACAATCACCTTCGGATCGAATCTCTGGATGGACATCGTATCTCCATTCGAAATGTCCTTCTGAACGAGGATCTGAATCCGGAACCTGTCAAGTACGATGTCGTTGTTTCCGGTAAGAGCCTGAATGAAGTCTCTAAGATTCTGACCGGAGGAGCAGATGATCAGGTTCGGATCTATATTTCAAAACCTGCGGAAGATACCATGAACGAGACCCGCTTTATCCGTTTTGACTTCGATAAGACCAAAGTTGTCTCCACTCTCCTGCCGGGCGGTTATTACAACATTGATCAGATGGTTTCTTCGGAATACCAGACCAAGGTCCGGATCAACCGGAGAGAACTTCTGGACTGCATCAACCGTGCCAATCTCCTTTATACGGTCGAGGGCAAGAAGGAGCCTTTTGTCATCAATGTGACGGACGGCCTGATGGAATTGAATATCCGGACCATGAATTCCTCCTTCGATGAAAAGATCGAGATTGAGAAGGAAGGCCTGGATATCAATATTGCCTTCAATCCGAAATTCCTGAACGATGCCCTTCGTGTCATCGATGATGAGGAAGTTACCTTCTATTTCATCAATTCCAAGGCACCCTGCTCGATCAAGGATGATGAGGAGACCTATATCTATATCATTCTGCCGGTCAATCGCTGACAGATTATGGATGATGAGAAAGCATAGTCATCATCCTGCAGTCACTGATGAGCTCAAATGATGAAAAGAATGAGACAGGTGTCTTCTTGACATTCGTCTGATGATGAAATATAGACCAGTATGGAGAAAAGCATGGAAAAAGTGACATTAAGAGAAGGCGATGATTTTATCCGTCTGGGTCAGGCCATGAAAAAGGCCGGCTGTGTCGGTTCTGGCGTCGATGCCAAGTTTCTGATTCAGGACGGTCAGGTCAGGGTTAATGGAGAGACAGAGACGAGACGGGGAAGAAAGCTAGTCGAAGGCGATGTCTTTACTTTCGAAAATACGGACTATCAGGTTGTCAGGGAATGATCATCCAGGAAGTTGAAATCAGAGATTTCCGCAATTATCCGAGTCTTTCGGTCCGTCTGGATCCGGGCGTCAATATCTTCTACGGCAACAATGCCCAGGGAAAGACCAATTTTCTGGAGGCGGTCTATCTTTGCGGAACCAGCCGGTCTCATCGCGGCAGCAAGGATCGGGAAATGATCCGCTTCGGATGCGAGGAAGCCCATATTCGGGCCGAGGTCGAAAAAAAAGGATTTCATGACCGGATCGATCTTCATCTGAGAAAAAATAAAACAAAAACAATCTCCGTAAACCGCCTGCCCATTAAAAGGGTCAGCGAGCTTTTCGGTATTTTAAACCTGGTCTTCTTTTCACCGGAGGATCTGAATATTATTAAAGAGGGCCCGGCCGAGCGGAGAAATTTCATGGACCGGGAGCTCTGTCAGCTGGATCGGATCTACCTTGATGATCTAAAGAAGTATAATAAGGTTCTGGATCAGAGAAATCATCTTCTGAAGGATCTGTATTCTCATCCGGATCTGATGCCGACACTGGATGTCTGGGATCAGCAGCTGATCCATTACGGCAACCGGATCATGGATCGGCGCCGGGAGTTCTGCGGCGAGCTGAACGAGATCGCCCACGGCATTCATTCCTGTCTGACCAAGAATCAGGAAGATATGGAAGTTCTCTATCAGCCGAGCTGCAGAGGATTTTCCTTCGAGGAGCTTCTGCATAATGCCAGAGAAAAGGATATCCGTTTTGCACAGACTTCCGTCGGCCCTCATCGGGATGATCTTCTGATCCGGTCAAATGGAATCGAAATGCGAAAATTTGGATCCCAGGGTCAGCAGCGAACCTGTGCTCTCTCACTGAAACTGTCGGAGATCCGCCTGGTTGAGGAAATAATTAAAGATAAACCGGTCCTTCTCATGGATGATGTCCTGTCCGAGCTGGACCAGAACCGTCAGGATGATCTCCTCTCCGGTATCGAGGAAATACAGACATTGATAACCTGCACCGGTATGGATGATTTTATCCGCCGTCAGTTTCCGGTAAATAAGGTTTTCCATGTGACAGATGGAAAAATGGACATATAGAAAGGGTTTTCTTTTATGGCAGAAAATAGAGAATACGGAGCAGATCAGATTCAGATTCTGGAAGGCCTGGAAGCCGTCCGGAAACGTCCGGGCATGTATATCGGTTCCACTTCCGAGCGCGGACTTCATCATCTGGTTTATGAAATCGTCGACAATTCAGTTGATGAGGCTCTGGCCGGCTACTGTACCCATATTCATGTGGAAATCAATCCGGACAATACCATCACGGTAACCGATGACGGACGAGGCATTCCGACCGGAATCAATAAGAAGGCCGGAATTCCTGCGGTCGAGGTTGTCTTTACCATCCTTCATGCTGGTGGTAAGTTCGGCGGTGGAGGATACAAGGTATCCGGAGGTCTGCACGGTGTCGGCGCTTCTGTCGTCAACGCCCTCTCTGACTGGCTGGTTGTCCAGGTCAAGAGAGACGGCATCATCTGGCAGCAGCGTTATGAAAAGGGCAAGACCATGTACCCTCTGAAACAGGTCGGCACCTATGATGATGGTCAGACCGGAACGCGGGTTACATTTAAGCCGGATGAGACCATCTTCGAGACAACAGTCTTTAATTACAATACTCTTCGGGTTCGCCTGAGAGAGACCGCATTTCTGACTAAGGCCTTAAAGATTACTCTGACCGATCATAGAGAGGGTCAGGAAAGAGAGGAAGTCTTCCATTACGAGGGAGGCATTGCCGAGTTTGTCACCTATCTCAACCGGAGCAAGCAGGCTCTCTATCCGGATGTTATTGTATGCGAAGGCCTCCGGGATGGAATCAAGGTCGAGGTTGCCATGCAGCACAACGATTCCTATGAGGAATCCTGCTACTCCTTCGTCAATAATGTTATTACACCGGAGGGCGGAACTCACCTGACCGGTTTTCGAAATGCGCTTACAAAGACAGTCAACCAGTACGCCAGGGATCATGGCTTCTTAAAGGACAATGAAGATCCACTGTCCGGAGATGATATCCGGGAAGGTCTGACCTCCATTATCAGTATCAAGATCGAGGAGCCCCAGTTCGAAGGACAGACCAAGCAGAAGCTTGGAAACAGCGAAGCCAGAGGTGCTGTTGAAGGCGTTGTCACAGAGCAGCTGGATCGTTTCCTGGAAGAGCATCCGGATGCTGCAAAAATCATCTGCGATAAGTCTATTGATTCCAGAAGAGCCAGGGATGCAGCCAGAAAGGCCAGAGATCTGACCAGAAGAAAGTCTGCACTGGACTCCTTCTCTCTTCCTGGAAAGCTTGCCGACTGTACGGAAAAAGACAGATCCAAGTGCGAGATCTTCATCGTTGAGGGAGACTCCGCCGGCGGATCTGCAAAGACCGCAAGAAGCCGGGCAACCCAGGCTATTCTTCCTCTCCGTGGCAAGATTCTGAATGTGGAAAAGGCCAGAGAAGATCGGATCTATGACAATGCCGAGATCCGCTCCATGATCACAGCCTTTGGTACCGGTATTCATGATGATTTTGATATTACAAAGCTTCGTTATGACAAAATCATTATCATGACCGATGCCGATGTCGATGGTGCTCATATTGCAACACTGATGCTGACCTTCCTCTACCGCTTTATGCCGGAGCTGATCCGTCAGGGCCATGTCTATCTGGCAACACCGCCCCTTTACAAGATCGAGCGGAACAAGAAGGTATGGTATGCCTACAGCGATGAACAGCTGAATAAGATTCTGACGGAGATCGGAAGAGACCAGAATAACAAGATCCAGCGTTATAAGGGACTTGGTGAGATGGATGCTGACCAGCTCTGGGAGACCACCATGGATCCGGAGCGGAGAATTCTGAAACGAGTCAACATGGACGAGGATAATCCTTCCGATGTTGAGGTTACATTTTCTGTTCTGATGGGTGACCGCGTCGAGCCCCGGCGTGAATTCATCGAGGAAAATGCCAAGTATGTACAGAACCTGGATGTCTAGGAGGAAGGATTGATAAATGGATGACAAGATTTTTGATCAGATCCGGGATGTCGATCTGAAAGAAACAATGGAGAGCTCCTATATTGATTATGCCATGAGTGTAATCGTATCGAGAGCCCTTCCGGATGCCAGGGACGGACTGAAGCCGGTTCAGAGACGTGTGCTCTACTCTATGATCGAGCTCAATAACGGACCGGACAAGCCCCATCGTAAGAGTGCCCGTATTGTCGGCGATACCATGGGTAAATATCATCCCCATGGAGATTCCTCCATTTACGGAGCCCTGGTCAATATGGCCCAGGACTGGTCTACCCGCTACCCTCTGGTCGACGGACATGGAAACTTCGGATCGGTCGATGGAGACGGCGCCGCAGCCATGCGATACACCGAGGCCAGACTGAGTAAGATTTCCATGGCCATGCTGAAGGATATCGATAAAGATACGGTAGACTTCATGCCTAACTTTGATGAGACGGAAAAGGAACCGACTGTTCTTCCGGCCCGTTTTCCCAACCTCCTGGTCAACGGAGGAACCGGTATCGCCGTCGGTATGGCGACCAATATTCCTCCTCATAATCTGAGAGAAGTTATTGCGGCCTGTGTCCGCATGATCAACAACAGGGTCAATGAAAACCGGGATACCTCCATCGATGAACTGATGGAGGATATCAAGGGACCGGATTTCCCGACCGGCGGTATCATTCTCGGCCATGCAGGTATTGAAGAAGCCTATAAGACCGGACGCGGAAAAATCCGGGTTCGGGCAGTTACCGATATCGAGCCCATGGATAACGGCAAGCACAGAATTGTTGTAACCGAGCTTCCCTATGCCGTGAACAAGGCCCGTCTGATCAAGAATATTGCAGATCTGGTAAAAGAGAAAAAGCTGGATGGAATCACAGATTTAAGAGATGAGTCCTCCAGAGAGGGCATGCGGATCAGCATCGAACTCCGGAGAGATGTCAATCCCAATATCATGCTGAACAAGCTTTTCAAGCATACCCAGTTGCAGGATACCTTCGGTGTCATCATGCTGGCTCTCGTCAATAATGAGCCGAAGATCCTGACCCTTAAGGATGTCCTGGAGGTCTATCTCAGGCATCAGGAAGATGTTGTTACCAGACGGACAAAGTTTGATTTAAACAAAAAGGAAGACCGTGCCCATATTCTCCAGGGCTTACTTATCGCTCTGGATCATATCGATGAGGTGATTTCCATCATCCGGGCTTCCGAAACGGTTCAGATCGCAAAAGATGAACTCATGAAGCGCTTCGGTCTGACGGATGCCCAGTCCCAGGCCATTGTTGATATGCGTCTTCGTGCTCTGACCGGTCTGGAAAGAAGCAAGATCGAGGGTGAGTACCAGCAGCTTCTGAAGGAAATTGCAGAACTGAAAGAAATCCTTGCAGACCATAACAAGCTTCTCCTTGTTATCCGCGACGAGATTCAGGAAATCGCCGATAAATACGGCGATGACCGCCGGACCAAGATCGGTTATGACGTCTATGATATCTCCACGGAAGATCTGATTCCGGATAAGAATACCATCATCACCTTTACCAAGGTCGGCTATATCAAGCGGATGAGCCCGGACAATTTCAGAGCCCAGCACCGCGGCGGCAAGGGCATCAAGGGAATGGAAACCCTGGATGATGACTATATTGTCGAAATGATGATGACCAGTACTCATCACAATATTCTCTTCTTTACCAATTTGGGAAGAGTCTACCGTCTCAAGGCCTATGAGATTCCGGAGGCATCCCGGACCGCAAAGGGAACCGCAATTGTAAACCTTCTCCAGCTGATGCCGGATGAACGGATTACATCCATGATCCCCATGAAGGAAATGGATGACAGCTCCTATCTCTTCATGGCAACAAAGGGCGGCATTGTAAAGAGAACCAGACTGTCCGAATATCAGAATATCCGTAAATCCGGTCTCATGGCTATCCGTCTCAGAGATGATGATGTCCTGATCGGAGTCAAGAAGACCACAGGTTCCGATGAGATCATGCTTTTCACAAAGTATGGCATGAGCATTCGTTTCAACGAAGAAGATGTCCGGACAACCGGAAGAGATTCCATGGGTGTCATTGGTATGTCCCTGACACCCGGCGATGATGTCATTGACATGCAGCTGGCCAAGGACGGCGATTCTCTGATGATCGTATCCGCCAAGGGTATCGGCAAGTGCACCCTGGTTTCTGAGTTCCCGACCCAGCACCGTGGCGGAAAGGGTGTCAAGTGTTATAAGCTTCTGGAAAAGACCGGAAACCTGGTTGGTGTCAAGGCAGTCCATAAGGACGACGAGATGATGCTGATCACAACCGAAGGCACTGTGATTCAGATCAAGGTTGAGGATACTGCTCTCTCCGGCCGGATCACCTCGGGTGTGAAACTCATTCATCTGGATCCCAACGTTGAGGTTGCCAGCATGGCAAAGGTACGTCAGGATACCAATATGGATATTGATGAAGATGACTCTGATGAAGAGGATTCGGATGATCATTCCGGTGAATCAGATTCCATGAAAATCGATTCTGAGGATGATATCACGGATGATTCTATGGGAAAATCTGAAGAGGATGATTCCGAAAATGACAATTCTGGAGAAGACTCTTCTGATAAATTTTAAGTAATAGAGATACAGGGATCAGAATACTGGTCCCTGTATTTTTGATAAAGGAAAAGGAAGAAAAAAGATGAGAGAAATTTCAACTGATCTGATCCGTGATCAGATCGCTTCCATGTGTATGGAAGCCAATTATTCACTGTCCCCTGATATGGTTGAAAAGCTGGACCGGGTAGAAAAAAAGGAGGAATCCCCGATTGGGCAGAAGATTCTTTCAGACCTGAAGAAGAATCTTCAGATCGCTTCGGATGATAAAATTCCTATCTGTCAGGATACCGGAATGGCCGTTGTCTTTCTGGAAATCGGTCAGGATCTGCAACTGACTGGGCCCTATCTGGAGGATGCAGTCAATGAGGGCGTCCGCCGGGGCTATACGGACGGCTATCTGAGAAAATCCGTTGTCAGCGATCCCATAGAAAGAGTCAATACCGGAGATAATACTCCGGCTGTCATTCATACCAGAATCGTTCCGGGTGATCAGCTGAAAATTACCCTGGCTCCCAAGGGCTTCGGATCGGAAAATATGTCCCGAATCTTTATGCTGAAGCCGGCAGAGGGACTGGATGGTGTAAAAAATGCCATTCTTACAGCTGTAAAGGATGCCGGTCCCAACGCCTGTCCTCCCATGGTCGTCGGAGTCGGAGTCGGCGGTGATTTTGAGAAAGCCGCCGAAATGGCCAAGGCAGCTTTAACAAGAGAAGAGACTCCTTCGAATCAGAAGGAATGGGTCAGAGATCTGGAAAAAGAAATGCTCGATAAGATCAATAATCTGGGAATCGGACCGGCCGGCCTGGGAGGCAGAATTACAGCTCTTGCAGTTCATGTCAACACCTACCCGACCCACATTGCAGGACTTCCTGTGGCAGTGAATATCTGCTGTCATGTCAACCGTCATGTCAGCCGGATTTTCTGAGGCATTTTCAGGAATCCTTTATCAATAAATTTCATAAGCTTGTTTATCCGTATTTGATCGGGATATGAGATCAGAAATACAAGGAGTATTCGTATGGAAAAGCATATTACCCTGCCAATTACAAAAGAAATTGCAGATTCTCTCCGGATCGGAGATTATGTCTATTTGACCGGGGAAGTCTATGTGGCGAGAGATGCAGCGCACAAGCGTTTCATGGAATGTCTGGAAGCCGGAAAGAAACTGCCTTTCAACCCCGAAGGTGCCACCATCTATTATATGGGACCGTCCCCGGCCCGGGAGGGAAGGCCCATCGGTTCGGCCGGTCCGACTACGGCGAGCCGTATGGACAAATATACACCAACCCTTCTGAAGCTTGGCGTCAGGGCCATGATCGGCAAGGGAAAAAGGTCGAAGGAAGTCTTGGATGCCATTAAGGAAAATCACTGCGTCTACTTCGCAGCCATCGGCGGCGAGGGAGCTCTTCTTTCAAAGCAGATCATCGAATCGGAAGTGATCGCCTATGAGGATCTGGGAGCAGAGGCTGTCCGCAGGATCAGAATCAAGGACTTTCCAGTTATTGTTGTAAATGATGATCACGGCGGAAATCTCTATGAAGAGGCACCAGTAAAGTATCGAAGGTAAAGTCTGGAAAAAGTACCGTACACACATTTTTGGAAAAATCAATGAATGGTGAGAAGCCGGAAAAAAAGAAGAAAAGCCTGGGATGGTTTATATTTCTTCTCCTCCTCCTGATCTTCGCTCTATCATCGGGAATTGTAATCAAAAGGTACTATCCCCGCTGTGAGGCGGAATGGAAATATAAATCCATGCAGAAAGAGGTCGATGAGAAAAGAAAAGAGAACAAGAAGGATCAGAGCAAGGATAGCGTCTCTGACGATTCTGTCCGGGCAAATGTAGATTTCAAGGCTCTGAAGGCCCAGTATCCGGATGTGATCGGCTGGCTCAATGTTCCGGGGACGGAGATCGACTATCCCATTCTTATGAGCAGCAAAGATAAGGATACTGACTATTATCTGAGACGGACCATTGACGAAAAGGAATCCCTGCCCGGCTGTATCTATGTGGAAAAGGAACAGAATAGGGATTTTTCGGACTTCAATACCATTATTTACGGCCATAACATGCGAAACGGGACCATGTTCGGAACGCTGAAGCGCTTCAGGGATGAACAGTTCTTTGAGGAGCATCCGGAATTCACGGTCGAAACCGAAGACAGGCTCATGACCTACAAGATTTATGTATCCGTCCGGATGGATGACAGGCATCTTCTGAAAAGCTACGATCAGTCGACTGAATCCGGAAAAGAACAGTATCTCAAGGATATAGGTTCGGGCAGCGATTCGTATTTTCATCATAGCGATCTGAAGCCGACGGAGAACGATCATCTGATTACTCTATCGACCTGTATCGGACAGGATCCAAGTCATCGTTTTCTTCTTGTAGGAGTTTTGAAAAAAACGCAGACCATTCAGCAGTAGGATGATAAAAAATCTGTTTGACAAAGGTCAGATACTTTGTTAATATAACAAATGCGTTATCGAGAAATCGGCACGCCATACGGAGAAGTACTCAAGAGGCCGAAGAGGTGCCCCTGCTAAGGGTATAGGTCGGGAAACCGGCGCGAGGGTTCAAATCCCTCCTTCTCCGTTCGATAAAAAAGATGTGAAAAACATCTTTTTTATTTTTTCTCAAAAAACCGCTTGACAACAACATGTATTAGTAATATGATATAGAAGTTGTCGCTAAGAGCGGCAAACAAGAAACAGCTCTTTGATAACTGAACAATGAAACAACCTTGAAAGATTCAAATGAGAGAATTTTTTAAAAGAACGCGTTATGGTAACACATAACAAACCTTAAAGCAGTAAAGCGAAGGAAACGAATGACTAGCATCATTCGGGCCTGGAAAATCAAACTTTTAACATGAGAGTTCGATCCTGGCTCAGGATGAACGCTGGCGGCGTGCTTAACACATGCAAGTCGAACGAAGCA
>JAQXVO010000022.1 GCA_029224965.1 Lachnospiraceae bacterium
TTAAGAATGTGAAGTTTGATGAAGGCTATTACCAGGAGCCTATCAAAAAGACCTATGAGGATTATCTGGATACCCATAAGAAAATGTATGAGGGACGGGATGATAAATTCGTATGTCTGATGGATCTTGCTTTACTTGCAATGAAGAAGCTGAAAGCAGAAGGAAAGCTTGCGGATCAGGAAGAGTCTGATGAGATCAATGCATGTTCCATCGTTGTTCCGGTTGAAGTCGATGGAAAGACGGAGGAGTGGCTGGTTAACTTCAAGAACGAGACCCACAACCACCCGACCGAGATCGAGCCCTTCGGTGGCGCAGCTACCTGCCTGGGTGGCGCCATTCGGGATCCCCTGTCCGGCCGTACCTATGTCTACCAGGCTATGCGGATTTCCGGTGCGGCTGATCCGACCGGCTCCGTAAAGGACACCCTCGAAGGCAAGCTTCCCCAGAAGAAGCTGGTCCGCGAGGCCGCTCACGGCTATTCCTCCTATGGAAACCAGATCGGTCTGGCAACAGGCTATGTTCATGAGATCTATCATCCGAATTATGTGGCCAAGCGTATGGAGCTGGGCGCCGTTATGGGTGCCGCTCCCAGGAGAGCCGTTCAGCGTCTGACCTCCGACCCGGGCGACCGCATCATCCTTCTCGGCGGACGGACCGGCCGTGACGGTATCGGCGGTGCCACCGGTTCCTCCAAGGCTCACAACACCCAGTCCACCTCTGAGTGCGGCGCCGAGGTTCAGAAGGGCAACCCTCCCACCGAGCGGAAGATCCAGCGCCTTTTCCGCCGCGAGGAAGTCTCCTACATCATCAAGAAATGTAACGATTTCGGCGCCGGCGGAGTCTCCGTTGCTATCGGCGAGCTGGCTCCCGGCCTCCGCATCAACCTGGACAAGGTGCCGAAGAAGTACGCCGGCCTGGACGGCACTGAACTTGCCATCTCCGAGTCCCAGGAGCGGATGGCTGTCGTTGTTGCTCCGGAAAATGTAGACCGATTCCTTTCTTATGCAGCAGAAGAAAACCTGGAAGCCGTCGAGGTTGCTGTCGTAACTGAAGAGCCGCGGATGATCCTGACCTGGAGAGGAAAAGAGATCGTCAATATGTCCCGTGCCTTCATCGATACCAACGGCGCTCATCAGGAGACTGCTGTCGAGGCCGAGATGCCGCGGGTTGAGAATAATTTCTTTGAAACCGAGACCAACGAAGCAGTCCGCGATGCACTGGATGCAGACGACATTAAGGCAGCCTGGAAGGCAACCCTGTCGGATCTGAATGTGGCATCCGAAAAGGGCCTGGTTGAGATGTTCGATGGCTCTATCGGTGCCGGCTCTGTCTACATGCCTTTCGGCGGTAAGTATCAGCTGACCGAGACTCAGTCCATGGTTGCAAAGCTTCCGGTCGGAGAGCATAAGTGCGATGCCGTCACCATGATGGCTTACGGTTATGATCCTTATCTTACGACCTGGAGCCCCTACCATGGCGCCCAGTTCGCCGTTCTTGCTTCCCTGTCGAAGATCGTGGCAGCCGGCGGCGACTATAAGAAGGTTCACTTCACCTTTCAGGAATTCTTTAGAAGAATGTCCGAGGATCCCAAGAGATGGAGCCAGCCTTTCCTGGCCCTCCTCGGTGCCTACCGGGCTCAGATCAAGCTGGGACTGGCTTCCATCGGAGGCAAGGACTCCATGTCCGGAAGCTTTAATGATATCGATGTTCCGCCGACGCTGGTTTCCTTTGCAGTCGATGTTGCTGACGAGCATGACATCATCACACCGGAATTCAAGCAGGCCGGCGATAAGATCGTTCTTTTCCGTCTGGCTCATGACGAATATGACCAGCCCGACTTCGATCAGGCCATGAAGACCTACGACAAGGTTCACGAACTGATTCAGAAGGGCGTTATCGTGTCGGCCTATGTTGTTGAGGGCTACGGCCTGGCAGCGGCCCTGTCCAAGATGGCCTTCGGCAACGGCTTTGGCTTTACCTTAAATGAAGACCTTCCGAAAGAGATGCTTTTCCGTCCCTACATCGGAGAGATTGTCGCAGAAATCGGACCGGATCATGAAGATGCTCTGGAGATCCTGCCGGAAGGTGTGGTTTGCTCTCATGTCGGAACGGTTACCGATGACGAGACCTTCACTTATGGCTCTGCAAAGATTTCTGAGAAGGAAGCCGTAGAGACCTGGAAGACGCCTCTGGAGAAAGTCTTCCCGACCATCGCTGTCGAAGGAAAGGATCCTGTAGATTCTCCGCTCTATGACGTAAAGAAGGAAAACGAGGGTAAGGTCTATATTTGCAAGAATAAGGTTGCAAAGCCGAAAGTCTTCATTCCGGTCTTCCCGGGTACCAATACCGAGTACGACTGCGAGGCAGCCTTTGACCGGGCAGGTGCAGAGGCTCATTCGATCGTCTTTAAGAACCGGAATGCAGAGGATATCGTCGAATCCGTCGATGCCTTCGCCAAGGCGATCCGTGAATCCCAGATCGTCTTCTTCCCGGGCGGCTTCTCCGGCGGCGATGAGCCCGAGGGTTCCGCTAAGTTCTTTGCAACCGCCTTCCGCAATGCCAAGATCAAGGAAGAGATTCAGAAGCTCCTTGAGGAGCGGGACGGCCTGGCTCTCGGTATCTGCAACGGCTTCCAGGCTCTGATCAAGCTCGGCCTGGTACCTTACGGCGAGATCCACACCCAGAAGGCAGATTCGCCGACTCTGACCTACAATACTATCGGCCGCCATATCTCCAAGGAAGCTTACCTTAGAGTTGTTTCCAACAAGAGCCCCTGGCTGCAGAAGGCCACCCTCGGCGGCGTCTATGTCAACCCGGCCAGCCACGGCGAAGGACGTTTCGTAGCCAATGACGAATGGCTGGACAAGCTATTCAAGAACGGTCAGGTTGCCCTCCAGTACTGCGATCCGGAAGGCAATGTCTCCATGGATGAAGAGTGGAATATCAACGGATCCTACCGGGCCATCGAAGGCATCACCAGCCCGGACGGCCGAATCCTCGGCAAGATGTGCCACAGCGAGCGCCGCGGCGACCATGTAGCCATCAATATCTACGGCGACCAGGATCTGAAGATCTTCGAGAGCGGTGTGGAGTACTTTAAATAATAGAAAAAGTTAGGTTTTGTACAACAATTTTGAAGAAAAATTTGAATTCCGTTGCGCGACCTCGCGATGTTCCGATTTTGTACAACGATTTTGAAGGAAAAATCGGATCCCGATGTATTTTTTGATATTTTTTAGGATTTCATACAACGATTTTGAAGGAAAACTTGAATTCCGTTGTGCGATCTCCCGATTTACCCGATTTTGTACAACGATTTTAAAGGAAAAGTTAAATCGCGATGTACGATTACAGGATTTACAGAATTTGTACAACGATTTTAAAGAAAAACTCAAATCCCGATGTATGTGGAGTTGGAAGTATCTGGTATACAAAAAGAAACATCCCCGCCGGTTTACTCGGCGGGGATCTTATGATAATATTTTATAAGTTTAGGATTCTTTTGCACTTGCTTATAATAAAGGCATCTTAAAAAGAATAGGCTTCTATATTAGCACCGAAAAGATAAATTGACAAGAAATTAACGTGTATTTTCTTGAGAACAAGAAAGGAAAGCGCCCATGAAAGCATTTCTGATTCTGGAAGACGGGACGGTCTTCACCGGAAAGAGCATCGGTTCCACCCGGGAAGTCATAAGCGAGATCGTCTTCAACACCTCCATGACCGGTTATCTGGAGGTCCTGACCGACCCTTCTTACGCCGGCCAGGCCGTCACCATGACTTATCCCCTGATCGGAAATTACGGAGTGACGGATGATTATGAGTCGGCCCGGTCCTGGGTTGACGGCTATATCGTCCGCGAGCTTTCACGGATTCCTTCCAACTTCCGCTGCCAGGGCAGCCTCGAGGACTTCCTGATCCGTCAGGACATTCCCGGAATCTGCGGCATCGACACCCGTGCCCTGACCAAGATCCTCCGCGAGAAGGGCACCATGAACGGCATGATCACGACCAACGAAGACTTCAAGATCGACGAGGTCATCCCAAAGCTCAAGGCCTACGAGGTCGGCGACGTCGTCACCCGTGTGACCTGTAAGGAGAAATATAGACCAACCGATCCGGTCCTTCAGTCGCCTTACCTTCACCTCGGCGGTTATCAGAGCGAGATCCTGGGCTATGAAGGCCGCGAGGGAGAACCCTACCGGCCTGGCAGAGGCTTATCCGTTGCCCTCCTGGACTTCGGCGCCAAGCGGAATATCGCAAGAGAGCTTATTTCCCGCGGCTGCGAGGTGACCGTCTATCCGGCCCACACCTCCGCAGAAGAAATCCTTGCCTCCCATCCGGATGGCATCATGCTGTCGAACGGCCCCGGAGATCCCAAGACCTGCACCGATATTATTGCCAATGTAAAGAAGCTCTATGACAGCGGCCTTCCGATCTTTGCCATCTGCCTCGGCCATCAGCTTATGGCCCTCGCCACCGGCGTAGATACCTACAAGATGAAGTACGGCCACCGGGGAGGAAACCATCCGGTCAGAGATGAAGAGACCGGCAGGGTCTATATTTCATCCCAGAACCATGGTTACGCTGTCGATCCCAAGACGATCAATCCGGAGATTGCAGTCCCGGCTTTCACCAATGTCAACGACAGCACCAATGAAGGCCTCCGCTACTTACAGAAACCGGTCTATACGGTTCAGTTCCATCCGGAAGCCTGCCCGGGACCCCAGGACAGCGGCTTCCTTTTCGACCGCTTTATCAAGATGATGAGAGGAGAGCAGTAAATGCCTAGAGATAACAGTATCAAGAAAGTCCTTGTCATCGGATCCGGCCCCATCGTCATCGGCCAGGCGGCGGAATTCGATTATGCCGGCACCCAGGCCTGCCGTTCCCTCCACGAAGAGGGCGTCGAGGTCTGCCTGGTCAATTCCAACCCGGCGACCATTATGACCGATAAGCAGATCGCGGACGAGGTTTATATTGAGCCTCTGACCGTCGAGACCCTGGAAGAGATCATCAAGAAGGAAAAGCCGGATTCGGTGCTTCCGACCCTGGGCGGCCAGGCAGGCCTGAACCTGGGCATGGAGCTTTCCGATAACGGCTTCTTAAAGGAGCAGGGCGTCCGCCTGATCGGAACCAGCCGGGATACGATTTTCAGGGCTGAGGACCGTCAGGCCTTCAAGGACACCATGGAGAAGCTGGGCGAGCCCGTGGCACCGTCTAAAGTCGTTCATAACATCGAAGATGGCGTTCAGTTCACCAACACCATCGGTTATCCGGTCGTTCTCCGTCCGGCTTACACCCTGGGCGGTTCGGGCGGCGGTATTGCCCATAACGAGACCGAGCTTCGGACCATCCTCGAGAACGGCCTCCGTCTTTCCCGTGTCCATGAGGTTCTGGTCGAGCGTTCTATCGCCGGCTGGAAGGAAATCGAGTACGAGGTTATGCGGGATTCCAAGGGAAACTGCATCACCGTCTGCAATATGGAAAATATAGACCCTGTCGGTGTGCACACCGGTGACTCCATCGTTGTGGCACCCTCGCAGACTCTGGGCGACAAGGAATATCAGATGCTTCGGTCTTCAGCTCTTCGGATTATTACAGAGCTTGGTATCACCGGCGGCTGCAATGTTCAGTATGCCCTGAATCCGGATTCCTTTGAATACTGCGTGATCGAGGTTAACCCCCGAGTTTCCAGATCATCGGCCCTGGCTTCCAAGGCAACAGGATACCCCATCGCCAAGGTTTCGGCCAAGATCGCTCTGGGCTATACCCTGGACGAGATCCCGAACGCCATCACCGGAAAGACCTACGCCAGCTTCGAGCCCATGCTCGACTACTGCGTTGTAAAGATTCCGCGTCTGCCTTTCGATAAGTTCATTACGGCAAAGCGGACTCTGACCACACAGATGAAGGCCACCGGCGAGGTTATGAGTATTTCCAACAACTTCGAGGGTGCTCTGATGAAGGCCATCCGGTCTCTGGAGCAGCATGTGGACAGTCTCAGAAGCTATGACTTTACCAAGCTTTCCATGGATCAGCTGGAAGACCAGCTCAAGGTTGTCGATGACCGGAGAATCTGGGTTATCGCCGAGGCTCTTCGCCGGCACATTCCCAAGGAGCACATTCATGCCGTGACAAAGATCGACCTCTGGTTTATCGACAAGATCGATATCCTGGTCGGCATGGAATACCGTCTGGGCTCCGAGCCTTTGACCAAAGACCTTCTGGCAGAGGCCAAGCGGATGGAATTCCCGGACAAAGTCATCGGAGAGCTTTGCGGTCGGACCGAAGAAGAAATTCATGATCTCCGGATGAAGTGGGATATCCGTGCAGGCTTCAAGATGGTTGATACCTGCGCTGCCGAGTTTGAAGCTACGACACCTTACTATTACTCCGTTTTCGGTTCCGAGAACGAAGCCATTGAGACCAATAAAAAGAAGAAAATCCTGGTACTTGGTTCCGGACCCATCCGAATCGGCCAGGGCATTGAGTTCGATTTCTGCAGCGTTCATGCCACCTGGGCCTTCTCCCGGAGAGGCTATGAGACCATTATTATCAATAACAACCCGGAGACCGTATCAACCGACTTCGATATCGCAGACAAGCTCTATTTCGAGCCGCTGACTGCCGAGGATGTCCAGAATGTCGTCGACTTCGAGAAGCCGGATGCCGCTGTCGTTCAGTTTGGCGGACAGACCGCCATCAAGCTGACCCAGGATCTGATGAAGATGGGTGTTCCCATCCTTGGAACCAAGGCCGAGGATGTTGATGCGGCCGAGGACCGTGAGCTCTTCGATGAGATTCTTCAGAAGACCGGAATTCCCAGAGCTTCCGGCGGAACTGTCTTTACGGCAGAGGAAGCCAAGAAGGTTGCCAACCGGGTCGGCTATCCGGTTCTGGTTCGTCCTTCCTATGTCCTGGGCGGCCAGGGCATGCAGATCGCCTTCAACGATCAGGAAATCGAGGAATTCATCGGCATCATCAACCGGATCGCCCAGGATCACCCGATTCTGGTCGACAAGTACCTCCAGGGCAAGGAGGTTGAGGTCGATGCGGTCTGCGACGGAGAAAACATCCTGATCCCCGGCATCATGGAACACATCGAACGGACCGGTATCCATTCCGGCGATTCGATTTCTGTCTATCCGGCACCGACTATCAGCAAGGACATCAAGAAGAAAATCGCCAAGGACACCGAGCTTCTGGCCCAGGCCCTTCATGTCAAGGGCATGATCAATATCCAGTTCATCGTTATGGACGGAGAAGTCTATGTCATCGAGGTCAATCCGCGGTCGTCCCGTACCGTTCCCTACATCAGTAAGGTCACCGGTATTCCGATCGTCGATCTGGCTGTTCAGGTTATGCTGGGAAAGACCATCCGGGATCTGGGCTACGAGCCCGGTCTCCAACCCGAGGCTGACTACTATGCCATCAAGATGCCGGTCTTCTCTTTTGAGAAGCTGAGAGATGCAGAGATCGCCATGGGACCGGAAATGAAGTCCACCGGTGAGTGCCTGGGTATCTCCGAAAACTTCGAGGAGGCCCTCTACAAGGCCTTCCTTGGTGCCGGCGTCCGCCTGCCCAAGTTTAAGAAGATGATCATGACCATCAAAGATGCGGACAAGCCTGAAGCTGTTGGCGTAGCCAAGCGGTTCGCAAAGCTTGGCTATACCATTTATGCAACCCGGTCAACCGCTCGCTATTTAAACGAGCATGGCGTGGATGCTCTCTGGGTCAACAAGCTGGATCAGGAATCCCCGACCGTTATGGACCTTCTCTTAGGACATAAGATTGATCTCGTCATCGATATCCCGACCCAGGGCCATGGCGATAAGACACGTGACGGCTTTAAGATCCGCCGGACTGCAATTGAGACCGGTGTCTACTGTATCACCGCTATTGATACGGCAAATGCTCTGGCACGGGCACTGGAGACCGCCATCGACAAGCGGACCTTAAGCGTCATTGATATCGCCAAGGTTCAGACCAGGGGAAGGCAGGACCTGGATGCCTGCTATGCAGGAAATTAGACCAACTAACCCGGAATCTTAAGCTGGCAATAGCTGATATGAACAAAAGACCAGTGAATATGGCAATGATTTGCCATGTTCACTGGTCATTTTGCTTCTTATTGGTCATTTGGGCCTATTGCGTCTATTGGGATGCTTGGTTTTGGATTCTTTTGAGGTTCATTGGAAATATCTTGTCAGAGAACCTAATCAGAAAATCAGTAAAACCATAATCCCCACCTTATTCATTCGCCTCCGCAATAAACAAATGATCTTGATTCATATTCTCCGCCGACAGGAAATAGGTATCCCGCATCTCCCCGCTGGTAACCGTCCCGCCACAGTATCGGTTCCCGCAGTCCCAGGTCACATCCATGGGATACCAGACCCCGTCAATCTGGACCAGATTCCAGGAGTGATTGACGCGGTGGATGGTATTGCTCTGTGAACTGTTGACCCCGATACCGTTCACCTTGAGACAGGGAATCCCCATGGCATTCAGGATGTCGGCCGTCCACCGGGCATAATTCTCGCAGATGCCCCGCCGGTTCTGCCAGGAAACCACGTCATCATCGATGAAATTCTCCTGGGTCGGCGACGCCGCCAGGTCCTCATCATAGGAAAAATTCTGGCAGATATAGTCATGGACCGCCCGGACCTTGTCGGCGGCCGACTCGTCGCTGGCCCCGGCCGCGGTCAGAATCTGATCCCCAACCTTCTGGAAATAATCCTGCGATTCGGCCCGCTTGGCATCCGGATCGGTCGGCAGCCCCTGGTTGGCATTCGAGAAATCCATGAACTGGTATCCCTGGCTGGTCTGGATAATGGGTGGCACGGTGATGAGCTTGCTCGCCCCGGAAATATAGACCAGATACTGATTCATCAGAATGCCGGAGTCGGAGAGAAGCGTGGCATTGTGCCCTTCACCTACCGTGATGGTCCCGTTGTCCGCTTCGGAAGCCGTATGGATCTCCGCCTTGGCAGCCGACTGAGAGGATCCGTTTACAGAAGTAACCGTAAGTGTATTACCGGACAGGGCAAGAGTGGCCTCTCCGGAAGAACCAGAAGCCGCCTTCACGGTCGTCTTGGTCTTCCTGTTCAGATAATTGGTCAGGTCATAGTCTGTCTGCATGACCTGATTTCTTTTGGCGTTCTTCTCCAGCACAAGCTGGCCAAGAGAGGACAGAGACTGCACTGTATCCTTGGTATTCTTATCCACAAAAAGCTTTTCGGTCAGGCTGGTCCCCGTCCTACTAAGAAGCGTCTGGACGTTCGCCGGCAGAATGGCATAGATCTGCCGGGAAAAGTTGGCCAGACTCCCGTAATGTCCCCAGATCAGAAGGACCAGGGCCAGGATGACCAGAATCGGCGTCAGAATGTGGTGCTTTTTTCTTTTTCGCATAAGATCCCTTTCTTTTTATAGGTCAGTATTATATCATAGAAAAAAGAATCTACTTACCAGAAAATATTACTAGTGAAGCAGAACAAATCGGTCGGCGGCCGGCCTGGATCTGGTCCGCTAGTACCATCATGGCACCCGTGGCCCCGCAGATTTTTACAAAATCTTGAAAAAACAGTTGACACTGTCCGGCGCTTTTAGTATTATAAATTTCGGCTGTTGATTCAAAACATTTACAGCACATGGAATCTTAGCTCAGCTGGGAGAGCATCTGCCTTACAAGCAGAGGGTCATAGGTTCGAGCCCTATAGGTTCCACGAGTCAAGATCAGTCATGAATGACCGATCTCGGCATATGGCGAAGTAGCTCAGCTGGCTAGAGCACGCGGTTCATACCCGCGGTGTCGAGAGTTCAAGTCTCCCCTTCGCTACTCGCAGATTTATCTGCAATGGATTTTGAAAATTCAATAATCCAAATTTAAAATGGGATCTTAGCTCAGCTGGGAGAGCATCTGCCTTACAAGCAGAGGGTCATAGGTTCGAGCCCTATAGGTCCCATTCTTTATGTTCTGGATAGATACGCGCTGCAGCTTTTAAACAGAGAAGTTCATAAGCCTTAGGGTAGAGCAGATCTGTAGTGTCAATTTCAGAGATAGTTATGCATCGTCAAATTCAGAGATACCTCTGCATCTGCAATATTATTCGACATAAGGAATCATATGGCGAAGTAGCTCAGCTGGCTAGAGCACGCGGTTCATACCCGCGGTGTCGAGAGTTCAAGTCTCCCCTTCGCTACGCAAGGCATCATTCCGGAAGGGTGGTGTCTTTTTTTTACCAAAAGATGCTAATATATAAAAATAGTGAGACCAGGTTTCGATATAGGAAATAAAGGACCATGCGTATGAGGAACAGGGCATCCTGCCTTTGACGTACATGATCTGTTTTTATAAAAAAGACCATGGCATTCGGCTGAGGTATTATGAAATCAACAGAAGTGAAATGAATTGACATACCAATTGAGAGAGCAGAACGGGATAAAGGAAAAGGGGAACTATGAGAAGACATGAATTTCGAGGGTGCAATCTTCTTGTCATTTTTGCGCTTGGATTGGGTCTTGTCTTATGTGGATGTTCAAAGACCGGCAATATCTCCAAGACAGAAACGGAATCCGCTTCCGGAAAAGTTTCAGAAACAGCAGAGTCTGAATCCGCCATTGAAAAAAATTCAGAAGCAAAGAAGGAGGATCCTTCTCTAACATCCCTTCGTTTGGCTGCCAAAGCCGCTGGAAATGCAGCCATAGTGATTGATCTTGGATATCTGAATGCAGCGGAAGGAAGCGGGAATCTTTCGGATTATGACAAATATGAAAATCAGCTGTCCAGATATCTATTTCTGACGGGAATTCCAAAAGAACGTCTTATCGGTCAGGAAAGCGGATACAGCAATGCCTTCTGCATCGTGCCTACGGATTCGAATGCTAAAGTCGAGATCTATTCCACAAATGGACCGGATGAAAATGGGCAGCTGAAGAGAGGCGAGCTTCTTTATTCCGCTGATAGGGGGAATCCGCTAATTGTACGATGCTTCGTGGCCGATTTCTATTCCAATATGCTGATTTCCGTTACAGATCCATCCGGCTTATCGATTGAGGATTATAATCCTGTGTTCAGCGGAGAGGATGGATCCTTGATCCTTACGGATGGACATGGGAACCGACTTTATGAAGCGAGATAGAAGCGAGCCGGCGTCTACCTGATAGACGAAAACTACAAGATGTCCTGATCTTTTGACAGGAAATGACATCCTGAATTAATACAACAGGATGTCATTTTTTTCATGGATATAGCTTTTCGTTCTCTCCAAAATTATTTCTCCAGAGGACGAATTTTGCGGGAAAGAGATCAGGACTCTGCTATACTGAGCTTACGAGATAAATATAGAGCGTGGCTTTAAAGAACATGCAGAGGGGTAAGCGGATGAAACATAGGGTAAAGGTAGAAGTCCCGGTAGAGAAGACCGGTTTCTTCGGGATCAAGAAAACCGTAATGGAAAGGCGGATCATCGAGGTCGATGACAAGACCTATCGGAAGATGCTTCGAGAGCAGAAGCATGAACCCTTCAGCATTGAAGAAATGATGTTCTACGACGATATATTTTATGATGATTGATTGACTTAGACTTGATGGGATGGACTATGACAGATATTGAGCAGAGAGAAGCTGCACGGCAGTTTGTAAATAAATGGCGTGGCAGAGGCAATGAAGACGAGGACGGCACTGATCGATCTCTTCCGGGTGCTGGATCAGAAGCCGGAAGAGCGGGACCCCTATCTGGAACCGGAGCTTGCGGCCTTTCCCTATGTAAACGGCGGTCTGTTTTCAGATGAAAATATCGAGATTCCCATGTTTACGGATGAGATTCGGGAGCTGCTTCTGGTGGAGGCCAGTGAAAATTTTAACTGGTCCAATATCAGTCCGACCATCTTCGGTGCGGTTTTCGAGTCAACCCTGAACCCGGAGACCAGACGCTCCGGCGGAATGCATTACACCTCCATTGAGAACATTCATAAGGTCATCGATCCGCTCTTCCTAGATGATTTGAAGGCGGAACTTTCGGAGATCGAGGCAATTCAGGTTAAGAATACACGCACTCGGAGACTGCATCAGTTTCAGGATAAGCTGGCATCCCTGGAGTTCCTGGAAATCATCCGACCGAAAATGATACAATATAATGCTTTCCGGAGATGTGCGTAAAAAAGGGTGCAAGGTCAAAAATTAGGGTGCATTTGGTTCTCAGGGCGTACAGGTACACGATTGGATGTATCATTAAAGTAAGAAATCTGTTATTGGATGATTACGATGGCTGATAACTTTGGACAATTTACAAATGAGATTCAACCTGATTTTTATCAGGATAAAGATGAAAATGTTCTTAATTCTTTATTCAGAGAATATGAACGAGTTATTTTCAGAAGTATAATAACTGCTTTCGGCTTGGATCTGTTTATCAAGGACAGATATGGCGGCGATGTTGATACGATTTTTAATGTGAGAAAAATCGGTCAAGATTTCAAAATGCAATATAAAGACTCTGATAATGAGCACGCATATGCAGATCGCGGTGAGTATTCACATAAGCTGGTAGAAGGAGAAGGAACAAATTTTCAGCAGATAAAACATGAGGCTCGTTTACGGTATGGCGAAGACAATAGGAATAATACTGTCGAAGATGCGTATGAAGATAAGCCATTAGGATTTCTTGGGAAAAGCAAGGGGCATCCGACTGATAAGAGCGCAGAGTTAGATCATGTTATTGCTGCTAAACATATTCACGATGATCGGGGTCGAGTACTCGCGGGAGTCTCAACACAAGAACTTGCTGACAGTGAAGACAATTTAAGATGGACAAATGAGCATCTTAATAAATCAATGGGCCAAGATGAAATACCGGATTATATCGCAGCTCATCCAGAACTTTCGGAAGATACAAAAGCACGAATGATGGATGCTTACAATCAGGCGAGAGCATCTTATGAGTTTAAGATAGAAAAATCATATTACTTTGATTTTAATAACCCAAACTGTAGAGCATTCTACCGGAAAACTGCATCGGCTGCCGGAAAGCGAGGCCTTGAGATGGGTGTTCGAGAGGCAGTAGGCTTTCTGGTAACAGAATTATGGTTTGACATAAAGGATAATATTCGAGAAAGCGATGGGACTGCAAAAGGCGTTTTTGGAGCTATAAATGATGGCACAAAAGTATGGTTACAGAAGGCAAAGGAAAATTATAAAGAAATATTCGCACGGTTTGGAGAGGGCATGATTAGTGGGATCGTTGCCTCACTGACAAGTACGTTTCTTAATACATTTGTCACTACATCTGAAAATGTCGGTAGAATTATCCGTCAGGCTTGGGCATCGATTGTTGAGGCCACAAGTGTCCTACTCTTTAATTCAAGAGAGAAATATTTCTGTGATCGAATGACTGCGGCTGCAAAGGTTTTAGCTGCTGGGGCCAGTATGATTGTCGGAACAAGCGTTCGAGAATCTGTTATGGTGAAACTTGAGGGTATCGCCATACCGGCAGACCTGAAGGATATAATTTCTGTTTTCGCTGGCAGCCTTTGCACTGGTTTGCTTTCAGTTACTTTGCTTGTTTGTATTGATAATGATCCATTCGGAGGCTTCTTAGATAAATACTACGGTCAGTACGGTAATGAATTACGTAAGCAGGGACGGCTATTCAAGGAATATTGTGCAAAGCTAGAGGACATCAATTATGATGAACTGAACAGGGAATCTGAATATGTTTATTCACTTTCAATTCAGTTACAGTCAGCGAAAGATTATAGCGAGATGAATCGGATGTTATCAAAGGCGATAAAAGACCTAGGAATCCGTCCCCTTTTGGAAGGCTCATCTCTGGATTCAAAGATGAAAGATTCTTCGTGGGTTTTGACCTTTTAAATTGGGAGAAAGAATATGCTTGTTTTACCAACAGTTTTATTTGCGATAAGTGGTATCAGCGGAGCAGGTGGAATTGTATTACAAATAAAAAGTGCAATCGATTCTTCTGATGCTTCTGTAATTAATCGCATGGCGCAGGAGCAAAACGAAAAGAATTTGATGCGCTTTGAAGCTTGTTCGAAACAGCTGGATCAATCACTGGAAGCGTTGGGCCGACAGCGGATTGTAATAACAAAGAATTTCAATATCTTTGTAAACGCGTTTGAGAAAATCCATAATCGTCCGGAATTTAACCGTGGTGAGGATTCAGAGTTTCCGGAATTTAACTTTGACGAAATCAAATATGTTTCTGTTGTAGCGACACAGTTACTCGGAACTACAGTTGGAGCCATAGGAGGATCTGTTCTGTCGACAGCCGCAGCTACAGGAACCACTACATTAGTAATGGCTTTAGGGAAAGCCTCTACAGGAACCAAGATAGCCACACTTCATGGTGCAGCTTTGGAGAAGGCTATTTATGCTGCTCTGGGTGGTGGGGCAAAGGCCGTAGGCGGTGGTGGGATCGCTCTTGGAACGATGGTTTTAAATGCCGCATCATTAGGCGTTGGTATGTTAGTCGAAGGTCTTGCTATGGCTTATGCTGGATCAAAGGCAAAGAAAGCTGCTGACAATGCCAAAGCGGAGATGAAGAAAAATGAGACAGTTATTTATGATGCGATTAATATGCAGCTTGAAGTGACTCATTCTGTTGATGATATGAAGAAGGCTTCAGTAGATATCTGTAATCATGTATATAAACCGCTCGTTTTGAAAATGAAAAAGCTGGTTGAGGAGAAAACCGACTGGAATGACTTTACTGAAGACGAGAAGAAGCTCGTTGAAAATAACATTTTGACAGTTCAGATACTGCATTTTCTGAATAATACACATTTATATAAAGTCAACAAGCTGAATGAGAAGGGCGAAGTAGAAGAAGTTGAAGCCAATTCAAAAGAAGTTAATACGGCTATCAAGAAAGCCGATAAAAGTTTAAGAAAGATAAGAGGATAATGCTATGTCGGACTATAAGGAGGTCATAAAAGACAAGAAACTTGAAGCTGGCAACCTTATGAATGATGATCAGCTGGCAAAATGCAGCGGAATAATACATACGGCATCTGTTGCCAGCGGTGTAGCGGGTGCTGTTCCGATTTCTATAGCGGATGCTATTCCTATTTCTGCTGCGCAGATCACCATGGTGATTGCGCTTGGAAAAGTATTCGGGCAGAAGATAGAAGAAGCCGGAGCAAAGAGTATTATTGCAGCTGCCGCATCTACTTTTGTTGGAAGAAGTCTTATAAAATTAATTCCTTTTGTTGGCTGGGAAGTATCTGCTGTTGTTGCTGCAGGTGTTACAGAGGCCATTGGATGGACTGTTGCATTGGATTTTGCTAAATCTTACCGGCAGGAATACATGAGCCAACAGAATGCAAAAGAAGCTGCAGATGCCTACGCTCAGGCCCGTTATTACAAAAAAGAAAATAAATATGATGGCTCAAACGAAGAGGCAGAAGATTTCAGTGATTTAGACGAATAAATGACAAGCTCCACGGTTCAGCGATGCACTGGTTCCGAGGAGCTTTTCATTATGCTATGACCTCCGTCCTGTCCTTCATAGTAAAGCGGAGCGTGAGTAATAATTTGAACGATAAAAACACCGCTTCCGGCATTTGTCAAACCGAAAAGCAGAGCTGTTTTCCGAGTGGTTGAAAGTGGTAGTCAGGCTTTGATTTCCATCCCGTTCTTGAAGTTTATCCGGATGTCATCTTTGCTGTAAACCGTGATGAAATCAACGAGGCTCTGGAATTGCACGGCGTCGAATGTTGTCACAAGGTCTTTTTATTTGCCAAGCGTAGTGAAGATTACAGACCTTTTTACACCACCTGTCCGGTTTGAGGAAACCGCTATTCCGGAGCGGCGGAAACTGCTGTACCGGTCATGACGGAACCACTTTTATAATGAGGATAAGCATCAATCCCGATGCGAGTTCACATTT
>JAQXVO010000023.1 GCA_029224965.1 Lachnospiraceae bacterium
CCCGCTGTACTATCTCCAGAATTCCGGATTTGATACAACGATTTCAATAGATATTTCAAATCCCGCTGTACTATCTCCAGAATTCCGGATTTGATACAACGATTTCAATAGATATTTCGAATCCCGAGGTATCCCTGGAAAATTCAGGCCAGTCCGGTGTAGCCCATCAGATACTCATCGACTTCTCGTGCGCACTGTCTGCCTTCCACAATGCCCCAGACAACCAGAGACTGTCCTCTGTGCATATCGCCTGCGGTAAAGACGCCGGACACGCTGGTTGCATATTTGCCTTCCTCAGTCTCAACCACATTCCTGGCGGTCATCTTGGTTCCGAAAGCCTTGGGAGCCAGTTCCTCTGCGCCGACGAAGCCGGCTGCAATGAGAAGCAAATCACAGGGATAGGTCTTCTCCGTACCTTCGACCTCAACCATCTTCCGGTTCTCGAAGCGGACCTTTACAGTAGTAACGGATTTCAGGTCGCCGTTCTTCTTGGTCTCGACCGACTTTACTGTGGTCTCGTAAATCCGGGGATCCTTGCCGAAGAGGTAGATGGCCTCTTCCTGGCCATAGTCGGTTTTCAAGGTCTTGGGCCACTCCGGCCAGGGGTTGTCTTCGGTTCTCTCAACCGGCGGCTCGGGCATCATCTCAAGCTGGATCACACTCTTTGCGCCCTGACGGATAGAGGTTGCCACGCAGTCATTTCCGGTATCGCCGCCGCCGACGATAATGACGTTCTTACCATAGGCAAATTTCTTACCCGCATCTCCGGTCGGTTTACATTTGCCTGCATTGGCTCTGCCGCCGGAAACCTTGCCGTCTAAGAGATCCCGGGTGGCCTGGGTCAGGAAATCCACGGCATAGTAGACACCGCCGACTTTTTCCGGATCTGCAGCTGGAAGGCTTCTGGCCTTCTTGGCACCGCAGGCCAGGATCACCGCATCGAATTCCTTCTTCAGATCCTCGGCCTTGATATCCACACCGACATTGACACCGGTCTTAAAGGTCACGCCCTCTTCCTCCATGAGCTTCTTCCGGCGCTCGATCACGTCCTTGGGAAGCTTCATATTGGGAATGCCGTACATGAGAAGGCCGCCGATCCGGTCCTCCCGCTCGAATACAGTCACATTGTGGCCTCTCCGGTTCAGACGGTCTGCTGCGGCAAGGCCGGCAGGACCGGCACCGACAACTGCGATCTTCTTGTCCGAACGGATGGCCGGAATCCGGGGCTTCAGATAACCCTTGTCGAAGGCTGTTTCGATAACATAGAGCTCATCATCGCGGATGGTAACCGGATCTCCGTGCTCGCCCTCGGTACAGGCTTTCTCGCAGAGAGCCGGACAGACACGTCCGGTAAATTCCGGAAAGCTGTTGGTCTTCTGCAGACGGGAGTAGGCATAAGCCGGCTGCCCCTGATAGATTCCGTCATTCCACTCTGGGATCAGATTGTGCAGGGGACAGCCGGTCACCATGCCGTGCAGCTTCATTGCCGACTGGCAGAGGGGAACGCCGCAGTTCATGCAGCGTGCGCCCTGCTCTCTCCTTTCGTTCTCACTGATTGCCTCGTGGAAAAATTCATAGTTTTCAATCCGCTTCTTCGGCGGAATGTCTTTATTTGCTTCTCTCTGATATTCCAGAAAACCCGTTGGCTTGCCCATACGCCCTCCTGTATTTTTTCTAAATATTCATTTCTGAATATACATTCCTGATTCCAAGCATCTCAGCAGCTTCGGATCCGATGAAAACCTTTCCAAAAAAGTTTTTCCTGAATCGTTTGTTCTTGAAAAACTCTTCCTGGAGATCGTTTACACTTTCCTGTCTGCTGTCTTTATGAATTCATCACCCCTGCGCCTGCATGGCTGCAAAGGCTTCCTTGACGGCATTCTCATGAGAAATGCCCTGCTCCTCAAAGTGGGAAATCGACACAACCATTTTATGATAATCATTCGGAATAATCTTCTTAAAGTAAGGAAGATAGTCCTCAAATTCGTCCATGATCTTCTGTGCCAGTGCAGAACCGGTTGCCTTGATGTAGTCGCCGATGATGGTCCGGAGTTCGGCCACATCATACTTCTCGGTGACCTCGGTCATAAAGACCATATCCTTGTTGAGCTTCCGGTAGACATCGTGGTTCATATCCAGGACGTAGGCAACACCGCCGGACATACCGGCTGCCAGGTTCTTTCCGGTCGGTCCCAAGATAACAGCACGACCGCCGGTCATATATTCAAGACCGTGGTCGCCGCAGCCCTCGGCAACAGCAGTGGCACCGGAATTTCTTACCAGGAAACGCTCACCTGCGATACCGTTGAAATAAGCAGTTCCGCCGGTTGCCCCGTAGAGGGCTACATTTCCGACGATGATATTCTTCGAAGGATCAAAGCCGGCATGGTCCGGAGGCGTGATGATGATCTTGCCGCCGGACAGACCCTTGCCGACACCGTCGTTGGCATCGCCCTTTAAGGTCAATGTCACGCCGTGAGGCAGAAAGGCGCCGAAGGATTGGCCGCCTGCACCCGTGCAGTGGATGGTGAAGGTATCGTCAGCAAGCTCCTGCTCGCCGAAGCGGCGGGTGACCTCGGAACCGAAGATGGTACCGACGGTCCGGTCGGTTCCCTTGACATTGATTGAGATCTCCTTCTTCTCACCGTTCTTCAGATTGTCCTTGAAGGCAGGTAGGATCTGGCTCTCGTCGACGGTCTTCTCCAGATGGAAATCGTAGACCTTGTCCGGATTGAAATGAGATTCCTCCCGGCCTGCATAGGTCTGATCCAGGATACCCTCGAGCTTTACGGTCTCGGCACGGCGTGTGATCTGGTGAGGCTTGGTTACCAGGCAGTCGGTCCGGCCGACCATCTCGGCAACGGTACGGAAGCCAAGCATGGCCATAATCTCACGAAGCTCCTGGGCAACGAAGCACATGTAGTTGATGACATGCTCGGGCTTGCCCTTGAAGCGCTTGCGAAGCTCCGGATTCTGGGTGGCGATACCCTGAGGACAGGTGTCCTTGGAGCAGACACGCATCATAGAGCATCCCAGGGAAACCAGAGGTGCGGTTGCAAAGCCGAATTCCTCGGCACCTAAGAGAGCTGCGATAGCGACATCCCGGCCGGTCATCAGTTTCGAGTCGGTCTCCAGAACGACACGGTCACGGAGTCCGTTCTCCATCAGGGCCTGCTGGGCCTCTGCCACACCAAGCTCCCAGGGAAGTCCGGCATGGTGGATGGAGGAATAGGGAGCCGCACCGGTACCACCGTCATAACCGGAAATCAGGATGACCTGGGCACCGGCCTTGGCAACGCCGCAGGCGATGGTTCCGACACCGGCCTCAGAAACCAGCTTTACGGAAATCCGGGCCTTGGGATTGGCATTCTTTAAATCATAGATGAGCTCTGCCAGATCCTCGATGGAATAGATATCGTGATGAGGCGGAGGAGAAACCAGGGAGACACCGGGCGTTGAGAAGCGGGCCTTGGCGACATCCAGGTTGACCTTACGTCCGGGCAGGTTTCCGCCTTCACCGGGCTTGGCACCCTGAGCCATCTTGATCTGGATCTCATCACCGGAAACCAGGTAGGCTTCGGTGACACCGAAACGTCCGGATGCCACCTGCTTAATCCTGGAATTGGTCGGCGTTCCGAAGCGGGCGGAATCCTCACCGCCTTCACCGGTATTGGACCGGCCGCCCAGGGTATTCATAGCCAGGGCCAGGGTCTGATGGGCCTCCGGAGAGATGGCGCCGTAGGACATGGCTGCGACCTGGAAACGCTTGACAATAGATTCAATGGGCTCGACCTCATCGATGGAAACCGGCTTCCGGACCGGATGGAAGGCCATGAGGCCTCTCAAGGTATGAGGCTTGTCGTCATCCACCAGATTCGAGTAATCCTTGAATTCCTTATAATCTCTCTTACGGACGGCCTGCTGGAGGGTCACGATGGTCTCGGGACGATACATATGATCCTCTGCTCCGGCACCGGAACGAAGCCGGTGGAAGCCGACCGAATCCAGGGTCGTGTCCTCGGACAGACCCATGGGATCGAAAGCATGATTGTGGCGGTAGGTAACCGATGCGGCGATGTCTTCGAGTCCGATGCCGCCGACCCGGCTGACCGTTCCGGTAAAGTACTTGTCGATGATCTCCTTGGAAAGGCCGATGGCCTCGAAGATCCTTGCCGACTGATAAGACTGAAGGGTCGAGATACCCATCTTGGCAGCGGTCTTTACAATACCCTTGAGGATGGCCATGTTGTAATCTTCAATGGCGGTATGGTAATCCTTGTCGAGGATGCCGAGATCAATGAGCTCGGAAATGCATTCCTGAGCCAGATAAGGATAGATAGCCCGGGCACCGAAGCCTAAGAGACATGCGAACTGGTGGACATCCCTCGGCTCGCCGCTTTCGAGAATCAGGGAAACCTGGGTTCTCTTCCTTGTGGATACCAGATGCTGCTCGACTGAGGATACAGCCAGAAGCGATGGAATGGGCACATGGTTTTCATCGATGGCCCGGTCGGACAGGATGATGATGTTATAGCCCCGCTCGAAGGCCCGGTCGACCGATACATTCAGCTGATCCAGGGCTCTCTCCAGAGACGTATTCTTATAGTAGACAATGGGCAGGGTTGTGGTCTTGAAGCCCGGCTGATCCAGGGACCGGATCTTCATGATGTCGACACCGGACAGGATGGGGTTGTTGACCTCAAGTACCCGGCAGTTCTGGCCCTTCTCCTGAAGGAGGTTACCGTCGGATCCAATGTAGACCGTCGTGTCAGTTACGATCTTCTCACGAAGGGAATCGATGGGAGGGTTGGTAACCTGGGCAAAAAGCTGCTTGAAATAATTAAAGAGCGGCTGGTGCTTTTCCGAAAGGACAGCCAGAGGTACATCATGGCCCATGGACATGGTCGGCTCGACACCAGTCTTTGCCATGGTCAGGATCTCGTCATTGACCTCCTCATAGGTATAGCCGAAGACCTTGTAGAGGCGGTCCCGCATGGCCTGATCGTAGGTCGGGATCTTCTTGTTGGGGATCTTCAGATTTTCCAGATGAAGAAGGTTCATATCCAGCCACTCGCCGTAGGGCTTTCTTTCGGAATAGTAAGCCTTGACCTCTTCATCGGGGATCATCCTCTGCTTCTTGGTATCAATGAGAAGAATACGGCCCGGCATGAGACGGGACTTCTGGACGATGTGTTCGGCCGGAATATCGAGAACGCCGACCTCGGATGCCAGGATCAGGCGCTTGTCATCAGTGACATAATAACGGGAAGGACGAAGGCCATTCCGGTCCAGGGATGCACCGACGATATCGCCGTCCGAGAAGAGGATGGCTGCCGGTCCGTCCCAGGGCTCCATCATGGTTGCATAATAATGGTAGAAATCCTTCCGCTCCTGGGTCATGAAATCATTCTTCTTCCAGGGCTCGGGAATGGTCGACATGACAGCCAGAGGCAGGTCCATGCCGTTCATGTAAAGGAATTCCAGAGTGTTATCGAGCATGGCCGAATCGGAGCCGTTCCGGTTGACAACCGGGCAGATCTTATCCATCTCATCCTCGAGAACCGGAGACTCCATGGTCTCTTCACGAGCCAGCATACGGTCTATATTTCCTCGGATGGTATTGATCTCGCCATTGTGGGCGATCAGACGGTAAGGATGGGCTTTCTCCCAGCTGGGTGTGGTGTTGGTCGAGAAACGGGAATGGACGATGGCGATGGCACTCTCATAATCCTTGTCGTCGAGGTCCGGATAGAAGAGACGGAGCTGGCCAACCAGGAACATACCCTTATAGACGATGGTCCGGGAGGACAGAGAACATACGTAAGTCTCATCGGCGCTCTGCTCGAACTCGCGGCGGGTCACATAGAGCTTGCGGTCGAAGGCGATGCCCCGCTCCACGCCCTCAGGTCTCCGAACGAAGCCCTGAGAAATATAGGGCATGCTGTCAAGTGCTACCTGGCCGAGGATACCGGGATTCGTGGGTACATCACGCCAGCCTAAGAATTCCATGCCGTTCTTTTCTGCGATGACCTGGAACATACGCTGCATCATCTGCCGCTTCATCCGGTCCTGGGGGAAGAAGAACATGCCGATACCGTAATCCCTGGCCTCGCCGAGATCAATATCACGTTCTTTCATGATTTTACTGAAGAACTTGTGGGAGATCTGGAGAAGAATTCCGACACCGTCACCGACCTTGCCGCTGGCGTCCTTGCCGGCACGGTGCTCCAGCCGTTCCACGATGTGAAGCGCGTCGTCCACTGTCCGGTGCTCTACCCGGCCGTCGATATTGACCACTGCGCCGATACCGCAGGCATCATGTTCTCTCTCATTATAGAGAAGCTCAGGTTTCTGATTCATGGCTTGTCCTTTCTGTAAAAAAAGGCGTCTGCCAGCAGACCTTCTTACGAAGATCTTCCAGCAGACGCCTTTGTCTGTACTCTATCGTGTTGGATAGAGTTTACATCCATAGAGGACATCTGTCAAACAAAACTTTATTTAATTAACGTGTAAAAAGCATCTACAAATTAAAATAAAGTTGATTGCCTTGATAGTTAATTTTATTAAGCGTTTTTCTAATTCCCAGATTCCTCTGCGAATCCGGTTTCTCAGGACGGGTTTCGGACAACTGCCTGTCTTCGAATCCCTGGTCTATATTTCGCAAAATCTGATCATACAATCACTTACCACTGTCACCATAGTTGGAAAGCACACGGGCGGACGGATCATTGACGTCCTTTAAGCCATCCCAGGTCTTGTTGGGCATCCAGAAGTCCTTGACCATGGCCGACTGACCCGGATAGTACTTCTCGAAGATTTCCCTATAGAGAAGCGATTCCTTGGTGAAAGGACGGGCGTGATCGTACTTCATCCGCTTTTCTTCATATTCCTCGTCGGTATAGAAGCCTTCCGCATAATCTGCCAAATCGTCCTTCAGGGAGTGGCCGACGGCATCGGAAAAGGCTGCCTTTTCCCGCATCAGAATATCTTCGGGAATCAGATGATCCTCTTCAAAGGCATGACGGAGGAGGTATTTGCCCTTGTTGTAGCGGTTGAGCTTCTTCTCGGGATCAATGGACATGACATAGCGGACGAAGGCCAGATCACCGAAGGGAACCCGGGCTTCCAGGGAGTTTACGCTGATGCAGCGGTCCGCCCTGAGAACATCATACATATGAAGCTCGCGGATCCGCTTCTCGGCTTCCTTCTGGAACTCAGCCGCATTGGGAGCAAAGTCCGTATACTTGTAGCCGAAGAGCTCATCCGAAATCTCACCGGTCAGGAGAACCCGGACATCGGTGTTCTCATGAATCCACTTGCAACAGAGATACATACCGATCGAGGCCCGGATGGTCGTGATGTCGTAGGTTCCCAGCGCCTTGATGACCGGCTCCAGGGCATTGATGACATCGTCTCTCGAGATAATGACCTCGTGATGGTTGGATCCGATGTATTCAGCAACCTCTCTTGCATACTTTAAGTCGATGGCATCGATATCCATGCCGATGGCGAAGGTTTCCAGAGGCTTCTTGGTCAGCTTGGAGGAAATGCCGCAGACCAGAGAAGAATCCAGTCCTCCGGAAAGGAGGAAGCCAACCGGGGCGTCGGCGTCCATTCTCTTCTTCACACCGGACACAAGACGGTCATGAATATTTCTTGAAATGGTATCCATGTCGTCATAGGAAACCCGGCGGACCTCCGCCGGATCATAGTAGGTCACAAAGGCGCCGTCCTTGTAATAGGATCCCGGAGGGAAGGGAAGAATCTCTCCCTGACAAATGGAAACCAGTTCCTTGGGCTCGGACGCAAAGACAATGCAGCCGTCTGCGTCATAGCCGTAGTAAAGGGGACGGATTCCGATGGGATCCCGGGCAGCCACGTAGCTGCCAGAGGATGCATCATATAAAACCAGGGCAAATTCCGCATCCAGTTCGCGGAACATGTCACATCCCAGCTCCCGGTAGAGGGGGAGAAGGATCTCGCAGTCCGAATCGGACGCGAAACGATATCCCTCACCTTCGAGCTTTTCCTTCATGGGACGGAAGCCATAGATCTCTCCGTTGCAGACCAGCATATCCTGATCCAGGGTAAAGGGCTGCATGCCGCTTGCGGTCAGGCCCATGATGGCCAGACGGTTGAAGCCCATGAGTCCTGCCGCATTGGACAGGACCCTGCTGTCATCGGGTCCTCTGGAGGTCGTGACAGCCAGAGCTTCCTGAAACTTCGCCGGATCCGCCTTGGGGTTGGTCCAGACTAAAATCGAACACATAAGAATCCTCCTATCTCAGAGAAAACATCATCTCTTCGTAAGTCGGATAATTCAGATAATCGGAAGGAATCTCTGCTTCTGCTGCATCAATATAGCTTCTTACATCTGCCATATCCTGAAGGATCACGTCATGATAGTATCTTGCTTTCTTCAGGCTGTCGGTCTCTCCTTCTGCTGTCTTGGTATCCTTGGCAAGCTTCTTTAAGCCGCTTGTGATTCCGCTGCCGTCCTTGGCAAGCTCATCGACAAGCTCGGTCTCCATATCGGTATCGATATCCTTGGAGAGTTCCTTCTTGGCCAGAGCTTCGTCTGCAAGATCGGAACTGTAGGAAACCAGAGCCGATCTGACATCCTTCTTGATCATATCCTGCATGGTCAGAGACTCGATGTGGATGGCCTTGGCGTAGTTCTCCAGGTTGATCTCATAACGGGCTTGAATCTCAGATGCGTTATAGATATGGAACTTCTCGAAGAGGGCTACATTCTTCTCTGCGATAAAGGCAGGCATAGCATCCGGAACACTCTTCAGATTGTAAAGGCCTCTTGCCTCTGCCTTCTCAACCCAGTCTTCTGCATAGCCGTTGCCGTTGAAGAGGATCTTGTGATGCTCTTTCAGAAGGGCCTGAAGATGAGCCATGATGGCGGTCTCCAGCTGATCCTTGGGGGTACCCTCGAGGGACTTGCGGATCTCACGGAGAGAATCTGCAACGGCAGTGTTCAGAATGATGGCCGGATCTGCTACAGAGACAGAAGAGCCCGGCATACGGAACTCGAACTTGTTGCCGGTGAAGGCAAAAGGTGAGGTCCGGTTACGATCGGTGGTGTCCTTGGTCAGAGTCGGCAGAACCTTGGCTCCGATATCCATCAGAGTATGCTTTGCATCCTCAGGAGTCTGGCCCTTCTCGATGGCATCGAGGATCTGGGCCAGCTCATCGCCGACGAAGATGGATACAACAGCGGGAGGTGCTTCGTTGGCGCCCAGACGATGGTCGTTTCCGGCGGTGGCAACACTTGCACGCATCAGATCTGCATATTTATCAACGGCTGCAATAACGGCAACCAGGAATACCAGAAACTGGGTATTCTCAGCCGGTGTCGTGCCCGGCTCCAGAAGGTTTTCACCGGTATCGGTGCCCATGGACCAGTTGACATGCTTGCCGGAACCGTTGACGCCGTCGAAAGGCTTCTCGTGAAGGAGGCAGGCCATGTTATGACGGTCAGCGACCTTCTTCATGATCTCCATGGTCAGCTGGTTGTGATCTACAGCGATGTTACTCATCTCAAAGACCGGAGCCAGCTCGTGCTGAGCCGGTGCAACCTCGTTATGCTTGGTCTTTGCCGGTACGCCCAGCTTCCAGAGCTCCTGATCCAGGTCATGCATAAATTCGGAAACTCTCGGCTTTAAGACGCCGAAGTAATGGTCTTCCATTTCCTGACCCTTGGGAGCCGGTGCTCCGAAGAGGGTCCGTCCGGTCAGAACCAGATCCTTACGGGACAGGTACATGTCCTTATCAATAAGGAAATATTCCTGCTCGGAACCGATCGTGGTATCCACGTGCTTGACATCGGGCTTTCCGAGGAAATGAAGCATGTGAACGGCTTCATGATTCAGAGCGTCCATGGAACGAAGCAGGGGAGTCTTCTTATCCAGAGATTCGCCGGTGTAGGAGCAGAATGCTGTCGGAATATAGAGCGAACCATCCTTAACGAAGGCAGGTGATGAAGGATCCCATGCTGTATAGCCGCGGGCTTCGAAGGTGGCACGGATGCCGCCGGAAGGGAAGCTGGATGCGTCCGGCTCGCCCTTGACCAGTTCCTTGCCGGAGAAGTTCATAATAATATTGCCTTTTTCATCCGGATTGATGAAGCTGTCGTGCTTCTCGGCAGTAAGACCTGTCATGGGCTGGAACCAGTGGGTGAAATGAGTTGCACCGCGCTCGATTGCCCATTCCTTCATGGTTGCTGCAACCGTATTGGCCACGGTCAACTCCAGAGTGGTTCCATTATCGATGGTTTTCCGCACCGCTTTGTAAACATCCTTAGGAAGACGTTCCTTCATGACTTTGTCATTGAAGACCATGCTTCCGTAGATTTCCGGGACATTGATCTGTTCCATAACCTGCTCCTTCCTTAAGCTTCCTGCTGCGAATCCCAGCAGCCAGTACCCTGGTACTATTACTTTGTTCAGAATGAAATACAAAAAAGGCGCCTTGGACACGGTATGCGTATCCAAAGCGCCTTTGCTTTGTTGTGGGAATTGTAGTTCATTCACCCGGCCCTTGTCAATGGTTTTTTCTTTTTTTTACAATTTTTAATAATTTACACGAAATCCAATCCGGTGTATATTTAGGTATATGTTTATCATTCAAAGAATACTGTCCGCCCGACCGCGAGTGCTGACAGACAGGATGAACTTCAGATCGTCAGAAAGTGTTGGCAAAGGTGTCGTCAGCGTGCAGGGGTTCTTGCCCCTTTTTCGCTGACGGCTTTTTTATTTGTATCTAGGAAAGTAGAAAGGACTAGAAATGATCAAGTACGTATTCGTAACAGGCGGCGTTGTCTCCGGCCTCGGCAAAGGAATTACAGCAGCCTCTCTGGGACGCCTCTTAAAGGCCCGGGGATACCGTGTCACCATGCAGAAATTTGATCCCTACATCAATGTGGATCCCGGCACCATGAACCCCATCCAGCACGGCGAAGTCTTCGTCACAGACGACGGCACGGAGACCGACCTGGATCTGGGCCACTATGAGCGTTTCATCGACGAATCCCTTGACCATAACGCCAATGTCACCTCCGGTAAGATCTACTGGTCCGTTCTCAACAAGGAGCGGCACGGCGACTACGGCGGAGGCACCGTACAGGTCATTCCCCACATCACAAACGAGATCAAGTCCCGCTTCTACCGGAGCGAGGATCCAAAGGAAGACCGGATCGCCATCATCGAGGTCGGCGGTACGGTCGGTGATATCGAGAGTCAGCCCTTCCTCGAGGCCATTCGTCAGTTCCAGCACGATATCGGAAGAGAGAACGCCATCATGATCCATGTGACTCTCATCCCCTATCTCCGCGTCTCTCAGGAAATGAAGACCAAGCCGACGCAGATGTCCGTAAAGAAATGTCTGGAAATCGGAATTCAGCCGGATATCCTGGTCTGCCGGACCGAATATCCTCTGCCCCAATCCATGAAGGACAAGATTGCCCTCTTCTGTAATGTCCAGAGCGATCACGTGATTCAGAACCTGGATGCTCCGTCTCTCTACAGCGTTCCTCTTCTTATGGAAAAGGAAAACCTGGCCGGAGCAGTCCTCGAATGCCTGAATCTTCCCAACCCGGAGCCGACCGGCTTAAAGGAATGGGAAGAAATGGTAGACCGCGAGCATCATCCCAAGCAGGAAACCGAGATCGCCATTGTCGGTAAGTACATTACCCTCCATGATGCCTATCTCTCCGTTGTCGAAGCCCTGGCCCACGGCGGCATTGCCACCCAGACCAAGGTTCATATCCGCTGGGTGGATTCGGAAGAGGTTGAGAAGCAAGGTGCCGATGCCCTCCTGAACGGTGTCTCCGGAATTCTGGTTCCGGGCGGCTTCGGAAACCGCGGTACCGAGGGCATGATCATGGCAGCAAGCTATGCCAGAGAGAAGAAGATCCCTTACCTCGGCATCTGCCTCGGCATGCAGATGGCAGTCGTTGCCTTCGCCAGAGATATCCTGGGTTATCACGATGCCAATTCGACCGAATTCGCACCTGATACCCTGCATCCGGTCATCGACCTCATGGCATCCCAGAAGGATATTACCAACCTGGGCGGAACCATGAGACTGGGCGCTTACCCCTGCGTTCTGGACAAGGATTCTCTTTCCTATAAGCTTTACGGTTCAACGGATATCTCCGAGCGTCACCGTCACAGATATGAGTTTAACAACGACTACAGAGACATCATGAATCAGAAGGGCCTCTGCACCGTAGGACTTTCCCCGGATGAACGAATTGTGGAAATGGTCGAATACAAGGATCATCCTTTCTACATCGGCACCCAGGCCCATCCGGAATTCAAGTCACGGCCCAACAAGGCCCATCCGCTCTTCCGCGGACTGGTTCAGGCTGCTGTAGATTATCAGAATCAGAAGGACTGATTCTGACCATGCGATCCTCTGGTTCATATTGAATCAGAGGATCATTATATATAATCACAAGATGGAGGCTGTCATGGGTTACTACACAAAAGAAGACATTTTAAAAACAATTGAGGATGAGGACGTCAAATTTATCCGTCTGCAGTTTGCAGACTTCTTCGGCGTTCTTCGGAATATTGCCGTTACCGGAGGCCAGATTGAGAAGGCCTTGAACGGCAGATGCTCCATTGACGGTTTCCATATCCGCGGAGCCAGGGCCCTTGGCTACCGTCAGATCTATCTGAAACCGGATCTTGATACCTTTGCCATCCTGCCCTGGAGACCCCAGCACGGAAAGGTAGCCCGTTTCCTTTGTGACCTCACCGACCGGGAAGGAAATCTCCTGCCGGAAAGTCCCCGGACCATTCTTCGCCAGCAGCTGAAACGTGCCGAGGATAAGGGCCTCTTCATTGAACTGAATCCGGAATGCGAGTTCTTCCTCTTTGATACCGATGAAAACGGACTTCCGACCAACCAGACCAATGAGCAGGCCAAGTACCTTGATATGGCACCTCTGGACTCCGGAGAAAATGCCCGCCGGGACATCATCTTTGCCCTGGAGGATCTGGGCTTTGAGGTCGAGTCCTCCCATCATGAGGATGCCCCTGCCCAGCATGCGATTTCCTTTAAGAAGGCAACCGGCATCCGTATGGCAGACCGAATTCTGACCCTTCGGAACACCGTCCGGACCATCGCTGTCCGCCACGGCTTCTATGCCACCTTCATGCCAAAGCCCCGGGCAGACCTGTCCGGCTCCGCCATGGCTCTGAATGCCTCCTGCCAGATGATCGCAAAGGACTGGTTTACCGATCCTTCCGATCCCAATGGCTTAAGCGAAGACGGCAAGCACTTTATCGCCGGCCTTCTGGCCCATATGCGGGGTGCCTGCGCCATCGCCAATCCTATCGTAAATTCCTACAAGCGGTCTATCTTCCGCTTCAGCGATCCCCGGGGAATCTTCTGGTCTCCCAGCGATTACCGGGCTTCGGTAACCGTATCAAGAAACGAGGATGACCGGACCGTCATCGAATGGGAGCTTCCGGACGGCGCCACCAATCCTTATCTCAACATTGCCTACCTTCTGGCCGCAGGCCTGGAAGGCATTGAAAAGAAACTGCCTCTGCCCCAAGCAGACTCTCAGGGCGAGCCCCTTCCCGAAACCCTGAATGACGCCCTGAAAGCCTTTTCCGAAGACGATTTCTTCCGACAGCTTTACGGTGACAATTACGCATCGGTCTACATTTCCGAAAAGAAAGCGGAATGGGAGTCCTATGCCAAGGAAGTTACCGACTGGGAGATCCGGGAGTATTTAGGCCGGATCTGACAAAGGCAAAGGAGAGCCACATTGAGTTTTATTTTGTTGGCTTTTCCGAACGAAACGACATCCGAAAAGATTCGTACTCTTCTCCTTCGCCACGGCTTTGATGACGTCCGGATCGTATCCGGCGGCGGCGAGGCCCTCCGGGAGATGTCCGAGGACAATACCGGACTCCTGGTCTGTCCGGTCCGCATGAAGGACACCGACTATGTCCACGTTCTTCACCGGATGAGCCCTTTCTACGAGATACTCCTTCTGGATTCGCCCCGGCACATTTCAGAACGTAAGGAAGAGGATGTCATGGCCCTGTCGGCCCCCATTCATTCCGCTGATCTCATCGAGACCGTGGACATGATGCTGGGCGGACTGGAATATGTCTATCGTCAGGAAAAGAAGAAAGAAAAGAAAAACAAGAAGCCCAAGCCCCGGTCCGCCGAAGATCAGAAGCTTCTGGACGAGGCCAAGCTTCTTATAATGGAACGAAACCACATGTCGGAGGCCGAAGCCTTCCGCTTTATGCAGAAGAATTCCATGGATATGGGCCGGAGCATGGTGGAAACCGCGCAGATGATACTGGCCTTCCGCTGATGGCTGGTATGTATGTCGATACAAGCCAGTCTGCCTGAGACAGCTGGTCTGCTGATTCCAGCCAATTCAACAGACCGGTCAGGTAAATATAGACCGATCCCGTCGAAGCAGACCTGTCCGTCGGGGCTTGTCCTGTGATAAAGACTGGCCTTCCGATAATAAAAGGTATATAACAGAACAAGAAGGAGGAACCTCAATGAAATTTACGAAAATGCATGGCTGCGGCAATGACTATGTCTATGTCGACGTCACCAAAAATATGATTCCCCATCCCGAAGAAACTGCCCGCTTTGTCAGCGACCGTCATTTCGGAATCGGCTCCGACGGCCTGATTCTGATTGCAAAGAGCGACGTGGCTGATTTCCAGATGATTATGTACAATGCCGACGGTTCCCGCGGAAAGATGTGCGGAAACGGCATCCGCTGCGTCGGAAAATATGTCTACGACCACGGCATGACCGATAAAACCACGATTAAAGTAGAGACTCTGGCAGGTATCAAGACACTGGTTATGACGCCCGGCCCCGATGGAAAAATCGAGAAGGTCCGCGTCAATATGGGCGCCCCGATCTTTGAACCCAGACTTGTTCCGGTCAAGTTCGACGGCCCGGAGATGATCAATCAGCCTCTGACCGTTTTAGGAAAAGAATATTACGGCACTGCCGTTTCCATGGGAAATCCTCACTTTGTCATCTTCTGCGACGAAGATGTAAAGGATCTGGATCTCGAAAAGATCGGTCCACATTTTGAAAAGAATCCCGTCTTCCCGGAAGGCGTCAATACCGAATTCGTCAATGTCCTTGACCGGACTCATCTTCGTATGAGGGTCTGGGAGCGCGGCTCGGGCGAGACCCTGGCCTGCGGAACCGGCTCCTGCGCTATCCTTGCCGCTGCCGTAAAGAACGGCCTGAGCGAGCGGACCTGCGACATCGAGCTTGTCGGCGGCCATCTCAAGAACACCTGGGACGAAGCCGAGAACACCATCTATATGGAAGGCCCGGCTACGACAGTGTTCTCCGGGACCATTTCCTGTTGAATCATTCCGAAAATACGAAGTCTGAAATCTGAAAAAAATACAGAAAATCCAAAAATCATATGTGAAAAAACAGGTAGCAGAAATTTATATCTGACATAAAGATTGCAGAAATTCAGGATCTGAAATTGATCAGCAGGAACTGATCCATTGGAATCTCAGAAATTCGGAAGCAAAATTTAATTGAAACATCAAATGCCAGGGGTCCAGTAATGGATTTCTGGCATATAATAACACTATCTGAAAAACCGCCATAAGGAGGAATAAGAATCATGTATAAAATTAACACCAACTACCAGAAGCTGCCCGGCAACTATCTCTTCAGCACCGTTGCCAAGAAGGTTGCTGCCTACAAGGAAGCCCATCCCGAAGCTGACCTGATTCGGCTCGGCATCGGCGATGTCACTCTGCCCCTGGTACCCACCGTCATTGACGCCCTTCATAAGTCCGTCGATGAAATGGGCCACGCCGAGACCTTCCACGGCTATTCTCCGGACCTTGGCTATGCCTTCTTAAGAGACACCCTGGTAGAAAAGGTCTACAAGCCCCTTCATGCAGAGGTTGCTTCCGATGAGATCTTCATTTCCGATGGTGCCAAGTCCGATTCCGGCAACATCCAGGAGCTCTTCAGCGAAGACAATATCATCGCTGTCACAGATCCTGTCTATCCGGTCTACATTGATTCCAATGTCATGGCAGGCCGCTGCGGAACCTATGACAATGCCACCGGCAAGTGGTCCGATGTCGTCTACATGCCCTGCGTAAGAGAGAACAACTTCGTTCCGGACTTCCCCAAGCGGACACCGGACATCATCTATCTCTGCAACCCCAACAACCCGACTGGAACCACACTGAACAAGAGCGTCCTTCAGGACTGGGTTGACTATGCAAACCGCGAGCATGCCCTGATCATCTATGATGCCGCTTACGAATCCTATATCACAGAGGACGACGTTCCTCACTCCATCTACGAGTGCGAGGGAGCACGGACCTGTGCCATCGAGATCCGGTCCTTCTCCAAGAACGCCGGTTTCACCGGTGTCCGTCTGGGCTTCACCGTCGTTCCCAAGGATCTGGTTCAGAACGGCGCCAGCCTCCACGATATGTGGGCAAGACGGCACGGAACCAAGTTCAACGGAGCGCCCTACATTGTTCAGAGAGCCGGCGAAGCCGTCTACTCCGACCAGGGTCAGAAGGAAGTCAAGGAAGAGGTTGCCTACTACATGAGAAATGCCCATACCATCAAGGCCGGCCTTGCAGATGCAGGCTTTGAGGTCTACGGCGGCATCAACGCTCCATACATCTGGCTGAAGACACCGGAAAAAATGACTTCCTGGGAATTCTTCGACTACCTTCTCGACAAGGCTCACGTTGTCGGCACTCCGGGCGCAGGCTTCGGACCGAGCGGTGAAGGCTACTTCCGGCTGACTGCATTCGGCTCCTACGAGAACACTCTGGCAGCTCTGGAGAGGATCAAGAAGCTCTGATGTCTGCAAACGCTGAAAGGGAAGATTACGAGAATCAGATGTCTGCAAAGGCCGAAGGCGAAGCTTTTGAGGCTCAGATATCTGCAAAGGCCGAAGGCGAAGCTTTTGAGGCTCAGGTATCTGCAAAGGCCGAAGGCGAAGATCATGAGGCTCGGATATCTGCAAAGGCCGAAGGCGAAGATCATGAGGCTCGGTTGTCTGATAGAACAAGAGGAGCAATCCTTACGATCTTCGGCGGCATCTGCTGGGGTCTGTCCGGGTCCATGGGCCAGTATCTCTTCACAAGAGAAGGCATGGATGCCCGCTGGCTGACCCCCATCCGCCTTTTTATCGCAGGCCTGATTCTCTTTGTCTACTGCCTGATTCGTGAGAAAGAACTGCTCTTTGATATCGTAAAACACAAGCGGACTCTGATTCTCCTCTTCGTTTATGGAATCCTGGGCGTGTCCTTCTGTCAGCTCACTTATTTCATGACGATCCAGTACTCCTCTGCCGGAGTCGGAACCATCATGCAGGACCTGTCCCCGGTCATGATCCTTGTCATGACCTGCATCTTTAATAAAAGGCGGCCGCGGTTTCTGGAAATTGCCAGCATCTGCCTGGCCTTTGTCGGGGTCCTTCTGATCATCACCCACGGCAACCTGAAGCAGCTGGCCTTTCCGCCCATCGCCATTGTGACCGGTGTCCTCTGCGCCATGGGGGTCTGCGTCTATAACCTGATCGCGCCGTATCTTACCAACCACTATCCAGTTACGGTCCTCCAGGCCTGGTCCTTTCTGGCCGGCGGCGTCATTGTCGGTCTGGTCACTGGCGGCTTCCGGATTCACTACAGCCCTTCACCAGTGGGAATCTTCGGCATCTTCTTTGTCGTTGTGGTCGGAAATATCCTGGCCTTCACTTCTTACATCAAGGGCGTCAGCCTGATCGGGCCCAGCCGCGGCATCCTCTACGGATTCTCCGAACCCGTAACCGCTGCCCTGATCTCGACCCTGGCCTTCGGATCCGCCTTCGGCTTCTGGGATCTGGTCGGCTTTGCCTGCATCTTCCTCATGCTCTTTCTGATTTCGAAGAAGAAGACGGTGTGAAATATAAGGCATTGCATAAGAATTCCAAAGCCGTTGAAAGGGATTTACTTGATTTGGGTAGTTTAAGGGAATCTGGACAACGATTTTGAAGGAAATTTCTATTTCCGTTGTGTTTTAAAATGGCTTAGTGAATCTGGACAACGATTTTAAAGGAAATTTCTATTTCCGTTGTGTTTTTACAGCGGCTTATGGATTTAATACAGCGATTTCGAAGGAAATCTTGAATCCCGTTGTATAATTTCCGAGTTTTCTCAGATTTGTACAGCGATTTTGAAGAAAATCTCCAATCCCGTTGTATGACTACCCGATTCTCCTGGTTTTATACAGCGATTTTGAAAGAAATTTTAAATCCCGTTGTATGACAGCCGATTTCCTGGTTTCATGGATCGATTTTGAAGGGAAATCCAAATCCCGATCCATATTCCCTCCGGATCCCCGGTTGGGTTCGATATAAGCAATTATTTCAAAAAATGCGCTTTCCATACCTTGGAAAAGGCTGCTTTGGAAGTGAAAGTTCGATATAGAAAAAAGTTTTCAAAAAATGCTATAAAACCAGTTTTAAAACACGCATTATTTGAGAAAAGATTGTATATATCGAATTTTCGCCACTTCCGGAGATTTTTTAAGAAACAGGGCACTCCTCTCCTGCAATTGCAACTGAGAAATGCCCTGTTTTTTATGGGAAGCTATGTTATTTATTGGAACTATGATCCATTAAAGCTATGCTCTATTAGTACTTTGGTCTATTAGTACTATGATCTATTGGAACTATGCTCTATCAGTACTATGGTCTATTAGAACTATGGTTTATTAGAACTATTCGAGTCCTCTTGGCACAGTCAATGTCATCGGCTCCAGAAGATAGGGCGACAGCCAGTCTACCCGGAAGGCCTGAAGCTGGAGGGGCATGGATTGTCTGTCCTCTTCCATATAATCCGGATGATAGAGCGGATCGCCCAGAATCGGATGCCCAATGGAAGCCAGATGCACCCGGATCTGGTGGGTCCGGCCCTGGTCAATCTGAATAGAAAGCAGGGTCCGATTCTTCTCCCGGTCCCGTTCCAGGACCTTGCAATGGGTCACTGCCTCCTGGCCGTCTTCCCCGACCTCCCGAAGCATCAGCGAACCTTCTTTTCTTCGAAGCGCCTTGTCGATGGTAAAGGCATCCTCCTCGATCAGGCCGTCCGCCCAGGCCCGATAGGTTTTCTTGTAATTCCCGGAAGCCCGCTCCCAGGTCATAATGCCCGCTGCATCCGAATTTTTGGCAAAAAGCACAATGCCGGAAGTGTCCCGGTCCAATCGTCCGACCGGATAGATTCGTCCCCGGATCAGGCCCAGATGCTCGGCCACCTGATTGGCCAGGGTATCCGCATAATGACCGGGCGAGGGATGGCAGACGACATGGTCCTTCTTATTAAGAAAAATCAGATCGTCATCCTCATAGAGGATGTCCAGCGGCGGCATTCCTTCCGGCGGCCGCATCCAGACCGACTCGCCGGTCCGGTCATAGTCACCCGGATCCGTCAGGCGGATGCAAAGCTGATCTCCCGCCTGGAGTCTCTCCGTCACAAAGGCAAAGCGTCCATTCAGCAGCACACCCATAGGTCTTCTTTTGATTCTACGAACAATTCTTTCCGACAAATGTAGACCGGCGCGAAGGAACCAATGGATGGTCAGCCCCTCCTCACCGATCTCAATTTCCGTCTCCAGATAGCGGTGCCCCTCGATCTCACGAAACTGTCTCATGTCTAATCCTGTCTCTGTTCATCTGTACTTCCGTCAAATCGTCCTCTGGCTTTCCAAACAGACATCCTTCACCAGAAACAGCTCAATAATCTGAGCCCGTCACTCTTCCTTCATCTCATCCGCCGTCGGATAGCTGGGGATGGCCCCGGCCCTGGTCACACTCTTTCCGGCATAGCGGCCCGAGAAATGCAGCATAGCCTCCAGCGTCTCTTCCGAAAGCCCGGCCAGGTCATCCCGGCCCAGGCCCTTCTCGCTGATCTGATAGAGGAAAGAACCGATAAAAGCATCGCCGGCGCCGGTCGTGTCGACCGCATGCTTCTCGGTATAGGTGTCCCGCGCGCTGACCTTTCGGGTGAAAGCTCTCTGCCCGTTCTTCCCCTCGGTGTAGACAACCAGCTTCAGATTGGTATACCTTTCAAAAAGCCGGTCCATAGCAGCCGGCACATCCTCGTGGCCGGTGATAAAAGCCAGCTCCTCGTCCGAGATCTTGACCAGATCGGCGTAGGACAGGAAGGCCAGGACCGCCTCATGGAGATCCTCGGCACTCTTCCACAGATTGAAGCGGAGGTTGGGGTCGAAGGAGATCAGAAGGCCCTTCTTCTGGGCGATCTCGATGGCCTTCCGGGTCGCCTCCCGCATGGGGAATTCGCCCAGGTCTACCGAGCAGAAATGTAGAGCGAAGCCGTCATCGAACCAGTCCTCCTTGACATTGGAAGGATCGTAGAGCATGTCAGCGCCGGGCTTCCGATAGAAGCTGAACTCCCGTCCGCCGTCTTCCTTCAAGGCAACGAAGGCCAGGGCCGTGTTCGCCGCATCGGTCCGAAGGACCTTGGAATGGTCAATCGCATATTCCTCCAGGAGATTGACGATCTTGTCGCCGAAGGGATCATCCCCTACCTGGGTAATCAGACTGGCATCACCGCCCAGCCGCCGGTAAGCACCCAGGACATTTGCCGGTGCACCGCCCACATGGGGACTGAAGGCACTGACCTCGGCAATGCCCTTGCCGGTCTCCGTCGGAGTCATATCAATCAGAGCTTCTCCAATCGCATACAAACGCTTCATCTTGGCCTCCTTCACATGCAAAGTAATTGTTTTCTCACAGTATGTAATTCTATGAAGCAAAACATCTCTTTCATCCAAATCTTCTTATCAGGAAATCGTTATTGTATCTCCTACCTCATAACATTCTACCGCATAGGGCTCTTCGATAGAAAGAGAAAGTCCCGTTTTGTCAGCCGGATAATAGCGGCTGGTGAAAACCAGTTCTCCGTCATTAAGGAAGATTTCGATCATGCAGCGGTCGATCAGAATCCGGACATTACGGAAGCCGTCGGAGGCTTCGAGCTTTGCCTTCCGGCTGCTTCTTCCGGCACCGCTGTCATTAAGAAATGTAAGGCTTGCCATCTTGCTCTCACCATCTACCGTGAGGGTCAGATCATCATTCATCTGAAGGTGAAGTGATGCTCCTGCAGAGCCGTCTGCTTTGAATGCACCAGATTCGGTTGCACCTGCAGATTCAGATACTCCGGGAGCACCATTTTCCGCTGTCGCGCCGGCCGAAACCACAATATCCAGACAGGTCGAATCCAGTCTCTTATGCTCCTGATCCCAGGAAAGTTTTCTTCCGCGGGCCTGGTCCAGCTCGCGGACCGGCAGTGAATAAAGCCTGCCATTCCGAAGGGAGAGCTCCCGCGGCAGTGTCATGGTATGCTGCCAGCCCTCCTCAACCGAAGGCCCGTTTCCGTAAGGCACATCCGGCACGCCGGCCCAGCCGATCAGGATCCGCCGGCCATCCGGCGTCTCGAAGGTCTGCGGCGCGTAGAAATCAAAACCGTAGTCCCATTCCCGGAAATCCCTTGTATTGATTTCCTTTCGAAGAGTCTCATCGCTTGCAGCAGAAATATTCTGACTCAGGAAAAGATAACCCGAATTGTAGATATTCTGATAATGCCATTCGTCCGTGTCCACGCCCTGAGGGCAGAAGGCCACAACTCTCTGGCCGTCAATGGTAAAGTAATCCGGGCACTCCAGCATGAAGCCGAAGTCATCCGGGAAGAATTCCCGCTCGATTTCCCAGTGGTCCCGGTCCTTTGACTTCATCAGAAGAAGACCGCCGTGGGAATCACGACTCCGGGCGCCCAGGAGCATGTGGATCCAGCCGTCTTCCTTAAAAATCTTTGGATCCCGGACATGGCAGGACAGGTCGCTCGGATAGTCCTTGTTCTCGAGAAGAACTTCCTTATCGGAAAGCTTGTAACCGTCCTCGGTCTTTACCCGAAGCACGTTATGACCCCGGCCTTCGTTGATATAATCATAATTTCCCGGATGCTTTACATTTCCCGTGTAATAAAGCTCCAGACCTTCGTCGGTAACCCAGGCGGTTCCGGAATAGACCCCGTTCTGGTCCAAGGGATGGTCCGGGTAAATGGAAATGCCTTCAAAGGTAAAATGCACGAGGTCCGGCGAGGTGTAATGACCCCAGCACTTTCTTCCGCTTCCGAGCGGGCTGTCCGGCGAATACTGAAAAAAGATATGATAGCGGTCCCTGAACCAGACGGATCCATTGGGATCGTTCAGCCAGCCCTGGGGCGGCTCTATATGAAAACGGGGACGATAGCTTTGATCCTTCTCCATTTGAACTCCTTCCTTTTAGAAAAACGGCGGCAGCATCCGCTGCCGCCGAATTGGCTTTGGTCTATATTTCTCAGCGAAGCACAGCCAGCAGCTTGTCGCCAGGCTTGACTTCTGCCACATCCTCAACCAGGATTTCCGAGAAGTCATCCGGGTTGGAAATCAGGATCGGGGTCACAGTCTTGTAGTTCTTTGCGATGGCTTCGAGATCGAACTCGAGCAGGAGATCGCCCTTCTTGACCCTCTGGCCCTCTGTGATATGGCTGGTGAAATGCTCACCGTTCAGTTCAACCGTATTCAATCCGACATGGATCAAAAGTTCTGCGCCGTTGTCACCGGTGATGCCGATGGCATGCTTTGTTTCATAAGCCACGGAAATCACACCGTCTACCGGAGCGTAAACCTTTCCTTCATCCGGCTCGATGGCGCATCCCTTGCCAAGGACGCCGCTTGCAAAGGTCTCATCCGGAACTTCGCGAAGAGGCACAACCTTTCCGGACAGAGGAGCCAGGACTTCCTTGTCATCGATCAGAGTCTTAACTTCCTTCTCTTCTTCCTTCTCGACCGGATCCTCTTCCTTCTCATCCTTGTAGATAATGAAGGAGATAACGAAAGCGACGACGAAGGCAACCAGCATGGTCAGAGCGTAGGTAGCCAGAGTCTTGGTCGTGATCAGGAAACCGAAGAGACCGGTGATACCATAAGCAGTTGCATAAGTTCCGGTGATAGCTGCGACGAATCCGCCGGCAGCACCGCCGATCAGACCTGCGATGAAAGGCTTCATGAAACGGACGTTAACACCGAAGATGGCCGGCTCAGTAATACCGAGGAAAGCAGACATGGAAGCCGGAGCCGCCATGGACTTGATCTTCTTGTTCTTGGTCTTTACGGAAACTGCAAGGGCTGCAGCACCCTGTGCCACGTTGGCTGCGGTTGCGATCGGCATCCAGGTATTCATGGGAGGATTCAGAGAAACCATCTGAGCCTCGATCATGTTATACATATGATGGAGTCCGGCAACAACGGTAATGGCATAGAGACCGCCGACCAGGATACCGCCGATACCGAAAGGCAGACGGATCAGAGCCTGGGCACCGTTTACAACCCATCCTTCGACGACGGAGAAGACCGGTCCGATAATGGTCATGGTCAGATATCCGGTAACGAGAACGGTAACCAGCGGTGTTACGAAGAGATCAAACATGGCCGGTACATGCTTGTGCAGCCATTTCTCCAGCTTGCTCATCAGAAAGATGGCAATGATGACCGGAATGACATGGCCCTGATAGCCGACCTGTTCGATCTTGTAGAGGCCGAACCAGACGCTCCACTTACCAATCTCGGAAGCCTTCATGCCGGCAACCGACCAAGCATTGATCAGGTTGGGATGAATCATAACGAAACCGATAACGGCTGCCAGATAGGGATTTCCGCCGAACTTCTTGGCCGCGGAAATGGCGATCAGAATCGGCAGCATGGAAAGAGCCGCACCTGCGAAGAGGTTGATGATCTGGAAGGTATCCGAGTTGGCCAGAGACGGAATGGCGCTGGACAGACCGCCCAGGACACCGTTTAAGAGACCGGATGCTACGATGGCCGGAATGATCGGAATGAAAATATCGCCCAGGGTCTTGACTGCCCGAAGGAACCAGTTCTGCTTGTTTGCAGCAGCTTCCTTGACATCATCCTTGGTACCGGCCTCGACACCGGACTGTGCGATGAACTCGTCGAAGACCTTGTTTACGGTACCCGTTCCGTAGATAATCTGAAGCTGGCCGGATGCCTCGAAGACACCCTTGACTCCCTCATCATTCTCCAGTTTTTTCTTGTTGACCTTGGAATTATCTGCAATGACGAGCCGAAGTCTCGTTGCGCAGTGTGCTGCGGATACGACGTTGTCCTTGCCGCCGATATCGCGGAGCGCTTCCTCTGCCGCTTTTCTGTAATCCATATATCCCTCCTTAGACTGTACTGTTATGAGAACATTCATATATGTCTTTTGTGAAATCGTTCTCATGTTTTATAATCAAATTATATGATCTGAGCCCAATTTCGTAAATAGAACAAAACTAACGAAAATGAGACTTCATTTTTGGAGGATTTGCTGATGACCATCAATGAAATCGCCGAAATGGCCGGCGTTTCCCGGGCAACCGTCTCCCGCTATTTAAATGACGGCTATGTGAGTGAGGAAAAGAAAGAGCGGATCCGTAAGGTGATCGCTGAGACCGGTTACACACCTTCCGCATCCGCCAAGCTCCTCCGCGCCAATAGGACCAGCCTGATCGGCGTCATCATCCCGAAGATCAACTCCGACTCCATCAGCCGCATGGTCTCCGGCATCTCACGGTCTCTGAAGGAGCACAACTATCAGATGCTTCTGGCCGTGACCGAGAACAATGAATTAGAGGAAATCCGCTATCTGAAGACCTTAAGCCAGAACCGGGTCGACGGCATTATCCTCTTCGGCACCATCTTTACGCCCGAGCACCTCAAGGTCCTGAAGGAGATCTCTACGCCTGTAATCGTTCTCACACAGAAGCTGGACGGCTACACCTGTATCTACTCCGATGACTACCACGCCGCCCTGTCCCTGGGCTGCCTGATGGGAAAGACCGCCAGGAATCCTGCCCTGATCACTGTTACGGAAAGGGATCTGGCCGTCGGCCACAACCGAAGGACCGGACTTCTGGACGGACTGAAGGAAAACGGCCTGACCCTAAAGGAAGACCATATCGCGGAATCCGCCTTCAACATGGATTCCGGCTATACCGCAGCAGCCGCCCTCATGGAGCGGGATCCTGAAATTGATACCATCCTCTGCGCGACCGATACCATCGCATCCGGTGCGGTCCGCTATCTCCACGAGCACGGGATCGATATCCCGTCTCAGGTTCAGGTGACCGGATTCGGAGACAGCTCCATCTCCAGAGCCATCACGCCAACCCTGACCACGGTTCACTTCTATTATGAAGAGGCCGGCGAGCGGGCCTCGGACCTTCTCCTCGAAGAGATCAATTCCAGCGGGCCAACGGTCATCCGGGAGATCCAGCTGGCCTTTGACATTGTGCAGAGGCAGTCGACGAGGGATGCGAAAAAATAGACCAAATGGAAAATACATTGTAAAAAACAAACCTGAAAATGAATAAAACAAACGAAACAACGGAATCTAAGAAACGTGAAATTAACATGCTCGAGGGCGGCATTGTAAAGAAGCTCTGTATGATTGCCCTCCCCATCTGCCTTTCCAGCATTCTCCAGCAATTATTCAACGCTTCAGATACAGCAGTTGTCGGAAACTTCTCCTCCAGTCAGGCCATGGCCGCCGTCGGCTCCAATGCGCCTGTCATCAATGTCATTGTCACCTTTTTCAGCGGACTTTCCATCGGCTCCAATGTCATGCTCTCCCATTTCATTGGAAAAGAAGCCAGGGACGAAGTCAACAAGGCCCTTCATACCAGCTTCACCATAGCCCTGATCTCCGGCCTGATTATGCTCTGCCTGGGACATCTGATCGCCCAGCCGGTCTTGAATCTGCTCGGCACCCCGTCTGATGTCATGGGAATGGCCGTGACCTATCTTAGGATCTACTTCCTCGGCATGCCATTCCTCATGATCTACGACTTCGGAAGTTCCATCCTCCGGTCCATCGGAGACACCCGCCGGCCCCTATTCTATCTGACCTGCTCCGGCATCGTAAATGTCTTCCTGAATCTCTTCTTCGTCATCGTCCTCCATCGAAATGCAGATGGCGTAGCTATTGCTACCACCATCAGTAACGGACTCAGCGCCTTTCTGATCGTCCGGGCCCTGACCCGGGAAGAAGGCATGCTCCATCTGGATCTCCACCGTCTCACCCTCCGCTGGGTCTATCTCAAGCGGATCCTCTGGATCGGCGGTCCAGCCGGCCTTCAGGGCATGATATTCTCCATCTCGAACGTTGTCATCCAGGCTGCGATCAACAGCTTCGGCTCCGCCTGTGTGGCAGGCAACGCGGCCGCTTTAAATTTCGAATACATCAGCTACTTCATGGTCAACGGCTTTGCTCAGGCCGTCATGACCTTCATCAGTCAGAACTATGCGGCCGGAAATTACGACCGCTGCCGGAAAACTACGCGAAATGCCATGGTCTGTGCCGTCGTATCCTGTGCTATCGTGGCTTCGACCTTCTTTCTCTTCCGCTATCCGCTGCTCAGCATCTTTTCGCATGACCCGGAAGTGGTCCGCTTCGCCGTCATCCGTATGACCTTCATTACGGTTCTCGAGCCCCTGACTGCAACCTATGAGATCACAGGATCCAGTCTCCGCGGCATCGGCCACTCCCTGATTCCGGCACTGCTGACCCTCTTCGGCAGCTGCATCCTCCGGATCATCTATATCCATGCCATGTTCGGCCACTTCAAAAGCTTCAGCCAGGTTGCCGTCATCTACCCGATTTCCTGGATTCTGACAGGCACCATGGTGACGGTGCTTTATTTTCTGGTGACGGCCAGAGAATACAGGAAGAACAAGACTGTTTCCATTTAAAAAGGACCGGGGCAAGCCCCGATCCTTTTTTTATTCAGTCAATTCAAAAAATCAGACTCTGTGTCAGTCTTCCTCCAACAGCACCAGCACATCCCAGTCCTTCATATCCACCAGGTCATTTCCCTTATAGACCTGATCATTGAGTAGGTCTCTGGCGATCCGGTAAGGGCAGCGGATCTTGAACTTTCTCTGGCTGTAGTTCATGAGGAAATGAACCTTCTGACCACTTTCATTGATGACAGTCCGAAGGATCAGAGGGAAGTCCAGGGTCTCCTCTTCCTCATGCCTTGCATCGATATCCTCGACCAGATCCACGTCCGCCTTTTCACAGGCATTAAGAATGACATCCTCCAGAAGATTCTCATCACAATTGCAGCCGATGTAGACGGCGCGTCCCATACCGAAGTAATTCCGTACGATGCCGGCATACTGGCCCCAGTAAGGGTGCTGGTAGTAGATGGCCTTGACTATTTCGCTGTCATCGGGAATCAGAAGCTCCTGCCAGATCGTGATCGGGAGTCCCTTGATTTTTGTGGTTCCGGGTCTGGTGAATTCCTGATAGTAGCAGCCGAAGACATCGGTCATGCCATAGGGCTGGAGGCCGGTCCGGACCTTCACATTCTCATCGGTAAAGAAGGACTTAAAGGAGGAAATCAGGGTTCCGCCGTGATCCACGAATTCCCGCAAAAGCCGGATGGTTTCATCGGATGCACAGTAGAGGGCCGGTGTCACAATGACCTTGTATTGGTCTATATTTCCCGGGAGGGCATGGACATCGATGACATCGCACTCGATATTCTGCCGGTAGAGGGCCTGGTAGTAGGTCATGACCAGGTCGTTATAGGAAATGAACTGGGCCCCGGGCTGGCTCCTGTCATCCCCGATCGGGAAATATTTGAGGGCGGTCTGGCTGTCGTTGTCGACGATCAGGGCCACCTGGTTTTCCTTGTGGGCGCCCTTCAGCCAGGGCGAAAGCCGCTTCATATCCTGGCCGATTTCCTTACACTCCTTGTAGATCCGGTTCTCCCGCATATCGTGGGAAAGCACGCCCTTCCAGTAGGTCTCGTAGCTGTTGTGGATGCTGTGCCAGTGCCAGTACTCGACTCCGCAGGCCCCGCTGGCCAGATGGGACATGGCCTGAAGCCGGAGCTGGCCCGGGAATGGCGTCCAGTAGCGGAAGGCCTGGGCCTCAGTCTCGAGACAAATATAGGGCGCCTGTTTTAAGCACCTTGTGCTGTCGCCGCCGAAGGCGATCTCGGCGCCGGTCAGATCATCCTGGGTCGGATGATAAATGTCGACCCCGGCAACCGTCAGTGCCTTCGAAGCTTCCAGGTGATTCATGCCCGGCTGAACGCCCCAGGAATGTCCGCCCGGCGCCTTTTCGTCCTGCTTCCAGTCGAAATCCAGATTGTGGGTCACAAACTGGCTGGGTTTCCGGTATTCATCAATAATATGCCTCTGCCAGAGGAGGAAATCCGCGGCCAGCTTTCTCTGGAAACGCTCAAATTCCGCTGCCAGGGATCCGTTGATGGTTCCGCGGACATCCGGCATGTCATCCCAGGATCCGATGGAATTGCTCCAGTAGGCCAGGCCAAAGGCCTTGTTCATGGCTTGGACCGTGCCGAATTTTTCCTTCAGATAGTTCACAAAAAGCTTCTGCACATTGGCACCGGCTGTTCCATAATGCTTGGTCTCATTGTCAAGCTGGAAACCGATCACGCAGTCGTGACTCTCAACCACCGGCATCATATGTCGGATCAGAGCCTCCGCTGCATTCCGGTAGGTTGGATTCATAATATCCATGATCTGCCGGCGTCCATAGAGTCCCCGCCCCTCGGCCGTTGTCGCCAGGACATCCGGATCCTTCTTCACAAGCCAGGCCGGAACTGCATAGGTCGGAGTCCCGACGATGACCTTCATTTCATACTGGTCTGCCTTTTCCAGGGTATCCTCCAAAATGGAGAAATCATACTCTCCCTCGCGCGGTTCCCAGGTGGACCAGGTGCTCTCCGCGATCCGGATGACATTCATTCCGGCTTCCTTCATCATGGAAAGATCCTGATCGGTCCGGTATTCCGGCTCATACTCGGGATAATATGCTGCTCCATACAACAATTCGTCCATGCTATCCTCCTAAAAGACATCTGCCTTCTGTATCAGGTTAAATACATTATAGCACCTGATGGTGGGGATACTACCCCATGTCTTGCTGCTGGGGTATAATAAGCTGGAATTTCCGAATAAGGATTCCTGTCTCAGGGGAAGCGGGCCGATCAGAAACTGCAGGACTTGGCAGATCTGCGTCGGGTGAACGTGCAGCAACAGAGTCTGACATAGGCAAACGATCCATAGCCGGCTATCCCAAGACAGACAGAAAGGACATAAAAATGCAGGACAAACATTTTGACATTAACGAAGAAGGCTACAGCATCCGCTGCCTGGCCTATTTTAACAAGGATCTCCGCCAGGCGAAAAAGGTCGTCATCGCGACCTACGGCTTCGGCGGCAATAAGGAAAACCACGCGATCTCAACTTTTGCGGACCGCCTGATCGGCAAATATAAATCCTTCGCAGTCGTCACCTTCGACTGGCCCTGCCACGGCCAGGATGCGCGGAAGAAGCTTCTCCTCTCGGAGTGCCTGGAATATCTGGACCTGGTGATCAAATATGTAAAGGATGAGATGGGCGCGGAGGAAATCGACAACTATTCCTCCAGCTTCGGGGCCTTCATCACCCTCGACTATCTGGCCAGGAAGGGCAATCCATTTCACCGGATCGGTCTCCGCTGCCCTGCCATCAAGATGTACGAAGCCCTGACCCAAAATCTTACCGAAGATGACTGGAACAAGCTCCATAAAGGCAAAGAAATCCTCCAGGGCTTTGAACGGAAGATGAAGATCAGCAATGAATTTCTGGAAGAAATGCAGACCGATGATGTCACAAAGCAGGATTATCTGGACTATGCCGACTCCATTCTGATGATTCACGGCACCAAGGACGAGATGGTGCCCATCGAAGTCACCCGCCAGTTCTCGGAGGACAACGTCATCGAACTCATCGAGGTCGAGGGTGCCGACCATCCTTTCTCCAATCCCAAGCATATGGACCTGGCCATTCAGAAGATTATCTCCTTCTTTAAGCCGGAGTGAGGGGGTATTCATTCGTTTCAAACAGCAAATTTCCGTAAAAAATCACCGGCGTTTCCGTCGGTGATTTTTGCTTGTCTATAGATTTTCATGCAAAGCGATTATTACTTATCTTCTGCTTTCTCAGCGGCTCCCTCAGCCTTATCTTCCGCATCCTTCTTCTCGTGCTCACGATCGTAGGCGATCAGCTTGGCGATGATCTCATCACAGATTTCATCGGTCGACTTATGATCGGTAGAGACAATGACATCAGCGACCGCCAAATATTTCTCCCGTCTCTGATTCATCAGGTCCTCGATGAAGTCCACATTCATATGATTGTTGAGGATCGGCCGGGTATCGGAACCCTTGACACGATCCAGGATGGTCATAGGCTCTGCAGTCAGGAGAACGATTCGTCCGTTCTTCTTCATGTGTTCCGCATTATCGGGACGAAGGACGACTCCGCCGCCGCAGGAAACGATGGCCTGTTTGATCTTCTGAAGCTCGATCAGACAGTTGGATTCCAGATTCCGGAAATAGATTTCTCCATATTCCGAGAAAATCTGGGCGATGGTCATGCCCTGCTTTTTCTCAATCAGCTCATCCATTTCAATCCGCTGCATCTCAAGCTTCCGCTCCAGCTCCTTGGCGATGGTCGATTTGCCGGCGCCCATGAAGCCGATCAGGAAGACATTGTAGTCGAAAAGTGCCTTGGCCTGAACGCGACGGGAATTCTTCATGATATATTTGAAAACATCCAGAATCTCCTCTTCGAAAGGATTATCCTTCAGCTGCTCCTGGAGCTCCCTGGTCTGCTTGGCTTCCTGCTCCGGCTGCAGAATCGGAATTCCGGTCTCCTTCTTATAGGCGATAATGTCCTGAATGAGCTCCATTCGATCTGCCAGAGCATCAATCAGACGGGTATCGACATCCCGGATCTTAGCACGGGTTTCTTCCAGCTGATTTGTCTTTTCTTCTTCCATCGCTACGACTTTCCCTTTCCTTTTCCCGGATCTGATTACGAAATTTAGACCGCTTTCAGATTTTCCTTCAAAACTGTATGTCCTACATTATAGAGGATAAACTTCCCATCTGCAACGCTTTATTGCTTTTACGTGTAAAAGTTTTTCACTCCGCACTCTTCAGAGCCGTGACCGGATCGATGTCATCGAGCGACCAATAAGAACCTGTCAGAGAAGCTTCCAACAGATATTTCACTAAGAAATTCCTGAGGGCAGTCCTCTGACAGGTTCATCATATCACTGATTTGCCCCGGCCATATAGGCTTCTACGAGATCCGGGTCTACCTTTTTCTCAATGGCGCTATAGACCTTTTCAGCCGCCTGGTCCATGGCATCCTGAGTGGCCTGGTCGAGCTCTATGATCTGGGTTCCGCTGTCCTCAATGGTCTTGATCCGGGAAGCGATTCGCTTGTCCGACTGCTCTCTTGCATAGGCTTTCGCAGTCTCCGCTGCCTGGCGGATGATCTCCTGCTGGTTCTCGGGAAGGCTCTTCATGAATTTCTCGGAAACCGTAAGGGAAATCAGGTGAGGCAGGTGGTTGGTCTCAACCACGTATTTCTGCTGCTCGTAGAGACGGTTGGAAACGATAACCTCATAGGGATTTTCCTGGGCATCGATAGTTCCCTGCTGGAGTCCGATGTAGACCTCGGAGAAGGTCATGGGAGTCGGGCTGGCGCCCAGGGCCTTCCAGAACATCATGTGATAAGTATTCTCCATGGTCCGGATCTTCTGCCCCTTGAAATTGCTGATGCTCTTGACTTCCTTATTGGTTGACATAACCCGGAAGCCCTGATCGGCAAAACCGAGAAGCTCGTAGCCACCCTTGTTGTAGACCTTTTGAATCTTGTCCAGGAAATCCGGATCATCGACCGCCTCTCTTAAGGAAGCGATATCGGAATAGACGCGCGGCATATCGAAAACAGCAATGTCCGGCATGAAGGTCACCTGAGGCGCCGTATTCTGCACAACAAAGGGGATGTCTCCGTCCTTCTGGCTTTCCAGAAGCTCCCGGTCGCCGCCAAGGACACTGTTGGGATAGACCTGAATCTTCATCTTGCCGTCGGAAAGCTTTGAGACTTCCTCAGCAAATTTCTCGGCATAGATCTGAGTAACCGTATCCTCGGGGCTCGAGGTTCCGAGCGGCCAGGCGTAACGCTGGGTTCCGGAGGAATCGGTCTTTCCGCAGGCCATGAGGCCAAAGACGATCAGAGTCGAAAGAGCCAGGGCTGCAAAGCGCTTGATTCTTCTTTTGGTTTTTTTCTTCGATATGAGGTGGATCCGGAGGGAGCCGGCTGCTCTAGCGTTTGGTTTACGTTTCTTCATCATTCTTCCTCCACGTGAGGGTTTTGTATTCTGTCCATCTGAATCCTGTCATGGGATCAGGATTTCAGCATAATCTGCCGTCATCCTCCGATCAGACAGGTGCTGATTCCCGGGATATAGGTAATCAGAAGCAGGGCCACCAGGAAAAGCAGAATCATGGGGACGGCTTTCTTGGCGATATCCATAACCGGCACCTTGGTGAGACTGGATGCCACGAAGAGGTTGACGCCGATCGGCGGGGTAACAAAGCCGATCGCAAGGTTTACGACCATCATGATACCGAAGTGGATCGGATTCATTCCGACCGATGTAACGATCGGCAGGAGGATGGGCGTCAGAATCAGGATGGCCGGCGTCGTATCCATGACCATGCCGACGATCAGAAGGAAGACATTGATCACAAGGAGTAGGACGATCTTATTGGTGAAGTGGCCAAGGATCCAGCTGCTGACGGTCTGCGGAACCTGCATGAGAGTCAGAACTCTCGAGAAGGCCACGGCCGCTGCCAGGATAAAGAGGATGGGTCCGTAGGTGTGAACCGCCTCCACGCAGATTCTCCAGATGTCCTTGAACTTCAGGGTCTTGTAGACGAAGATGCTGACGATCAGGGAGTAGAAGACGGAAATCACCGCGGCTTCGGTCGGCGATGCCACGCCGGAATAAATGCAGCCCAGGATGATGACCGGACTTAAGAGGGCCCAGAAACCTTCCCGGAGGACTCTGCCGAAACCCTTGCTGTGAAGCTCGTTGACCTTGGCATTGATCTTGTCCCGGTCCTCGCCGTTTTTCTTGCAGTAGACGATGGCATAGACCATGAGAAGTCCGCCGATCAGAAGTCCCGGAATGATGCCGGACAGGAAGAGGTCGCTGACCGACTGGCCCGAAGACGTCGCATAGATAATGAAAGGAATGCTCGGCGGAATGATAACGCCGAGACCTCCGGCGACAGCCACCAGGGCCGTGGAAAATTTCTTGTCGTAGCCGAGCTCGATCAGGAAGGGGATGGACATGGAGCCGACCGCCGCAACAGTTGCCGGCGCCGAGCCGGAAATCGCCCCGTAGAAGAGGCAGGTAACAATGACCGCGCAGGGAATACCTGCTGTCCGCTTTCCCAGGAAATAGGCGAAGACGTCGAAAATCTTCTGGGAGATCTGGCCGTGAGCCATGATGATGCCGGCCAAGACGAACATGGGAACCGCCAGAAGCGGGAAGCTGTCGATGCCGCCCAGCATGGACCGGATGACATAGGAGCCGCTGGCCGTAAAGCTCGGGTCAAAGAGTCCCGGAAGCACTGCAACGATTCCAAGAGAGATGGAAACCGGAATCGCAATCAAAAGACAGATGATGAAGATGAGAAATATAAACCCTACTGACATTTATCTGCCCTCCTTTACATTCGGATCCCAAGCAGGATCATGGTCCTTCTTCGCTGCAGGCTGGTCTGCATTTTCGAAAGATTTTATTTCGGCAGGCTGGTCTGCATTTGCCGCTTCCTGGTCTTCTTCCGCGATCTCTGCCAGGGATTCGGCCAGGTTGCCTTCCTCGGGCTTCTTGACGTCCTTATTGAGAACGATCATCAGATTGATGACCCAGCGCTGAATGATGCGGGCTCCGCAGAGACAGAAGCAGACAAAAGGTGCCGACTGGACCCAGTACATAGGAATGCCGCAGGCCGGTGAGGTCTGGCCGGATTCGATCGTGGTCTGCAGATAGCGCCAGGAATATGGAATCAGAACTGCAAAGAAGAGAAAGGAAATGGTCAGATTCAGAAGCTTGAAGGCTGCTTCTCCACGCCGGGGAAAGATTTTGATGAAGTTATCCACCTTGATGGAAATGCACTTTCTGGTACAGAGGCTGACACTGATGAAGGCCGACCAGATAAAGAGATATCGGGTGATCTCCTCTGACCAGGACAGGGAATAGCCGAAGACATAACGGGCTATAACCTGAATAATCATGATCACGGCCATGGCCATGAGAAGAAGAACCATGAGGATCTCCTCCAGATTTTCCTCCAGATACTTTAAAACTTTCATAGGCATTACTACTCTCTACTACCCTATCTTTAAGTGACCCTTTTGCTTTATTATACTAAAGTATTTCACAAGAAAAAAGCCAATATTGATAATAAGAAAGGGCACAAGTCCAAAGACATGTGCCCCGCTATTTAGCTTTTGTCAGACTGATAAAGAAAACGGATCAGCTGGCATTGTGGATCAGGTTCAGGATGGTATCCAGATCCTTGACATTCATCTGTCCGGGTGCGGAAACCTTGCCGACTGCACCGAAGGTTGCAGCGGAACCGAAGACTTCGCCCGAGAGGCGGGAGATCAGGCCGGTGCCTGCCATGGACATGGTGATGATCGGGCGGTCTGCATAATCGTTTGCCATAGCCTCGGTTGCCTCAAGAAGAGTCAGAACATCCTTCTTGTTCTTCGGCATAACTGCGATCTTCGGAATATCAGCGCCCAGATCCTGCATCTTTCTGAGACGGTAAACCAGATCTTCCTTGGCCGGAGTCTTGTCGAAGTCATGATTGGATGCAACGACCTTGACACCGCACTTGTGAGCGGTCTCGATGATATCACGGACATAGGAATCACCGGTAAATGCCTCGATATCCACCAGGTCAACCAGACCGGTCATGGCGATCCGCTTGTTCAGCTCTACATAAGCATCCGGCTCGATTGCCTTCTCGCCGCCCTCCTTGGAGGTACGGAAAGTGAAAAGGATGGGCTTGTCATCGCCAAGAGTATCACGAAGAGCCTTTGCAGTATCCTCGACTTCAGCGAAATTGAAAACGCCGTCGAACCAGTCGACACGCCACTCAACGATATCATAACGATATTCGGAGAAGGACTCGGCTGCCTTTACGATTTCTTCCTTGGTCTTTGCAACGATCGGAACAATGATCTTGGGAAGACCTTCACCAATGACTACGTTTCTTACTTTAACAGTATTCATATTTTTCCTCGTATTCATTTCTATTTAGGCCTCGGCGTTAGCCTCAACCATCTTGGTGTATCTCAGGTTTACGAATACACCGAGAGCAACACCGATTGCGGTAAGAACAATGTTCATTACCATAACACCGGACGGGCTCATCTTTGCAGCTGCGGTAAGAAGGGTGTAGTTGCAGAGAGAGGATGCGATCATAACGAGTGCTGTAACGGTTCCCTTGATCTTAGGGAAGAGCATATTGCAGACAGAGGTTGCGATCTGAAGCAGTCCGCCTGCGCCAGCCCAGCCAATAACGAAAGCGCCGGCCTTCATCATGGTCTGTGTCGGAGCGATCATAACAAGGATCAGCATAAGCAGGCAGATGACCGGATAAATGACGATGAAACGGACATCCTTGATCTTTCTGGTCAGAAGTGCGGTTACGATCAGAGCCAGGATGGTTCCCAGGGAGTAGAAGGTCTGCATGATGGAAGGATCAGCCCAGCCGACATTGGTCTTGGCATAGTTCTGTGCACAGTTGAGCCAGAGCTGGAAGGTACCGGTACAGGTAAATCCGATCAGGATCATGGCAACACTCTCGAAGGAGAAGTGGGTATGCTTGAGACTTGCAATCAGGCCTTCCTTCTTCTCAGCCTTCTCATCGGAATCGGGAAGGGGTACAAAGAGGATCAGAACCAGAAGTACGATGTAGGCAATACCGCATACATAGAAGAGAGAGTTGTAGGTAACAAGACCTGCTGCAGTCTTTCCTACGGCTGCGCCGAGGAAGAAAGGCAGAAGCATCTGGGAGATTGCAATGAAGAACTTGATGCCCATGGTTGCAACACCGGGAGCCTTGTCGAAGATCTCTGCAACTGCCGGATAGATACCGGTATCCAGGAAGGAGTTTGCGATACCGCCGATGATAGCGCAGATGTAGGCGATCTGATAGCCGCCGTGGGTTCCTGCATTGAAGGCCAGAGCCAGGCCGATCAGGTAGATGGCATAGGAAGCGCCGCCGATCACAACGGAGATACGGCGTCCCAGCTTATCGGAAAGAGGACCTGCGAAAGGAAGGGCAACCAGACGTCCAAGTCCAAGGGCTGCAGAGATTGCTGTGATGGACATAGCTTCTACGCCCCAGCTTGCTGCAAGTGCTTCCTTGATCACGGACTGTCCGAGGATGGAACATCCTACGCCGTGAATGAAATAGTTAAGGTAGAGAATAAGTGCCGCGGGCAGATATTTTTTCTTTTCCATGAGTTTTTCTCCAATTTAATAAACTTTTCTTCGTTGGGGATTTCTCCGGCCGGAAGATCGCTTCTGACCGGAGGGTCTATATTTGATAATTACTCGCCGTACTTGATGCCAAGGACTTCCTTCATGTGCTCAATCGGCATATCATGACCGGTCCAGAGCTTAAATGCTGCAGCACCCTGGAAGAGCATCATGCCGTCGCCGTTCATCCACTTGCATCCGACTTCATCAGCCATTTCCAGGAAACGTGTCTTCTTCGGAGCATATACGGTATCGGTAACGATCAGGTCCGGACGGAGATAGGAAGTATCCGGAAGCCAGGTCTCACCGACATGAGGCTTCATGCCAAGGCCGGTTGCGTTTGCAAGGAGGTAGGAGCTGTCGATCTCTTTTCTCAGCTGATCCAGATCTGCCAGATCATAAAGGTGAGCCTTGCAGTTGGTCTGCTCGTTGATCTTCTTTACGGTCTCTTCAGCCGGTGCCCAGAACTCATCCTTACGGTTGAAGATGGAGAGCTCGGCAACGCCGTCCAGGGCTGCCTGAATCTGAATAGCGGTACCTGCGCCGCCGCAGCCGACGATGGTCATCTTCTTTCCGATGACATCGATGCCGTAGTCCTTCAGGGACTGCATGTAGCCGATACCGTCTGTGGTGTAACCCTTGAGATGGCCGTTCTTGTTAACGATGGTATTGACTGCGCCGGACATCTCGGAAGCCTTGTCCAGCTCATCCAGATACTTGCCGACTCTGGTCTTGTTCGGCATGGAAATGTTGGAGCCGACAAACTTCATGGCACGAAGTCCGGTGATGGCGTCCTTCAGTTCCTTCTCCTGCTCTTCCTCGGTGTCACCCATACCAACCTCGAAAGCCAGGTATGCATAGTCCAGCCCCTCGTAGGCAAATGCCTCGTTCTGCATTGCCGGGGAATTGGAATGACGAATCGGGTAAGCCAGAAGGCTTACAAGCTCTGTGTGTCCGGTAATTCTCTCACTCATACTAATCTCCTTTGAATTCCGCTTTTTGAATTCATCCTGTTTTAAGCTGTCAATTTTTATGTGATTTGTGATTTGTTAAAAATTTAACAACTTTTGATGATTCAATTATACCTTCTATAAAGCCGCTTGACTAATACCAGTTTTGTCTCGAATCAATAGGCTTTTGCTATTGATGGAGCATATGATTCTTTCGTTTTTTGCATCAATTCGAAAGGAATCGAAAGAAAAAGTGGGCGGATTTTATGATATATTTAAGGAAAGGAAATCATGACAGGGGGGCAGTTATCATGACCTTAAATCAGCTTTTATATTTCCATCGGGCCGCAAGTCTCGAGCACTTCAATCTGGCGGCGGAAAGCCTGCATATTTCGGAGCCCTCGCTCAGCCGCTCCATCAATTCCCTGGAACAGGAGCTTGGGGTCTCCCTTTTTGAAAAGACAGGGCGTAACGTCGTTCTCACCAAGGCCGGAAGACTCTTCCTCGAGCAGACCGATAAGATCCTGCAGGACGTCTCAGAGGCCAAGGTCCGGATGAATGAATACACGACGCTGGGCGGTCACATCGACATCGCCTATGTCGCTCCCCTGGCCCATCACCTGCTTCCCTCTGTTGTCCGTGCCTTCCGGGAAAAGCCTGGCAATGAGAAGATTACCTTCAATTTCTTCGAGGGCTATACCGATCAGAATATCAAGGGTCTGAAGGAACGCCACTATGACCTGATCTTCGGCTCGGGCATCAAAAGCACGGAAGAGATCACATCCATTCCCTTCCTCCATCAGGAAATGGTCGTCCTGGTTCCGGCGGACAGCCCGCTGGCCCGGGAAGATGGCGATCTGGACGCCTCGGTCTTCTCGGCCTATCCCAATCTCCGCTATGATTCGAGAACCGGCCTTGGAAAAATCACCAACCGCTTCTTAGAAGCTCATAATATCATCCGAAAAGACGAGAACTTCTTCCCCGATGAGGCCAGTCTGGCTGCCTTCGTGGCCGGCGGTTTCGGCATCGCTCTGGCTGCCGATTCCGCTCCGGTTCACCGGGACGGCGTTGTCATCCGTCATCTGGCTGCGGAGGAACGCTTCTACAATACCGTCTACATGGCCTATCTTTCCCAGATCACTCTGATGCCGGCCGTTCGGAAGATGGTTGACTTCATCGAAAGCGACTGGCAAGTATCTTCTCCGGAGCAGGTCTGATTCAGGCTCCTTTTCGATTGGTCTGTATTTAATACAAAAAAAGCATTGATCCCTTTCAAAATAACAATTAGACAATTTCCTTTGCGGCATCTAAACTGGTATTGTGATTTGTTAGATTTTTAACAAAGCCAAGCAAAGGAGATTCGAATGAAAAGTAAATATCCTCATATTTTTTCGCCATTCACTGTTCAGAGAATGACCTTAAAAAACCGCATCTGCATGACCCCCATGGGCACCAACTTCGGTGAGCAGAGCGGCCAGATGAGTTTTCTTCATATCAACTATTATGAGCAGCGCGCCAAGGGCGGCGTCGGCCTGATCACCGTCGAGAATGTCAGCGTTTACTCCCCTCAGGGCTCCAACGGAACCACCCAGCTCCGTCTGGACCGGGACGACTTCATTCCCCGTCTCTTCAACCTCTGCGAGCGCGTTCATAAGCACGGCACCTGCATTTCCGTACAGCTGAACCATGCCGGAGCATCCGCCATGTCCTCCCGTACCGGCGAGCAGCCCGTCTCCGCTTCCAACATCCCCAGCAAAGACGGCGGCGAGGTTCCGCGTCCCCTGGAGAAGGAAGAAATATATACCATCGTCAAGAAATTCGGCGAAGCTGCCAAGCGTGCTCAGATCGCAGGTTTCGATGCCGTTGAGATCCATGCCGGCCACTCCTATCTCCTGAGTCAGTTCCTTTCCCCGATCTACAACAAGCGTACCGATGAATTCGGCGGCTCCGCAGAGAACCGTGCCCGCTTCACCCGCCTGGTTATCGATGAAGTAAGAAAACAGGTCGGACCTTTCTTCCCGATCTTCGTCCGTATCAGTGCTGACGAATTCATGGAAGGCGGCAATACTCTGGACAACTGCATCGATTACCTCCAGTATTTCGGAGACAATGTCGATGTCTATGACGTCTCCGCAGGTCTGAACGGATCCATCCAGTATCAGCTGGATGCCAACTACATGCCGGACGGCTGGAGATCCTACATGGCAAAGCGCGTGAAGGAAGCCTATAACAAGCCCGTCATCACCGTTGGTAATATCCGTGATCCCAAGGTTGCCGAAGATATCCTGGCTCGCGGCGATGCAGATCTGATCGGTATGGGCCGTGGCCTGATCGCTGATCCGGACTGGGTCAACAAGGTAGAGCTTGGTCATGAGGATGATATCCGGAAATGTATTTCCTGTAACGTCGGATGTGCCGGCCACCGGATCGGTCTCAATCAGCCCATCCGCTGCACTGTTAACCCTGCTGTTAACCACGGCGCAGACTACTACAAGGAAAAGGTAAAGAAGCCCTGCAACGTTGTCGTTATCGGCGGCGGTACCGCAGGTCTTGAGGCAGCATGTACTGCAGCAGAAGTTGGATGTACCACCTTCCTTCTCGAGAAGAAGGATCATCTCGGAGGACTTGCTGTTGAGATCTCCAAGATTCCGGACAAGACCCGTCTCAAGGACTTTCCGACCTACCTCGAGCACAGAGCTAGTAAGCTTCATAACCTCTTTATCATGACCAATACTCCTGCTACCCTGGACCTGGTTCAGAGATTCCAGCCGGATGTCATTGTAAATGCAACAGGTTCCAACCCGACCCTTCCTCCGATCAAGGGACTCCTGGATCGCGTCGATAAGGAGGGCACAAGAGTTGCTACTGTTCTGAAGATGATCGAGCGCATGGACTCCTATCCCAAGGAAATGAAGGGTCAGAAGGTTGCCATCGTCGGCGGCGGCGCTGTCGGCCTGGACGTCATGGAATTCTTCACCGAGCGCGGTGCAGATGTCTCCATTATCGAGATGCTTCCCATCATCGGTAACGGCCTGGATCCTGTCACCAAGTGCGACACCAAGACCAAGATGGAGAAGTACCACGTCCGTCAGATGACCAAGACCGCTCTGCAGGAAGTCTGCGACGACAAGTTCATCGTCAAGAATCCGGAAGGCGAAATCGAAGAGATTCCTTTCGACTACGGCTTCATCTGCCTCGGCATGCGTGCCAATGCTCCGGTTCTTCAGGAGCTTGAGGATGCTTACGCAGACACCAATGTCGAGATCTACAACATCGGTGACAGCCGCAGAGCCCGCCGTATCATCGAAGGAACTGAAGAAGGAAGAAATGTCCTCGAGGTTCTGAAGCGGCATGAGTTCCTGGACTGAGCTGTTGACTGAATTTACGTAATAAGTTCCCGGACTACCCTTCTGGGCGGATCTCTGAAGGATAGTTCTGAAGAGAAACTTTTGAGGGATAGCTTTGAAAGATAGCTCTGAAGAGCAGTTCTGTTAAAAACTCTAAAAAAGGAAAACCGGTTTCTGAAGCAATTCAGAAGCCGGTCTTTTTTTTCATGATGGTCTATATTTCGCGCTTACTCTTCCTTGAAATACAGCTGCTTCAGCTCCTCGACCGGCATATCCTTTCCGGTGTAGAGACGGAAAGCGGCCTCGCCCTGCCAGAGCAGCATGCCTCTGCCGTTTACGACCTTGCAGCCGTGAGCCTTGGCATCTCTTAAGAGCTTGGTTTCCAGAGGATTGTAAACCGTATCGGCAACAACCAGGCCCTCGTGGAAGACAGACATATCATTGACGATGGATTTATCATCCATAGGCTTCATGCCGAGAACCGTGGCATTGATCAGGATCTCACTTTCCAGGATTTCCTTCTTGAAGGCATCCTGATCGGCCAGATCGACAACCTTGACCTCGCAGGAAGGAACCTCTGCCATGATCTTCTTTGCGGTCTCTTCGATCCGCGGGAAGAACTTATCCTTGATATTGAAGATAGAGATGGCTCTTGCCCCGTCTAAAGCCGACTGAACCTCGATGGCCGTTGCAGCTCCGCCGCCTCCGACAATGGTGAGCTTCTTTCCCTTGACCTCGACACCGTGGTCCCGGAGATTGTTGTTGAAGCCGATGCCGTCTGTCATATGGCCGATCAGGCGTCCGTCCTCATTTACAATGGTATTGGCAGCGCCGATGATCCGGGCAGCCGGCGACAGCTCATCACAGCCCTTGGCTGCGGCAATCTTGTCCGGCATAGTGACATTCATGCCGCGCATCTTAAAGGTCCGCATAGCCTGCAGAGCCTCCGGCACCTGATCCTCCTTGATATCAAAGGCGACATAGACATAATCCAGTGCCAGCCGGTCAAATGCGTAGTTATACATAACCGGTGATAAGGAATGTTTGATCGGCGAACCAATCACACAAAGCACGCCAGTTGCAGCTGAAATTCGTTCTGTACCCATGTCTGCCTCCAGATTCTAATACTTTTCCTGTTCTGCTTCTTCTGCATTTTTTCTGGTTCTGGTATGCTTCTACTAGATTTTCGACCAGTTCCAATGCATTTCTTTCAGTTATTCCTTATACTATTCCTATTTGATTTACTTTTCCACACTTTTTCACTTCTACTCGTAAAAGTTTTATGCTATATCAAAGCTTTCCAATGCTTTTTTGTCCTGAAATGTTGAATCCAGATACCGAAATAGCCGGTTCCATACATCGAATTCAAAGGTAATTTCCAATCCCGTTGTATGATTACCGGGCAGACTTTATACAACGATTTTGGAAGACAGGCAGAGAAATGTAGACCATGCCCTCGAGGCGCATTCCTTGCCTTATAAGGAGACAAGTATGGTATAATTTTCTCAACTGAATTCTTAGGGATATGGAGATGAAAATTTATGGCTCAAGATAACAATCGATCCCGGAAAAACAACTTCCAGAACAGCGATGAATTCTTTTCTTCAGCCGGTCAGCAGATGTTAGATGAGGTCACAAGAGCTGTCCAGGGCGGAAATTATTCCGGACTTGCGGAGTCCCTGTCGGACCAGATCAACAGCGCCTTAAACGGTGCCCAGCGGGGCCTGTCCGGAAGAATGGCGCAGAGAGCCTGGCAGGTCTATCGGAATAAGCAGCAGAGCCAGGGTTATAACTCCTGGAACGGCCAGGGCTACGGCTCCTACAATGGCCAGTCCTATCAGCAGGGTGGCCAGGCCGATCAGCAATATAACAATCAGGCCTACAACCAGGCCCAGTCCAGCAGCCAGTCATACCATCAAACCTACCGCCAGACCGGCGCAGGCAGCCGGAGCTACAATCAGAATTACAGTCCCTACGGGAACCCGTCCAGCCAGGGCTCGCATTCCTATTTTCTCGCAAGACGTGTAACCAACGGCTTCGGAAATCAGAAGCGGATCCTCGGCACCATCGGAGAGGTCGTCTTCGGTATACTGGCTTTCTTCTTCGGAATCGGCACGCTGGCTTATATTTCCCTCAAAGATCTTGGAACTTTCATTTTTTCAGCGATTTTCCTGGTCGGAAACCTCTATGTCTTCAGCCGCTTTAAAAAGCTGAAGACAGACGGGCAGCACTATAACGATCTGGTCAGCGAGTACCATCGTTATGGCAATGCCATCGGTAACCGGGAGTATTTCCTGATCAAGGATCTGGCCCAGTGGATGCACGAAGATCCCTACCAGACCATGCAGAACCTGGTCGACATGAAGAAGTATGACATGCTTCCCCAGGCCTCTTTCGACGTCCACTATACGACCCTGCTCCTGACCGACCATGCCCGGATGCTCTACCAGAACGCCCTCAATGCCGAGCGCCAGCGGAAGAGCCAGAACAGTCAGAATCCGGGAAATGAAGACCAGGTCTACGAGAACATGGAACAGGCTTCCCAGTCCTCCGCCAAATCCGGTGATCGGACCGGTCCCAATGCTGCCTGGGATGGCAATGCCTCCGCTCCCCTCTCCGATCTTCAGAAAATTCTCAATGACGGCGACCGCTATTTAAAGAAAATCCGCGCCGCCAACGATGAGATTCCCGATACCGAAGCCATGTCGGATAAGCTTTACCGGCTGGAAAATATAACCCGGTCTATATTTGCCGCTGTGAAGAAGGATCCCGACAAGGCGAAGGATCTCAGGCGGATCATGAGCTATTATCTCCCGACCACAGAAAAGCTTCTGGATGCCTATCTGGAATTCTACCGAAACCCGGCCCAGTCGGATCAGAAGAAGCAGTCCATGGCCGAGATTGAGCAGGCCATTGATGCGGTCTGCGACGGCTTCGAGCGCTTCCTGGCCAAGATGACCGAACCCGATATGATGGACATTTCCTCGGATATCACCGTCATGAAGCACATGATGGAGCAGGACGGCATGACCGATTCCGATATGAAGGCGAAGTCGTGAGAGATATACAAATATAGACCAAAACAAAAAAGGAGGACCCAATGAGCGAAGAATTTACAGAAGAGACCAAAACCGCTCCGACCCTGACCTTCGGCGATGCGCCAAAGGCCGAGCCGGACCTTCCCGCTGCACAGGAGCAGGCCCCGGTTTCGGAGGCTTTTAAGAAGGAAGCCGCTCTGACCGATGAAGAGCAGGCCCAGGTGGATGCCTTTGTCGAGAAAATCGATCTGGCCGATTCGGCAGCCATCATGACCTATGGCGTCAGCACCCAGAAGAATCTGGCCGATTTCTCGGAGAAAGCCATCGAGGATGTCAGGACCAAGGACATGGGAGAAGTCGGAGACCTTCTGACCGGTCTTGTAACAGAGCTTAAAAATTTCGACGTCGATGAGAAGGAAAAGGGCATCGCCGCCTGGTTCAAGAAAAAGAAGAACTCACTCGACGAACTGAAGGCCAGATACAGTAAGGTCGAGACCAATGTCGATACCGTTACGGCCCAGCTCGAGGATCATGAGCAGAAGCTTTTGAAGGATTCCGCCATTCTCGACAAGATGTATGATCTGAATCTGACCTACTATAAGGAACTCACCATGTACATCCTGGCCGGAAAGAAAAAGCTCGAGGATGTCCGTGCAACCGAACTTCCTTCCCTCCAGGCCAAGGCCACAGAAACCGGACTTCCCGAGGATGCCCAGAAGGCCAAGGATCTGGCCGCCCAATGCGAGCGCTTTGACAAGAAGCTATATGATCTCGAGCTGACCAGGACCGTTGCCATGCAGACCGCGCCTCAGATCCGTCTCATCCAGAATTCCGACATGCAGATGGCCGAGAAGATCCAGTCGACCATCGTCAACACCATCCCGCTCTGGAAGAACCAGATGGTTATCGCCATCGGCATGGAGCACGCATCCGAGGCTGCCCGCGCAGAGCGTGAGGTCAACGATATGACCAACGAACTCCTGAAGAAGAACGCCGACAAGCTCCATCAGGTCACTGTCGCAACCGCCAAGGAGAACGAACGTGGCATCGTCGATATCGAGACTCTGAAGCATACCAATGAGACTCTGATCAGTGCCATGGATGAGATCATGACCATCCAGAAGGACGGCCGAGAGAAGAGACAGGCTGCAGAGAAGGAACTGACCGGCATTGAACAGCAGCTGCACGACAAGCTTCTGGAGATGTCGAAATCCTGACAGAAATTTGATGCTTAAAGGGGGTTATTTACAATGGATTTCACAAACTATTTTCTGATGATTAACGAGGACGATCCGGCCGGGACCGAGAAGGCCGTCATCGCCTACACCCTGGAGAAGACCCGGGGTATGATCGACTGGGACCAGGCCACCATGACCGCCAAGATTCCCGCCGAGCATGGAAATATCAACCATGTCTGCCATGTGGAGGACAAAAAGGGGCATTCCCTCTACATTAAGCAGGCCGGCCTGGAGACCCGGATCTCCAAGGATATGACCGCATCCGTCGACCGGAACCGCCAGGAATCCGAGATTCTTCAGATCGAAGAGAAGCTGGCCCCGGGCATGGTTCCCCATATCTATTTCTATGACACGGTCATGCACGCCTGCGGCATGGAAGACTGCTCTGACTTCGAAGTCATGCGGGATGCCATGTTAAAGCATGAGACCTTCCCGCTCTTTGCCGACCAGATCTCAACCTTCATGGTCAACACCCTGCTCTACACTTCGGATGTGGTCATGGATCATAAGGAAAAGAAAGAGCTGACCCGGAAATTCATCACGCCGGATCTCGATGACATCACAGAGAAGCTTGTTCTCATGGAACCCTATCTTGGCGCCGACCGGAACAATGTCTACGAGCCCAACCGGACCTTCGTCGAAAAAGAGCTTTACCATGACGACGGTTTACATTTGGCTGTCGCCAAGCTCAAATTCAACTTCATGACCAACGCCCAGGCCCTGCTCCACGGCGACCTCCACACCGGATCCATCTTCATCAAGCCCGATGCCATGAAGGTCTTCGACTGCGAATTCGGCACCTTCGCGCCGATCGGCTACGATGTCGGAAATATCATCGCCAACCTGATCTTTGCCTATGATAACGGCCTGGCTTCCGGCGACGATGCCTTCTGTGACTGGTGCCTGGACAGCATCGAGGAACTAACCGATCAGTTTATTGACAAATATAGGGCGGCCTATGACGAAGCTGTCACAGAGCCCATGGCAAAGGTGCCCGGCTTCAAGGAATATTACCTCGAGAGCATCCTGAAGGATACGGCCGGCTACGCCGGAACCGAGCTGCACCGGCGGACCGTCGGCATGGCCAATGTCGTCGACGTCACAAGCATTGAAGACCAGGAAGCCCGTCTCCTTGCCGAGCGGATCAACATCCTGGCCGGAAAGGAATTCATCCTGAAGGCTGAGAACTTCACCAGTGGTCCCGCCTTTGTCGATGCCGTTCTTCGGGCAAAGGATGCAGCAGAAAAGACTCTGCAGTAAGACCATTATCAACATAGAGAAAGAAATCAGGAATACTTATGAACACACAGCTGGATGATTTTTTTGAAAAAGTAATAACTGTAAAATGGGGACCGGAAAAGAAGTCGGTCGACATCATCGACCAGACCCTTCTGCCCGGAACCATCAAGAGAATTCAGATTGCCAACAAGGAAGACCTCTGGGAAGCCATTAAGAAGCTCCGGGTTCGGGGCGCTCCCGCTATCGGCGTTGCAGCCGCCTACGGAATGGCCGTCCTTTCTAATGCCATGCCGGAAGATGATTATGATGGCTTCTATCAAGACTTCAAGTCTGTCAAAGACTATCTCGCCACCTCCCGTCCGACCGCAGTCAACCTCTTCTGGGCCCTGAACCGGATGGAGAAGAAGGTTCTCTCCATGAAGGACAGCACGGTTTCTGAAATCAAGGCCGCCCTCTACGAGGAAGCCCAGGCCATTCGTGATGAGGACGTCGCCATCAGCCGCAATATCGGCGAGATTGGCTTCAGTCTCCTCAAGGATCTGAAGACCGATGGCGAAGAGCTTGGCATCATGACCCATTGCAATGCCGGAACCCTTGCCACCGCCAAATACGGCACAGCAACCGCTCCCATGTACATCGCACTCGAGCACGGCTGGGAAGGAAGGGATATGCATGTCTACTGCGACGAGACCCGTCCTCTTCTTCAGGGTGCCCGTCTGACCTCCTTTGAGCTGGTCAACTCCGGAATCACAACCTCCGTCCAGTGTGACAACATGGCTTCTCTTTTACTGAAGTCCGGCCGCGTCAAAATCATCTTCGTCGGCTGCGACCGCGTTGCCAGAAACGGCGATGCCGCCAACAAGATCGGAACCAGCGGCCTGGCCATCATTGCCAAGCACTACGGCGTTCCCTTCTATGTCTGTGCACCCTCTTCCACCATTGATCCCAACACGGTCGATGGCGACCACATCCCGATTGAGATGCGGGATCCGGAAGAAATCAAGTCCATGTGGTATGAGACACCCATGGTTCCATCCGCTGTCGATACCTCCTTCAATCCGGCCTTCGATGTAACCGATCATAATCTGATCACCGGAATCATCACCGAGAAAGGCCTCTGCCAGGGCCCGGATTACGAAAAAAGCTTTAGGGAGCTTGGGATTTTCTGATAAGCCAAGCAAAAAAGATCCGCCAGCCGCGGCTGACGGATCTTTTTTATTGCCTGCTGTTATTATGCTTCAACCGCTCTCGTAGCCTTTCTCAGCCACTCCAGCTCATCACCCTCGAGGTAAGGAGAAACTTTCTCCCATACCTTCTTGTGATAGTCATTGAGTTTCTCGATATCGGACTTCTCCATTAGAGACGGATCGATGGCCTCAAGATCGATCGGCGCATAGGTCAGAGGATCGAAACGTAAGAAACGTCCGAATTCGTTCGTTTCATCTTCCACACACTCGACAATGCTTTCGATCCGGATGCCGTAGGCATTTTCGATATAGATGCCCGGCTCGTCCGATGTGATCATGCCCGGCTCGAAGACAACATTGGCATTCCGCCAGCGGATGCTCTGGGGTCCCTCATGCACATTTAAAATATAGCCCACGCCGTGGCCGGTTCCATGATTGAAGTTCTGTCTCTTGTCCCAGAAGGGTGCCCGCGCATAGGTATCCAGTGCAATACCATTGGCTCCGTAAGGGAACCTGGCATAGAGAAGCCTGAGGTTCGAAACAGCTACGGTCGTATAGTCCTCGATCATCTGCCGGCTCAGCTTGCCAAGCACGATGGTTCTGGTCACATCGGTGGTTCCGTTCATATAGGTTCCGCCGGAATCCACCAGAAGAAAGCCCTCCGGCTTCAGCTCTGCGCAGCTTTCCTCGGTCGGTGCATAATGAGCCATGGCCGCATTGGCATTGTAGGCAGAAATCGTATCGAAGGAGAGCTCGATATAGCCCGGAATCTCGGAACGGAGATGATCCAGATGGTCGGCCGCAGAGATCTCCGTGATCTTCTGCTTTCCGATCTCCTTCTGAAGCCAGTACATGAACTTGCAGAGAGCGACCGAATCATCCAGATAGCACTTTCTGGAATTCTTAAGCTCGACCTCATTCTTGACCGCTTTCATGGCCGTGGTCGGATTGGCGCCATTCACCAGGTTTTCAGCACCTGCTGCTTTGGCGCAGGCCTCCTTCAGAGCGAAGGAAGAAGCATCCGGATCCAGGAAGACCTTACCCTCGAACTTCCAGTCAGAAAGCTCCTGGAAGAATTTCTCATAAGGATGAAGGGCAATCTCATGCTGAATAGCATAGGCCCGGAAATCCTCCGTGATCTCAGATTCCTGGATAAAGAGATCGATGGTATCCTGGCCCAGAATCAGGTAGGACAGAGCCACCGGATTGCAATGGACATCGTCGCCCCTCATATTCAGAAGCCACATGATATCGTCGAGCTTTGCCATGACGAGAGCCTGGCAGCCCCGGGTTTTCAGGACATCCCGGACACGGTCTACCTTTGACTCCATGTCCTCGCCGACGGTCTCCACCGGTAAAATATAGACCGAATGCGAAGGCATGGCCGGCCTGTCGGTCCAGATCTCGTCGGCCGGAGCGAAGCTTCCGTTGACCTTGGCGCCGCAGGACTCAGCCAGCTTCTTGTAACTCTCGCCCTCGGTCACGGTAACGGCACGGCCGTCAAATCCAAGGGTCTGACCGGATTTCAGATGGTCAGTCAGGAATTTCTCGATGGTCGGAACACCCGGCTCGCCCATTTTCATAAGCTGCCACTCGGTCCCGGCAAGCTCGCCGGCAGCGGAAATAAAGAAACGGCCATCAGTCCAGAGCCAAGCACCTTCTTTTGAAACCAGAAGATGGACATTATCGCTGGTGCAGCCGCTCAGATATTCGGTCACTTTGAAGAAATCGCTGACATATTCCGATGCGTGATAATCCGAAGATGTGGCAAGGAAATAGTCAACCCCTGCCTTTGCCATGACCTGGCGAAGAGCGGTCAGCCGATCCTTGATATAAGACTTGTTCTCAGATGACATGTTGTAACCTCTTTTCTGTAAGATATTTTGAGTCAAAGCAGGAGCTGAAATCCCGGCTCTGCAGGCCGACTGGCTGATCGGTCTGTAAGCTTAAGGTTTTTCGATTCCCGCAAAAACAGCCTGTCTGACTGCCCTGCAGTCAAACAGGCTGTCCTGTTCAAGTATAGCACATGAAGAGGAGGACTTCACATGCCGTCTCAATGATTATCCCAATCTGTTAAAGGGTCCCGGAAGAACGGGCTGGCTTCTCTTCTCCATCCGAAGATCCTGATCCAGAGTCAGGGGACTTCCGTCCGGCGCCTCATACTTTTCTTCCGGCTCAAAGGCCATACCAAGCTTGTCGGTATCGATCATGGGGAACTTTTCTTCCCCGGCCCAGGCCAGAATCCGATCCTTTATCTCGGCCGGAATCTGAAGATGAATCTCCTTCAGGGCCTCGTCCACCGGACTTACATTCGGATCAGCCGCAGCTTCCTCTGCCTGACCTGCCTTGAGCCCGTCTCTTTCTCCGGCATTTTCATCTTCTGCCGGATCCCTGAGATCATGATCGAGTCTGTCGTCTGTTTCCACCCGGATGGTCTCATCCGGAAGAATCAGATTCTTCTTCTCCTTCTCCCAGGCCCTGGCACCGGCCAGATAAACATTGCCCTCGGCCCAGACCGGAAGCGGACTGTAATAGCGGTCGCTGGGAGCGGATCCCATGCCGCAGTATTCATCGAATTCCTTCTTCCAGCTGTCAAGGTCCGGATAGCCGTCAAAGGGGAAGGTTCCGACAGCGATATTTCCATCGTCCCATCCGTCTTCTGCCGCAAGCTGCATTTCCCGATAGGCCGCCATGATCGGGCGGACCGGCTTCTGGACGAAGATATTGTCATAGAAACGGTCATCTCCGTGCAGACAGGTCATAAAGCCGAAAATCTCTGTCCTGTGAGGGAAATGATAGGGGGTAAACCGGGGCGAAGGCAGAGTCTTTGCCCCGTTGTCAGTTCCGATTCCGATGGAAACCAGGCTTCCTGCAATCAGATTGTGGCAGACTGCCACGCCCTGGCAGGCCAGCTTCAGAGAACGGTCCGAAAGAAGGAGATTATTGTCGATCAAAGTCGGTCCATGCGAGATCTCGACAAAGAGATCCTCACCCATACCTGCGAAGATCGCTCTTCGTTTTGCAAGAGCCTCTTTCTTCTCCTCTTCTGTCAGACCCTTTTCGGCACAGGGATCCTCATAGAAGCCGGCCAGGGTATTGTCATGGAAGACGTTCTGCGTCACCCGTGTACCCTGGGCCTGCCAGTCCAGCCAGATGCCCCGGGTGCAGTGATGAATATGATTTCTTCGGTAGATACAGTCGATGGCGGCATGCATCTTGATTCCGCCGATCTCCGCTCCTGCCAGATTCTGCTTGTTATTAATGTGATGAATGTGGCAGTCCTCGATGATGGAAAAGGCTCCGCCCATATGGCCGACGATACCGGTCTGTCCGCAGTCGTGAATCTCACAGCGGCGGATGATATGGGATCCGACCCGGTCCCTGGACCAGCCTTCCGCCTGAGCCTGGCAGACACATTCCCTCTGGGTCTGCGTTCCGTCCTTGTACTTCCATTTCAGCCACTTGTTGTCATTGCCTTCCTGCTGGTACTTGCCGAGCGAGATACCGGAGCACTTGGATTCGTAGATATCGCAGTCCTCGATGATCCAGCCTTTGGACCAGTGGGGTGCAATCATACCTTCCTGATAGGCCGTCGGCGGTGCCCACTGGGTTGCAGCCTCTCGGACCGTAAAACCCGACAGGGAAATATAGTCCAGCCCCGTAATCTCCGGTGCAAAGCAGGCGGGCCGGACGCTGATCTCAACCTCATTCCGATTGGGATCCTGGTCCCGGAAATTACAATAGAAGACGGTCTTTTCCTGGCCGACCTCGCTGTACCACTTGTAGAGAGATCCCTCCGGATCCCAGGATGCAGGGGAAACCTTTGGATGACGAACCTCATCCAGAGACTGTACTTCGTAGAGAGATTTATGATTCAGATAGACATCACCCCGGTGGGCAATGAAGCCGCCCATGAACCAGTCGCCGGAGACCAGCTCCCGGTAGGGATGAAAATCTCCAAAGATGGCATTGTCGACCTCTGCCCGCCAGACACCGTCTCCGAGAGACTCCCAGCCGGTCAGCTCTTCCGCACCGGTGATAACCGCTTTCTTGGGTTCGGCCGAACGGTAGGCAATGCGCTTTTCTTTCAGTCCTCCCCGCCTCGGACGGACATATTCCCGGTAGATACCGGGCGAAACCAGGACTTCATCTCCCGGCTCCGCAAGATCTGCAGCCGCCTGGATGGTCCGGAAGGGTCTGCCCTTGGACCCGTCTCCCCAGGCATCTGCTTTTTGATTTACATAGATTGTCATTTTCTACTCCAATCAGCTTCGATGAAAAATGAACGACAGGATACTACAGCATAAAGTAAAAAGACAAAAAATTTCAAAGCTTTTGCATATATGCCTTGCAATAGTGATAATTCCCTTCCATTATGATTTATAATAGTTGTACATGACAAATCGTGTTTAAAGGGAGAGAAATCATGAAAGCAGAAGAAACAACTCCGGTAAGATACGTCCAGCCCGACGACTGGGACGGCTCGGACCGCCGGGTCAACGGAGACCAGGAAACGGTGAATTACCTGGGCAATTCCCATATCCGTCTCTGGTACAACAATCAGACCGAGGGCTATCCGACCCATCACCATGGCGCAGTGGAGATCATTGCCTGCCTCAAGGGCGACTATACGGTCTCCTGCCAGAATCAGGTCTATCATCTTAAGGAAAAGGATCTTCTCTTCATTCCTCCTCATATGCTCCACTGGCTCATGGGAAGCACTTCCGGAGCCCGGCTGATCATGCTTTTTGACAATACTCCTGTGACTGCCTTCGCAGATTACAAGCTGATTTCCGCACGTTTTATCAGGCCGCTCCATTTTTCTGCCAGTAAGGATCCCGTCCTTCACAACGAGATCTGGGAGGATATGAACCGGATCACAGATATCTACTTCCGCCATGAAAGCATGTGGGAGCTCAATCTCTATGCCCGGATTCTCCATATCTTCGCATCCTTCGGCCGTCAGACTCTTGCTCAGAGCAACCCCTTCCCCGGCCAGGGCAGAACCGCTGTCCAGAAAGGCTATGATCACTTCACCAAGCTTCTGACCTATCTGGAAAACAATATCCAACACTGCCTGTCTCTGGAGGAGGCCGCCGAATTTACCGGCTATTCCAAATTTCACTTCTCCCGCTTATTCAAGGAATATATTGGCTCTACCTATTACGAGTATATCCAAAGCCTCCGCATCCGGACGGCCAAGGAACTTCTGGCAACCGATATCTCTGTGACGGAGGTTGCCTATCAGACCGGCTTCAACGATCTCGCTTCTTTCAGCAGAGCCTTTAAGAACAACACCGGGATCACACCCACCAAATACCGGTCCCTGACCATCCGTGAGCGCTGATCCCTGTGATTTATCCCTTGACAGAACCCAGGGCAACACCTGCCACGATGTACTTGGACAGGCAGAGATAGGCAATGATCAGAGGCAGAGCCGTCAGGGTCAAGCCCAGATAGACAGCTCCGTATTCCGTCTTGTAAATATCACCCCGAAGGAGAGATACCATGATCGGGAGTGTATATTTTCTCTGATCCGTCAGAAGAACCAGCGGTGTAAAAAGGTTGTTCCAGCTGGATACAAAGCTGAAGATGGCCTGGGTTGCAATGGCCGGCTTCATGATCGGCAGAACGATCCGGTTGAAGATGTAGAACTCTCTTGCACCGTCGATCCGGGCCGACTGGACGATTTCCTTACTCAGAGAGGGAACCATATACTGACGCATGTAGAAAACCATGGCCGGTGAAGCGATGGCCGGAAGGATCAGCATGGACAGATGGTTTGTCATATGGACCTTATAGACCATCTGATAGAAACCAATCATGGTGATCTGGGCCGGAATCATCATAACCGCCAGAATAAAGCGGTAGAAAGAATCCCGGAGCTTCCAGTCATAGATCACAAGTCCGTATGCCGTCAGTGTTGAGAAATAGGTTGCCAGTGCCGTTGACAGGACAGAGATGATCAGAGAATTCATAAAGCCGACGGCCGGATTAAAGCTCTTTCCCAGAAGAACCCTGAGGTTGCTGAAGAAGTAGGTGGAAGGAACCAGGGACAGGGCATGCTGCTGAATCTGCACCGTAGACCGGGTGGAATTCACAATCATGATGACAAATGGCAGAACCGAAAGGATTGCCAGAATGATACAGATAATGAAGATGATGGTCTTCTTCAGAGTATGTGATTTCTTCATTTCTCTGCCCCCTTTGCCTTCAGCTCGGCCTTATAGGCACGTCTCATTTCCTTTTCCATCTTCTTTTTCTGCTTTTCCATAGCTGCCTCATCACGGTCTCTTAAGAGCCAGAAGAGAACGACAGATGCCAGAACGATGATGACAAACATAATCATCGAAGCTGCTGCAGCCCGGTTATACATATAGGCACCGGAGAAAGCCTGGTTGTAAATAAATACACCGGTCGTAAGCGTTGCATTGTCCGGTCCGCCCATCAGAAAGAGCTTTGGAATATCGAACATATTCAGTCCGCCGATCAGGCTGGTAACCAGTGTATAGAGAAGAATGGTCTTGATATTGGGCAAAGTAATCATCCAGAAGGTCTGCCAGCCATTGGCTCCGTCGACTTCTGCTGCCTCGAAGATCTCCGGATTGATACCCAGAACGCCGGAAATCAGGATAATCATGGTATAGCCGTACCACATCCAGGTCTGTATAAAGATGACAATGCCCTGGGCTACATTCTTGCTTACCAGGAAATTGTGGGGTTTGGCGAAAATGCCGATCCGGGTCAGGATATCATTGACCGGGCCCATGGGATAGCCAAACAGAGCATTGAACAGAATGGCAATGGTTGCTGCCGTAATAATATTGGGCATATAGAAGAGGACCTTGAATACGCCCTCCCCGGGGACCTTGAACCTGCGGTCGGTAAACCAGGATGCCAGAAGAAGCGCCAGGGTCAGCTGGGGAATAAAGTTCAGCACCCACATCTTGATGGTGTTTTTGAAGGCCGTCTGAAATGTAGGGCTGGCCAGAATCGTCTTGAAATTAAGAAAAGGATCCTTCAGAAAGTGGATCTCAGTGGTTCCGATTCCCTTCAGATCCGTAAATCCGATGACCGCTGTATAAAGGGTCGGATATAAGGAAAAGATTAAGAATGCTATGGTAAAGGGAATGCAGAAGATATATCCATATTTTGCATAGCGGTTATGGTGTGTCATGTTTTACCTCCCCTTGAAATCTTTAGAGGGCTGCAGGGCAGCCAAGAGCTGCCCTGCAAAGTATGAAAAAGAAAGGGTGTAAAGTTATCTTTATTTTGCAGACTCAATACCCAGGTTGTCATTTACGGTCTGCTTGAAGTCCTTGATGGCCTGATCCCTGCTCTTCTGTCCGGAAGCATAGGCACGAACCTGATCTCTCCAGATCTGATTGATGGACTCATCATACTGGGTCAGATTCTTACCATTTGCATACTTGTTGGCCGGTACGAAGTAGTCGAACATGTTCTCTCCGCCAAGGAAGTCCATGGATCCGTCAGACTTGGTCATAACGGTTCCGGATGCAACGGCATCCTTGGTTCCGCCTGCGCCGTTCAGAGTTCCGTTTGCCCACTTGTACTGAAGAGAATTCTCATCGGTCTGAAGAGTGATCCAGTCGATGATATCCTTGACAGCATCCTTCTTGGCCTTGTCCATTTCCTTGTTGGCCAGGATCCATGTGCCGCCCCAGAAGAAGCCGACCGGAGAATCGCAGACAGCCCAGTCACCATAGGTGCCTTCGCCGACCTTGTCACCGCCGCAGTTCTTTGCGATCGTATAGTTGATGAGCCATGCCGGTCCGAAGAAACCGAATACAGGCTTGGGACCTGTGCCCTTCATATCTGCGAACCATGCATCCTGCCAGTCCTGGGTTACATTGGACCAGCCCTTATCGGTCAGGTTCTTCGAGATATCCAGGAATGCCTCTCTCTTGGGATCGATCTGCAGCTTGCCGTCCTTGGTCAGCCAGCCCTCTTCAGAGCTGTTCTCAACGGCGTGCCAGATATCACCGTCGCCGGAAACAATGGCATCGCCCTTGGCTGCCAGCTTGTCTGCCGCATCCCAGAACTTGTCGAAGCTTCCGCTACCGCCGCCGATGATCTGGGAAATCTGTGCAGGGTCATCTGTTCCGAAGACATCCTTTGCGATGGATCTCCGATAGATGAAGCAGCCGCCGGTTGCCTGATATCCCAGAGCATCCAGTTTGCCATCCGTATTGGTTCCAATATCTATGGTGTACTGAGCAATATCGGCATCTTTTGTTTCCTTGTCCACATCAATGCCCAGGTCTTCATAAGGCATTGCATATTTTTCCATATCTCCCTGTGTATACTTCAAAACAAAGGCAGCTTCTGCACAGTAGATATCCGGGCTTTCTTTTCCTCCTGCCTTCAGAGCCGAATCCAGTGCCGGCTGATAGGCACCGTCGGTTGTGGCAATAATGGTTGAATTAACTTTATAAGGGAAATCCGGATGATCGCCGATATATTTCTTGACCATGCCGGGAACTTCATCTGTGAAAGCCCAGAGATTTAAGGTTCCCTTCTTGCCGCCGTTCTTCGGTGTAATGGTCTGACTGGTCTTCTGATCGTCCTTCTTACTGCCTGAATCCTTAGCACTGCCTCCGGATGAGCCCCCGCAGCCGACAAACATCGAACAGGTCATCGCCGCTGTCAAAAGCAGCGCAAGTATTTTTCTTTTCATTTGTTTCCTCCTTTTTGAACACTCCCAAATTCCCTTTCGGAGTTTCCATATCCATACAATAACTTTCGAAAACCAGGCCTGATTCTCTCTTATTGCCTCGATATAGTCGTTATAGCATCCGACCCGTCTCTGCGTTTGACGATACTTGCGGTCAATTTAGCAAATCTTTCCATTTTGACCAATAAAGTGCCAAACTCACTTCTAATTTTGTATAATATAGACAAATGAAAGCGAGATTTATTATGAAAAAGTACTTTAATCCGGACAATCCCATCCAGCGTGCCCTGGGCAGACTCCTGGATCTCATCTGTCTGAATGCTGTTTTTCTTCTGACCTGTCTCCCCATCATTACGATCGGGGCAGCACTGACTGCCCTCTACAGTCAGACCTTAAAGATGGTAAGAAAAGAGGATACCTATCCGGTCCGAAGCTATTTCCGGGAATTTAAGGAAGACTTCTCCCGGTCCACCCTTCTCTGGCTGCCGGGCCTGGGCCTGCTTCTCTTCTTAAGTGCAGATCTCTATCTGATCTACCGGGTTCTGGATTCATCCTGGCGGATTCTCCAGTATCCCATCTGGCTTATGATCTTTGCCGTGACCGCCATCCTTCTCTATGCCTTTCCCCTGACCGCCCGCTATCGGGAAAGCTATGGACAGACCATTCGAAATGCCCTCCGCCTGGCCTTCGGCAATCTCTTCCTCTCGATCTTCTTTGTGATCGTCCTCTTCCTGCCCCTGGATCTGGCCTTTCATAACGGAGTCGCAGCTGTATTCTTCTTCAGCCTTCTCCTCTTCTGCGGAGCTGCGGCCATTGCCTATTTCTTCTCCATATTTCTCAATCAGGTATTCGAGAAGGCCTCCCGGCCGGCGGATTCTCCTGCCAAAGCAGACAAGCGTAAATCGAAGAGCCTTAAGGAAAGTCACTGAAAGAACGGATTGCAAAATATAGACCAGCCTGGCTGAAGGCCGATCCAGAACAGCTGCACAGAAACCAAAGAACCTGTTCATTTATGCGTAAAAAAGGACCGCTCCCTCCATGTAAATAAATCATGGAGAGAACGGTCTTCTCTTATTCTGCTATTTCACACCTTCTTTTTGGCACTCTCTGCATGAGCTGCAACTTCCTTGCTCTGGATGTCCGCCGGAGTCTTCTCATAACGGACGAAATGATATTCATAGAGCCCGCGGCCGCCGGTCATGGAACGAAGTGCTGTGCAGTAGCCATAGAGCTCCATTTCCGGAACCTCGGCCTCAATGACCTGCTTTCCGTTCTGCGGAGTCATGCCAAGGACTCTGCCCCGGCGCTTGTTCAGATCGCCCATGATATCTCCTGTATAGGCATCTGGCACGGTGACTTTCAAATCCACAATCGGTTCGAGCAGAACAGGCGAAGCTTCCAGGAAGCCCTTCTTAAAGGCCATCTGGGCTGCCGTCATGAATGCCATCTCAGACGAATCGACCGGATGATAGGAGCCGTCATAAAGCGTTGCCTTGACACCGACAACAGGATATCCGGCCAGAGGACCTGCCTTGCAGCAAGCTGCGATTCCTTTTTCAACAGCCGGGAAAAAGTTTTTGGGTACAGCACCGCCGACAACCTCTTCTGTAAATACATAAGGATCATTGGTTCCAGAGGGGCCGAAGCGCATCTTGACATGTCCGTACTGGCCATGTCCGCCGTTCTGTTTCTTATACTTGGCCTCAACATCTGCGGTCTTCTGGATGGTCTCACGGAAGGCAACCCGCGGCCGGTCCACCTCAATCGGAGCCTTGTAGTCATGCTCCAGCCGGGACTGAATGGTTTCCAGATGGAGGTCACCCATACCGAAAATCAGAGACTGCTGATTCTCGGCATCATTGACCGCCTTGAAGGTCGGATCCTCTGCCATAAGCTTGGCCATAGACTGGGCAATCTTATCGACATCACTCTTATGGACGGCCTTCCAGCGGAGGCTGGTGTAGGGAACCGGCATATCGATCTTGGCATACATGATCGGAGTCGACCTGGTCGACAGAGTATCCGAAGTGGCCAGATCCGGAATCTTGGCCAGGGCACCCAGATCACCGGCATGGATCTCAGGAACCTCGACGGCCTTATTCCCAGTTAAAATATAGAGCTTCCCGATCTTGAATTCCTTATCGGTCCGGCTGTCGTACATCAGATCATCGGTCTTGATAACGCCGGACCTTACTTTAATCAGGCTGTAGCGGCCTAAGAACGGATCCACAATGGTTTTAAAGACAAAAGCCGTCTTCGGCTTTAAAATGTCGAAATCTGCTTCGAAAATCTCGTTGGTCCGGATATTGATGCCGGACATCTTACGGTTGTCAGCCGACGGCATATATTTCACAATATCATCGAGAAGGGTATAGACACCGCGGGCCAGAAGACCGGAACCGCTGCCGACCGGAACAATGGAACCGTCCTGAATGGTCAGACGGACTGCTGCACGGATCTCCTGCTCGGAGAAGGTATCGCCGTCCAGATAGCGGTCGAGGAACTCCTCGGATGTCTCTGCGACAGCCTCCATCAGATTGGAATGATACTGACCCAGATAATCCTCGGAATAATCCGGCATATCGGTCTCAACCGCGTCATGCTTGTCATAGCGGAAGGCCTTCTGCTGAATGACATTGATATAGCCGGTCAGCTGGCCGTTCTCACGAAGAGGCATGTTAAAGGGTGCGATCTTCTTTCCGAACATGGTGGTCAGATCCTCGATGACCTGACGGTAGGAAACCTTATCGTCATCCATGTCGGTTACGAAAAAGATCCTGGGCAGATGATACTTCTCACAGAGATCCCAGGCCCGCTCGGTTCCGGCTTCAATGCCGGCCTTGCCGGATACGACGATGATGGCGCCGTCGGCCACACTCACGGCCTCTTCCACTTCTCCGGCAAATCCGAAAAAGCCCGGCGTATCGAGGATATTGATCTTATAGTCCTCCCATTCCAGAGGAATGACCGATGTCGAAATGGAAATCTTTCTCCGGATCTCCTCCTTGGTGTAATCCGAAAGGGTATTTCCGTCTTCGACCTTGCCCTGCCTGGGCACCAGACCTGCCAGATAGGCCATGGCCTCTGTCAGAGTCGTCTTGCCTGCTCCCCCATGTCCGAGAATTACCACGTTACGAATCTTGTCAGTTGTGTAAACCTTCATAGGCATTCCCCCCGATCCGATTGCAATATATTTTGCTATCACCACCATTTTATACAAAAAAATTACACAATACAATTACGTATTGTGTAATTTCACTAATTTCTTATGGAATTATGAGATAGCTTAGAAAAATTGTCTGATCATTTGTTCAAGCCTACAGTTCTCCATCCGGCAGCGCCCTTGGGAGATTCCAGCGGAAATGGGCTGCCAGATAGCGGATCAGGAGAACCACGACGAATCCGGCGATGATGGACTTGGGCCAGCCGATCCAGGCCGGCAGGACCGCCGTCACAACCGCACCGGCCACCGAGGCCAGGGCATAGACATGGCGGACGAAAATGTAGGGCTTCTGTGCGGCAAAGAGATCGCGGAGGATTCCGCCGCCGACACCGGTGATGACACCGAGAAAGATCATGAGAAAGGCATTGGTCTTCGTCACGGTCCGGCCGGCATAAACCCCGTCCACGGTAAAGGCCGCCAGACCCAGGGAATCGGTGATCAGAAGAAGCTTCTCATAGACCCGGATCAGGCCCAGAAGCCGGTCGCCCTTTCGGACATAGCGGATGACGAAGAAGACGACCAGAGCGGTCAGAAAGGACAGAATAATATAGACCGGGTTCTGGAAAACTGCCGGCGGGATATTTCCTATGGTCAGGTCGCGGATAAAACCGCCGCCCGTCGCCGTCGCCAGAGCCAGAATCATGATTCCGAAGATATCCATGTCCTTTTTTACAGCCAGCATGGCGCCGGAAATGGCGAAGGCGATCGTCCCGATCAGGTCCATAATATAAATAAATTCCGGCATGTCTTTCCTTTAACTCCCTCTTCCAGTAAATCCCCTGATATCTTTTTCCAGAACGATCTGGTTTTATTTCCAGTATCTCGATGGATTCGCTTCCATGCAATCTACTTCCAGTACTCCAGCGTATCCGGGTCCATTCCGATATCCTTGGCATGGAAGACCGGATCCTTTCCTTCCTTCTTCTGCTTTTCATAGTCCTTTGTCGCCTTGAAGGCAGCTCCGCCGAGACGGACACAGCAGGGAATATTGATCAGTGCCATACCTCCCATGGTGATATCGGCCAGAGCCCAGGCGGCATCCATAGGAATCAGTGCACCTGCAAAGATAATGATGGCGCAGATGATCCGGAAAACGATGAGGAAGCGTTTACCTGGCATCTTATTGTTATGCAGGTATTTGAGGCCGTTGTCTACATAATAGAGATTTCCGATCAGTGTGGTAAAGGCGAAAAGCACCAGGGATATCGTCAGGAAGGCCGGTCCAAAGCCCTTTAAGAAACTGGACAGAGCTGCCTGCACATAAGGCGCACCGGCGGTCTTTGCATTGCGCGGAGCATTGGTTACCAGGCAGAGAAGTCCGGTTGCTGTGCAGAGGAAAAGAGTATCAATGGAAACAGAGATAACTGCTGCCAGGCCCTGCTTGACCGGATGGGTAGTATCTGCGGATGCGGCAGCATGAGGAGCCGAACCGACACCAGCCTCGTTGGAATAAAGGCCTCTCTTGATACCGTAGACCATGCAGGATCCGGTAATGCCGCTTCCAATAGCCCGGAAATTAAAGGCATCCTTGAAGATCATAGCGAACATGGACGGAATATGACGGTAATTGACAATGCAGATGAGAACTGCCACACCGATATAGATAAAGCCCATGAAAGGCACGATAACCTCGGTCAGCCTGACGATCCGCTTGCCGCCGCCCAGAATACAGATCAGAACGATGATGGCAATAATGGCACCGACAATGGCCGGAGTGATCTTGGCATGATAAAAGGAATAGACGGCAAAGGAAGACTGCAGGTTATAGGAGCAGAGCAGGTTGAAGCCGAATCCGTAGGTCAGGATCAGGAAGATGGTGAAGACAACAGCCAGCTTCTTACTGTGGATGGCATCCTCGATATAATGCTCGGGACCGCCGTAGCAACCGACCCCGTCGGGTTCACGTTTCTTATAAATCTGGGCCAGAACCGTCTCGACATAGGCAGAGGCACTGCCGAGAATGGCCAGAAGCCACATCCAGAACATGGCGCCGGTGCCGCCCAGACAGATGGCCGTGGAGACACCGATGATATTTCCGGTGCCGACCCGGGATGCCGTGGAAACCATGAGCGCCTGGAATGAGGAAACCGCTCCGTCCTCCTTGGGCTTCTCCCAGAGAACCTTCCAGGCTTCGCCGTACATCCGCACCTGAACGCCTCTTGTCCGAATCGTGAAATAGATACCGGCTGCCGCCAGTAGAATTACCAGAACCGGAAAATACAGATAGGTATCAATTGCAGAGAGTATTTGTGTCATCCGCCCCACCTTTCATTGCCTCGTTTGATATTGAATCAGATTTGCTGTCCTGCCGGATCTGTTTTCTTATCCGACAGATTTTCCTCTTTGAACTGAATTTTTATTAAAACATTGTTAATATTATACCAAAAGAAAGGGCCGGAAAAAGATGATCTTTATAGATTTTCGGACTCCTCCTGCCTCAGAGAAAGCGTGTCATGATATAGGTCAGAAGACTGTCCGGAATCAGGCCGCAGAAGATCCGGTCTACTGTGGCAACAAGGCTGGGTGTAGACACGGCATGGCGCTTTCGTACGGCAGAAAGAGATAAGGAGACCACCTTCTTTGTAGTCGATGTAAAAAGAAGATGATGTTTTTTCCCATCTGCAGCAGTTTCGATAAATCCCGTATCTCTGACCCAGTATGGACAGATGGCTGTAACAGAAACTTTTTTCTTCAGGAGCTCTACCCGAAGACTCCTGCTGTAGCTGTAGAGAAAAGCCTTGGATGCCGCATAGGCATTGAGAAAAGGAATCGGCTGAAAACCAGCTACGGAGCAGACTTCTCCGATTCGGCCGCCGGTACTCAGATAGGGAATTACGATATTCGTGAGTTGTGCGGCAGCCCGGTCATTGAGATCGATCATCTTTCCTTCCTTGACGTAACCGACTTCTTCCGAAGAGCCGAAGGCACCAAAGCCAGCGCAGTTTAAGAGAAGGCTGACCGTATACGAAGCTTGGGGGTTCCCTTCCAGTCTTCTCTTCAACTCTTCCAGAGATTCCTCTCGGATCAGATCCAGAGGCAGTACCTGAACGGGCAGATGAAGCTCAGAAGCCAGCTGGTCGAGACGGTCTTTTCTTCTGGCGACAAGCCAGATCTCATCCACCTGATAGGCTTTGGGATCCTGATCCACGGCTTTAGCATAGGCCATGCCCAGACCGCTGGATGCTCCGGTAATAATGGCCAGACGAATGGCCGGGGTCGAGGTTTCCTGTTCTTTTTCCTCTCCATCTCCAGTCTTATTTCCTGTCAAACTTTTCCTGAAATCCTGCTTATTTTCGGCACTTGTTTCCTTTGTCTTTCTGAGTCGATAAATCAGTCTCTCAATCAGGCCTATGGCCAGTCCGATGATGCCTGCAATAAGAACCAGATTTCCGAAGAAGCCGGCCAGATGATTCCAGATACTCGATATAATCTGCATATTTCACACACTTTCCTTGAAATTGCATCTCTTTACTACACTGCTGTCTCAGAATGTATTTTCATCATTATATAATAATTATGACAGATCGAATGAAATATCATCCTGTACCTTCTGCTTTCTTTATAGCTGTAGAAAACATTGAATGCAATAAGACAGCAAAGTATGTTTTCTTTACACATTGCAATTTTTCAATACTGTGGTAACATATATCTAATTAAGATTTAAAATTTTGGAAGTATAAAACCTTATTCAGAATATTGACATATAAACCTTTAGAATATGAACTTTTCATAAGAAACGGAGTACGACCATGAGAAGAACAGAAGAAAATAACGGAACACAGAAGACCACAGAGGATTATCTGGAAGCAATTCTGGAGATTTTTCAGGAGCAGGGCTATGTCCGTTCCATTGATGTAGCCGAGCATCTTGAAGTTTCCAAGCCCAGCGTCACCTATACAACAAAGCGTCTCAAGGAAAAAAACTACATCACAACGGATCATGCAGGCATGCTGGTCCTTACTGATGAGGGCAAAGCTATTGCAGAACGTACCCTGGACCGCCATCATACTCTGACAAAACTTCTGGAATCGGTAGGTGTTGACCATGACCAGGCTCAGATCGATGCCTGCAAGGTTGAGCATGATCTCTCTGAAGAGTCCTTCCAGGCTTTAAAAAAGCTTGTTGTAAAAGGCCAGCCCAAGACAGCCCAGGCCTGAATCTTTTCTTGAGGAAATAATAAATTCTGTTATTCTTGCCCGCTGGAATCATTCCGGCGGGCTTTTCATATTTTCTTAAGTCCGTACAGAGCATTCCGGTCTGAACCAAGACCCATAACAGGCAGTGAAATATTTTAGACATGAATAAAAGTCTGATCGAAAAAAGGATTGCTGTCCTATCTTTTGAATTGGACAGCAATCCTTCTTATTCATTCAAGTCACTTTCCAGTGATCCGATGCTCTACAGGCGTCCAGCCTTATCTTCCGAAAAGTCCCTTCTTCACATAAGGTTCACAGGTGATTCCCTGAAAATGATAGCCGGTTTCTTCAATGGCTTTTTCCAGTCTGTCATCATTGACTTCCTCATCGGTTAAGAAAGTGGCAATTCCCTTTTTATGGGAAGAGGAAACCTTCTTTACATTTGGGAAGGTCTTTCGAATGACATCATTGATATGAGATTCACACATACCGCAGGCCATACCGCCGATTTTTACTGTTGTCTTATACAAAAGAATCATCTCCTTTGGGTTCTTATTCTAATAGATCCCAGATACTTGTCCAGATTTTTCGAATCCTGATTTCATCTTATATTCAACTTCTATATCAGGTTTTCTGAAGAATCAAAGTATTCGCTCATACTCCTCTGGCTTCAACTGCTGATACCGCATTGCCTCTTCTCTGCTTATAAGGATTCGGACGGAAGATGAAGTATACGGCGATCAGGATCAGTGCGATTGCAACGACAGTACCAAAGGTGAAGACTCCGTTGACCAGCGATCCGATCTGGTAGGTGCACATTGCCAGGCAGTAGCCCATCAGCATCTGATAACCGAAGGTGATCCAGCCCCATTTCCGGCTGCCCTGTTCACGGAAGGAAGTTGCGATAGCAACCATGCAGGGTGCATCGAAAATATTGAAGAGGAGAAAACTCATTCCGACAAGCTGGCTTCCGCCGAAGAGGTGATTGATAGCGGTTGCGATATCTTTACTGCTGTCACTTGCAGCATGAGCAAGCATACCAAGAGTTGCGGTAGCCTGTTCCTTGGCAACCTCAGCAGAAACCGATGCAACGGCGCCCTGCCAGGTTCCGAAACCCAGAGGCTTGAAGATCCATGCAAGAACTTCACCAATATAACGAAGGAAGGAATGGTCAATGTCATCTGCCAGGAATCCGGTCGGTCCGAAGTGCATCAGGAACCAGATAACAATACACATGGTGAAGATGATGGTTCCGGCCTTGATTAGGAAAGCCTTCGCTCTCTCCCAGACATGGATCAGAACACCCTTAACTGTAGGAATGTGGTAAGCAGGAAGCTCCATAACGAAAGGAGCAGGATCGCCCGAGAAATACTTGGTCTTCTTCAGTGCAATTCCGGAGCATACGACGATACCAAGTCCTGCGAAATACATAGCAGGTGCTACAATTGCGCTTCCAGGGAAGCAGACCAGAGTCATCATTGCAACGATTTCCATCTTGGCACTGCAGGGCATGAAGGTGGAAAGCAGGATGGTCATCCGGCGGTCTTTTTCATTCTCAATGGTACGGGAGGCCATGATTGCAGGAACACCGCATCCGGTACCGATCAGCATAGGAATGAAGGACTTTCCGGAAAGGCCGAATCTTCTGAAGATACGGTCCATGATGAAGGCAACCCGGGCCATATATCCGGAATCTTCCAGGATGGACAGGCAGAGGAAAAGCATAATCATCTGCGGCACGAATCCAAGGACGGTTCCGACACCTCCGATAATACCGTCAACCAGAAGGCTGATCACAGGAGCAGAAGCTCCAAGAGCCTTCAGACCCGCTGTCGCACCATTGGTAATCCAGGTTCCAAAAAGGACATCATTTGTCCAGTCAGTTGCCCAGCCTCCAAGAGTTGTAACAGATACATAGTAGACACCCCACATAATCAGGGCAAAAATCGGAAGAGCTAGGATTCGGTTGGTGACAACCCGGTCGATCTTATCCGAAACAGTCATTTCGCCTTTAGACTTCTTTTTCACAACTGTATCGGATACCAGCTTCTGGATGTAAGTATATCTCTGGTTGGTGATGATACTTTCAGCATCATCGTCCATTTCCTTTTCACAGTCTTTGATGTGCTCATCAATATGCTTGAGCAGATCCGAAGAGAGATTGAGCTGTTCCGTTGCTTTGGTATCCCGTTCGAAAAGCTTGACTGCGAACCAGCGAAGCTGTTTCTTTGTAACCAGATCCTGAATGGACTCTTCGATATGAGCGATGGCATGTTCTACGCTTCCGGTAAAGACATGAGGAAGCTCGCCCTTTTCTTTTGCTGCAAACTGAATTGCAAGCTCTGCAGCCTTTCTGGTGTTCTCTGAATGAAGAGCACTGATTTCGATGGTTTCGCATCCCAGCTCTTTGCCAAGCTTCTGGGTATCAATCTTATCCCCAGTCTTACGGACGATATCCATCATGTTGAAAGCCAGGACAACCGGAATACCGATCTCAACGAGCTGTGTGGTAAGATACAGGTTTCTCTCGATATTGGTTGCATCGACGATGTTCAGGATAACATCCGGCTTTTCATTTACCAGATAATTTCGTGATACAACTTCCTCAAGAGTATAAGGGCTCAGGGAATAAATGCCCGGAAGGTCCTGGATGATAACGTCCTTATGTCCGATCAGCCGGCCTTCCTTCTTTTCTACTGTGACGCCGGGCCAGTTACCAACGTACTGGGTACTTCCTGTCAGGTCATTGAACAGGGTTGTCTTACCACAGTTGGGGTTACCTGCCAGCGCAATTTTGATTGCCATATTGATCCTCTTTTCTTTGCTGGTTTTATGAAGTTCGTTCTGAAATTCATTCTTTGATTCGGTCTGTATCTGATCAAAAATTCAAATCATGACATCTCAAGGATATCCGCATCATCCTTCCGGACGGAAAGCTCATATCCTCTGACGGTTACCTCGATAGGATCCCCCAGGGGAGCAACCTTACGAACCGTAATCTCGGTACCCTTTGTGATACCCATATCCATGATCCGGCGCTTCAGTGCACCGCTGCCATGGATTTTAATAACGGTTGATGTCTCACCAACATTCACATCTCTCAGCGACTTCATACCATGCCTCCTCGTAATCTATAAATTTCTTGAACTTCGGAAATGATCCGAAGGGACAAGCCTTAAAACTGCTTCAGCCAATTCCGGCAGATCTGCAAACAGCCTTCATTATTCAAATCAAGCCCGGAAAACAGCTTCACTATTACATGAGTTTTCTCTTATTCCAGAGATTCTAATTTTACAAGCGTTACATGAGACTAACCTTCAGTCAAAAGAAAATGGCCTACTTCGGCCTTGCTCACTTACATGGTCACCATAATTTTTTTTGTCATTTCTTCGGTCAGAGCCAGTCTGGCATCCTTTACCATAACGATGATATTTCCATTTCCAGGCGTAGATACTACCCGAATCTCGCTGCCAACAACAAAGCCAAGATCCTCCAGATGTTTCTTGACTTCGGGGCTTCCTCCGATGCGGGCAACCATCATCTTTCCTCCGGCCTTTGCCATAGAAAGAGGCAGCATTGATATTCCTTTCTAATCCAAAGCATTCAGCGAAACGATCCATATCAGCAATGGAAATGGTCTATATATGAAATACAAGACAGCTTCCTTTGCTCAGTTTTATGTTTCGATAGTTTCTTTGATTTAATATAAGATTTATAAATCTAACTTTCGGTAATTATTTTATTTATTAGTAAAAGGTCTGTCAACAAAATTTAATCGTTTTTTTAGAATTTCCCAGTCGGGACATATGGTATCAATCCGCATACTGCTGAAGACTCCTCTGATTCCCCTGCTTTCGTCATGAATTCCTCTGTTTTGCCTGCTTTACTTGTGATAAAATATCAAAGTTGTCTGTCGTGGAGATCAGGCATGGAAGGAAGAGTCCTTCTAAAAAATGAAGCTTGTAAAAAGTCAGAGGAAGAGTCTCAGACAGATTCCGATTAGAAAACAAGTCTGATCATTATAGACAGATAAATTAAATAAGAAACGAAGAGAACGATAGAAATGAAGACAATTGTAGCAAAATTCGGCGGCACTTCTCTGGCCGATGCCGACCAGTTTCGTAAAGTCAAGGCCATTATTGAAGAAGATCCTGCCCGCCGTTATATCGTCGTATCCGCACCCGGCAAACGATTTCCGGATGACATTAAAGTAACCGATCTTCTGATCCGCTGCTATGAAAACGCCCTGACCCATAAACCGGTCGGCGAGCTTCTGACCGAGGTCCGCGACCGCTTCTATGAGATTATCCGCGACCTTGGTCTCCATTTCCCCATTGATGATGAAATGGAGATCATCCGGCGCAATCTGCAGAAGAAGCCGGAGCTGGACTACATGGCCAGCCGCGGGGAATATCTGAACGCACAGATCCTGGCCGAATATCTGGGCTTTACCTTCGTGGACCCAGCCTGGTCGGTCTGTTTCACAAGGGATGGTCAGCTGGACCCTGTGACTACCCAGAGGGCCATGGCGGCTGCTCTCCATCCCCTGGACCGGGCTGTCATCGCCGGCTTCTACGGTGCCGATGAAGATGGAAAGATTCATACGCTCTCCCGTGGTGGATCCGACATTTCCGGAAGCCTGGCTGCCAAGGCCATCCATGCCGATCTCTATGAGAACTGGACCGATGTATCCGGTCTGAAGGCTGCCGATCCCCGGATCGTGGCAGAGCCCCGGACTGTGGACTACTTAAGCTACCGGGAACTTCGGGCTCTCTCCTATATGGGCGCTTCGGTTCTCCATACCGATGCCGTCCTTCCCGCATCTGAGCTGGAGATCCCCATCAATATCCGAAATACCAACCAGCCCGAGGATGCCGGCACCATGATCGTCCGCCACTTTCCTCCCGCCAAGCAGAAATATCCGGTAGTCGGCGTAGCAGGCAGACCCGGCATGACCGTTCTCCAGGTGGAAAAGGTCATGGTCAGTGACGGAGCCGGTTTCAGTGCCATCCTTCTAGATCTTCTGAAAAAGAGGGACCTTCCCTTCGAGCAGTGCCTGACCGGTATTGATACCGTCACATTGATCATTCGCTCCGACCTTCTTTCGACCTGCAAGGACGACCTCCTTCAGGAGATCCGTGATACCCTGAATCCGGATTATCTGGGAGTCTTTGAACACTTGTCGGTTATTGCAGTCGTCGGCGAGAAGGATCCCGGATCCATTGCTAACGTCAAGGTTCTGAATGCCCTCTCCCTTGCCGGTATCGAAATAGATACCATAAACCAGGGTGCCGGCAAGCTAAACCTTCTGATCGGCGTACCCGAGGACCGCTACGAGGATGCTATCCGGGCCATCTATGGAGCGATCGAAGCCTGAACTGAAAAATTGCAAGCGGACACAGCAGGCAGCAATCCGCTGATCCGCCGATAACACCTGCATCATTTAAACCAAAACCACCGTCCTTTCAAATCTGATTTCTGTCTGCACTTCAGACAGATCATCAATCTTCGAAAAGACGGTGGTTTTATTTTTCTATTCTTTTTTACAGGACAGGCTCTGCTCCCGGACTATGATTCCAGGACTATTCTTTTAAAACAGATATTATCCGATTCTTCTTGCTCCGTCGCTGGCATCTGCAATGTAGAACTCGCAGTCCAGGCCGGTTCTTTCCTTGTAGACCTTAGCGATGGTCTCCTTAAAGATATCGACAGCATCTTCCTTAACGATGGAAACGGTGCAGCCGCCGAATCCGCCGCCGGTCATACGGGAACCGATGACACCGGGGATCTTCCATGCCTCTTCTGCCAGAATATCCAGCTCCTTGCAGGAGACGTCATAATCATCGCGAAGAGAAACATGGGACTCGTTCATGAGCTTTCCGAATGCTTCCAGATCACCCTTCTTTAAGGCGTCGACCGCCTTGATGGTCCGCTGATTCTCATAGACTGCATGGTGGGCTCTCTTCCGGCAGATCTCATCCGGAATGGCATCTGCATAGCGGTCGAATTCCCCATCGGTCAGATCACCCAGAGTCTTGATAGAGACAACCTTCTGAAGATCGCTCAGAGCCTGTTCGCTCTCACGGCGTCTGTCATTGTAGGCGGAGCCTGCCAGGCTGTGCTTTACCTTGGAATTGGTGATGACGATCTTCTCGTTCTTCAGATTCAGAGGAACATAGTCATATTTCAGGGTATTGGTATCCAGGAAGATGGCGCAGTCCTTCTTGCCCATGGCAGATGCGAACTGATCCATGATGCCGCAGTTCATACCATTGTATTCATTCTCGGAAAGCTGGCCCATAAGAGCGCAGTCAACCATGGTCATATCAATGGAAAAGAGATCGCGGAGAATAACCGCTGCAACCTCTTCGATAGAAGCCGAAGCGGAAAGACCGGAGCCGGCAGGAAGATCGGAACCCATAACCATGTCATAGCCGTTGGGTACATGGAAGCCATGCTTCTCAAATTCCCAGATCACACCCTGCTGATAGTCATACCAGACACCGTTATCATTGGGTGCAAGCTTCGTGATGTCTGCGGTCTGAACACCATCCTTGGGATAGGTCGCATTGTACCAGCGGACGATCTTGTCATCTCTTTTTCTTGCAACGGCATAGTTTCCCATGGACAGAGCGCATGGGAAAACATGTCCTCCGTTATAGTCTGTGTGCTCGCCGATCAGATTGACACGGCCGGGTGCAAAATAGCAGCGGATATCTCCCTCGCCGCCGAATTTCTCCACAAATTCTTTTTTCAGATCATCTAAAAGTGCCATTTTTAAACCCCTTTCTATTACCAGTTACGAACACATCTTACCCCAGATTGGTGTCTTACACTATCTCCCATTCATTTGTTTTTTTTGCAAAAATGATGAAAAAAGCCATAAGAACCACCTGGCAGGCACCCTTCAAAAAATGAAACGGATTCTTCTGTCTCGTGTTTTTCGAACTCCTTACCTTATGGTCCTTATGGCTCATTCTAAATAAACTTGTTTCAATCTGTCAGGTTCTTATTTCCATCTGCCTGTTTCGTCAAAAAACATTTTACTTCACAACGAAGTTCAGGATACGACCCGGAACATAAATTTCCTTCACGATGGTCTTTCCATCGATGAACTTCTTTACATTTTCATTCTGCTTCGCAGCTTCCAGAGCTTCTTCCTTGCTGCATCCCTGGGGCAGGTCTACATTTCCGCGGACCTTGCCGTTGACCTGAACACCCATGGAGACAACCTCATCCTTTGCCTTGTCGGCATCATAGACCGGCCAGGAGGACAGGGTGCAGAAGGTCTTTCCATCAGGGTTCTGGCCCAGAATCTGCCACATTTCCTCTGTCATATGAGGAGCGAAGGGAGACAGAAGCTTGATGAAGGTCAGGACATCGTCCTTTGTGACATAGTCGGCCTTGCCGAACTCATTGATCAGAGTCATCAGAGCTGCGATGGCGGTGTTGAACTTCATCCGCTCGATGTCCTCGGAAACCTTCTTGATGGTCTTGTGAAGGCTGGACTCGATCTCCTTGATCTCCGGCTTGTCCTCGATATGGTCGAGCAGGTTCCAGGTACGATCCAGGAAACGCTTGCAGCCGCGGAGAGATTCATCGGACCAGGGAGCTGCGGCGCCGTAGTCACTCATGAAAAGGACATAGACACGCAGGGTATCAGCACCGTAGGACTCAACGATGTCCATAGGATCGATGACATTGCCCTTGCTCTTACTCATCTTCTCGCCGTCCGGTCCCAGGATCAGGCCCTGATAGGACCGCTTTGCATAAGGCTCCGGCGTATTGACAAGCTTCTGATCATAGAGGAACTGATGCCAGAAACGGGAATAGAGCAGATGTCTGGTGACATGCTCCATACCGCCGTTATAATGGTCAACCGGCATCCAGTATTCCAGCTTCTTGTAATCTGCGAAAGCCTTGTCATTGTGAGGATCACAGAAACGGAGGTAATACCAGCTGGAGCCAGCCCACTGAGGCATGGTGTCGGTCTCACGCTTGGCAGGACCGCCGCACTTGGGGCAGGTGCAGTTGACCCAGTCAGTTGCACGTGCCAGAGGAGATTCACCCTCCTGGCCCGGTTCAAACTTCTCCATATCCGGCAGAGTCAGAGGAAGCTGGTCTTCCGGAACCGGAACGGTGCCGCACTTGGGGCAGTGAATCAGAGGGATGGGCTCGCCCCAGTAACGCTGACGGTTGAAGGCCCAGTCCTTCATCTTGTACTGGACACCCTTGTGTCCGATGCCCTTTTCCTCCAGGAATTTCAACATCTTCTCGATGGATTCCTTCTTATTGTCAATACCGTTCAGGAAATCCGAATTGATCATCTTTCCGTCGCCGGTATAGGCTTCCTTCTCAATGTCTCCGCCTTCGATAACCGGAGTGATGGGAATATTGAAAGCATGAGCGAAATCCCAGTCTCTCTGATCATGGGCAGGAACGGCCATAATGGCGCCGGTACCGTAACCCATCATGACATAGTCGGCGATGAAGATCGGAACTTCCTTGCCATTTACAGGATTGATGGCGGTCAGACCGTCGATCCGTACACCGGTCTTGTCCTTGACCAGCTGAGTCCGCTCGAATTCAGTCTTCTTGGCACTTTCTTCTCTGTATTTTACAACCTCATCCCAGTTCTTCACGGACGCCTTATATTTATCCAGAAGCGGATGCTCGGGAGCGACAACCATGAAGGCGACGCCATAGAGGGTATCACAGCGGGTGGTATAGATTTCCAGCTTCTCATCCGGAATAACCTTGCCGTCCTTATCTGCAATATCAAAGTTTACAAAAGCACCGGTCGACTTGCCGATCCAGGTTCTCTGCTGCTGCTTGATGGAATCCGGATAATCGACATCATTCAGACCTTCCAGGAGACGGTCGGCATACTTGGTGATGCGGAGATACCAGACATCCTTGGGCTTCTGAACGACATCATTGTGGCAGATATCGCACTTGCCGCCCTGGGAATCCTCGTTCGAGAGAACGACCTTGCAGTGGGGGCAGTAGTTGACCAGGGTCTTGGCACGAAAAACCAGACCATGCTTATACATCTGAAGGAAAATCCACTGGGTCCAGTGATAGTATTCTGGCAGAGAGGTCGAGATCTCACGGCTCCAGTCGAAGGAGAAACCAACCTTTTCCATCTGCTCCTTGAAATGGTGGATGTTCTTCACCGTAATATCGTGGGGATGGGTGTTCGTCTTGATGGCATAGTTCTCAGCCGGCAGACCGAAGGAATCGAAGCCCATGGGGAAAAGGACGTTGTAGCCCTCCATCCGGCGCTTTCTTGCCAGAACCTCGATACTGGAATAGGCCTTGATATGGCCGACATGCATACCGGCTCCCGAAGGATAGGGGAACTCGACCAGGCCGTACCACTTGGGCTTCTTATCAAAATCAATGGCCTTGAAAGCGTCATTCTCTTCCCACGCCTTCTGCCACTTGGGTTCAATCTTCGTGAAATTGTACTTCATTACATGGCCTCCGAATGTTCAGTAATCTTCTCAGAAATTAATTCATATGCCGTTAAAGTATACTCCATCTGTCAAGCTTTTTCCACAGAAAAAGAACAGGCCCGGCAGCCTGTTCCTTTCTGAAAATTCGTATTTTCGTTCTCTACAAAGAGATCACGAGACAGCCATAATCCGAGAAAATGGCCCTGCCAGAAGATCCTGCCTTGTCTGAATGATCCGGCTTTCTAACATCAACCCGTTCATTCTGATAGACCACCTTGGCTCCCTCCGGAAGCTGTACTTCCACTTTTTCCGGCTTCCAGCTGATCAGGAAAATGTAGACCCTTCCGTCGTCTCCTTCCCGCTCGGTCACTTCCAGACCGGAAGGAATTTCCTTTAAGATCGGCTCCTTTCCCAGGTCTTTCAAAATGCCTCGATAGAAATCCCGGTAGAAATCGTAGTCAAAATCCGTCGCTATGCCGTAAACCCGGCCCTTTCCATAGAAATTCCTTGTTACGGCAGGCGTATCTCGATAGAAATATTTCTTATAGGTAAGAAGTGCCTCTGCCCCATGCAGTTCCAGAATCTCACAGAGATTCCGCGAGCGATAGGTCTTCTCCTTCAGTTCTCCGCATTCCGGCAGGTCCGGCCGGCGGAGAACCGCTTCATTCCACTCCTCATCATAGAGACCGTCAATCTCCGTGCTCCGGAAACCGCACACATCGACCAGATCATGCGGCGTTCCGTCCAGGAAGCAGAGATCCGTATCATCCACGATTCCCGACCAGTAGGTCAGGATCAGGCAGCCGCCCTTTTCCACGAAGGCCTGGAGCTTATCCGCAAAGCCCTCCCGGAACATGTAGACCATAGGCGCTGCGACAATCCGGTAGCCGTCCAGACTCTGGGTCTCATCGATGAGGTCTGCATTTAAGCCAAACTCACGGAAGGCCCGGTAGGACTTGCGGCAGGCCTCCCGGTAATAAAGCCCCGCATTGCGCGGTCCCTGGGCATCCTCCATGGCCCAGCGGTTCTGCATATCATAGATCACAGCCGCCCTGGACTTAACCTCCGACCCGATGACCGGGCTCAGACACTCCAGGGCCCGGCCGGTCTCCGCTGCCTCACGGAAGACCCGGGTGTCGTCCTTTCCGTAATGATCGATCAGAGCCCCATGGAACTTCTCGCTAGCGCCCCGGCTCTGCCGCATCTGGAAATATAGACCGCCGTCGGCACCGTGGGCAATGGCCTGAAGCTCCTGCGCCATAAGAAGGCCCGGCTCCTTCAGCTTGCTGACAGACTGCCAGTTGGTGGCGGACGGGCAGGACTCCATCATAAGATAAGGCTTCCTCTGCAGGGAGCGGACCCGGTCATGATCGAAGGCCGTGTCAATGGCAATATCATAATTGCCCTCCGCGCCGTGCTTTCCCCAGACCGGATAATTGTCCCAGGACATGAAATCGCAGATATCGGTGAAATCCTGATAATCCAGGCCCTTATAGTCGTACATGAGATTCATGGTAATGGGCAGGTCTGAACCGCCGTCCCGGACTGCACGGATTTCCGCTTCGGTAAAATCCTTATGCCGTTCGGTAATAAAGCGCTTCCAGTCCAGCTTCAGACCATGAAGCTGGGTCTCGCCGATCTGCATGGGCGGATCGATTTCCTCGAAAGAGGTAAAGGTATGGCTCCAGAAGGCCGCATTCCAGGCCCGGTTTAAATTTGAGATACAGCCATAGCGATCCTTGAGCCAGTTCCGGAAAGCCTCCCGGCAGAGCGGGCAGTAGCACTCGCCGCCCATCTCATTATTGATGTGCCAGGCAATGACACCCGGATGCTTACCGAAGGCCTCCGACAGACGGCGGTCAATCTCATAGGTCTTCTTCCGGTAGGCAGGGCTTGTCATGCAGTGATTGTGGCGGTCGCCGAAAAGCAGCTTCTGACCCATGTCATTGACCCTGAGAACCTCCGGATAGCGCTTTGCCAGCCAGGCCGGACGGCTTCCGGTCGGAGTCGCAAGGATGGTATAGATTCCGTTCTCATAGAGACTGTCGATCCGCTCCTTCAACCAGGAAAAATCATAATTGCCATCCGAAGGCTCCAGACTTGCCCAAGAAAAAATGCCCATGGAAACCACGTTGACATGAGCCTCCTTCATAAGCCGGATGTCCTCAGCCAGAATATCCGGCCGGTCCAGCCACTGCTCCGGATTGTAGTCACCGCCGTATAACAATTTCCCCCTTGTCGGAACCTTCGAAACCATACTTTTCTCCTCCCAAAATCCCTTGCTTCAGACTATATCCAAAACCGATAATCCAGAACCCTGATAACATAGCAGACCTTATTCGGGACTGCCTGTACAGGAACCCGAACTCACAGTAATTCTGACGATTTGTCCCATCTATCGTTATCATAGCAAAGCAATTCGAATCGCAATGTGCAAAAACGATTCTTTTTAAATGGGAAATAATTCTGATTTTGTTTTACCCTTGGAAAACCGACGAGAAGGCAGCATAACCGGAAACCGGGACGCCGGCGGCAAGAAGATGCGAGACATCCCCCAGGCACTGCATGCGGAAGGTCGCCGTATTGTGCAGCCGCTTCTCCGCATTCAGAACCGTAATACCGGTCGGAGGAATGCAGGTCGAATGCCAGAGAACCACCGGAGAAATATTCAGAAGATGGCCCAGCATGACACAGGTCACACCGAAATGGCAGAAGAAGAGAATGGTCTTCTCATCATCCGTATCCCGGATCTCATAATTCCTGGTCCCGTGAAGCATGATGTCAGAAGCCTCTGCCGGATTCACATGGCCGGTCGGATCCGTAAAATCAAAATAGCGTCCAAAACCCGTCCCCGGCTTCTCATGCCAGTGATAGCCATAGCCCTCCAGAATCTGATCCAGACCCTCATAGACCTTTCTGGCTTCTGCCTCAACATCCGGCCGGTCCTTATAGATTCCGTAGGAAAACCAGTAATCCGGATCCAGGTAACCCGGGTCCGCCGTAAAATCCTGAGCCATCAGGTCCCAGGCCGCATGCACCTCGCCCGTCGACGGATCCTTGATCTGAGGCGGAAATTCCCTCAGCCAATCCTTGGTAATGGCCTCTCTCTTCAAGACGCGAAGCGTCGGCTCCGCCGTCTCCCTGGCCCGGCCGAGAGGAGACTGATAGATCCGGTCTATATTTGTCCAGCGAGCCGTCCGAAGAGCAAGTGCAGCTGCCTCCCTCTGACCCACCTCAGTCAGAGAATCCGTCGTATAATCCGGTGTGCCGTGTCTGATGAAGATGATCCGCATGGTTAACTCCTTTTCATTTTATATTCTCGTATTTATTTATCATACACCGAGAGCCCGACACGGACGAATTCTAATGTAAAGTTTTCATGCAAATTTTGTAAAATTTACCGAAATTTAATACTCCGGCGGCCCGTATTGTGGCATAATAGATAAACATATTAGGCTTCTTGTGGTCTCCTGCGACCAGCCTAACCGAATAAAATCCAACCATTGGAGAGTCTAGGAGAAGAATTATGGAAAATGAAACAATCTACAGACAAAACCGTGAACTGTCCTGGCTGAAATTCAACGACCGCGTCCTCATGCAGGCCAAGGACAAAAACGTTCCCCTAGCGGAAAAACTGACCTTTATCTCGATCTACCAGACCAATCTGGACGAATTCTTCCGTGTCAGGGTCGGCTCCCTCTATGACGAGATGCTCTACTACCCGACGGAACGGGAAAATAAAACCTATATGACCGCCGAAGAGCAGATCCACGCTATTCTGGACCGTCTCCGGACCCTGAACAGAAAAAAAGACCGTTATTATAAGGAAGCAATTACCGAACTTAAGGACTACGGCGTCCGTCTCCTCCACTTCGACGACATCAGCAGAAAGGAAGACCTGGAATACCTCGATACCTACTTTGAGAGCCAGATCCTGCCCCTGCTTTCGCCCCAGGTCATTTCCCGCCGCCAGCCCTTCCCTTTCCTTAACAATAATGACCTCTATATCGCTGCCCAGCTGACCAATAAGAAAGGCAAGCGGAAATTAGGCATCGTCTCCATCGTCCATGCCGAAGACATGCGCCTCATTCACCTTTCCGATGGCTCTGTCATCCTCCTTGAAGACGTTCTGACTCACTATCTGCCCCAGATCTTCCGGAATCAGAAGGTAGAGCGGTCCAGCGTCATTCGTGTGACCCGTTCAGCGGATATCGATGAGGATGAGATGGAAGACACGGATGATTACCGGTCCATGATGGAGGATCTGATCCGGAAAAGAAGAAAACTCCATCCCTTACGTCTGGAATACACCAAGGGACTCGAAAAGCAGGAGCTTTCCATGATGGCCGAATTCTTAGGACTCAAGGAAAAACAGCTCTTTCCCTCAGAAAGTCCCCTGGACTTCTCCTTCTTCGGAGAGATACGAGACATGCTGAAGGGCAGCCATCCGGAGCTTTTCTACAAGCCCCTGGCTCCCCAGAACTCTGCCATGGTCGAAAACCGGACTCCCATGATCCGGCAGATTTTAAAGCACGACATTCTTCTGGCCTATCCCTTTGAATCCATGTCGCCCTTCCTCCGTCTTCTGGATGAAGCTGCCACGGATCCCCGGGTTGCCAGCATCAAAATGACCCTATATCGGGTTGCCAAGAATTCCCGTGTCATCAAGTCCCTGATCCGAGCTGTGGAAAACGGCAAGGATGTCGTTGTCCTGGTCGAACTTCGGGCCCGTTTTGATGAGGAAAACAATATCGAGCAGTCCAAGGCCCTGGAAAAGGCCGGCGCCCATGTCATCTATGGCCTGACCGGCTACAAGGTGCACAGCAAGCTCTGCCTCATCACCTATCTGGATAAAGCTGACAAGGTTCAGTACATCACCCAGATCGGCACTGGAAACTATAACGAGAAGACCGCCCAGCTCTATACCGACCTCTGCCTCATGACCAGCCGCCGTTCCATCGGCGAGGATGCCAATATCGTCTTCAACCACCTGGCTCAGGAGCAGACCGTTCACCACATCAATGAACTCATGGCTGCACCTCATGCCATGCAGGACCGGATCATGGCCTACATTGATCAGGAAATCGAGAAAGCGAAAAATGGCAATCCCGCCTATGTCGGCTTCAAGTGCAATTCCGTCACCAGTAAGCCCATGATCGAGAAACTGGTTGAAGCCAGCCAGGCCGGTGTCAAGATCGATATGATTGTCCGCGGCATCTGCTGCATCACTCCCGGCATACCGGGCTATACCGACAATATCAACATTATTTCGATCGTCGGCCGTTATCTCGAGCACTCCAGAATCTATATCTTCGGAGCCGACAACCCTGCGGTCTATATTTCCTCGGCGGACCTCATGACCAGAAATCTGGAGCGGCGGGTTGAAATTGCCGCGCCGATCTACGACGAGAAGATCAAGAAAAAGATTCTGTCCATGTTCTGGATTATGCTGAATGATAACGTCAAAGCCAGCGTTCTCGGCCCGGACGGCAAATATAAAAAGATCCGGAACAAGAAAAAGAAGCTGAATTCCCAGGAATTCTTCTTCTCCGGCTTCACCTTATCGGCGAAGGATGAAAAATAAAAAAAGGTGTTCCAGGTCCCTTCTCCTGCGTTATTATGAAGGAAAGAAAATCAAGCATGTGAAAGGAGCAGCTTATGGCATATCGGGTTGGAATTTTAACAAGCGGCGGAGACTGTCAGGCCCTGAACGCAACCATGCGCGGTCTGGCCAAGACGCTTTACAACAACATTCCGGATCTTGAAATCATCGGCTTCCGTTACGGCTACCGCGGACTTATGTACAAGGACTACATCAAAATGACGCCCCGAGATTTCTCCGGCATCGTCAGCCAGGGCGGTACCATCCTAGGAACCTCCCGCTGTCCTTTCAAGAAGATGCGTGTCATCGAGGACGGCTTCGATAAGGTCGCAGCCATGAAGAAGACCTATAAGGAACTGAAGCTGGATGCCCTCTGCGTCCTCGGCGGAAACGGCTCCCTCAAGTCCGCAAACATGCTTTCCGAAGAAGGCCTGAATGTCATCGGCCTGCCCAAGACTATCGACAATGATATCTATGGCACCGATTATACTTTCGGTTTCCAGTCGGCCATCGACGTCGCCGTCCGGAACCTGGATGAGATTCATACGACCGCCGAGTCCCATACCCGTGTCTTCGTAGTAGAGATCATGGGCCACCGGGTCGGCCATATCACCCTGTCCGCAGGCCTGGCAGCCGGTGAGGAGATCATTCTTCTCCCTGAGATTCCCTATGATATCAATGTCGTTGCCAAGCGGGTCAGGAAACGGCAGAAAATCGGAAAGAACTTCACCGTCATTGCCTGCGCGGAAGGCGCCATCTCCAAGGAAGACGCCAAGCTTTCCAAGAAGGACTACAAGGCCAAGGTCGCTGCCAGAAACGGTGCCAGCGTTGTCGTTGAAATTGCAAACCAGCTCTCCGAGATGCTTCCGGATATTGAGGTCCGGACCGCCGTCATCGGCCATGCCCAGAGAGGCGGCGCTCCGGTTGCCTATGACCGGATGTACGCCACCCGCTTCGGTATCGAAGGTGCCAAGCTCATCATGGAGAGAAATTTCGGCCGTCTCGTAGTCACCCAGGCCGGAAAGATCACCTCCATTCCTCTCGCCGAAACTGCCGGCAAGCTTAAGTATGTGGATCCCAATGACGATGTCATCAAGGACGCCAAGCTCATGGGTGTTACCTTCGGAGACGAATAAGCAGTAATTCTAAACTAGAATGGATGCGTATGAATGTGTATTGTGAAAAGATAATCCAATCACTACTGGAATTGTTATAAGTCAATACATTCAATAACAATAAAGAAGCCTGCCCAGAGAACTTGACAGAGATCCGAATGCCGGATACATGTCCAAGCCCCTAGCAGGCTTCTTTTCATATTAGACTTATAGACAGATATAAGAAAACCCTGCAGAGAAATTCTGCAGGGTTAGAATTCATGTGGCATGGGGGATTTGAACCCCCGACAACCTGATTAAAAGTCAGGTGCTCTACCAACTGAGCTAATGCCACTCATATACAAGCGGCCTGCCAGTCGGTCTGATGATTGACTGGGCTAGCGGGATTCGAACCCACGAATGCAGCAGTCAAAGTGCTGTGCCTTACCGCTTGGCTATAGCCCAACGTTGCTATAGCAACAGGGTGGGTAATGGGACTCGAACCCACGGCCTTCAGAGCCACAATCTGACGCGCTAGCCAACTGCGCTATACCCACCATAATGTGCTCGCGGGGATTCGAACCCCGGACAACCGGCTTAGAAGGCCGGTGCTCTATCCAGCTGAGCTACGAACACATATATGTAGCAAAGTTCTACATGCACTGTTCATACTCGCCTATAGACTTTGCAAACGAGATCAGATCCGGTATGATATTGAACCGATCACAGATCCCGGTTAAGCGGGTGATGGGAATCGAACCCACGTATCCAGCTTGGAAGGCTGGTGTTCTACCATTGAACTACACCCGCATATGAATTCGAGTAATCGGGGTGACAGGATTCGAACCTGCGACCCCCTGGTCCCAAACCAGGTGCTCTAGCCAAACTGAGCCACACCCCGAACTGATTGGCGTTTGGCCATAACTCGAAACGCAAGTGTTATTATACGTAAATTCGGAAATCATGTCAAGGATTTTTTCATCGAATTTTTCATGCATTGCACCGGACGTCCGCTAAGAATATACTGCAAGTAAGTATATATGGGAAATATAGAAAATCGAGGGGGTAACTATGATAGAAAATACCATGGATCAGGACATGCCAAAGACAAAGCTTTCGTCCTGTGAAACCGCTGACAGCCAGGATCTGAAGATGAAGTACCTTCTGACCCTGGCCGAGCTCTATCCGACCATCGCGGACACATCCACAGAAATTATCAATCTCGAGGCCATTCTGAACCTGCCCAAGGGCACGGAGCACTTCATCACAGACATCCACGGCGAATACGAGGCCTTTATTCACGTCCTGAAAAACGGCTCCGGTGCCGTCAAAATGAAGATCAATGATGTCTTCGGCCGGACCCTGCCGGAATCCGACAAGAATACGCTCGCGACTCTGATCTATTATCCCAAGGAAAAGATGGACCTGATTCGGAAGACCGAGAAGAATATGAAAGACTGGTACCGGATCACTCTCTACCGCCTGATTGAAATCTGCAAACGCGCATCGTCGAAATACACCCGTTCCAAGGTCCGTAAGGCCATGCCACGGGAATTTTCCTATGTCATTGAGGAACTGATTACGGAAAAGCCGGAGATCACCGACAAGGAAGCCTATTACAACGCCATCATAGACACCATTATCGATGTCGGACGGGCCGAGGAATTTATCCGCGCCCTCTGCCACCTGATCCAGCGTCTGGTTGTCGATCATCTTCATATCCTCGGCGATATCTATGACCGTGGTCCCGGTCCGGACAAGATCATGGACCGCCTCCTTTACTACCATTCGCTCGATATCTGCTGGGGCAACCACGACATCACCTGGATGGGCGCTGCCGCCGGCTCCAAGGAATGCATTGCCGTTGTCATGCGGATTTCCGCCCGCTATGGCAACCTGGACATTCTTGAAGACGGATACGGTATCAACATGCTGCCATTGGCCACTCTGGCACTGAACCGCTACAAGGATGATCCCTGCACCATCTTTACCACCAAGGATATGGAAGGGAATGACCGGTCCGAGCAGGAGAACAGCCTGAACCGGAAGATGCACAAGGCCATCGCCATCATCCAGTTCAAGCTGGAGGGTCAGCTCTTCCACCGCCATCCGGAATACGGACTGGAGGACCGCTGCCTTCTCGAGAAAATCGACTATGAAAAGGGAATCATCCACCTGGACGGAAAGGACTATCCTCTTCTCGATACCAATTTTCCGACCATCGATCCTTCCGATCCCTGCCGGCTGACCGAGGACGAGGAATATGTCATGGACCGCATGCAGACCGCCTTCCAGCAGTGCGAGAAGCTTCAGACCCACATGCAGTTCCTTCTCAACAAGGGCAGCCTCTACAAGGTCTATAACAATAACCTCCTCTATCACGGCTGCATCCCTCTGGATGAGTCCGGCCAGTTCATGAAGGTCAATGTCTACGGCCATGAATTTTCTGGCAAGCCTCTCTATGATGAGCTGGAGAAATATGTCCGCCGGGCCTTCTTCGCTGTCGATGAAGAGGAGCGGCAGAAGGGCCGGGATATCATGTACTGGATCTGGTCCAGCCCTGAATCACCCCTCTTCGGAAAGAACCGGATGACTACCTTCGAACGCTACTTTATCGCCGACAAGGCCACCCATCAGGAGATCAAGAATCCCTACTACCGTCTGATCAACGATGAAGCCACCATGAACCGGGTCCTGAAGGAATTCGGTCTGGGTCCGGACGGCCACATTGTAAATGGCCATGTGCCAGTCCTTCAGAGCAAAGGCGAAAGCCCCTCCAAGTGCAACGGAAAGGTCCTGGTCATTGACGGAGGCTTCTCCAAGGCCTACCAGAAGCAGACCGGAATTGCCGGCTACACCCTGATCTACAATTCCTACGGCATGCACCTGGTGGCCCACGAGCCCTTCACTTCCAAGGAGGATGCCATCCGAAACGAGCGGGACATTCATAACGACAAGATCATTGCCATGAATGCCCCGGAGCGGATCCTCATCCGTGACACTGACAACGGCAAACGTCTGGAAGCCCGGATTGAAGACCTGAAAGGTCTCCTCAGCGCCTATCGAAGCGGCCTGATCGCCGAGAACCCGACCAAGGATGGCCATCATATTACCCAGTAATAATCTGTAAAATAAGGGGGCTGGGCTAAATGAGAAATTCACTGAATGGAAAGTTACTGCGCAGCCTCTAATTAGCTGCTCAAACTCTAAAGAAAAAACTCGTCCGAAGACGAGTTTTTTTCTTTATATCGATATCAGGGCTTGAAATTTTCATCAAAATCAATTCCTGAAATCATTTGATCTGATCAATGGGTCGCAATTCATAATTTCCTTTAAAATCGATCCCTGAAACTTCGAGAACCATGAATCGTACAACGGGATTCAAGATTTTCTTCGAAATCGTTGTACAAAACTCGGAGAATCCAGTAACCGTACAACGGGATTCAAGATTTTCTTCAAAATCGTTGTACGAAATCCGAAAAACCCGAAAATCATACAACGGGATTCAAGTTTTTCTTCAAAATCGTTGTACGAAATCCGAAAAACCCAAAAATTGTACAACGGGATTCAAGTTTTTCTTCAAAATCGTTGTACGAAATCCGAAAAGCCGAAAAGCATACAACGGGATTCAAGTTTTTCTTCAAAATCGTTGTACGAAATCCGAAAAGCCGAAAATCATACAACGGGAATCGAGATTTTCTTCAAAATCGTTGTACAGGACCCCGAAGCACTGAATCTGCCCCAAAATGGATCGGAATCCATAATTTTCTGCAAAATCGATCCCTGAAACCATAAGCAGGAAAATCCGACCTCAGAATTCAAGATTTCCTCTCCTACAGACTGCACAGATTATAGAGAAAATCCCCCTTCTTCGTGATTTCCAGCACAATATAGGTGTGCTTCCTGCCATCCTGGCGGGGTCTGGCAATGGAACCCGGATTCAGGATGGTAAGCTCAGGGCCTTCCTTTAAAACCGGAATATGGGTGTGGCCGTACATGATGATATTGCAGCCCTTCTTCTCGGCCTCTTTCCGTAAGCCTGCTTCAATCGAGGACGGCGACCCGCCGAAATAATGACCATGCGACATGAGGACCTTGTGCGGCCCCAGGTCGAAAGTATCTACGATCGGAAGCGACATATCATAGTCACAGTTGCCCCTTACAATATGGAGAGGACAGTCTCCCATGGCCTGGATATGGACTTCATCGCCCTGGGCATCTCCCAGATGACAGATCATGTCCGGCTCCACCCGCTCAATGGCCTGATCGATATAATTCCGATCGCCATGACTGTCACTTACGATAAGAATTCTCATGCCAGCTTCTCCTTCATAAGCCGCAAGGCCTTGCCCCGGTGGCTGATCGCATTCTTCTCTTCCTCGGTCAGCTCCGCCGACGTGCAGCCCCGGTCAGGCAGAAAGAAGATCGGATCATAGCCGAAGCCGCCCTTTCCGGCGATCTCATGGGCAATCCGGCCCTCCATGACTCCCTCGGCATCAACCTTCCGACCGTCCGGGAAAACCGCCGCAATGGCGCAGACAAATCGCGCCGACCGCTTCTCGTCCGGCACATCCGCCAGCCGCTCCAGAATGGCCTGGTTCTTCAGCCGGTAATCCGTATCATGCCCCATAAAGCGAGCCGATTTCACACCCAGCTCATCAGGCATGGCATCAATCACAAGCCCCGAATCATCCGCCATGACCAGGGCTTCTCTCAGTCTGGGATCCGAAGAAGCATTGCATTTTTCCCTGACCGCTTCTGCCTTGATGAAAGCATTTTCAAGAAATGTAGACCCGTTCTCCTCCGGATCACAGGCCACACCGGCTTCCTTCATCGAACGTATCTCAACATCAGGTCCGCCAAGGATTTCCTTAATCTCCCGAAGCTTGCCCTGATTTCCTGTTGCAAATATAATCTGCATGCCGCACCTCCAGTGCATTTTAGTCATCCCTGCTCTGCCTTTTATTGGAATAAGCCTTGAGGCAGAGATTTGCCTGATAATTGGTCTCTACATTTTCCCAGTCGATGCCGTTTCCGCTGATAAAGCCCTGACCGTCGGACAGGTCTACATTTTCCGTCATGGCATTGCCCTTGTACTCAATGGCAATGGGATGATTGGTCCCCGGCGTCTTTAAGGCCACAAGAACCGCAAACTGCTGGCCCTTGGAGACTGGTACCTTCTCTTGAAGAGGGATGGTGTAGAAGCCCGTATCATGCAGGGTGCCACTTGCCAGCTCCTTCCGCGAAGCCAGGGAGCCCGTGTCCGTGAACTGGTCTACGACGTAGACTTCGTACTGGGTATCCTTTCCGGTCGTATAGAAGCCGACAGCCTGCAGGTCCTCGTCCTCGGCTGCCGTATAGACATTGGCCGCCATGTTGGTGTTCTGGTTATAGCCGATCTTTCCAACCTCTCCGCAGAGATCCGACTGGTAGATGTGGTCGTAGTTGTCGGTCTTTTCGAACTTGGCATAGGAGACCGCGAAGTTTCCGATGTTGGTATCGTAATAGGAGACATAGAAAACACCGTCATCCCCGAAGCTGCTGCCCCAGCTGTTCTGGCAGATATAGGCTCCGTTGCCGGGAACCCTGGACTGGAAGTTGTCCTTATCGTAATTGTCATCCCAGCCGATGATCACGACATCATGGTTTGGCTTCTTGCTTCCGCTGTAATAATAGGAATCGGTCCGGCTGTTGTAATAGTCCGACTTGGACAGATCCGAGGAATTGACCTCGACATAGAGGGAGGTCGATACGCCTCCGTTTTTAAATATAGCCCATTTCAGATCGTCCATATCATCCTGGTCGTAGAAATGGACCTCCTGAAGGTGGCCGGCAATATCGGTGCCGCCCTCCTTGACCGGTCCCTGCCAGGAAAGAAGGGTCGAAACCGCAACCATGTAGGAACCCTCATCATTGTCCTTGATACCGTAGCTGTTCCGGTTGGCCAGATCCTTGGGATCAAAGGTCAGAGACTGCTCGGGAAGCAGGGAAGACTCCAGGGCCGACAGGGCCGCATAGGACCAGCAGGCCGAAAGCTTGCCCTGATCCATGATCTTTGAAACTCTTCCGCTGTCCCGGAGATCATAGCTTTCCGGAAGACTTGCAGCCACGGCCGTGGAAGAATCCAGAGAGGCTGTTACCGTATTGGCATCGTAGCTGTAGCCGTAGCCGAAGAGCCGGCAGAGATCCTCCATGCCGAAATAATATTTGCCGTTGTATTCCTGAGGTGCCAGATCCAGGGTGATTTTCTCCGATCCGTCAGAATCGGTCTTACCGGACTTCGCTGATGCGTCCGTCCCAGTCGAGGTCTTCTCTGTTCCTGCCCTGGCGGACGACCTGCTGTTTCCTGTCCTGGCAGATGTCTTATCGCTGTCTGTCCCTGTCTTTGCAGAGTTTCCGGTCTTTGTACCGGACTTTTTCCCGCCGGCCAGCTCGATCTGGCTTCCGGTCTTCTTGCCGCTCTTGAAATAGAAGACCTGGTTATTTCTCTGCAGGGTCAGATTTCCGTCTGCGTCTGCATAGGCACTGGCAGAAAAGACATCACGAATGAAATGAAGCGAAGCCATGACCTTCCGGTCTGTATTTAAAAAGGTCTCACCGCCCTGGTTGGAATAGGTCGTTCCGTCAATCTTGACCGAGAGAAGTCCTGCCTGCCGGCCGTTTCCGGCGATCAGGGGATTGAAGACGCCCGATTCCAGCTGGGCTCCGCGGAAGGCCGTAACTGTCCCGATCCGCTCATCCGCAGAGAAGCCCTTGAGGCCGACCGCCAGAACAATGACGAGAAAGAGAACCAGAAAACGTGTGCGGAATTTCATTCTTCCACCGCCTTTTTCTGATCGGATCTTCCGGATCTTTTCCGAGACATGGAAGCCTTCTGATCAGGTCTTTCGGATTCCTTCGGCGGCCTTGGGCCTTCCTGATCGGGTCTTCCGGATCTCTTCGGCGGCTTGGGGCCCGGATACTGATAGAAGTAGGTCCGGATCATGCCGTTATAGATCTTCCGGTTCTTGGCCGCTTTCTTTCCGATATACTTCTCGGCTTCCTCGTAGGAAGTGATGAGATACATAGACCAGCTGTCCAGCCGCCTGTAGACCTCACCGATCTGTCGGTAGAGAGGCGGCAGGGTCTCCTTGTCCTCCAGACGTTCGCCATAAGGAGGATTGGTGATGATAAAGCCGTATTTCTTAGGATGATGGAGCTCTGAAAGCGGCCGTTCCTGAAAATGAATCAGCTTATCGACGCCGGCCCGGCGGGCATTCTGACGGGCAATCTTTACCACGTCCCCGTCGATATCATAGCCCTGGATGTCTGTTTCGATGTCCAGATTCACCTCGGATTCCGCCTCTTCTCTGGCCTCGGTCCACATTTCCTTCGGGATCAGATTGGTCCATTCCTCTGCTGTAAAGTGGCGGCGCATGCCGGGTGCCATATGGGCTGCCATCATGGCCGCTTCAATGGGGAAGGTACCGCTGCCGCAGAAGGGATCTACGAGAATCCGGTCGCCGTGCCAGGGGGTCAGAAGGATCAGGGCAGCTGCCAGAGTCTCCGAAATCGGAGCCTTGCCGGTTTCCGTCCGATAGCCCCTCTTGTGAAGGGAGGGTCCGGAGCTGTCGATCGTAACCGTCACCTCATCCTTGAGAAGGAAAAGCCGTACCGGGAAGGCCGGTCCGTTTTCCGGGAACCAGTCCATTTTGTAATAGGACTTCATCCGCTCCACCATGGCCTTTTTCGTGATGGACTGGATGTCCGAAGGACTGAAAAGCTTACTCTTGACGGACGATGCCTTGGTGACCCAGAACCTGGCATTTCGCGGCAGGTAATCCTCCCAAGGCAGGCTTTTGATACCCTGAAAAAGTTCCTCGAAGCTTGTCGCATGAAAACGTCCGACCACGAGCAGGACCCGCTCCGCCGTCCGAAGGTGAATATTGGAGAGCACCAGGGCTTCCGGGTCTCCGGTGTAGAGAACCTTTCCGTCCTGAACCTCTGAAATTTCATAGCCGAGATCGTAGATCTCTCTTTTTAAGACAGCCTCCAAGCCGAAGTGACAGGGTGCCATCAGTGTCCACTGTTTCATAATTTCCTCTTAATCTAAGTTTATGTCATCGATTTCTTACAGACAGGCTGTTTCCTGTGCTCATCCAGCGTATTCTGATTGAAATCTGTTTCTATTAAATTTTCGCCAGGATTTCCGGTCTTCTAATCAATGAATATTCTGCCGGTTCATTGGTCTACTGATAGATAAGGTCCACCAGCCTGCAGAATTCCTGGTACTGGGGCAGGTCACTCAGCTCGCTTAAGACCTCCACACAGCTCCTCGCATACCAGGCATGCTTGGCCTTGTCCTTCACATTGAAGCGTTCGAAAATCCTGTCTCCGATGACCTTCCACTCCCGATAGCTGGCCCTGAGATTGGAAAGCTTGTCGGCCAGCATGATGATCTTCTCGTCGCGTCCGCCCTTCCGGGCCTGGTCCAGAGCCTCTTCCTTGCGGATCTGCCAGGACTCGGCCTTGGACATCTGGGGCCGCTTGTTCTCGCTCTCGCTCTTCACCAGATCCAGAACCCGGCCGCCGAAATGTTCCCGGATGTCCTCCTCGCTGGTATCGGTATCCTCCAGGGTGTCATGCAAAGCCGCTGCCGCCGCCACTTCCGGATCCGGCGTCATCCTTGCTACAAGCATCATGACCTCGATCGGATGACAAATATAGGCCATGCCGTTTCCCTTCCTCTTCTGTCCCAGATGGGCCCTGGCAGCGAACTGAATGGCTTCCTCCATCAGTCCGAACCGCTGGACAGCCTCATAATCCGTCAGGAAGAAAGGAAAATGCGGGATCAGATGACATTCGACCAGAGCCTTTTCCCGCCGGCAGAGCTCCTCGGGATCCACGATCTCCGCGTCATCCAGATCCAGGTCATAGTACCAGCAGTCCGGACAGCCCGAAGGATCGTCGCCTCCGTGCAGGGGACAGTCCTGACAGAGGACGTAGTCGTCTGCCCGAAGACCCTCTACAGCTCTGCAGTAATAGAAGCCCTCCTCATTGCGGAAAGCCGGATGACCGATGGAACTGTAGGAATAGCGTTCATTTTTTTCAAACTCTTTCACGCATTTGTCCTTTCCGTCTCACAAATTCGCCAGATTCTTCGGTACATAGGCCCGGATTTGGATTCCATCCTCGCTGTAATCCTCTGAAAGCACCTGACCCATCTTGTGGATCTGGTTTACCTTTGCCCCCTCCTGATAGGAGAAGGTCCGGTCGATCAGAACCCGGATCTCGCGAAGGACGTCCGAGATGACATCCATCAGCTGGTCCAGGCCCTGGCCGTTTTTCGCAGAAATGGAGACCGTCCGCTCGGCCCGTCCGTCCATGCCGTGCAATGGATCAGTCAGCAGGTCGGACTTGTTGAAGGCGGTAATGACCGGCCGGCCGTTAATATCCAGCTCATCCAAGGTATCATAGACCACCTGGCGGTGCATGGACCACTCCGGGTCCGAGCCGTCGATCACATGCAGAATGATGTCGGCATAGGAAGCTTCCTCCAGAGTCGAATGAAAGGCATCGACCAGCTGATGGGGAAGCTTGTGGATAAAGCCGACTGTATCGGTGAAGAGAACCTTCTGGCCGTCCTTGAGACGGGCGCTCCGCGTGGTTGGATCCAGGGTTGCGAAAAGCTGGTCCTCTTCCAGGACGTCCGAATCGGTCAGCCGGTTCAGAAGGGTTGACTTGCCGGCATTGGTGTAGCCGACAATGGCCACAACCGGGATGCCGTTCTGCAGGCGCATCTTGCGTCCGGTCTCCCGGGACTTCTCCATCTCCCGGATCTCCCTCCGAAGCCTTGCCATGCGGTTTCTGATGGCACGCCGGTCAGTCTCCAGCTTGGACTCGCCGGGACCTCGTGTGCCGATACCGCCACCCTGACGGGAAAGTGCCTGACCGAAGGAACCGGCCAGACGGGAGCTCCGGTAGGAAAGCTGGGCCATCTCGACCTGGATCTTTCCTTCCCTGGTGTGGGCATGAAGTGCGAAGATATCCAGAATCAGACTGGTCCGGTCCAGGACCTTGACCCCGAGAATCTGCTCCAGATTGGCCATCTGGGCCGGGGATAATTCGTCATCCGAAAGGACACCATCGATCCGGTTTCCCGCTGCCCGCTCGCCCTCGATATAGACCGAAAGCTCTTCGATCTTGCCGCTGCCGAGATAGGTCCCCGGAATGGGGCTGTCCAGTCTCTGGACCACACTTGCGACAGCCTCGCCTCCGGCCGTCTTCAAAAGCTCGGCCAGCTCATCCAGCGACTTGTCCGGTGCATAGTCCTGGCCGTAATCCACGGCAATCAGAATATATTTTTCACGATTCTCTGTTTCCTGGGTCAAACTGTATTTCTCCAAATTTTCAGGTTCTATTCAAATCTTATTCAGGTCTGAATATTCTTAGTGTCTGAAGCATTTTCACATATTTCTATTGATACAGTTTTCTGCCGGTCCGCTCCTGCAGAAGTCCTGTTTTTTCACATATTTCTTTTTATACAATATGATAATTCCCGCACCTGCTTTGTGCAAGCAGAAGCGGGACGATTCTCCGTCTGCCGGCCTGAATTCTGCTTCTGTCCTTCCTCAGCCGATCATTCCATTTTACTCGGCTGAGACCATGCATATTTATCAACGGATCCTATGCATATTTCATCAGTTGATTTTATGTTTCTTCATCTTCTCTTCGAAGATATCGGTGATGATCTTCCGGAGCTCCTCCCTCTCCTTTTCCGGAATCTCGCCAGGCTTCTTTACAGCCGCATAGAGATCCGGATACTGCTTTGCGATTCGTTCAATGGTCTTCGTTGTCGCATGCTTTCTTACAAAGAAGGGGATCTTCTGAATCCATCCCTCCGGCACCAGGGCCAGAATCTTGTCTGCAGCTTCCTTATCACTGATTTCAGCGGTCGATAAGCCAGCCTGAATCTGCTTCTGTTCGTTTTCTGTAAAATCCTTTAATTCCATTTCTTTACCTCTCGCTTTCTACCAACTCTGCCAGGATTTCTAATTGAATTTCGTATAGAATTTTAATTGAATTTCTATCTGAATCATACTAAGTATATACCCTTTTTGTCTTGAAATTTAACCCACGAGATCAGTCGAACGGAGATTACCTGATTTTCCTGATTTCATACCTCGGGATTGGAGATTTTTTGAATCCCGGAGTATAGTCTCACCGATTCTGGCCATTTTGTACCTCGGAATCGGAGATTTTCTTAAATCCCGGGGTATGATGTGTTTTTAGTAGGCATTTTCCCGGATTCATGGTACTCTGAGATTGTAATATTTTATGGTCCCCGGTGTAGAAAGACTGGAGAAATTTATACCAGCACAGAAGTATCCTAAAAGATCCCCGGTCTGAAAACATTGGAAACCAATCCCCGTAGAGAAGTAAAAAGAGGTGAAGATTATGTACGGAGAAACCTATCAGGCAGTATCAAATGCTGCCAAAAACAAAGTCGGCTTCCTGAAGAAAAGTCCGGGCGGATACTTTGTTCATTCCATGCTCGCCGGAGCCTATATCGGATTCGGCAACATCCTGATCAATGTGATCGGCGGTCTCTTAAATGGAGCTCCCGCAACCAAGGTCGTCATGGGCTGTGCCTTCGGCATCGCATTGAGCCTGGTTGTTATCGCAGGAGCCGAGCTTTTTACCGGAAACACCCTGGTCATGACGGCCGGCCTGACCGAAAAGAAGATCACTCTCGCCGATGCCGTAAAGCTTCTGATTGTCTGCTGGTTCGGAAATCTCGCCGGCTCGGCATTACTGGCCCTCTTCTTCCATTTCTCAGGACTCTACAGCGAACAGGCTCAGTCCTTCCTGGCCACCGCCGCTGCCGCCAAGATGTCTGCTCCCTTCCTCCAGCTTGTCATCCGCGGCATCCTCTGCAACATCCTGGTCTGCCTGGCTGTATGGTGCGGTTTTAAATGTAAATCGGAAAGCGCAAAGCTGATCATGATCTTCTGGTGCCTTTTCGCATTTATTACCTGCGGCTATGAGCACTCCATTGCCAACATGACCCAGCTGACCCTTGCTCTCCTGGATCCGGCCGGCCAGGCCGTTTCCTTCGGCGGATGGATCTACAACCTCGCAGCCGTCACCCTCGGAAATATCATCGGCGGTGTCTGCTTTGTAGCTCTTCCCTACTATGCAGGGGCCAAGGTCGAGAAGTAAAGCCAAACAGGCCATCCCGATGGGCTCTATATTTATCAACAGACTGTCTGAATATCTAACATAAAATAAGGGATTCCGGAGAACCAAAGCAGCTCATTGCCGCCAGGTTTCCGGAATCCCTTTTTAGCATCCAAATGCTTTGTCTTGGTCAACTACCCCGACCTAAGCTATCGCTTTGAGGTCGGAGCTTGTAACTGCCCTGTGGTATAGCGGATAAATCCTCCCACATTTAGTCGTTTAACATTACTGCTAAAAGTGGCGTTACATCGTAGGCACGTTGACGCGTACCTGTACTACAGAGATTTACTCCGTAGCAACTGCATCAGGTACTAATAGTTCTATTCCCATACGATGCAGATTCATAGCTCCAATGCGGTCATCGTTAGATTTATAACCACAGTTTTTACAACAGAAAAGATGCATTTTCTTGTTGCGGTTAGTCTTTGCTGTATGACCACATTTAGGACAAGTTTGGCTTGTATAAGCAGGATTAACCTTTTCTACAAGCTGATGATGCTTTAAGGCTTTGTAAGATAGTTTCTGTTCTAAATCATAGTAAGACCATGATACGGAAACATAACGGTCTTTCACCTTAACTCTTTCAGTAGCAGAACGGATACCACTTAAATCTTCAATGACAAACAAAGTACCAACGGGATTATTCTCAACGAGTGCCTTTGATACACAATGGTTTACATCCTGCATCCAACGGTTTTCTCGCTGACCGATAGCTTTCATTCGTCTACGGGATGATGGAGTACCGACCTGCTGTAACTGCTTACGCAAAGACTTATAATGAGCACGTTTTTGTTTAACGACATTACCATCATAAAATACAGATTTTCCATTACTATCATATGTTGCAGCAAGAAATCTGATTCCACGGTCTATACCAACAACATTAGAAACTTCTGATTTTTTAAGTTCGGTAATTTCGTATGTTACAGGTATATGCAAATAAAACTTATTATGTTTATTCACAAGCTTCGCAGTGCCAAACTTACAGTTATCAGAAAAATATTGTTCAAAGCCATTTTTATAGAAAGCAACCTTGATACGACCATTCAATGTATTAACAGAAAATATATCTATATCGTTTTTTATATTAAGCGAATAATCCCTGTTCCATACAAGGTCTAATTGAGGAAGTCTAAATACAGGCTTTATCCACTCTTTCTGATTTTCGAGAATGGTCTTGTATTTAGCAATAACTGTTCGTACACAAGAAACTGCCATCTGAGAACGGAGACCATAAATTTCACGGACTTGATAGTAAGTATCTTTCTGAACACTATAACGACTAAGGTTATGTGTTTTGTATATGTATTCAGACACATAATTACAAGCATCAGAATAAGCCTTCATGGTATCGCAGAGTATCTGCTTATCAAAAGGATTTACTAAAATCTGAAGTTTTGCTGTAATTGTCTGCTCCATATACAATGCCTGCTTTCTTCGCCAAAATTATTATATCATATATTTTGGCGAAGAATAATGGTACATAGAGAAAATACGCCGCTAAAACGGGCATTCCTCCCACGACTTACAGAAGTCGGGGCTTCCTGCCCTGCGGCGTTGGTGAAGAAAATTCCAGCCTCACTCCGCTTCCAGATGCTTCTTCTTTGCAAAGAAGTCCTTGGTCTCAAAGGCAACAATCGGTGACAGGGCAAAGAGTGCGATCATGTTCGGGATGGCCATGAGTCCGTTGAAGATATCCGCAATGGTCCAGACAGCGGATACAGTCATGTAGGGGCCTGCAAATACGGCTAAAATATAGAGCCAGCGGAAAATGCGGACCGGCTTTTTCTTTCCGCCGCTTAAGTAGGTGATGCAGCGCTCGCTGTAGTAATCCCAGCCCAGGATGGTCGTGAAGGCGAAGAAGATCAGGCAGATCATCAGGATGAAGGCCGAGAAGCGCTCCGGGAAAGGAAGGCCCTTCTGGAAAGCGTAGGTCGTGATAGCGACGCCCTCGAGGCCCTTGACCTTCCAAGCTCCGGTCAGAACGATGGAGAGACCGGTGATATTACAGATAATGATGGTATCGATAAAGGTTCCGGTCATGGAAACCAGGCCCTGGCGAACCGGTTCCTTGGTCTGGGCTGCGGCTGCAGCGATCGGGGCGGAGCCGAGGCCGGCTTCATTCGAGAAGATACCGCGGGCAATACCCTTCTGCATAGCGACCAGCATGGAGCCGACCATACCGCCGGTGAAGGCCTTGGGCGCGAATGCTGCCTTGCAGATCAGAGCAAAGGCTGCAGGGACCTTTGTAATATTAAGAAGGATTAAAAGAATACCAAAAACAAAATAGGTGATGGCCATGAAGGGAACGATGACCGAAGCGACCTTGGAAATTCTCTGCAGACCGCCGATGACAACCAGGGCTACCAGGATGGCTACCAGAAGAGAGGCAACAATCGTAACTCCGCTGTAGGATCCGATTCCGGGAATCTTGATCGGCTGATTTCCCGAAGGATTGAAGAAGTTATTGACAGCACTGACGATACCGTTGACCTGAGAGAAGGTTCCGATGCCGAAGAGGCCGACACACATGCCGAAGAAAGCGAAGATCTTGGCCAGCCATTTCCAGCGGGGACCCATACCTTTTTCGATGTACATGAAGGGTCCGCCCAGAGTCTTTCCGTCCTTGTCGATGTTCCGGTATTTGACAGCAAGAAGCGCTTCCGAATACTTGGTGGCCATTCCGAAGAAGGCTGCCAGGACCATCCAGAAGAGGGCTCCCGGTCCGCCGGTTCCGACGGCGGTTGCAACACCGACGATATTTCCGGTTCCGATAGTGGCAGACAGGGCTGTCATCAGAGCTCCGAAACTGGAAACCTCGCCTTCCTGGCCCTTCTCATTATGGAAGACCCAGTGGATAGCCAGAGGAAGTCTCCGAACCTGAAGGACCTTAGTCCGGATTGTTAAAAGGACACCTCCGACCAGAATCAGAGCCATCAGAGGCACACCCCAGACAGCATTGTCAATCTGTCCCAGAATATTGTTTATAGCAGTCCACATTTTTCTTTTTCCTCCCGTGCAGATGTACGATGATTTTCATCCTCTACCAGCCGGCTTTCCTGAACATTTCTGATCTGAATTCTTATACCTGAATATATATTCGAAGTGAATGAAGGTTCTCTATGCCTTCCACAGAGAATCGTGAAAAAAACCGCCGGCCTATGCCTTTGATAGCTGAAAAGTTTTCATCTGCCGAAAAACTTTTTTCTATCTTAGCACATAGCCGGCGACTCGTGGTAATAAGTTCAAGGATATATATTAACAATTCTTATATTATACAGGCTTATCCTTGAGTAAAAGTTCAACTAAGTAAAGCGTTGAAGTAAAAAACTACTTTCAATACATATAATTTTCATCCAAAGCTTGTATGAATGAATTTCCTTCATTTTATTTTCTTCACGTTATTTACTTCACTTCAGCAGCTCCGTAAGGAAGTCCTTCGTTGAAGTTTCTTGCATTCTCCATGGTAACTGCTGCGATAGCCTGCAGAGCTTCTCTGGTGAAGAAGGCCTGATGTGAAGTCAGAATCAGATTCGGGAACATGGTCAGTCTTGCAACGATATCACTGGAAAGCATGTCCTCGGAATGATCAGTGTAAACATTGGCATCTTCGCCTTCATAGACATCCAAAGCTACCGCATGGAAACGTCCAGCCTTCAGGGCCTCAATCAGGGCCTCAATATCGATCAAGCCGCCGCGGCTGGTATTGACCAGCATGACATCCTTCTTCATCAAAGCAATGGTATCCCGGTTAATCAGATGATGGGTACCGCCCTCTCCCATGATCAGAGGTGCATGAAGAGAAATGAGATCGGATCTCTGCAGCAGTTCTTCCTTGCTGACATAGGTCAGGAGGCCTTCCTCCTCCAGTTTTTTGTTGGGATAAGCATCCCAGCCTAGAACCGTCATGCCATAGCCCTTGCAGATCCGGGCCATGCAGACGCCGATCCGGCCGGTACCCATAATTCCGGCTACTTTGTTATGAAGATCCACACCCAGAAGGCCGCTCAGTGCGAAGTTATTGTCTCTTACCTTATTATAGGCCTTGTGGATTCTCCGATTAGCAGCCTGAATGATGGTCATGGCATGCTCGGCAACTGCATAGGGCGAATAAGCAGGAACTCTAAGAACCGTAATTCCATATTCAGATGCGGCATCGATATCTACATTATTAAAACCGGCACAGCGAAGAAGGATCAGCTTGACTCCATCATCATGCAGCTCTTCGATAACAGGCCGCGGTGCTTCATCATTGACAAAAATGCAGACCGCATCGTAACCCTTTGCCAGAGATGCAGTCTCTTCTGTCAGACGGGACTTGATATATTTGATATCGACATTGTATGCTCCAACGCCGCGATCCTTGGCCAGTTCACTGAAAAAGATCCGGTCATAGCTCTTGGTACCAAAGAAAGCGATCTTAAGGATCTCTGCTTTCTTGCCCTTGGGCTGCTCCTCTTCCAGGACAGCACGGATCGCTTTCAGAGCCTCATCCTCATCCGGGCCGTCTGCCTGTACATGAAGATTTGAACCCTTGATTGCTTCCAGACGGAGAATGGAAAGCACATTGGATCCATTAGCCTCAGCCCCGTCAACAGATAAGGTAACTTCACTCTTGTATCCGATGCATACCTGTGCAATTCTGGCTGCCGGACGTGCATGAATACCCAGGGGATTCGTTACAACAAAATCAAAGCTCTTCATTATGAATCTTCCTTTCTCACTAAAATGTTTTCCCTACCTGTAAATATTAGAAATTAAAGAAAGTATGTGTCTTGCGGTAAAAAGATCTATAACCGATTGTTTTAAATCAGAAAGCCAATTACCTCAGACAAATGAATTGTATCATAAAAGAGATGATGTATACGTTGTAAATCAAATGAAATGCAATAAAAAAGGAAGTATGAAATTCATACTTCCAGCAAACGTGCGTGAGAGGATTCGAACCCCCGACACCTTGGTCCGTAGCCAAGTGCTCTATCCAGCTGAGCTACACGCACACATCTTGTCACGATTTCGAAGAAATCGGGACCTACGCAGTTGCCCTCGGACGAAGCCCGATCTTCTAATGCAACTGCTCCTTGTCACGATCTCGAAGAAATCATGACAGGTAACGACCCGGGAGGGACTCGAACCCTCGACCTCCGCCGTGACAGGGCGGCGTTCTAACCAGCTGAACCACCAGGCCTCGTATTCACTTACAAATTATATTCTTAATGACCCCAGCGGGATTTGAACCCACGATACCACCGTGAAAGGGTGGTGTCTTAACCGCTTGACCATGGGGCCCTACATAAAGAAAAAACTCCCCCTGTTGGACTCGAACCAACGACAC
>JAQXVO010000024.1 GCA_029224965.1 Lachnospiraceae bacterium
GAAAATTCCCTCATTGTTCGATTTCTCGCTCAGGTTGGCACCTTTCTCATTTTCGTCGGGGTTGCCGTGGTTTCTCTGATCCTCTGTATCTCCACCACTCTGAATAAAGGAACTTCTGTATATGAAATTTTCTATACTTAAACTTACGATAAAGAAACTACACCCCGCAAGGCGCTTTTTCAATATACATAAACTTGCGTTTGTATGGCCGGGGTCCTGTGAATGGTGAATGGGAATCCGAAAAGAAACGCACGCCGCCGGGCGCACAAAGAAATAAGGCCCGGGCAGAACCCGGGCCTGTAACTGTCTTTATTGAAATCTGTATCAGCTTCCTGATCTTTTGAATCCGGAATTTGAAATTATCGATCTTTAAGATACCTTGAGCTTGAACTTCTGGATCTCGTGCTCGCTCGATACCTGCTCGATCTGGGCTCCCAGTCCCTGAAGCTTCTCGGCAAAAGACTCATAGCCTCTCTGGATATAGTAGATATCATCCACAACCGTGATACCGTCTGCTGCCAGACCTGCAATAACAAGAGCCGCACCCGCTCTTAAATCCGGCGACTGAACCCGGGCTCCTGTGTAATGATCGACGCCGTTTACAATGGCAATGGTACCCTCCACCTGGATATTGGCTCCCATGCGGGCCAGCTCATCCACATACTTGAAGCGATTTTCCCAGATGCTTTCTGTTACAACCGATGTTCCCTCTGCAATGCCCAGAACTACGGTCATCTGGGGCTGCATATCTGTCGGAAATCCGGGATAGGGAAGGGTGGCAACCTGGGTATGCTTGAGTCTGCCCTTGGCAATGACCTTCACGGCATCATCGTATTCCACAACCTGGCATCCGGCTTCCGCCAGCTTGGCTGTTGTTGCCTCCAGATGCTTAGGGATGACATTTCGGATGGTGACATCTCCACCTGTCGCAGCGACAGCGCACATAAAGGTTCCGGCCTCAATCATATCCGGAATAACGGAATATTCCGTACCATGCAGGTGCTTCACGCCATTGATCCGGATGGACTCGGTTCCGGCTCCGCGGATATCGGCTCCCATACTGTTCAGGAAGTTTGCCACATCCACGACATGGGGTTCACGGGCACAGTTGTCGATAACGGTCTTTCCCTCTGCCAGGGAGGCTGCCATCAGGATATTGATCGTTGCACCGACGGATACCTTATCCAGATAAATATGATTTGCCACCAGACGGTCGGCATGGGCTGAAATCAGTCCGTAGCTGATATCCACACTGGCTCCCAGGGCGCGGAAGCCCTTGATATGGAGGTCAATGGGTCTGCTTCCGATATCGCAGCCGCCCGGCAGAGCGACCTCTGCCTTATGATACTTGCCCAAGAGAGCGCCCAGAAGATAATAAGAGGCGCGGATTCTCTTGATATAATCGTAATCTACAGACAAGCGGTGGATCGTAGAGCCATTGATCTCAACGACGTGCTTCTCCGGCCGCTTTACAACCGCACCGATATCCTCGATTGCTCCCAGGAGAACATTCACATCTCTGACATCCGGAACATTTGACAGACGGACCGTGTCATCTGTCATAACAGCAGCCGCAATAATAGCAAGCGCCGCATTCTTTGCTCCGCCAATCTCAACTTCTCCGGTCAGGGGATTTCCGCCCTTGATCACATACTGTTCCATAGTTTTTTCCTTTCGCTTGAACCAAACGCAAAAGATTATAGCATCCTCTACCCGCTTTGCAAGTGATTTTTTAATTTCCGGAAGAGTCCGATGACGTTGAATTCGTGATCGAAGTCGTTCCTGTTGAACTGCCCGTGCTGTCTGCAGAGCTGTCAGTTTCTGTTGTACTGTCCGTAGAAGTACTGTCCTTTGACTTGGAATCTGTGGACTGGTCTATCAGAGTACCCGTGAAACGGTTGATAAAACGCACCTTCTTCCACAGGGACTTGTTCAGCTTCCAGGTGGACTTGGCTTCCATCTTTTTTAAGGTACTTTCATAATAGTCGGTCTTCTTCTCCGTCTGAAGGCTGGTCCGATTGGATTCCGTCTTTTCCTGGTCTGTCGTCGCATTCATACAGGCTACATAGTAGCCGCTGTTCTTAACATAGACGACATCTGTCGACTGTCCGTCCGACAGTCCGTCGACTGCCTTCAGAACATCATAGGGAAGATTGGTTCCACTGGAGATAGTAACGGTTCCCTTCTTCTTTGCCTTCTTCAGATCGGCCGCATCATAGCTGTAGGTCTCTACGCTTCCGCCGTTTGCGGTAACTGCCGAATCAAAATCAGGAGCAGCTGCAATGGCTTCGGCGGCTGCCTTGGATTTGGCAATATCATCATCCGAAGGGACATTCAGATTGCCATCGCTTCCTGTTGAGACCTGATCGGAGAAATAGACAAAATGAATGGTCTTCATATTGGCTTCTTCGTCCGTCACCGTGGTATCAGCCTTGGCCTCAATGGCAGCCTCCATCTTTTGGGTATAGAGCTGATCCTCGAGGTAGCGCTCGACATATTCTTCTTTGGCGCCCAGCTGTTTCTTTGCAGCCTTGGAGTTTTCCTTCATAAAGGTCCGGGCTGTTTTCTTGATCTCTTTCTTTTCATCCGATGTCAGCTTGACCCCATAGTCCTTGGCATTCTCTGTCAGATAATAGGCGGTCTTGATTTCATCGAGAATCTGAGACTTGGTAACAGACTCCATGGTGCCCTTTCCGGTCTGGGAAGCCTGGGTCCAGAGATTTTCATAACTGGACTCATTGGAAGTCTTGTAAAAGACGTCATACATGGCCTGTGTCAGCCTGGCATTGAAATTCGCATAGCCGTAGGTAATCTTGTCTTTTCCGCCGTCAATTTTCACCAGTGCCTGATTATCTGTAAAGCTGCAGCCAGTAAACGCTGCTGCAGTGAGACATCCTGCTAAAAGTAAAGCAGCGCCTCTCTTCTTTGAAAACATGTCTGTCTCTCCTCGTTTCTGATCTAATAGCATTCCATCCCCTGACGGCCTTTGAAATTTTTCAGAAAATCCTTCTGAAGAATTCCCCTAAAAGCCTTCCGAAATTCAACAAAAGGCTTCTGGCACCATAAGGGCATTATTCAGTATTATATCCGTTTCCCCCTGCTTATTCAACAGCTTCGGCTCATGCCGCCAGCCTTTCTGCTTTGTTCATCCGGCCGCTGGCACTCACTCCGCCCGAACCGCAGATGATAGATAGCTCGTTTTATTCCTTCTTCTCCGGTCCCTGACCGGCCAGCTCATAGAGGCCGTCCGCGAACTCCCTGAGGATGTCCAGGGGCTCCCTCTTCTGGATTCTCGAATCCATTCGGTAGTAGTAATCGAATTCCGGCCCGTTCTTTCCAGCCATGAGGAAGCGGACATAAGGCGCAAACCGCTCCTCAACAAGAGGAAGCTTTGCCACATCAAGCCTTGCCTTCTTATACAGAACAATGCGGAGCATATCCCTAGTCTGCCGCATTTCCGTGATATAGGCATGTCTCGCATAACTTCTGAGCTTGGCGATCTCCACCAGATTCTCCACAGAGCGCGGCGGTTCCCCGTAGCGGTCGATCAGCTCATCATAGATTTCCGAAGCATCCTCTTCGTTCCGGATGCCCGCAATTCTCTTATAGATATCCAGCCTCTGCATTTCATCCGAAATATAGGCCGTCGGGATATAGGCATCCAGATCGATCTCAACCGTGGTATCGAAGTCTTCCTCAACCTCCTCGCCCTTTTCCTTCTTGACCGCTTCATTCAGCATCTTGCAGTATAAGTCGTAGCCGACCGCTTCCATGTGGCCATGCTGCTCTTTCCCGAGCATATTGCCGGCTCCGCGGATTTCCAGGTCCCGCATGGCGATCTTGAATCCGGAGCCAAGATCTGTAAATTCCCGGATGGCGGAAAGCCGCTTCTCCGCATCTTCTTTCAGGATCTTGTCCTTCTTATAAAGGAAGAAGGCGTAAGCGGTCCTGGAGCTTCGGCCGACCCGTCCTCTCAGCTGATAAAGCTGGGAAAGCCCCATGCGGTCGGCATCGCTGATAATGATGGTATTGACATTCGGGATATCCAGACCGATCTCAATGATGGTGGTTGCGACCAGGATATCAATCTCCTGGTTTAAGAACCGCGCCATAATCTCTTCCAGATCGTTCTTGTTCATCTGCCCGTGAGCATAGGCGACTGTGGCCTCCGGCACAAGCTCCTGGATCCGGGCAGCTACATCCGCAATATTCCGGACCCGGTTGGTGACGAAATAGACCTGGCCGTCCCTGGACAGTTCCCGGGCAATGGCCTCACGGATCATTTCCTCATTGTATTCAAAGACAAAGGTCTGGATGGGCTGACGGTCGATCGGCGCCTCTTCCAGGACACTCATATCACGAATGCCGACCAGGCTCATATGGAGGGTCCGGGGAATCGGTGTAGCAGAAAGAGAAAGCACATCCACGTTTTTCTTCATCTGCTTGATCTTTTCCTTGTGACGGACACCGAACCTCTGCTCTTCATCGATGATCAGAAGGCCCAGATCCTTGAATTTCACATCACTTGACAGAGCCCGGTGAGTTCCGATGACGATATCCACCAGTCCCTGCTTCAGCCTCTTAATGGTTTCCTTCTGCTGGGTCTCCGAGCGGAAACGGGAAAGCTCCGCAATGCTGACAGGATAGTCCTTCATTCTCTGGACGAAATTATTGTAGATCTGATCGCAGAGGATGGTCGTCGGAGCAAGATAGACCACCTGCTTGTTTTCCTGTACAGCCTTGAAGGCAGCCCGCATAGCGATCTCCGTCTTTCCGTAGCCGACATCTCCGCAGATCAGCCGGTCCATGATTTTCGGGGATTCCATATCTCTTTTGACATCCTCGATGGCCGAAAGCTGGCTGTCGGTTTCCTCATAGGGGAAGGACTCCTCAAACTCCTTCTGCCACTCGGTATCCGGGCCGTAGGCATAGCCCTTTTCTTCCTGACGGACGGCATAGAGGTCCACCAGATCCTTGGCGATGACGCCAACGGCAGACTGGACCTTCTGCTTGGTACGGGACCATTCCTGACCGCCCAGACTATTGAGCTTTGGCTTTTTTCCGTCTGCCCCGCCGTATTTCTGAATGCTGTCCAGCTGGGTAGCCAGGACATAGAGGACGGAGCCTCTGGCATATTCGATTTTGATATAGTCCTTTAAGACCCCGTCGACCTCGATCTTCTCAATGCCGCGGTAGATTCCAAGTCCGTGATTCTCATGAACCACATAGTCTCCCGGTGTCAGATCCCGAAAGCCGGAAATCTTATCCCCCTCGTACTTCCTCTGCTTCTTTTTTCTCTTCTTCCGCCTCTGTCCGAAGATATCCGACTCGGAAATAATGACAAAACCGCTGTCCGGGAACTCAAAGCCTCGTCCGATCTGGCCGTAGGTCACCATGACCTCACCGGGCCTGATCTCCTTATCATAACTTTCGGAATAGAAGGCCGTCACATCGTTCTGCAGGAGATCCTGAGTCAGACGCTTCCCCCTGGTTCTGGACGGGCTGACCAGAAGAACCCTCTCCTTCCGCTTCCGGTAAACCGAAAGCTCTTTTAAAAGAAGCTCAAAGCTTCCGTTATAGCTTGTTCCCTGCTGCATATCGATGTGATACTGACCGGACACAGGGACAATTCTTCCTGCCACATCCAGGGTGGAGAGAACCACTCCGGAAAAGGTCTGCAGACGGAAAAGCAGGTTATTCACACTGATCAGAAGCTCCATCTGACCGGGAAGCAGGCTTCCCTTGAGAAGACGGTGCTGCATGGAATCCTGGAATTCCCGTTCAATCTCATCCACATTCTCCCGAAGACGCCGTCCCTCATCCAGAAGAATCAGGCTGTCCTTGGGAAGATAATCGAGAAGACAGCCGGCATCAGGGAAGAAATAAGGCAGATAGCTTTCAATATCCTGCCGGCTCCAGCCGGAGGAGATCCGCTCGATTGCCTCCTCCGTCGTTCTTCTCAGCTGATAGGCGGCTTCGGACTGCATTTTCGTCCGGAAGTTTTCATAAAGCTGATCCAGATCCTTCTGCATTTTCTCCAGACCTTTCTCCCGATCCTCGGCAGAAAGGACAAATTCTACTGCGGGGCTGATCCGGACCGTCTCCAGATTTTCCGTAGACCTCTGGGATCCCACTTCAAATAATTTGATGGAATCGACCTCATCGCCGAAGAGCTCGATCCGGACCGGATGGTCCAGGTTCAGAGGGAAGATATCGATAATGCCGCCGCGGACCGAAAACTGGCCCTTCTCTTCAACCATGGGGAGAGCCTCATAGCCATCCTGGACCAGAAACTTCCGAAATTCCTCCAGATCGATCTCATCGTCCAGGGAAATGGTCCGGATACCCTGACGGAAATCCTCCGCCCCGGGCAGCCGGTTCATAAGGGCTCCGGCCGTGGTCACAATGGTCAGAGGCTGACCGGAAAGGATTGCATCCAAAGCAGTTACCCGGGGAATGGTCAGCGCATTGCCGCGGACATCCGACTGGAAAAAGAGCAGATCCTTGCCCGGAAAATAATAAGTTTCCGGGTCAAAGGCCAGCATTTCATCATAGAGGTCCCTGGCCCTCTGCTCCTCGCTTGTCACCAGAATTTTAACCGGAAATTCAGAGCCCAGGGCGAAGCTTACCAGAGCTTTCCCCGCATCCGTCACTCCGGACAGCTGGAGATATTCCGCTTTCTTATGTTTTTTCAGGCGGTCTTTCAGTTCCTCGATATCCGAAAGGCCTTGAAAGGGTGATAAAAAGACATTCATGTCTCTTACTCCTGCAGTCCGTTGTATTTTGTCATTGCATCATCGAAGCGTCCATCCAACAGAAGTTCCAGACAGTCAGCGGCATCCTGACAGATCCGATCCAGCTTCTCCCTCTCCTCTGCCGGCAGATGGCCCAGGACATGAGCCACCATATCCTGACCGGCTTCCAGCCGTCCGACACCCAGCCGGACTCTGGTAAATTCCTCTGTCCCAAGGCAGGAAATAATGCTCTTCAAGCCATTATGGCCTCCGGCAGAGCCTTTTTTCCGTATCCGCATCCGGCCGGCGTCCAGCATGACATCATCGCAGAAGACGATCAGATCCTCCGGATGCAGCTTATAATAATCCATCAAGGCCCGGATGCTTTCTCCGCTGTTATTCATATAGGTCTGGGGCTTCACCAGAAGAACACTGTGAGATCCGATCCGGCCTCGGCCGGTCAGGGCCTTCCCTTCTTCCTTCTGGATCGTAATGCCATATTTATCTGCGATGCAGTCGATAGCATCAAAGCCTGCATTATGGCGGGTTTTCTGATATTTCAATCCCGGATTTCCCAACCCTGCGATGATCTGCATGTCTGCCTCCTGAAACGATAAAATTCAAAGTCTTGCGCAATATCTATAGCATTTTTCCCGGGCTTTTGCAATTTTCACCGAAAAAATCATAGAAAAGGCTGCATAAAAAACATAGAAAACCACAGAAAAAGACCGGGGACAGGTTCTGCCTTTCCCCGGTCTGACTGACTGCCATTACTCTTCTTCCAGAATATCCTTCCGATAGCGGTCCAGAATCATATTCTGCAGCTGTTCCCGCGTCTCCGAGCGGATCGGATGAGCGATATCCTTATACTCACCATCCGACGCTTTTCGGCTTGGCATTGCAATGAAGAGTCCCTTTTCCCCCTCGATCACTTTGATGTCATGGACTACAAACTCATTGTCAATGGTGATAGAGGCTACGGCCTTCATTTTGCCTTCCTTCTCTATCTTGCGTATCCTGATATCCGTAATATTCATATCAGCCCCCTGTTATACTCCGTAACGGTTCTGCTTCTCCGAGACAACCATAATGCTGTCCTTGCCGACATAGCTTGTATTACTCAGTAAGGTCTCATTGCTCTCAACAATACAGTTCTCTACATATACATTATCCCCGATATATGCTCCATTCATGATAATGGAATTCTTGATGGTACAGCCGTTTCCGACAAATACCTTCTTAAAGAGAACGGAATTCTCAACATGACTGTTGATGATGCTGCCGCTGGCGATCAGGCTGTTTTTGACCTCGGCTCCTTCATTGTATTTTGCCGGTGCCAGATCCATGGCCTTGGAGTAGATCGGAGCACCCTCCTCAAACATATGCATGCGGACATCTCTGTTAAGGAAGTCCATATTGGTCCGATAATAGGCATCGATCGTTGAAATATTGCGCCAGTAGTCATCCAACATATAGCCGTAGATCTTCTTCATTCCCAGATAGCGGATCAGGATATCGGTAACAAAGTTATACCTGCCCTCACGATTGGACTGCTCCAGAAGCTCGATCAGAGCACGGCGGCGGATGACATAGATACCGGTTGATACAATATTGGAATGAGCAACCATGGGTTTCTCTTCAAAATCTGTAATCTGTCCGTCCGTATCCATCTTGACCACGCCGAAACGCTTGATGTCATCCCCTTCCGGGCACTTGGCGCATACGACTGTGATATTGGCCTGCTTCTGAATGTGGTAATCCAGAACCTTGTTGAAGTCCATCTTGTAGATGCAGTCACCGCTTGCAATGATGACATAGGGCTCATGACGTTCCTTCAGGAAATCAATGTTCTGCCACATGGCATCTGCGGTTCCCCGGTACCACCAGCTGTTATCAGTGGTTACGGTCGGCGTGAAGACAAAGAGTCCGCCCTGCTTACGGCCGAAATTCCACCACTTGGAGGAATTCAGATGCTCATTCAGGGAACGTGCATTGTACTGTGACAGTACGGCTACTGTCTGCACGTGCGAATTTGTCATATTGGAAAGGGTAAAATCGATGCTCCGGTAGCTGCCCGCTACAGGCATGGCCGCGATTGCCCGCTTATCTGAAAGAGACCCCATCCGTGTATTGTTTCCACCTGCGAGAATTATTCCCAATGCCTTCATGCTCATTCACCTGCCTTAATAATATAGCCGCCACTCTCCAGAAGACCGTTCGGATAGTCGCTTTCTTCTGTTTTTCCATGAATAGCCGTATTCTTTCCGATGGAGACATTGGCCGGAATCACAGAATCATTGCCGATAGTTACAAGGTCAAATGCGTAGACCTTCTGGGACAGCTTGCTCGGAGCAAATTCTCCGACGCCCAGCTTTGCATTTTCCCCTACCGTGGTATTCTCGGCAATAATCGCCTTATCGATCACTGCACCCTTTGCAATGTGTACGCCGCGCATCAGAATGGAGTTCCTTACAACCGCGCCCTCTTCGACGATAACACCCGGTCCCAGTACACAGTTCTCAACCGTACCGTCAATCTGGTCCGCCGCGCCGATGATGGCTTTCTTAATGACCGCATCCTCTCCGACATAATGGGGTTCGATCATGGTCTGCTTGGTATAGATTTTCCAGAATTCCTCATAGAGGTTAAATTCGGGAATCAGATCCACCAGCTCCATATTGGCTTCCCAGTAGGAGCCCAGAGTTCCGACATCCTTCCAGTAGCCGTTGAATTCATAGGCGAAGATCCGCATGCCCTCATTGTGGCAGTAGGGAATGATGTGCTTGCCGAAATCACAGTTGGGCTGATCTTTCAGCTTGATCAGAGCTTCCTTCAGAACCGGCCAGCTGAAGATATAGATACCCATGGAAGCAAGGTTGGATCTCGGATGCTCCGGCTTCTCCTCAAATTCGGTGATCTGCTTGTTTTCATCGCAGATAACAACTCCGAAACGGCTTGCCTCCTCGATCGGAACCGGGATAGCCGCAATCGTGACATCCGCCTTGTTCTGTTTGTGGAAATCAAGCATGGCCTCGTAATCCATCTTGTAGATATGATCTCCGGAGAGAATCAGAACATAATCCGGATCATAGCTCTCAATATAATTCAGGTTCTGATAAATCGCATTTGCGGTTCCTGAATACCAATCTGCATTGCTGCTTCTCTCATAGGGAGGAAGAACTGTGACGCCTCCGTTGTTACGATCGAGATCCCAAGGAATACCGATACCTATATGAGAGTTCAAAACCAACGGCTGATACTGTGTCAGAACGCCTACTGTATCAATCCCTGAATTGATGCAGTTTGAAAGTGGGAAATCAATAATCCTGTACTTTCCTCCAAAAGCAACAGCCGGTTTTGCAACGTTTGATGTCAGAACGCCCAATCTGGATCCCTGACCGCCGGCAAGAAGCATTGCAATCATTTCTTTACTGCTCATGTACTCACCCCGTTTCACTGGATAGTTAAAAACCTGCGGCTGTCTTCCGGCAAAATTGTCGGTCTGACAGCCACATTTGTAATCTTGACTAAATTATAGCATAGATAGTCTGTGTAAACACCAAAATTTAACAAAAATATGAGGGCTTTTCTACAGCTGCTGCCTTATTCTGTTCTTTATTTCATACCCGGTATCTTTTCATTTCTTGCAAAAGTGAAAAAAGCGTAGTATATATAGGAAGAATTCAGAAAATCCACATCAGGAAAAGCCAATCAGTTTCTATTAGAGAGCGGGCGTTTTAATATGTTTAAAATTGACTTCAACCAGCCACTTCATGTTCATTTCATCGGCATCGGCGGCATCAGTATGAGCGGTCTTGCAGAAATCCTTCTGGACCGCCATTTTATTGTGTCCGGTTCGGACCGTGCACCTTCCGACCTCACACGCCATCTGGAAAAGATCGGTGCCAGGATCTCCTATCCTCAGTCTGCGGAAAATGTAGACCCTTCCACTGATGTCTTTGTATACACGGCAGCCATTCATCCGGACAATCCGGAATTTGCAAAGGCAAAAGAGACCGGAAAACCCATGCTGACCAGAGCAGAGCTTCTTGGTCAGATCATGGACCATTTCAAGAACTCCATTGCCATCAGCGGTACCCACGGCAAGACCACTACGACATCCATGATCAGCCAGGTCCTTCTCGAGGCTGCGGCTGATCCGACTATTTCTGTCGGAGCTATTTTCCAGCCCATCCATTCCAATATCCGGGTCGGTTCCTCCGATGTCTTTGTTGCCGAGGCCTGCGAATATACAGACAGTTTTCTCTCCCTCTATCCACGCTACAGCATTATTCTGAATATTGATGCCGAGCACCTGGACTACTTCAAGACTCTGGACAATGAGAGAAAGTCTTTCCATAAATTTGTCGGAAATACTGCAAAAGACGGTCTTCTGGTCATTAACGGGGAGATTCCCGACTACGAGGAGATCGTCAAGGATGCTCCCTGCAGGGTCGTAACCTACGGTTTTTCCAAGAAGGAAGACTATCACGCTGAAGACATCACTTACAATGAATTTGCCTATCCGAGCTTTACTCCGGTTGCTTTCGGTGAAAAGCTTGAAAAAATCCAGCTTCATGTTCCCGGCCGTCACAATGTCGGTAATGCCCTGGCTGCCATAGCAGTCCTCAGAGCCATGGGAATTCCCTATGCGAAGATTCAGAGCGGACTGGCCAAATTCTCCGGAGCCGACCGGCGTTTCCAGTACAAGGGAAAGCTCGAAAACGGTGCTGTCATCATCGATGACTATGCCCATCATCCGACAGAGATCACTGCTTCTCTGAATGCGGCTCTGAAGTATCCGCACAAGCGGCTGGTCGTTATTTTCCAGCCTCATACCTATACCAGAACCAAGGCCTTTCTGCCTGATTTTATCCGTGCACTTTCCCTTGCCGACATTGTCGTCCTGGCTGATATCTATGCCGCCCGGGAAAAGGATATCTACGGCGTAAGCTCCGCTGACATCCGGGACGGCCTTGTAAAACTTGGCAAGGAAGCCTATTACTTCCATTCCTTCGATGAAATCGAAGACTGGGTGAAAAAAAATTCTATGAACGGCGATCTGTTGATAACTATGGGCGCAGGAAACATTGTAAATGTTGGCGAAGACCTTTTGAAATAAAAGTTATCCACTTTATCCACAATTCATTGTTGAAGTTTTTCGACATGGGCTGTGGATTTTTTATAGCAGATTTTCAGACCTCCGCCGCACTTATCCACATCATGCACATTTCCCGATGTGGCTTATTCTGCCGGCTGCGAAGGTCCTCCTTTCTTTGCAGAGACTTTTCTTTATGGTATAATTTCGGCGATAGAAAATCAGGAGGAAATTCATGTCTGATCAGATTACCTTACACACAGTCTCCGAAAAACAGGTGACCTGTGTTTCCAATACCTTTATTGACCATTATCTTCCGGAGGCAGACGGAGAATATGTGAAGATCTACCTATATCTTCTCCGCTGTCTTTCCGGCCGGGATTCCGTCTTTTCCATCAGCCGTTTTGCCGATCTCCTCGGCCATACCGAACGGGATATCATGAAAGCGCTGGATTACTGGGAAAGCCGCCATCTTCTCCGCCTGGAATATGATAAAAACAAGAAGCTTGTCGGCATCTGCATGCTGGACCCGGATGATAACCAGCTTGCACCGCTGACTGTTAATCTCCAGAAGATGCCTGAAAAGGAGCCTTCTGCCGGAGAAATGAAGGGCCAGGAAGAGGCATCCTCTGATCCGGTCTCTCTTTCTGAAGAAAACAAAGAAGAGATTCCAACCGAGCCGAATTTCTCTCCTGAAGAGCGGAAGATCATTAACCAGGATGTAGCTTCAAAGGAGCTCATCTATGTGACCGAGCAGTATATTGACAAGCCGATGAGTCAGAATGAAGCGGACACGGTTCTCTTCTGGCACTGGACTCTGGGCCTGTCTATTGAGCTGATCGAATTCCTGGTGGAAGAATGTATTGCCGCCGGCCACAAGAGCATCCGTTATATGAATAAGATTGCCATCAGCTGGCGGAAGGAAGGAATCACCACAGAAGCGGAGGCCCGGCTGGCTTCCGACATTCATTCCAATGCCTATTATGCGATCATGAAGGCATTCGGTATCCAGGGAAGAAAGCTGACTCCCAGAGAAGAAGACTATCTGGCCCGCTGGACCAAGGAATTTGCCTTTACCGAGGATCTGATCTCCGAGGCCTGCCAGCGGACCGTCATGCAGACCGGCAAGGCCAGCTTCGAGTATGCGGATACGATCCTGTCCAACTGGAACCGGGCCCATATCCATACACTGGATGAGGTCAGGAATCTGGATAACAGCCATGCCAGGAATCGGGCAGCCGTCAAGGGCAGTGCCTCAAATATGAATCTGAATAAAAAGGAAGGTCTATCTTCTCCTTCCTATGATGACGAATCCCTGCAGGCACTGGAGAAGAAGCTATTGAGCTGATTTCCAGGCCGCTCTCAATCATCAAAGTAATCGGAAGCTTTGACAGAAGCTTCTATATATAGAAATGTTTTAATCAGTCAGGAAAGGGCTTTTGCTATGTCCCTGTCAAATGAACAATTTGATGCGCTGATGCGTTCCTATGAGAACCAGCGGGCCATCGACATAGACCAGATGGAAGCGCATGTCCGCGAGGTCGAAGCCAGAATTCCGCGTATTCGGGAAATACGGAAGGAAATCTCCGATGCCGCTTACGAGGCCGCAAAGCAGAGACTTATGAATCCCTCTGCCGGCGATGCTTCAAATGTCAATGCTTCTGATCAGAAGCTTTCCCGCCGCCTGAAGGCCCTGACTGAGGAACGGACAGCACTCTTAAAAAAATACGGCTATCCGGAAGACTATATGGAAATCAAATACCGCTGTCCCGACTGCAGGGACACCGGTTTTATCGGGAATCAGCGCTGCCACTGTTTCCGTCAGGCAGCCATCGGCATTGTCTACCGCCAGTCCCATATCATGGAGCTTCTGGAGACCCAGTCCTTTGATGACTTTTCTCTGGATTTCTATTCCGACCGAAAATCCGAAAGGGAAGGCACTTCCCCGAAAGAGGCAGCTTCCAGGGCTCTGACTCTGATGAAGAAATTTTCAAAAGACTTTAAGACATGCGGCGGAAATGTCTTTCTCTACGGTGAAACCGGAACCGGAAAAACCTTCCTTACCAACTGCAGCGCCAGAGCGCTCCTGGATCAGGGAATTTCCGTTATTTACTTTACAGCTTTTCAGTTTTTTCAGCTTCTTGAAAAACATGTATTTGACCACGATCACACTTTAGACGAAGATTATGATAATATATTTTCTTGTGAAGTTCTGATCATTGATGATCTCGGAACAGAAATGAAGAACAGTTTTACCACTGCCCAGATGTTCCAGGTAATAAACGAACGCCTGATCCGCAGACGTTCCACGATCATCACAAGCAATCTTTCCCTTGGGGATCTCCGCGACCGCTACGGCGAGCGCGTTTTATCCAGAATTACAAGCAACTATACTCTGATTAAACTCTTCGGAAAAGACGTCCGTCTTCAGAAAAGTTTAGAGAAAAAGTAATCACCATCTATCTCAGGAGGAAAAATTCATGCCAAATGACAATCAGCTGTCCTGTACCACGCCCATCGCACCCCTGGGTGTCATCCCGATGAAGAGCTGTCTTGCCCTCGGCGATGAGGTAAATGAATACCTCGTTTCGTGGAGAGGAAAACGCGAAAAGGATCGCTTCATTGACGCTGCCAATGCTTCTTATCAGAGACATTCCTGCATCGTTGACGCCGAGGCACCCCGCTTCGGATCTGGCGAGGGAAAGGGCATGATCAACCAGTCCATCCGGGGACTTGACCTTTATCTTCTGACCGATGTCACCAACTGGAACTGCACCTACACGGTCTGCGGTCAGGTCAATCATTATTCACCGGATGATCACTATGCAGAGCTGAAGCGGATCATCGCCGCTACCAACGGCAAGGCAAAGCGGATCAATGTCATTATGCCTTTCCTCTACGAAGGACGTCAGCACAAGCGTTCCGGCCGTGAATCCCTGGACTGTGCCCTGATGCTCCAGGAACTGGTCAGCATGGGTGTTGATAATATCATCACCTTTGACGCTCACGATCCTCGGGTTCAGAATGCCATCCCTCTGCATGGATTCGAATCCGTACCCGCCTACTATCAATTCATCAAGAACATTCTGAAGCACGAGAATGATCTGAAGCTGGACAACGATCATCTGATGATCGTCAGCCCCGACGAGGGAGCAACCCAGCGTGCCGTTTATCTGGCCTCCGTTCTCGGCGTTGATATGGGTATGTTCTATAAGAGAAGAGATTATTCCCGTGTTGTTGACGGCCGTAATCCCATCGTAGCTCACGAATTCCTCGGTTCCGATGTCGAGGGAAAGGATGTCATCGTCATCGACGATATGATCTCCTCCGGCGAGTCCATGATCGATGTTGCCCATGAGCTGAAGAAGAGAAAGGCCGGCAGGATCTTCGTCGTTGCCACCTTTGGTCTCTTCACCAACGGCCTGGCCGCATTCGACAAAGCTGTAGAGGAAGGTACCATTTACCGGGTTGTAACCACCAACCTGACCTACCAGACTCCGGAGCTTCTGAGCCGTGACTACTATATCAGCTGTGACATGTCCAAGTATATCGCCTATATCATCGATACTCTGAACCATAACGCATCCATGTCCGGTCTTTTGGATCCCTATGACCGGATCAACCGGGTTGTAACCAAGTACAAGGACAAGAACAAAGCCTGAAGTGACGAAACCCGGCCCAAAAGAAAATGATCTGAACCGGAAATAGAATTCATTTCAGAGACAGGCCGAGGTCAGGACCTCTAAAAATCTCGTAAGAAAAAGGACTGGAGAAAACATTTCGTTTTCTCCGGTCCTTTTTGGTCTTTTTTGGTCTTTTATTTCATTAAAGCAGCGGAAACGGGACCGATCCAGACTCGCTGCCGATCCTTATTTCGATGACTTTCCTACTTCACGTAGGCAATATAGATCGATCCGGCCTGAGCGATACTCTGCTCCGCCTCAGCCAGTGACATGCTTTCATAAGATCCTTTCTCCGGATGATAGATGCTGACATTGGAGGAAGAATATCCTGCAAGAACCGCCGGCCCGCTCTTCATTTCAACATAAACCGGCGTACCGTTCGATACATAATAGAGAGCTTGGCTCAGACTGATTCCGGTCAGATCCAGGCATACGGCCTGGTCCATATTTGACTGCAGGACCTGAAGTGCTGAATTTCCGCCCGCCAGAAGACTGTGGACATTGGCATTCTTTCCCTCAAAGTTCAGGATTGTGCTGAGGCACTGGCTTTTCTGGTCCTGATTCTTATCTTCCGATCCGACCGCCAGGCTCAGGCTGTTTTTACTGTTTTTCCGACTGCGCTTCCAGATATATCTGGCGGAATTATCGACGACAATCCCCATCTCGCTGTCTGCTCTCTGGATTGCCTGAACCGGATCACTTCCGGAATCCACCACACTGCCTCCGACATAGACATAATACTTCTGCTCGGTGTGTGTGGCCTTGACTGTGATTGTGCGGCTCTTATCTGCCTCTGTAAAGCCGGCCTGAAGGAAATGGAAGGATGCGGCCGGACTCTTAAGCTTTGCCATCTGAAGGCCCAGGGTGAGACCGCCGGCTCCATCAGATGACGAAACAAGAGTAACCGACTGATTTCTCTCACCGGCATTATCCTTGATGGTATCCTGGGCAGCCGCAGTGAAGCTTCCATCCGCGTTTCTGCTGACAAGATTCAGATAAAGTGTATAAGAATCCTCACTCACACCGGTGATATAGTAACCGTCTCGAGTGTATTCCTTCAGGACATCCGCCTTGCCGCCGGTCACCTCCGCGATATCTATCTTATACATGGGATACATACTGCCGCCCGCGGAATCCGAAGTCATATCGGATTTTCTTACCGTGCCGTAGACGAAGTCATTATCAATATAGACCAGGGGCCTTAAGAGTTCATTCTCACCGGCCTGGATATCGAACTGTTTTCTGCTTTCCAGATCGATGACATGGATCCTGCCCGAGGGTTCGTCCTTGTCTGTCCAGGACAGATAGCGGCCGGTCTTCGATGCCGCGTACTGGCTGGTCTTCATTTCCGTCAGCATCTCTGAGGTTTCCAGTGTATCCAGATCGATCTTTAAGAGAGTTCCATCGACCATGACGTAGAAGATATTGTCATTGGACTTATAAAGGAGGTCTGAGAAGCCGGCTTTCAGAATCTGATAGGACTTGGTCGACTGAATGAAGGTCTGCTCCTGGGTATTGCCGGTTCTCGCGCTGTAGCGGTAGAGTCCGATGCCGCACTTTCCCTCATGAGGGCCTGCATTCATATAGCCATAGACCACGAAGTCCATGGTGCCGTTTTCATCCATATTCAGGAGCATGATGGAATGCGACTGGTTATTCAGTCTGCGGTCGGTCAGATTTCCGTTCCGGAAGGAGAAGACCCGGGTCAGATTTCCGGTGTTCTCGTTGAATTCATAGAGCTCACCATCCATCTCAAAAGCAGTCACCGTACCGATTGCATTGGAAATATAGTTCACATTCCGGTTTCCAAGCCCAAGCGTCAGAAGACCGTCTTCTGTAAACTGGATCTTTTCAGGATCGTAAATCTGGTTCATGGTTCTCTGATAGTCCAGAAGATACATTTTTCCAGAGCCATAGCGGATCTTGAAATATTCATCAACATCGAAATAGGTCTTTTTGCCGCTGCTGTCCTTGGTCACCATCCGATAGGTCATTTCCATAGCGGAATAGTCGCTGGTCACCTCTGTAAGCTCTGTTACCTGAGAGCCGGAAAGACTTCCTTCAAAGGATTTCCAGGCTACCTGGTCTGCTGTCGAATGAATATCCACCTGCTGGAGTTCCGAGGTGTCACTGCTGAGCCCGTCTGTCTCCAGATAGGCGCCGACTCCCTCACTGTCCTTATTCCAGGCCATATTCTGGAAGGAATGGGCAAAATCCAGGCACTCTGCCACATGGCTGCTGCTGTCCTGGACAATCCGGCAGTAATAATGAACCTGGCCCTCGTCTGTGTGAAGGGTCAAAACCAGAAGATACTCTGTATCTTCTTCAATCAGATTAGCAATCTGAAGACTGGTCTGAATCCGATTTTTCTTTTCTGTGAATTTTACCCTGCTCTCACCTGCGATCTTCCGCTCTGTATCCAGGGAACGGACCTCATAGGAGATCTTTTTGACCGTCGTGCCATAGGTCCGGATCTGCAGATTCAGCGTACGGTCATCCCCCAGGGGCGCAACCGCATTTCTCATATAGAGAGCATCCATGTCCTCGGTATAGCCATAAAGCTCATTGATCTCCTGATCATGATACTGAACGGAAATAACCGGAAGGGTCGGACTCTGCACATCGGAGGCTGCCTTGTCACGGCTTCGGTTCATCCAAAGGAAGAAAACAATAAAAGCCGCAAGAAAGGTCAGGCAGAGACGGAGGATTTTCCGCTTTGTGGATTTCTTCAGGCCTTTTTCTCTGAATGACAGTTCCAAAATTCTAATATCCTTTCTACAAACCTATGAAGGGTGAGAACAGATTCGATCTGATATAATCAAGACCAGATCCGGGACAATAAGATCTGATACGAAGTGATCAGACCAGGTAGAGATCCGTCAGATACGATCAGATCAGACTGGGGAGCATCAGCCCTGCTGTAAGACATATCATCCCCAGGACAGCCTTCCCTGCCAGTTTCTCTCTGAGAAGGGCTGCAGAGGTCAGAAGGCTGACCGGCAGAGCCAGGCTCACAAGAGTCCTGACAATTCCGGCATTATTGGAGAGGCCCCGGTTCAGAAAGATTACTGCAAATCCTGTCAGAAGTCCAGCCGCTGCCATAAAAAATCCCTGATAAACCGTAACTCTTTTCAGCTGTGCTCCTCTCCTTCTTATAAGAAGAACGATCCAGCCGCATACCGCCGCAAAAAAACTCTCGAAAAGGATCCGGAAACCTTCCTCATAGGCCTGGCCGAAACGGCGTAAAAGAAGCCGGCCTGTCAGCTCAAGGACAATAGAAAGGAGGCCGAAGAGGAGCCATGATTTTTCCGTCTTTCCTTCCGACCCGATCAGGAGTAAGATAAGGCCGGCCAGGCCAAGAAAAAGGGCATACCAGTTTTTCATCGCCATGCCTTCCTTTAATAGAAGAAAAAAAAGCAGAGGCAGAAGAAGTCTCGAAAAGGAAAACAGGGAATAAGCCTGACTCACCTGGCTTCTCTGCAGGGCCAGGAAGAAAAAGAAGGCAGAAAGAAGAAAGGTCAAAGCGATAAGAATAAGAGGGACCCAGTTCTGCAATCCTCTTCCGCGAAAAGCCGAAAAAAAGGCCCGGGCCTTCCCGGGATAGAAAAGAAGAAGAAGGATGGTCTGAACCGTCACTGCCAAAGTAAAGCTGACCCATGCGTCGGCCCGCTTCATAGATGCCTTCAGGAATACCGGTGCCAGGCCGAAAAAGAGAGCCGAAAGCAAAGCCAGATAGACCCAGTTGATTGTGATATTATACAGATTCATAGAAGGTTTAGCCTCCCGATTCGGGTTTACATCAAAATTTTATCATGCTATAATCTCGTAACTGAAAAAATATTATATCTTACTATAAATAGAACTTCAAATAGCAGGCCGGAGACGTTTTAATGAAAACTTTTCGAAATTTTGCAAGCAAACACGACTTTTTGATCATGATTCCATGGTCTATGTTTCTGGACATCGTACTTGAGTGGCTGTCTCGTCATTCCCTGATCGAGGCACTGAAGTTTGTAGTTCAGCACCCCATTCCCTTCCTATATAATTCCTTTATCATTTTTGTTGTATATTCGGTAGCCATCCTCTTTCGGAGACGTACCTTTGTCAGAAGAATCGTAAGCGGACTCTTCGTCACACTGGGCATCATCAACTGTGTCCTTCTTCTGAACCGGGTCTCCCCCTTCGGTTTCTCGGACCTCTCCATGATCGGAGATCTCTTCACCATGAAGGACTCCAAGTATTTTTCCGCCTGGGAAGCGATCCTCGCAATCGTCGGCTTGGCCGTCTTCGCCTTCTTCCTGGTCCGTCTTTTTATTAAAGGAAAAAAGTTTAAAAGCAAGACGCCCTTCTGGGCCCGTCTGATCCTGGTTGCAGCCCTCTGGATTGCTCTTCCGCTCTCCGGAAAGTTTCTCCAGTCCAGCGGCCTGATCGAGTCCTATTTCGGAAACCTTGCCCAGGGTTATCTGGATAACGGCTATATCTACGGCTTTGCGACCTCCATGCTCGACCGAGGCATGCGGCGTCCCCTGGGCTACTCCAGCAAGGCCGTCCAGCAGGTCCTGAGCGATACGGATACGGACAAGACCACCATCACCGGGCAGACCGGTGTCGATGATGCGGATAAGAAAACAGGCCCCAACGTCATTGTCGTCCTCCTGGAATCCTTCTTCGACCCGACCGAGGTCAACTATCTGTCCTTTTCCGAGGACCCTATCCCCTTTATCCATTCCCTGATGCAGAACTATACCACCGGCCACCTGACAGTTCCTGTCGTCGGTGCCGGAACCAGCAACACAGAATTTGAAATGCTGACCGGCATGTCGGTATCCTTCTTCGGACCAGGCGAGATTCCCCAGAAGACCGTCCTGAAGGCCCGGAGTGTGGAAAGTTTTGCCGATGATATGAAGATGCAGGGCTACAGCACCCATGTCGTTCATAATAACGGCGGAAACTTCTACAGCCGTGCCAACGCCTTTTCGAAAATGGGCTTTGATACCTTTACCGCAAAGGAAAACCTGGATATCACAGACTACACCCCGCTGGGCTCCTGGCCGACAGATGATATCCTGATCGGTGCCACAAAGGATGCTATGGATTCTACGAAAAACCGCGACTTTGTCTATACCATCACTGTATCGACCCATGGAAACTATCCCGGCTACAAGGTCATCGACAATCCTGCCATCAAGGTTACCGCCAAAGGCAAGGATGAAAGTCTCCAGTATAAGTGGGAGTACTATGTCAACCAGGTTCATACCATGGATACCTGGATCAAGAACTATGTGGAAATGCTGAACAGCAGAGGCGAGGATACACTCCTTGTCATGTTCGGCGACCATCTGCCTACCATGGGCCTGACCGCCGGCGATATGAAGGAAAACTCGATCTTCAAGACCAACTATATTACCTGGAATAACTTCGGTCTAAAGAAGGAAGACAAGGATCTGACCTCCTATCAGCTGGTTTCGGATGAGCTCGGACGGATCGGCATACATACAGGAACCATGCTCCAGTTCAACCAGCAGATGATGAAGGAAAATATAGAGCCCGGATCCATAGAGTACACCAACCGTCTGAATATGCTCCAGTATGACCTCCTCTACGGAAACCGCTATGCCTATAACGGCGTCAATCTCTATCCGTCCTCAGACCTTGTCATGGGTATCAGGGACATCACGGTAAATCAGGCCTACAGCTTCAACGGCAAGGTTCATATTTACGGCACTGGCTTCACCAAATGGTGCAAGGTCTATGTAAACGGGGAACAGGTGGATACGGACTATATTTCCGGTGAGTGTCTGACCATCAACGACTCTGACATAAAGAGCGGCGACAGCATTGTTGTAAGTCAGGTAGGTTCCAACAGCACCGTCTTTAGAAGCTCCAACAAGTTTACCTATTCCAGCACGGAAGCCACCGACGGAAACTCTACAGACGATAGTGCCAAGGACCCAAGTGACAATAATACCTCCGTTGAGTCGGAAAGCTCTGATATCATAGCTCCTCTGACCCCTGAGACAAACGAGCCCGCTCAGTAAGAGGAAACCTTTTGAACATTTTTCACGAAATGTTTAATTAATTCGTTTAATTTTTGCTTTCAAAAGTCGGCCTTCTGTCCTATAATTATGAAAAATCTTTTTAGTTCTACGTTTCCGCGTGTGTACTTTGGCGCGGAAAATTTCATGTAAGGAGGTACCGTAATGGATGAGAAACATATGGACATGCGCGTAAAAAGGACCCTTAAATCTGTTCAGCAGGCTTTTTACAGCCTGGCTCAGGAAAAGAGCCTGGACGAGATCACCATCACGTGCCTGACACAGCGGGCAGGAATCAATCGGAAAACATTCTATCTCCACTACAAATCCATGGACGAGCTGATGCAGGCTGTCAGCGAGGAATCCTATCAGAATATGATGAATGAGCTGGAGCCGGTCGTCGAATCCGGAAATCTGGACAGCTGTATCCGTGCCTTCTATCAGTATCTCAAGAACTGCAGCGGCATCCAGCGGATTCTTCTCTGTGATTCCCGAAATCAGGCTTTCTATAACAAGGTGATCGAACGCGTGCTCCACAGTGATACTTTTCAGACCATCTACAGAAGAACACCTTTCCCCTCTCTGACCCAAGCCTATATGTCTTGTATTTCAACCATTTACCAGACCTGGCTGACAGAGAAGGCCATCAATATCGAGGAACTGATCCAGTATACAACGACACTGATCAATGGCGGCTTCCGGGCTGCAGAAAGCATGGAGCTGCCGGATATCACCCATTAATGATCAGGCTGTTCAGGCCAGTACTGTATATGAAAGAAAAAAGGCAGCTGCTCTTGAGATAAAGCAGCTGTCCATCAGAGAAATTCTTATAAATACTTCAGCGGATTCTTCGGAATCCGCTTTTTTCACGTTAAAATCAGAAATACTGCGCTAAACTGCGTCAAAACTGCACCAAAACGGGAAAAACAGACCATTTTTGAGAGGAAAAATCAGAGATAAAAAAGACCGGAAACCCTTGATATGAAAGGATTTCCGGTTTCAGTCGAAGCGACAAGATTTGAACTTGCGACCTCTGCGTCCCTAACGCAGCGCTCTACCAAGCTGAGCCACGCTTCGATTTATTTACAAACTGATTATACACCAGTTTCATCGATGCGACAAGATTTGAACTTGCGACCTCTGCGTCCCGAACGCAGCGCTCTACCAAACTGAGCCACGCATCGAAATGCTGGCAGCTTATGCTGCCTGCTTCGTGATATACGAAGCATGATCTATGATCAAACGGAAGTTATTCCTGACTGTCAATCGCCAGTTTAGCTCCTCCGTAGATACCAGCATCGTTACTTAATAATGCTAACAGAATCTTAGTGTTTTTGCAAGCATGAAATACATTTTTTTCAAAAGGTTCTGTTACTAAATCAAGTACAATCTGTCCGGCCTCGGATACACCGCCGCCGATCAGGATGGCTTCCGGATTGACTACATCGGCAATTGTTGCCAGAGCATTGCCAAGATAGGTCATGGCCTTCTTGAGGATAGCATAGCCAAGAGGATCACCTGCATTTGCTGCATCGGTAACATCCTTGCCGGTCAGAGAATCTCTGCCGTAGAGAGGGCTGCCCTTCCACTTGTCCAGATGGTTATTGGTAAGGCCCATACGGATAATGCCTGATGCAGAAGCATACTGTTCCAGGCAGCCATGCAGACCGCAGTTGCAGGCTGTAACCTCACCCGGGTTGACCTGAATATGTCCGATCTCTCCTGCAGCTCCGCCAAAGCCGGTCAGGATCTTGCCGTTCAGGACAATTCCGCCGCCTACTCCGGTGCCAAGGGTCACCATAACAATGCTGGAATAGCCCTTGCCGCTGCCCATCCAGGCTTCACCGAGGGCTGCAATATTTGCATCATTGGCTGCCTTTACCGGAAGTCCAGAGGCCTTTGCCAGCTCAGACTCAACCGGATAGATATCCCAGCCGAGGTTGACGCACTTGTTGACTCTTCCGTCCGGCAGAACCGGTCCGGGAACGCCGATTCCGATTCCGATGACGCTGTCCTTGTCAATTCTTCTGGCTGCAAGGATATCATCCACCTTGGCAGCGATATCATCTACAATATGTACTCCATGATCTGCTGTATTTGTTGGTATTTTTTCCTTGGTAAGAAGCTGGCCGTCTTTTGAAAAGAGGCCGATCTTAATGGTCGTTCCGCCTACATCAACGCCGACTGCATAGTTTTTCATGCTGAATCTCCTGTGCCATAATCTGGCTTTCTAATACATTATCACTCAAAGCCTCAATGGTTTTAAGCACCCTTTTCTGTTTATTATATGGTTTTTACAATGATCTTGCAAGCTCGGGAAGGCAGCTGAAACAAAAGCTTTACTGAAGGCTTCCTTATTATCTTCCATAATTGTGCAAGAGGATTCTATCATGTGATATACTGTTTTTCGAGCCAATCACTTATTCTACAGAATGCGGCTGTTCCCTTTGAAAGTCCGGCTCCATCCTGCAGAGGGGGCCGTATACACAGAGACGGCCGACATGTTAAGGAGGTTATCATGGAGAAGAAAAAATGGGGGAATGCACCGGAAGGCGGAGAAATTTTCCGTTATACGATCAGCAACGCTTCCGGCAGCTATTTCGTTTCAATGAATTATGGTGCCAACCTTCTGGAACTGCACGTTCCGGACCGGGATGGACGACTGGATGATGTGGTACTCGGCTTTGAGGATCTGGACTCTTATTTCGTCAATGATCCCTGCTTCGGCTGCCTGGTAGCACCCTATGCCAACCGGATCGGCAATGCGTCCTTTACCCTGGGCGGTAAGACCTATGAACTGGATCCAAACGAAAACGGCCATAACACCCTGCACAGCGGTTATCACGGACTTCATCATAAAATGTGGGCCATGACCGCCTTTACCGACCGGTCCATCACCTATACCATCCAGAAGGAGCATTTGGAATGCGGTTTCCCGGGAAATGTACTTCTTTCCGTCACCTATACTCTGACAGATGACAATGTCTTTTCCATTCACTATCATGCCACAACCGACCGGGATACTGTTTTCAATCCGACCAATCACAGCTATTTCAATCTGGGCGGACAGGCTTCCGGTCCTGCTCTGGATGCCATGATCCAGCTGGATGCCGATTATTATACTCCGACCGACGACGAGCAGATTCCGGACGGCAGACTGGAAAAGGTCGATGGAACACCTATGGATTTCCGTCAGCCCAGAAGACTTGGAGACGACATCAAAAATTATGATTTCGAAGCCATCCGGATCGGACACGGCTACGATCACAATTTTGTCCTGAAGACCAAACGCGGTACCGTATCTCCTGTCGGTTCCATGACAGACAGTAAAACCGGACGGAAGATGGAAATCTGGACCGATCTCCCAGGTATCCAGGTCTACAGCGGAAATTATGTCATTGACTGCCCCAAGGGCAAGGGCGGGGTAAACTATGAGCCTTATGTCGGTGTTGCCTTCGAGACCCAGTTCTTCCCCAACGCTGTCAATATTCCTTCCTTTGAGCAGCCGATCTTAAGAGCCGGCACAGCATTTGATTCCACGACAGAATATCATTTCACGACATTCTGAACAGCAGATCAGATGATGGATGAAAGGAGAACGGGGCCACGAAATCCGCAAGATGGCCTGAAGATCCGATCCCTTCCGGCAATAGGCTGAAAAAAAGATGGTTTGGGTGAGCCCGAACCATCTTTTTCTTTTCCATATTTCTCTTTCGTTCTGTCTTTTTTCACGTACATATGACAGATTACAAAGCCTGGTCTGCCCTCTTTTTCAAGACTCAAATCATCCTCTTGGAAAGCAGATTCTATAATACAGTCCCCTTTTCCCGTCGATCTCATCTTCCAGTTCTATGGTCCCGCCATGGGCCTCTACGATCTTCTTCGCAATGGAAAGGCCAAGGCCTGTGCCCTTGCCGCTCTTACGCGACTGATCACCTACCGTGAAGGGTTCGAAGAGCTTTGATTTCAGTTCAGGAGATACTCCGGGACCATTATCGCCCATGACGATCTCAATCGTCCTGTCATCGCATTTCATGGAAACGTAGATCACAGTGCCGGGATTTGTATATTTGACCGAGTTCGATATGATATTTTCGAATACCCTCTTCATCTGGCTCTGGTCGAAATCAAAAGGAATCTGTTCCTCCGGAATATCCGTATCGACCTGAAAGCCAAGGACCGAAAGTTCATTAAATCGTTTTGCCATATAGGCCCGGAGATACTCAGCCAGATCTCCTTTCTCCCTGGAAATCTTGAATTTCGGATTCTCAAAACGGCTGTAATCACTGAACTGGGTGATCAGCTCCGACATGGTCTTGGCCTTCTGGCTGATGATATCCAGATATCTGTGACTGTCTTCCATCGGAATAATGCCGTCTCTTAAGGCATCCGCATAGCCGCCGATAACTGTAATAGGTGTTTTCAGATCATGGGAAATATCGGCCAGGGCTGTATTTCTTTCCTCACGGGCCTTCTCCCGTTCGGCATCCATTTTCTCAAGCCGGTCCTCCATGGAATTAAAAGCATCCAGGACCTGGCTGATCTCCCTGGTTTCAACCTCACTGTCAACCTCAACCTTTTTCCCGGTCGTAACCTCTTCCAGGGCGGTCTTCAAAGTAAGGAGCGGCTTCTTCAGCTTTCTGTAGAAAGTAACGGTTGCGATCAGAATCACCAGAAGGATATATATGAGGTAGATAACAATAAAGGTATTTCTGATATAGTAGACTCTGTTTTCTTCCTTCTTGTACTGGACATAGGGACTTTCAAAATGGAAGATCGCTGCTCTCTCGTCTCCATCCGGACTCTTGAAAACCTTCTTCTCCCGGACCATCTTCTTACCATCGTATCTTCCGAACTGCCAGTCCGCATGCGATTTGATATAGGAGAATTCCTGAGCGGAAATTTTCTGATCGTCTCCATTGTCGGAAGAGAAGACGATGCTTCCGTCCTCCTTGAAGATCTGTACCAGATTGCCCCTCTTCTTATCGTTCTTATTATCGTAATTCTGAACGCTTAAGAGATACATGGTTTCCCCGTTGTCGATGAATTCACTGAAATCAATATAGATCGAGTGATCGGTTTCCGGTATATATTTAATCATGTAGGGCGCATAGCTCTTCTTACCGGTATTCTTCCCTGTATATAGAATCCTTCCGCTGGAGTCGAGGATTTCAAAATAGCCCTTTTCTCCGAGAACGGACGTGTCAATCCCCGAATAATCACTGTCATCGGAAGCCTCGATCTGCTTTTCGATTTTGCTCAGATTGGGCCCGTCGGAATATTCCGGTACCTTCAGTATGCCGAAAATATCAAAAAGCGGAACAGCCAGAACCAGGACACCTCCTGCCAGAATGGCCAGAAGGCTGATGGCCAGGATTTTCATCATATAGGCGAATATTGATGTGGGTTTTTTCTTTCTGGAAGACATCAGGGCTCCTTTTTCAGTTTCCGAATTTATAACCCAGGCCGCGGACCGTAATCAGATATCTCGGATTTCTGGGGTCATCCTCAATCTTGTTTCTGAGGTTTGAAATATGGACCATAATGGTATTGTCATCCGAAAAATAGCTCTCCCCGCTCAGATTCTCATAGATCTGAGCCTTGGTATAGACACGGCCCGGATTCCTCATCAGAAGAATGAGAAGCTTGATCTCGGTCGGGGTCACTTTGATCTCCAGGCCTCTTTTATAGAGGATCATGCGGTTGGTGTCCACTGAAAGATCTCCTGACTGAAGGACGGCGCTGTCACCGTCGGATGCTGCCGGATTCAGGCTGTAGAAGCGTCTTAGACCAGCACGAACCCTGGCAACAACCTCCAGGGGATTAAAGGGCTTTAATATATAATCATCTGCGCCGAGATCCAGACCCAGGATCTTGTCACTGTCCTTGTCCTTTGCAGAAATAATGATAATCGGCATATTGAAGGTCTTTCGGACCTCGCGGATCAGATCATAGCCGTTCATCTTCGGCATCATAATATCGAAAAGACAGAGATCGATCTTCTGACTGCGAACCGCCTCCAGTGCCTCCACACCGTTATAGCAGGACGCAACGCTGTAGCCTGCATTTTCCAGATATAATCTTAATATGCTGACAATATCTTCATCGTCTTCAGCGATCAGAATCGTCTGTTCTGACATATCCTACCTCCCGGGAAATTCATCTTTTTCACTACTCTCCTCCGCCGGGAATGACGGCGGGGTTCATTGGCTTTGAATTCTGATCTTCGCATTGGTCTTTGTTTACTGATCCTGGGAAAGCCGCTTCACCATCTCTTCGATCTGATCGACCGAATCAAAATTCTCCCTGGTCATCTCCTCGGGTCCGATGGTGATGTCGAAGGCATCCTCAAGCTCACCTACCAGATTTATTATAGCGAAGGAATCGAGAATATGGTCGCCGATCAGGCTCTTTTCCTCTGCAAAATCTACACTGTCGTCAATGTCGTTCAGGATTTCAAGAATTTTTTCTTTCATGGTTTTCTTCCTTTCATATTTGTATCTTATTCAGCAGCCATATTCAGGCTGCAGGTTTCCATCCGCTTTCTGGCCGGCCGAAGGCCTTCCTCTCTGCTGTAAAGAGCCACAGCCGGGAGCTCATGGCTGAGAAAGAGCTGCATGCCCTCGTAGAAGGAATAGGCTCCGATCCGTTCGAAGACCAGAATGTCTCCGGTCATAAGCTCCTGGCTGAAAAGATCCGCCGCCAGAATGTCATTTGCCGTACAGAGAGAGCCGCAGACCGTATATTTCTGACCGCCTTCTGCGTCGATTCGGTCTATATTTCCGCCCCGGATCAAATCCATAAAGGGCTGGTACATGCCCCGAAGCTGACCGTCATAGTTGAGCTGGTGGATGCCTCCGTCTGTAATGACATAGGTCTTTTCCCCGCTGGTCTTCCTGTCCCAGATCTCTGTCAGGTAATATCCGCAGTCGAAGGCCAGGGCTCTGCCCATTTCCAGTGAAATCTGGCCCGAATATTCCATTCCATTCAGAAGCGCCAGGAAGGACTTGAGATATTCCTCTGATGTGGCATCCTCCTTCTGATCAATAAAATAGGGCACGCCGAAGCCGGTGCCGTATTCCAGATGAAGGACTTTACGTCCCGTCTCGCTCTCCAGTCTTTGAATAAAGAGATCCAGCTTTTTTATTTCCCTTTCATGGATCCGAAATCTGTGCTTCTGTGTCCCGCTGAAATAATGGATCCCATAGAAAGTGAGATCGGGGTAAGAATCAAAATTCTTCAGAATAGTAAGAATCGTCTCTTCATCCATACCGAACTGATTTCCGGATGTGAGTCTTAAATAGACATTTAAGATCAGCCCGTATTTCCTGGCAGCTTTTTCGAGAGAGGACAGCTGGGCCGGCGATTCTGCTGTATAAAGTGCCTTATCTCTGCAGCTTCGAACGATTCGGTCGATGTCTTCCTCCTTTTTCAGAACACCGGAGATCAGAAGCTTCTCAGCCGGAATGCCAAGCTTTTCCGTGATCAGAAATTCACCGAAGGAGCAGACCTCGATCCGGTCGGTAAAGGCAAGGCTTGCCTCTGCCAGAAAGGGGTTGGCCTTCATGCAGTAATTGATCCGGACTTTCTTTGAAGAGTCCGAAAAAATTCTTACAAAAGACCGGGCACGGTCGAGAAAGGCATCGGCATCAAAGACATAGGAGGGAGTCCGGAAGCGGGATGCAGCCTCAATCAGAAATTCTTTTCCATGGAATTCTTTTCCATGGAATTCTTTTCCATCGACTGCCTGTTCATTGAACTCTTTTCCGGAAAATTCAACCGTCTTCTTCATCCTGTCACCTCCTGTCTCATAGCAGAATTGCTCTTCGACTTTTCATGTATTCCTTCCGGTATCACAGGCTTTCTATCCTGTGTTTCCTCATCCACTTCCTCCAGCTCGGACAGGGCCTTCCGGTCGGCCTTTCCGTTTTTATTCAGGACAAAGTTTTTAATATGAAAGAACTTATTGGGAACCATGTAAAGGGGAAGACATTCCTTGGCCTTCCGATGGAGAGTCTTTTTATCAATCACTCCCTTGTAATAAAGGCTGATCCGGTTCTTCTTCGCATCGAAGGAGCAGATACTTCTCTCCACACCCTCCATGGAATCTATACTCCTTTCGATTTCCTCGAGCTCGATCCGGTGGCCCATATGCTTGATCTGGAAATCTTTTCTGCCGGCGAAATACAGTTCTCCGTCATCTCCGATATAAGCCAGATCCCCGGTTTTATACATGCGTTTTCCTTCCGGTCCATATTTTACAAAATGCTTTTTGGTCTCTTCCGGATTATGGTAGTAGCCAATGGCCAGAGACTCGCCCGATACACAGATTTCACCCGGCTGATTCCTTTCAGAAACGGCCCTTCCTTCAGAATCCAGAAGAAGGACTTTTCTTCCCGGAAAAGCCTTACCCAGGGGCAGCTTCTCATTTTTTTCAAAACGTCGGGTGACCTCATAATACATGCAGTTGCAGGTAATTTCCGAAGGCCCGTAGAGATTGACAAAACGCGCATTCTTTACATGATCCATCCAGATATTCAGCTGTTTTACAGGCATGACCTCTCCGGAAAACATGACCCTCCGGAGCCGGTCCGGCACCCTGTAGGAGAAACAGTTCAGGCCGGAGATAATGCAGAGGGCTGAAACCGCCCAGGTCAGACTGGTGGCCTGATTGTCGCAAATATAGTCCATGAGAGTCTTTGGTGTGGAGAAGTACTCTCGCGGGATCAGAAGAAGGCTCGCACCGGTAAAGAAGGCGGTAAAAATATCCTTGATGGACACATCAAAGTCAAATGGCGCCTGCGATGCAATCACATCATCCGGTTTGAAATCGAAAATCGAAGCGAAATGCCCGATAAAGTCGAGCACTGCACCATGACTTACCTGGACACACTTGGGAGTGCCGGTTGAACCTGAGGTAAAGATCCCGTAGAGAGGGCTTTCCCTGTTAAGTTCCGTCCGGATCTCTGCCATGGTCCCTTCATCCGCCCTGTGGCAGGAATTGGTTCCGTCGTCTGAAACAATCCGATCCAGGTCATAGATCCGGCCTTCATATCCGGCTTCCTTCAGCTTATTCTGATATCCGGACTGGCAGATCAGGACCTCGGGCGATGCGACTTCTAGAATTTTTTCAATCCGCCTGGCCGGCTGCTCCGGATTGATTACAATATAAAATCCGCCCGCATAGATCACTCCTGTCATCGCAGTCAGAAGGCCTGTGCTCTTGTCTGCCAGGATGGCGGCCGCAAATCCGGTCCGGCCATGGGCTGCCGCAGCAATACAGGCCCCGGCCCTTTTCGCTCTTCCAATCAGCTGTCCCCAGCTGCATGAGGTTTTCGGATCCCGGACAGCTGTTTGATCCTTATAGAGAGCTCCGGTTTTTTCCAGAGCATCCAGAACAGTATTCATCTCTTCCTCTTTTCTTGGCATATGGATTTTCGTTTCGCCTTATCCAATATCTTCCTCTATCATTCCCGGCAATGGAATCCGGCTTACCTTTTCATCATCTTTTCATCTCATTTTCTGCAATGGACAATGCCTACTTTCTCCCGGGTACGGTATCTGCCTTCCGGGCTCCGGAAATGGAGCTGGTCTTCATGTCACCGGATCTCAGTGCCATCAGATCATTCTTCTCAGAAAGATACCGGCCCATAAAGCGGGTTGCTCTTCTGGCTCCGTAGACATTCAGATGATCGCCCCGGTCCCGGGTATCCTTTGCCCAGTTCATCTTAAGCTCCTTGTTATGGGCATTCATATCGACATATTGGATGCCTTCCTTCTCAGCCAGCTTTGTCAGGGCAATGTGCTTACTGTAATCGTAATTTTTGGGAGACGGAGCAGAATACATGATAAAAACTGCTCCATTTGCCTCTGCCAGAGCCTTCATTTCCTCCAGATAGCGGATATTGTTCCAGCCGATCTCAGCATTGTCATCACTGGCCATATCTTTTCTCATGTAGTTTCCGCCCCTGTAGGGCTTGATTCTCGTATCAATCCGAAAGCCCTTGTAGGTCTTCACAAATTTTGCGATAAAGGGCGATTTCCAGGCGCTGTGGTATTTAATGAGAGGAAAAATCTTTTCCATGGTATTCGTAATGACAGCGCCGGTCCGGTTCGTATCCGGCTGGGTCCGAAAGAGACTGTTGCTTTCATAGAGAACGATCCTCGGCCTCTGCCTGGTCAGGCTTTTTTCCAGGATCTCGTAGGATTCTCCGATCGTTGCCCCGGCCTGACCGGCAGCATAGCAGCGAATGCCGTAATTTTTGAACATAAGTCTCGGATCGATCGATGTATAGCTCTCACTGTCCCCGACGATCAGAAGATCCACAGAGTCGGCCGGTTCCGACAGGATCTTCGGAATGACCCCGTTCCGTCCGCTCGAGAGATCCAGATTGTTCATAAGTTTCGGCGTCAGAAGCTTCCCGGGGATATAAAGCAGAAGAAAGAGGATCAGAAGAAACAGGGCAGCCTGTCTTCTTTTGCTTTTCAATTCTGTCCTGTCTGAGCCCTGCGGCTTTCCATCCTGCGGCTTCCGGGTCAGAAGCTCTTCAGGCTGAATTGTCTGAATCTTGTGATTTTGCTTTTGCAGATTTTGACTTTCCATAAAGACACCTCTTTAAAATCCCGCATAGATCAGATCAGCCGGCGTATAGCCGGGTCCGTAGGCTCCGAAAATCACAATGGAGAATATCACCGCATAATAAAGTCCCCACCGTCTGCTTCTTGGAAGTTCCTTGATATGTGTCAGATACAGAGGATCCTTTTCCATTCTGTAATCCAGGTAGAAAATCAGGATACATCCGACGACTGCAACGATCAGATCTCCAAATTCCAAACCCAACCAGCTGGCACTGATGGAGAAATGCAGACCTCTTCCCGGAAAATTCAAGAGTGCCCGCATCATTCCTAAGAACTGACGAAAGGTGTCCGCCCGGAAAAGCATCTCTCCGAAGATGATAATCAGCCAGGTTCTTACCGTTCTTATGCCTCTAAGGACCTTCCCATCCTCGGCCAGGCCAAGCCTCCGGTTCATTCCTTCCCCGACTGGCTTCAGGGCGACCTCCAGGAGCAGTATGATAAAATAATAGATGCCATAGATAATGTAGGGCCATTTAGGGCCATGCCAGAGACCGTTTAAGATCCAGACCGGAAAGAGAGCAATGGCTGATGTCACCACATTGGTCAGATATTTTCCGCAATGCTTTCTTCCAAATTTTCCCCATTTCTTCATGACCTTTGAGGTGGATACAGGGTAGAAAATATAATTCTTAAACCAGGTACCCAGGGAGATATGCCATCTCCGCCAGAATTCGGCGGCACTCTGTGCAAAGAAGGGCTGTCTGAAATTTTCGGGAAGACCGATGCCAAAGATTTTCGCCGAACCGATAACAATGTCAATGGTTCCGGAAAACTCCATATAAAGCTGAACGGTTGTAACCGCAGCGGTCAGAAGAATCATGGCTCCATCCAAGTGAAGTTTCGGCTCATAAAGACGATTGACCATGACATTCAGCCTGTCCGAGATGATCATCCGTTTGAACAGGCCCAGTCCGATCCGGACCGCTCCGTCACTAGCCGTATCCAAAGTGATCGGGTTCCCTTCAAAGAGAGAATCCTTTACATCGCTCCATCTTGCAATGGGTCCTTCCATCAGAGTCGGAAAGAAGAAAAGGAAGAGCAGCACCTTCAGGAGATTTTTCTCGGCCTTCTCCCTCTTCCAGTAAATGTCCAAAAGATAGCTCAGGGCCTGCAGAGTATAGAAGGAAATTCCGATCGGAGCTGCAAGACCCTTCAGTCTGGCTGAAATCGTGGCCGTACTCATCGACAAGGCCTTCATTAGTTCCGTCGTAAAGAAATAAGAATATTTGAGACCGACCAGAATCAGAAGCAAGGAAATCAGAGGGACCAACATGACTGCTCTTGCCCTGGCTCTGGCTTTCTTTCTGTCATCACCCTTTTTCCCTGTTTCCAGGGCCACGGCCTTCTCAATCCAGAGTCCGCCGGCCCATGCTATTCCTCCGGCCAGAAGGGTCCAGCTGATCAGGACCTTGCTGAAGGACCAGGCAAATATAAGGCTTCCCAGCAGCAAAGTTACATATCGGTACTTCCTGGGCGTCAGCATATAGGCAAGCGCAGTCAGAATTAAAAAAAGAAAGTACACATTTGTGTTGTAAGCCATAACAGATCTCCTTTTTCCCCTTTCGCTTTATTGTTATACAATAGCGGTCTTAACACAACTTTAAGAGGAGCTTAAGATTTCTTATGGTTAAAAAAAGAGCCAAAGGCCAACCTTTGACTCCTTCTGTTCATTTTGATGAATGAACGATTTTCCTCTGCCGCTCCTGATTTCCGGCGCCAGACCATCCTGTTTTCTCTCAATTTCAAGAATTCAGAAGCCAGGCAGCAGTCTCCGAAACCGTGAGAAGGATAATCTCCGGGATCGCTTCTGCCACAGTTCTGGCATTCCGATCGAAGCCCGCCCGGGAAAAGATCATGTAATAATGATTTCCTCCCTGGAAAAGGCGCCTGGAAAGCGCGATCAGGCTCTTGATTTCACCCACGTCTACCGGCTTTTCATCATAATAGATCCTGCAAAAAACGCTGGCGGGCTGATCCTGCAATGAGCCGCTCCCGATCAGGTCAAAGCCCCGAAAGAGGCCGCCCGCAGGCCCCTCTTCGTCTGGCAGTAGAGACTGGAGTCCCTTCCTGTCCGGCCTGTTCTTGCTTTTACCGGCGTATTCCCACCAGCCGCCAAGCTCCTCCACCTGAAAGGGCAGCCTTCCCTCACAATGCAGAAGATACTGGCCGGCAATCTTCACAAATACTTCTTTTTCAAATTTAGACCGGTCCGGTAGAAGTACCCTGGTCCAGATCCTGTCGTACTGTCTTTTTGCAAGAAGATCATAATGATAAGCCAGGTAGCGGTACCAGAAGAGGTCCCCTGTATTTACAATAGAATACCTGGTCTTTCTCTGATTCCCCTTCTCAGTCATAGGCCTTTCCTTTTTCACCAGGCCAAGCCGGATCAGGGTATTTAAATAGGGAACAACGATGTCCTTGGGCCTTCCAGTTTCCTGTGCAATCTCTCCGACCCTCTGATAGCCGGAGGCCAGAGCTGTCAGCAGACGATTATAGAAGGCCGGTTCTCTAAGCTCGTTTTCAATGATACTTTCCGGATGGCAGGGCTTTCTATTATCTGGATGGAAGAGCTTCTCTAATATAGAGGGCATATTGACAGCTGCATAAGACGTCGACTTCTTCCTCCCCGGTAAATCAGAAAGGGTTGAAATCTTTCCTCCTGAAAAACCCGAAACAGCTGTTTGAGCATTTCTATCCGGTTCATCCGCCAGCGCTGTCCATGCTTTTCCATCCGGTGATATTTTCTCCAGTAAAGCCGGAATACCTCCTGTCATTCCATAAAGGAAAATCGCATCTTCCGGTCGGAAGCCTCTCAGGAAATCTCCTGCTTCCGCAAATGACAGGGGCGGAAGGCAGAGACGGACATGGTCTATTTTTGTCCATGGGCTGTCGGGGCTCTCAAAGGCTTTCTTCATGCAAAGTATGGATTCATCCGCCAGAATCACTTTGATCGGAAGTTCCTTCCAGACATCGGCGGCATAATGACGGAGAGTCTCATCGTTTTCCGGAGATGCTGCGATAAAATTTTTATAGGAGGACAGGATCAGCAGGAGCTCCTGATCCCCGGAAAGAAGCCGGGCTTGCCCGCTGATCCAGTCCAGAATACGGGATAGATCCCCGGTTACTGTCTGCATGCCGATGGAAGACGAGAAGAGTCTGTTTTCCATGTCTGAGCATGTAGGACTGGCTTTGAAGAAGAGCGTCGGCCGGTTCTCCGAAATCTTCTTCAAAAGGCCATGAAGCCCCATTCCCGGCCGGCCATAGACAACGGCCAGCCGACTCTTCCCCTGAGAAAGGAAATCTTCTATTTTTTTCCATTCCTGCTTTCGAAAATCCGGCATTGTGCTTCTTCCCTTCGCTTTTCTTCTTAAAAATAAAAACCAGGCAGCCGGCCTGTATAAAACAGGTCAGTTACCTGGTTCGATTTTAACAGATTTTAAGACCCTTGCAGATGTCTTCCTGAATTACTGCTCGGATCTTGCAGCCTTCTTGTCATCCAGAGTCTCGAATGCAGCCAGTTCCGGATGATCTCTATGGAACTTGGTGTAGTTCTCATAAGCCGGACGGGTATGCTTCTGGCTTGCCCAGATCTCATCTGCAACAGGAGCCCAGTTCTTGGCGTAGTCATCGCACTTGGAGCAGAGCTGATCAGCAGACTCTTCGGATTCGGCATTGGTACCGTGAGCACCGGTTTCCTCAACCATTTCACGAAGGAGATCCGGATTCTCAAGCATAGGGCAGGGACGAAGCTGGTTCCGGTTGAAGGGCTGACCTTCATGATACTTCATGAAGAGCGGGCTCTGCAGCATCTCAAGGATGGTGTTGTCGTGAATGTTGGTGTTGGAGAAGTGAATGAATACACAAGGCTCTGCATCACCATTTGCATTGATGTGGAAGTAGTTCCGGCCTCCGGCAATACATCCGCCGACATATTCACCGTCGTTCTGGAAGTCCATAGGGAAGAATCCGACATCGCACTTGTCGGAACGGAAGTAACGGATCCGCTCGATGATTTCCTTACGCTGCTGAGGAGTCGGCATAAGAGAAGGAACGGCATTGTTTCCAACCGGCATATAGTGGAAGAAGAAACCGAAACGAGCACCCTTGTCAGCGATGAAACGGATGAACTTCTCGTTGGTTACTGCTTCGATATTTGCGCTGGTATAGCAGATGGAGGTACCGAAGACAATACCGTACTTTTTCAGAAGATCCATAGCCTTCATAACACTGTTGTAGTGACCGCTTCCACGACGGGCATCATTGGTATCCGGAGTACCCTCGATGGAAAGCATGAAGGTGATGTTTCCAAGATCACGAACCTTCTTGCAGACCTCTTCATCGATCATGGTAGAGTTGGAATAGAGACCGAAGAAGCAGTCGCTGTGCTTTTCAGCAAGCTTGAAGATATCGTTTTTACGGACCATAGGCTCACCGCCGGTCATCATGTAAAGATATGCGCCAAGCTCCTTGCCTTCGGTAACGATCTTATCCATATCCTCGAAGGTCAGGTTGTGCTTGCGTCCGTAGGTACCGGACCAGCAGCCTACACAGTGCATGTTGCAGGCATCGGTCGGATCGAAGAGGATCAGCCAGGGGATGTTGCAGCCGTACTTCTCACGGTTTGCACGGATCATCTTGGTTCCGCGGAAGAAAGCTTCATAGCCGAGATTCAGAAGCATGGTCTTTGCATAATGAGGATCGGTTTCATCAATAACACGGTTGATGAACTTCACCCAGCGGTTTTCCGGATTGGAAATATACTTCTTAACCGCTTCCAATTTTTCCTTATTGGCACCCTTGCCCCAGAACTTACCGGCCAGATCTACCAGCTTCAGATAAGTCTCGGTACGTCCGGATTCATCCTTTTTATTCAGATGCTTCAGAAATCCATCAATTGCAACAGAAAAAGCCTGACGCTCTGCTGCATGGGAGAGATCTTTGATTGCCATTATATTCCTCCTAAAAAACAAATGTTTTCTTCTTTATTAACCACTTTATAATATATGAAGCCATTCGTCATAGCAATGTACAAAAAAGGCGATTTGTCAAGGAAAATAAGGGAAAAAACATCCGCAGTCGAAAAAACGATTGCGGATGTCTACGTCTCGATTTTTTCGAAATCTTAGAAAAAAGAAGCAGCCGCTATCGAGCGAAGCTCGATAGCGGCTGCATAGGTCGTTATTTCTTCGAAATAACGACAAGAAATGCCCAGAGCCGGAATCGAACCAGCGACACGCGGATTTTCAGTCCGCTGCTCTACCGACTGAGCTATCTGGGCATTTCGATCTGAATGATTCAGATCAGTAGCGGGGACAGGATTTGAACCTGTGACCTTCGGGTTATGAGCCCGACGAGCTTCCAGACTGCTCCACCCCGCGTCATTATGAAATTTACGACAAAGCAAAAGCATTATCGAATGGGTGGTGGTGGATTCGAACCACCGAAGCATAAAGCAGCAGATTTACAGTCTGTCCCCTTTGGCCGCTCGGGAAACCACCCATGTCATGTGAAGCCGATGATCGGACTCGAACCGATAACCTGCTGATTACAAATCAGCTGCTCTGCCAATTGAGCCACATCGGCTTATTGAATAAATGGGACCTATAGGGCTCGAACCTATGACCCTCTGCTTGTAAGGCAGAGGCTCTCCCAGCTGAGCTAAGATCCCAAGCTCTTATTATTCAATAAGAACGACCCGGGAGGGGCTCGAACCCTCGACCTCCGCCGTGACAGGGCGGCGTTCTAACCAGCTGAACCACCAGGCCAAATATTGTCGTAATACCGAAGGTTTTACGACCTTATCGTTCCTTCAAAACTTCATACAGACTGTCGAGATTCCGAAGGAATCTTGACTCGTTTCGATTTCCAGGAAATTGAAACTTGAAAAGAATGAAAACTTCCATTTGTAAATCACTCTTGATCAAGCCTTCGATCGATTAGTAACAGTCAGCTCCATGCCTTACGGCACTTCCACCTCTGACCTATCTACCTTGTACTCTTCAAGGGATCTTATGTCCTTAAAGGACGGGATATCTCATCTCAGGGGGGGCTTCAC
>JAQXVO010000025.1 GCA_029224965.1 Lachnospiraceae bacterium
ATTTTAACGATTCATCCATTACTTTCCGGGATACTTGATTGCGGAATAGATGTCATACTGGGAGAGACGCTCTCTGCCCTTCAGGCCCTCGAGCTCCATAACGAAAAGCATCTTTACGACTTCGCCGCCCAGCTTCTCAACCAGCTTTGCAGCTGCTTCGATGGTGCCGCCGGTAGCGATCAGGTCATCAACCAGGACAACCTTCTGACCCGGCTTGATGGAATCCTTATGCATCTCGATGGTAGCGGAGCCATATTCCAGATCGTAGGTCATGGAAACTGTCTCTGCAGGGAGCTTTCCCTTCTTACGAATCAGAGCGAAAGGCTTGTGAAGATTGTAAGCCAGGGGAGTTCCGAAAATGAATCCGCGGGACTCGGTACCTGCGATTACATCGAAATCGATGCCCTTCAGTGCATCCTGCAGGGAGTCGATTGCCAGTTTAAAGCCATCCGGATCCATCAGAATTGTGGTGATGTCGCGGAACATAATACCCTTTTCCGGGAAATCCGGGATTGTACGAACATAATCTTCAAGTTTCTTTGCCATGATATCCTCATTTCTACATCTCTTAACAGCTCCCTTGTGAGAGTCCACTACGATGTTCTGCTGTCAGTGCAGGCTGTAATCTCAATACAGAAATCCCGAAAATCTCGGCAGCTGCATTCAAAAATGCTGCCTGGGATTCACTGGAACACATGCGCTGAACTGCCTCATTTAGAGTACATTTCCAGGCCAGTATTGTCAAGGCGGGCAAGCCTACAATTGCCTTGAAATGTAGACCATTCGCAATCTGATCAGGCCCTGTCAGAAATCGGTGCCTTTATGCCTTTCCGGAATCTATTCCGCCTGCCGGTGCCTTCATCAGGTCTTCCTTGACCTTCTCCAGGACTTCGGGAAGTTCGCGGATGTCATTGACCCGGTATTCGGCCTCCGGCACCTTGCCGAAGCCATAGGCTGCATGAATGAAGACCGCTCCGGCTGCAACGGTTGCAATATAGTCATCCTCGATGTCGCCGATATAGATGGGATCAGTCAGATGGTTCTTCTTAGCTAAGATACGGATATTCTTATCCTTACCCTTGTTGTTATCTCCGAAGCAGAGATGATCCTGGAAGTATTTTCCCAGGCCGCTGGACTGGAAGAAGGCTTCGATATAGCCCTTCTGACAGTTGGAAACAATATAGAGCGGCATGATCCGAGAGACCTTTTTCAGGGTTTCCTCGAGACCGTCATAGAGCTCCCCGCCATGCTCGGAAAGATAGGTGTTTTCGTAGGTCATGCATTCCTTCATAACTGAATCCGAAAGTCCAAGCTCCTTTTGAATGTAGGTCATGGTCTTTCCCATGACTCCCTGGACGTCAGACCGGCTGACAGACTGACGTTCTACTTCCGGGTGCCGGTTCAGAACCTCGGTCCAGCTTGCCGCCACATTCTCGGAGGAATCCCAGATGGTGCCGTCCATATCAAAGATCAGACCCGGATGGCGGATGGCTGACAGGTCTCCTGCTGCCATCTCGTGAGTATCCTTTGTCTTCGGATCCTGGGCAATGACCATGCCGTTTTTCTCAGAAAGGACTACGAATTCACGGTCGGGCGCATAGACAGATGTGACAAGATCGCCAGGATGGAAGTGCCCGGGCTCAGCGGAAGCCTGGGGAATCATCTCTATTTTCTCAGAATCTGTATGGACTGGCGATTCCAAATCCGGCTCGGATTGTTCTATACCGGAATTTTCTTCTTTTGAAGTCTCATTTCCATTTTTCTCTTTGGAAATCATGTCAAAAAGAGACATCTGTCCTTCGACTTCGCTTTTCGACTTTTGCATTTCTCTTCCCTCTATCTGGATTTAAAATTCTATCTGATTGAATTCTGATTGAATCAACAGGAATTTCTGTCGAAATCCTCTTTTCTTTGCAATCAGCAGTACTGTCTGTATTTTACCATAGCCAAAAGAAGGGCGCAAAAAACCGCCCCGGGAAAATACCCGGGACGGTTTTCATTTACTTATCCGAGGAACCCGATTCGGATTTCCGAATTATTTGCTCTGCTTAAGAACAGCCTGAGCTGCTGCAAGACGAGCAATCGGAACTCTGAACGGAGAGCAGGATACATAGTCAAGTCCGATGGAGTTGCAGAACTCAACGGAGGAAGGATCTCCACCGTGCTCACCGCAGATACCGATCGGCATATCCGGACGAGTCTTACGTCCAAGCTCTACAGCCATCTTCATCAGCTTGCCGACACCATCCTGATCCAGCTTAGCGAACGGATCGTTCTCAAGGATCTTGTTGTCATAGTAAGCATTGAGGAACTTACCTGCATCATCACGAGAGAATCCGAAGGTCATCTGAGTCAGATCGTTGGTACCGAAGCAGAAGAACTCTGCATCCTTGGCGATCTCATCAGCGGTCAGAGCTGCTCTCGGGATCTCGATCATGGTACCAACCTTGTACTGAAGGTCAACACCTGCAGCCTTGATCTCAGCATCAGCGGTCTCAACGATGATCTTCTTAACGAACTTCAGCTCCTTCTCGATACCTACAAGAGGAACCTCGATCTCAGGAACGATCTTCCAGTCAGCGTGCTTCTTCTGTACGTTGATTGCAGCACGGATAACGGCCTTGGTCTGCATTACAGCGATCTCAGGATAGGTGATCGGAAGACGGCATCCTCTGTGGCCCATCATAGGGTTAGCCTCTACGAGACCAGCGATGACAGCCTTAACCTGCTCCGGAGTCTTACCGGTATCAGCGCAAACCTTTGCGATATCTTCATCGGTCTTAGGAACGAACTCATGAAGAGGCGGATCCAGGAAACGAATGGTGACAGGATCACCTTCCATAGCCTCGAAGAGCTGTTCGAAGTCGCCCTGCTGCAGAGGAAGGATCTTGTCCAGAGCCTTCTCACGGTCTTCCTTGGTGTCTGCAACGATCATCTCACGGATGGCGTTGATACGGTCACCAGCGAAGAACATATGCTCGGTACGGCAGAGGCCGATACCTTCTGCGCCAAGCTCTCTTGCCTTCTTTGCATCCGTAGGAGTATCAGCATTGGTACGAACCTTCATGGTACGGATCTCATCAGCCCACTTCATGATGGTTGCGAAATCTTCATCCTCGATAGCACCTTCCTGTACAGGAAGAGCACCGTCATAGATGTTACCGGTAGAACCATCGAAGGAAATAACATCACCTTCAGTGTAGGTTTTACCGCCAAGAGTGAAGCTCTTCTCATCCTCAGCGAATACGATGTCGGAGCATCCTGCTACGCAGCAGGCACCCATACCACGGGCAACAACGGCTGCATGGCTAGTCATACCGCCACGAGCGGTCAGGATACCCTGAGCAGCCTTCATACCTTCGATATCTTCAGGAGAGGTCTCACGACGAACGAGAACGACCTTCTCACCCTTTGCAGCCTGAGCCTTGGCTTCTTCTGCTGTGAAGACGATCTTACCGCAGGCAGCACCAGGAGCTGCAGGAAGTCCCTTGCCGATCTGAGTGGCGTTCTTAACAACGTCCTTAGAGAAGGAACCATGAAGCAGAGTATCAAGGTTACGAGGCTCTACGGAAAGAACAGCCTGCTTCTTGTCGATCAGGCCTTCATTAACCATATCATGAGCGATCTTCAGAGCAGCCTTGGCGGTTCTCTTACCGTTACGGCACTGCAGCATGTAAAGCTTGCCATGCTCGATGGTGAACTCCATATCCTGCATGTCTCTGTAGTGATCCTCAAGCTTGTTGGAGATGTCAAGCAGCTGCTGATAGATATCAGGCAGGGTCTTCTTGATCTCTTCAATCTTCATAGGAGTACGAGCGCCGGATACAACGTCCTCGCCCTGTGCATTCATCAGGATCTCTGCATAGAACTTGTTTTCACCGGTTGCAGGATCACGGGAGAATGCAACACCGGAACCGGAGTCATCGCCCATGTTACCGAATACCATCTCTACGATGTTGACTGCGGTACCCCAGGAATAAGGGATATCGTTATCACGACGGTAAACATTTGCACGAGGGTTATCCCAGCTTCTGAATACGGCCTTTACAGCCTCGAAGAGCTGTTCCTTCGGATCGGTCGGGAAGTCCTTGCCGATCTTTTCCTTGTACATAACCTTGAACTGCTCAGCCAGATCCTGAAGATCCTCAGTGGTCAGCTCAACGTCCTGAGTAACGCCTCTCTCGGCCTTCTTCTTGTCGATGATCTTCTCGAACTCGCTCTTGCTGACTTCCATAACGACGTCAGAGAACATCTGGATGAATCTTCTGTAGCAGTCCCAAGCCCATCTGGGGTTGCCGGACTTCTTGGCAATAGCCTCAACTACTTCTTCGTTCAGTCCAAGGTTCAGGATGGTGTCCATCATACCAGGCATAGAAGCGCGGGCGCCGGAACGAACGGATACAAGAAGCGGGTTCTCTTTGTCGCCGAACTTCTTGCCGGTCTGATCCTCAATCTTCTTCATGTACTCAACGATCTGACCCTCGATCTCGTCATTGATCTGACGGCCGTCTTCATAGTACTGTGTGCAGGCTTCGGTAGTGATAACGAAACCGGCAGGTACCGGAAGACCAATGTTAGTCATCTCGCAGAGGTTTGCACCTTTGCCGCCAAGGAGCTCACGCATGTCCTTGTTACCTTCGCTGAAAAGGTAGACCCACTTTTTTGCCATTACTCTTTTCCTCCTAGAAAAATATTAATTGTTACTGAAATTATCGGTTACCGTGGAGAAAGACCTAAGTAACCTTAATAATTTTACCATACTTTTAAAACGATTCAACTATTATTTCCAAGGCATTTTTATGCCGTTTCCATTCTGTTTTCCGGTCAGATTCTTCTTCTGATTTCTCTCTGTTTTCCGATCTGATTCTATTCCTGGTTTCTCTCCGTTCTCTACCGTTCAGACTTCCACAAATTCTCCTGCCCTACTCTCTTTCCCGGGTCAGGTTCCTGACCCACTTTTCCTTCTTCAGACGGATCATGACCCAGGGAATCTTTCCGACCTCGTCCAGGCAGGTGCAGAAATAGACGAATAGCACCGGCCAGTGGAAGACAAAGGCTCCGAGAAGAGCCAGGGGAATGGCGAAGCACCACATCATGACCACCAGGGAGTAGAGATCGAATTTCGTATCTCCGCCTCCGTCCAGAATTCCGTTAATGGAAACCGTATTGACGCAGCGGCCGATCATGTAGAAGGACATGATCAGCATCATGCCGAAGAGGTAGCTGTGCGCTTTCGGTGTAAGCTTCATGAAATTCAGTATCAGAGGCGTGGAAAGAAGAACCAGACCTGTGGAAATAAAGCCGATGACCCAGGAAATATTCCGAAGGCGATAGCCGTAACGCCTGGCCTGGTCTATATTTCCGGCGCCAAGCTCGTTCCCGATCATGATCGACGCCGCATTTCCGATGCCGTTGCAGAGGCAGCAGACCAGATCGCGGACGACCGCAGCGGCGGAATTGGCTGCGGCCGCATCCGTGCCCATATGACCGATGATTGCGGTATAAGAGGTAAAGCCGCCGCCCCAGAGAAGGGAGGCGCCCAGAATCGGAAGGGAAATTCTCCGATAGTCACCCTCCAGAGGGCGGTTCCGATGCAGGGCATTCTTAAGATAAGGATGAATGAAGCCGGATTTAAAAGACAGACCAAGGCAAAGGGCAGTCTGAATAATCGAGGAAAGCGTGGTTGCGAAGGCCGCACCCCTGGCTTCCAATGCCGGTGCTCCCAGAAGGCCGAAGATAAAAATGGAATTCAGGACGATATTGGACATAACCGCCGTAAAGGAAATCCAGGCCCCTGCCGCCGCATGATCTGAGATCCGGAACATGGCCTCATAGACCTGGCAGAAGCCGTAAAGGAGATAGGAAAAGGATGCGATCCGAAGATAACCGCAGCCGATCCGGTTCAGTGTCGCATCGTTGGTAAAAAAAGCCATGAGATACTGGGGAAAGCAGAGACAGGCCAAGAAAAAGAGGAGATCAATCATGATGATCAGCCGCAGACTGATATGAAAGATATCGTCGAGCGATTCCTTATCCCCCTTGCCCCAGTACTGGGCGCCGAGGATGCTGGCAGGTCCTGTCACTGCCGTCATGACCATGGCCAGGATAAACTGAATCTGGGAGGCCAGGGAAACGGCCGCCATGGAATCCTGGTTGAGCCGGCCCAGCATGAAGGCATCCGCTGCCGCAACCGATGCGGACAGAAGGCTCTGCAGTGAAATCGGCAGACTGAGCTGTATCAGTTTGTGCCGGAATACCGGATCCTTCTCAACCTTTTTCATTCCCCTCATCTCACAACCCTTCCATTGCTCTATTTACTTAGAAATGAATGAATACCATCTCCATATCGAATTGGATCTGCTGCCATTTTTTATCTTAATTCCAGCTGGAGCCATTACTGCCGTTATTATTTCCATTCCAGTCGGAAGTATTTCCACCGTAATTGTTTCCGTTCGGATTGGAGCCATTGCCGCCGTAATTGTTTCCATTGGCATTGGAATTATAGCCGCCGTAATTATTTCCATTCATATCGGGGCCATAGCCGCCATTATGATTGCTGTTCCAGTCGGGACCATTGCCACCGTAATAATTATTGCCGCCCATGGAGCCATAGTTTCTCGGGTCTATATTTTCCAGCTGTTTCAGGTTCAGATAATAATCACTGATCGTTACACTAAGCCAGGGGCCGATATAGAAGAGATCCAGGAGGCCAAGGGTCAGAAGGCCCAGGATCGCCCAGCCGAGAAAGGACAGCTGGAGAACAAAGAGTTCCAGTCTGTGACCGTACATCATCTGGGCAGACAGGTCTCTGGCGTCCTCTCCGGACATATTCGGATTGTCGGCCAGGATATAGGGAACCAGGAACCAGCTGTAGGACTTTATGATTCCAGGGACAACCAGAAGAAGACTCCAGAGAAAAATGAAGAGCTGGGTTACAAAGATGCTGGCAAAGGTCTCCCAGAACCTGCCGAAGATGCTGAAGAGACCGTTGGGGCCGTCCAGGCTGGCAGCGGGATCCTTGGCTGCCACCCGGTTATTGACACGGACTCCGCCGACCTGAAAGACCGGACTTACAAAGAAGCTGATCAGGGGTCCGACAATAGGAATGCAGGCCAGACCGCTGGTAATCAGTCCCGGAATAACCGTAGCTCCAAGAGCGGTTCCGTATTTCAGGCCGAAGGCCGCCCGGCTGTCCTCCTTCAGGGCGCCCCGGTTCAGAGTGCCGTTGATGAAAATGGCTTCCGGCATGGGTCCCTGGTAGTTATCCTGACCCTGGTTCTGATTATTGTTTCCCCACTGGTCAAAATTATTGTCCATAGCTCTAACTCTCCTTAATTTATCTGCAAAGCTGTTCGATGGCTTCTGCGAAGACCTTGGTCGCAATGACAAGATTATCGATATCCATGAACTCATCGGCTCCGTGCATATGGGTATCGACATCGGGAAGTACGGCACCGAAAGCGACACCGTTCTTCAGATCATGAACATAGGTACCGCCGCCGATGGCAACAGCCTTTCCTTCAAGGCCGGTGACATCGGAATAGGCCTTGAGAAGGGTCTTTACAAAGGGGCTGTCGGCGCTGACGGCATGAGGCTCGACAAGACCCGGTGTCGACCAGTCAAATCCTGCCTTCTCTACATGATCCTTTGCGACCTTGACACAGTTGTCTTCACCGGCGCAGAGAGGAGTGCGGGCATCGAAGGAGAAGGACATCTCTTCAGCAGTGACATGATAGAGATCCAGGGTACAGGTAACAGCTCCGGACTCTTCGTCCTTCATATTGATTCCGATTCCGGAACCATCGGTAACGCCGTAAGGGAAGAGAATTTCCACTTCCTTCAGAAGCTTTGTCTGCTCACACTCTGCCAGAGGCAGGCGATTGCAGAGAAGGACTCCGGCAAGGCCGGCATTCTTTCCAAGCTCCGGTGTCGATGCGTGAGCGGACTCGCCGATGATGGTGATGGTCTCAGTTTCCGCATCGATTTCGCAGGAAACCTGGCAGTCTTTTTCTACAGATGCAATAGCGAACTTTACATCCTCTGCATTGAAATCCAGACCGGAGAAGACGAGCTTTGCCTTCTGGGGAACAGCATTCAGAGCGATTCCGGCATCCAGGGAAAGAAGAGCCGGTTTCTTGTCAGAGGCTGTCAGCTTCTTGGAAAGCGTTCCGCGGAACTGGCCCTTTTCGATATTAATCAGAGGGAACTCAGCATCCGGAGAGAAGGTCATGGGAGCTTCCTTCTCGACTGCATAATATTTTGTGATATCGATGGATCCGGTTTCCTCATCGGAACCCATGATCAGGCGGACACCCTTTGTCAGCGGGGTCTTCGTTTCCTTCAGGGCACGCATGGCATAGAGGGCGCAGAGAAGGGGTCCCTTGTCATCGGAGGTTCCGCGTCCGTAAAGGCGGCCGTCCTTTTCAATGACATGGAAGGGTTCGGTGACGGTCCAGCCCTCTCCTGCCGGAACGACGTCGGTATGGCCCAGCATATCCAGGGTGTGGGGCAGGCTGGGATCCAGATCGGCCGTGCCGACATAGTTGTCGTAATTCTTGGTTGCAAAGCCGTAGCCGGCTGCCATGTCGATGGCTGTATTCAGAGCCTTCTTGCACTCAGGTCCGAAGGGGGCGTCGCCTTCGGCATCTGCAAGAACCGAGGGGATGGAGCAGAGCTTCTTTACATCCGTAACGAGTTCGTCCTTATGACTGTCAATCCATTCTGTAACTTTCTGATTCATCTGATTTCTCCCTTTCCTACAGGCCGGATTCTTCGATTCCGGCCTGGTATTTTATTGATAAACCTTTGCTTCTCATTTTATGCTACCGGTGAAATTGAATCAACAAGACCGGCTTCTCTTTTCAAAGATTTTCACCGACTGATTCCTATTTCTCCTCCACGCAGCGGAAGATGAAAAATTTGAGATAATAGGAATTTTCATCTCCATTCAGAAGAATGGGATGGTCGGGGCCCTGGGTCCGGAATTCCACCTGCTGCAGTCTCTTATGGGCGGACCGGGCAGCTTCGCGGATCATCTTTTCGAAGAGTTCCTGGGTCATGAAATGGGAGCAGGAACAGGTGCAGAGATAGCCTCCGTTCTTCACCAGCTTCAGGCCCCGGATGTTGATTTCCCGGTAACCGTTGATGGCATGCTTTGTCGCTTCCCTGGACTTGGTAAAGGCAGGCGGATCCAGAATTACGATATCGTACTGCTTTCCCTCCTCCTGAAGCTTGGGAAGGGCATCGAAGACATCGGCTGCTTTGAAATAGACCCGGTCGGAAAGGCCGTTTCTTCTGGCATTTTCACTGGCCTGCTCGACAGCAAATTCCGAGATGTCCAGGCCGGTCACCTGGTCTGCACCGGCAAATCCCGCATTCAAGGCAAAGGTCCCCATATGGGTAAAACAGTCGAGGACCCTGAGTTTATTTGTTTTTTCAGCCGAGTCAGAAGCTGTCTCTGGCTCCTTACTTCTGTCCCTGTCTGTGGCAGACACCTTTGACGGATTTCCCTTCAGCCGGCGGACCAGGTGCTGGAGAGCCATACGGTTTTCCTTCTGATCCAGGAAGAAGCCGGTCTTCTGGCCGTCTCTCACATCGACATCATAATGGATGCCGTTTTCCGTAATGATCACATGATCATCCCTGGGATCCTCTGAGGTAAAGGAAGCCAGGCCATCCTCTCTCTCAAGAGGGTACCAGCCCTTTTTCGGAAAGAGGCCTTCCTTTTTCCTGACAGCCGCATCGGACCGCTCGAAGATGCCGCGGATCCGGATGCCATCCGCTTTCATGGCATCGACCAGACCGTTTAAAATGTCATCCTTCAGGGCATCGATGCCCAGGGCCAGAGACTGGAAGACCAAAAGGTCCTCATACTTGTCCACAACCAGGCCTGGGAGGAAATCGGCTTCTCCGAAAATCACCCGGCAGGATGAGGTATCGATCACAGCCTTGCGGTAGTCCCAGGCATCCCCTGCCCGTTCCTTCATGAAGTCCGCATCGATGGGATCCTTCCGGAAACGGGAAAGCATGCGGACGCGGATCTTGGACTTTTCATTATAGAAACCGTAGCCCATAAAATAACCGTCGAAATCCAGAACCCGGACGATGCCGCCGTTCCGGAAAGAAGCCTCATCCGCTTTCTGTAATTCTCTGACCTCATTGTCATAGATCCAGGCACCGCCGGATTTAATGGTACGGCCCTCTCCTTTTTTTAAGATCAGGTCTCCCTGGATCTGATATCGGTCTTCGCTCTCTATCTTCTGATTTTCTTCCATGAATTCAAACTCCTGATTTCTTTAGCCTTTCGGATGAATCTGATTTGTGCTCTTCTGCCCAGGTCTATATTTCCACACCGAATTCTATGCCCCGGTCTGCATTCTGTCTTAGGAAAAATTCTCCAGAGAAAAAGAACCGGCTCGGGTTTCCCCGGGCCGGTATCCCTGATCAATCCTTAGAAGGTAAACTTGTCTGCAAAGTAGGCATCCAGATCATCAATGGCGATCCGCTCCTGCTCCATGGTGTCACGGTCACGGACGGTGACGCAGTGGTCATTCTCGGAGTCAAAGTCGTAGGTGATGCAGAAAGGTGTTCCGATCTCATCCTGACGGCGATAGCGCTTACCGATGTTTCCACGGTCATCATATTCGCAGTTGTACTTCTTGCAAAGCTTCTGATAAATCTCGGTTGCCGGTTCTGCCAGCTTCTTGGACAGAGGCAGGACACCGATCTTTACCGGGGCCAGAGCCGGATGGAAATGAAGGACGGTACGGATGTCCGGCTTCTCCTCGGTACCGATGTTCTCCTCGTCATAAGCCTCGCAGAGGAAGGCCAGAACGACACGGTCAGCACCCAGTGACGGCTCGATGACATAAGGAAGATACTTCTCCTTGGTGGTCTCATCGAAGTAGGTCAGATCCTGACCGGAAACCTCCTGATGACGACCCAGATCGTAATCGGTACGATCTGCGATGCCCCAGAGCTCGCCCCAGCCAAAGGGGAATGTATACTCGATATCGGTTGTGCCCTTGGAATAGAAGGCCAGCTCGGCCTGATCGTGATCTCTCAGACGGATGTGGTCCTCCTTGATGCCAAGGGACAGGAGCCAGTCACGGCAGAAGCCTCTCCAGTACTGGAACCACTCGAGATCAGTACCGGGCTTGCAGAAGAACTCCAGCTCCATCTGCTCGAACTCACGGGTACGGAAAGTGAAGTTTCCGGGAGTGATCTCGTTACGGAAGGACTTACCGATCTGTCCGATTCCGAAAGGGATCTTCTTTCTGGAGGTACGCTGTACATTCTTGAAGTTTACGAAAATACCCTGGGCAGTCTCGGGACGAAGATAAACCGTGTTCTTGGCATCTTCGGTAACGCCCTGGAAGGTCTTGAACATCAGGTTGAACTGACGGATGCCGGTAAAGTTATGCTTGCCGCAGGAAGGACAGGGAACGTTGTGCTCCTCGATCCACTGCTCCATCTCTTCGTTGGTCCAGCCGTCTACGGAGGACTCTAATTCAATACCATTTTCTCCGGCGAAATCCTCGATCAGCTTATCAGCCCGAAAACGCTCATGGCACTCCTTGCAGTCCATCAGAGGATCGGAGAAGCCACCGATATGACCGGATGCGACCCAGGTCTGTGAATTCATAAGGATGGCGCAGTCCACACCGACATTGTGAGGACTCTCCTGGATGAACTTCTGCCACCAGGCCTTCTTGACATTGTTCTTCAGCTCGACACCCAGGTTTCCGTAATCCCAGGTATTTGCCAGGCCGCCGTAGATTTCAGATCCCGGATAGACAAATCCTCTGGACTTGGCAAGTGCTACGATCTTATCCATGGTTTTTTCCATTGCTTTTTTCCTCTCCATCTTCTGTTTCTGTTCTAAAATTCAGAACCTTGACTTTATTAACGAAAGAAGTTCCTGGACGGTTCTTCTGTCATTCACAATCATTATTTTCTTTTCCAGACCTGGATTCAGTAGATAAAACTTTCCAATCAGAACTGTCACATCTTTTTATTTATAGATGATACAGGTCAGCACATCGGCATCCGGATTCTTGTTTTCCGGAGAAATATCGACCGTGTCTTTACTTACCAGGCTGGTATCCCGATCGGTCAGATATCGAATTTTCCCATCGACCTTGACCCGGATATTTTCCTGGAGGATCAGGACCTGATCGTCCTCCTTCTCGGCCTTGGCCAGGACATCCTTACTGGTCAGGACCTTGTCCAGCTTTACTGTTTTGCTTTCCCTCTTCACAGTCTTCGTGGAAACCTGTCGGAAATTATCTTCGAGATTATAGCCGGCCTTTGCAGCAGCCTTGGCGGATCCATTGAAAATACTGTATCCGCTGTAGGTCTGATAGAACTTCAGACTTTTAAAACGGGTTTCCATATAGACCTTACCGTCGACATGGGAGAATCGCCGGACCCTGGCGGAACCGAAGCCATGCTCCTTGAAGAAGGCATAAATACTGCTCCGGACGCCCCGCTTTAACTCGGATTCCGAAACGCCGGTACCCTTGAGATCCACTACCTCTTCCAGGCGGACACTGCCGTCAGAATTGAGGGTCAGAGTCGAAGCCCGGGCCTTGGGTGATAGAAAAACGATGGCGTAGTGGATGAGAATGACAAGAAGAACCGCAATGATGACAAGGCTCAGAATCCAGTTTCTGCGCCGTCTCCGGAGCATCTGCATACGGACCTTGCTGACCGGTCGTTTTGCTCTCTTTGTTTTTACTTGTCTTTCTGCTTTCTGTCCGGTCATAATCCTTCGTTTTCTGCGGTAATAAGTCTGAAGCAGGTTTTCAATCGAATGATTTGAAATCAGATTCCTTTCCTGCGTCCGTCTCATTACAGTCTTTCATCTTCACCCATTTGAATGAAAATTATACACTTACTGTCCTCTGAATTCAAGGCGGCCGAAGCCGTCTTTCACGGACGGATCTTCGAAATGGCCTTTTGAAATCCAGACCGCTTCAGGATCCTCTTTCAGGGCAGGAAGTCCTCGGAATGATAGTGTCTCTCCTTGTAACGGTTCCGATAGCGGCGGAGAAAGTCACAGAAGACAGTTTCGGCCTCGGGCTTCAGCTGAAAGGCATAGAGGCGGGTGATGGGTGCGCTTGTGACATAGCGAAGAGCATAGAGAACCGAATCAGAGACCGCTTCCGCATCGCCGGCTTCCTTTTTACAGACATCCGAGACCGCTCCTCTCTTTTTAATCGAGACCGAATGCAGATTTTCAGTCGTGCCTGAAATCACGCAGTGGAAGAAATCGGGATATTCGCCGTTAATGACCAGTGTCCGAAGTTCATAGATTCTCCGGATCATCTCATAGGACATGGTCTTCTTTTCCAGGGCCTTTAAGGTCACAAAGAGAAGATTGAGCCGGTCGGACTCGTCATTTCCCTCCTGACCGTAATATTCGGCAATTTCTGCGAAATAGGACCCGTAATAGATGGCGTCGATGTCGGTCAGCATATCGGTAAAGTAGCTCTGCACATCGCAGGATATCACGGTCCAGGAATTCCGTCCCTGATAAGCCTCGAAGCTTCCGAAGGTAAAGGGACTCGTGGCAGCGCTCAGGGGATTGTTCTGTCTTCTGGCTCCCCGGGCAAAGGCGGAGATACAGCCCTCTTCCCGGGTCAGAAGAACGATCCGCCGGTCGTTTTCTCCCATAGGCATAGAGGAGAGCACACAGCCATGCAGAATCACGCGGTCTGACATTTTCTCTCCTCTCCTTCCTATCTCTTTTTACTCGTCCTCTTCTTCAGTGTAGCCGAAATTCTTGAGCTGGGCCGGATTGTCCCGCCAGTTTTTCCGGACTTTGACCCAGAGCTTCAGGTCCACCTTCATATCCAGCATCTTTTCAATCTCATAACGGGCATCCGATCCGATCCGCTTCAGCATGGCACCTTTTTTCCCGATGATGATTCCCTTATGGGATTCCCTCTCGCAGTAGATCGTGGCCTCGATGTCCATGAGATGGCGGCCCTTTCTGGGGTGCATCTTTTCCACTGTCACGGCGATGCCGTGGGGCACCTCGTCCTGGAGAGCATAAAGGGATTTCTCCCGAATGATCTCCGAGACGATTTCCCGCTCAGTCTGGTCAGTCACGGTATCGGCGTCATAGAAGGCCGGTCCGTAGGGCAGATATTTAAAAATCGTTTCCAGAAGGTCCTTACAGCCGGATCCCTTGTAGGCCGAGATTGGAACGATCTCAGCGAAATTTCCGATGGTCCGGTAGGCTTCAATGACCGGAAGCAGAGTTTCTCTGGGGACGGTATCCGCCTTATTGATCACAAGAATCAGAGGCTGGTCTATATTTGCCAGGGCCGCGGCAATCTTCTTATCCTCTTCGGAGACTTTTGTTTTCGGCTCGACCAGCCAGAGGACCAGGTCCACATCTCCGAGGGTCTCCCGGACCTGCTTCATCATGAATTCACCCAGGCGGTTCTTGGCCTTGTGGATGCCCGGCGTATCGACGAAGACGATCTGGCCCTTCTCCTCATCGGTATAGACGGTCTTGATCCGGTTCCGGGTCGTCTGCGGCTTATTTGACGTGATGGCGATTTTCTGTCCGGTCAGCCGGTTTAAGAGGGTGGACTTGCCGACATTGGGCCGGCCGATCATGGTCACAAAGCCGGACTTAAAGCCCGGATTGCTTCCTGTTTCCAACTTGTCCATTTCCATTCTCTGGCTCCTTATTCTGTAAAGGTTTATTTCTTAAAGTTCTACAGGATTTCCCGTTCTGCAGGGTTCCCTGTCATGCATTTTTTCTGCAGGATCTCCTGTTCTGCAGGGTTTCTTATTCCGTAAGATTTCTTATCGTTCCGAAAAGATCCCTGTCGGCCTCGAGCTTTCCTTCATTTCCGATCACGCAGAGGACGCCCTGATCCAGGATGGCCGAAACCGGCTCAGCCAGGGCACGAATATCCTCTGGCTCGGCAGAGAGAACCTGATCGCGGATGGTCTGTATTTCTTCAAAGGGCACCTCTTCGATGTACATACGAAGATCGCGGAGACCCAGCATGGAAGGCGGCAGAGGATTGTCCATGGAGGAAATCGTTCCGATCACATACTTTGTCATATCCCGTTCGTCGGCATCGAAGGACTGAAGGTAGTCCGGAGTCTTGTCAAAAACCTCGATCGAATTCTTCAGGTTGGGATCCCGATAGGTCACGAAGGTGACGGCGCCGTCCCGCTTGAACTGGGACATGCAGCCGTAGGCACCGCCCTTGACACGGATATTGATCCAGAAATAGTCATAGCCCAGGATGACCTTCAGAATGTTCATGGCTCCCTGATAGGAGAAGCCGGCCTTCTTAAAGTCACCTGCCCGGCAGACATACTGGATTTTGGCCGGGGTCTTGAAGCCCTCGTTCGGGATCCTGCCCTGATAGAGATCAAAGCAGGCGCCCCTGCCGGTCGGAGCCTTTAAGGTGTGAAGCTTAGTAAAAAGCTCATTGGGATCGGCCTTGGACAGATCCGATACGCCGGCAAGCTCCAGAGCCTTCTGGCTGACCGAATAGTCTCCTGCTGCCATGGCAGCCTTCCAGACCGGAAGGGTTCCCTCGGCTTCCTTCCGAAGGTCCTCTCTTCCGCTGACGTGGCAGAAGAGATTCTCCGGACGGAAAATCATCAGGATAAGTTCCAGAGCCTTCCTCCGGAAATCCTCGTAATAAGTATCAAAATCCTTTTCAAAGGCCTTCAGATAGTCATAATAGGTGATTCCGCTCTGGGCATCCGAAAGGGCAGCCGCATCATTGAAGTAGGACTGGGCCCGGAGAGATGCTGCTACATGGCCCTTGCTCTGAAGAACGGTCTCCATGGCGGAAATCTCCTGAAGGAGGATCTCCTTTACCCGCTTCTTATCCTCAAAATGAGAATAGAAAATCATCTGATCGACAAGATCCAGGAAATAGCGGGTATTGCCCTGGCCGGCGATCATCTTGGAGCCGACCTCGACCGTCAGCTCTGCGGTCTGGCCCTGCTTTCTGACCCGATAGATATTGGTACCGATGTTCAGCCCGCCGAGGTGGAGATTGATCTCGTTCGCCAGATCCTGATAGCTGTACTTGTCGGTATCGACAAGCCCCATGACCTTGGTCAGGAAGGACAGAACCGGCAGATTCTTTGCATGAAGGCGGACATTTCGGTAGACATAGGTCAGATAGAGAATGCCGTTGGTCTCGAGATCACTGTGGAGAAGATCGGTGCCCTCTGCCTCTGTCAGCTGATAATGGAAGGGTCTGGCTTCCTTTTTGAGATCCGACCGCTTTAAGAGCGGAATGGAACGAAGGCCCTCTTCCGTTTCCGGTGCCGACTGGTATGCCTTCAGATGACGGGTGTCTGCTATGATCTTTTCAACCTCATCCTTCGACAGGGAGGCCTTATATTTGTTGAGCTCTTCCTGAAGCTGCTGATCCTCCTTAACCGTCAGACCGGCTTCGGGTTCGACGCAGACAAAGGAGGAATGAGGATTGTCGAGAAGGTAGGTCTGAATAAGCTTTTCGAAATAGCCGGTACCGATCTTCTTTCGAACCTCCTTATAGACATCCAGGCTGTGAAGCAGGGTAAAGGGCTGGTCATCGTCATAGAGCCAGGTGTCCAGGATATTGAGGCCGTAGATCAGGCCCTTGGGGAATCCCCCGAAATCGGCTTCCCGGAAACGGAATTCCGAATTGTTGATCGAAGCCTCCAGAGACTTCTGGTCCACACCCTTCTTCACCTGATCCTCGAGAACCTCTCTCACGGTCTGAAGGAATTCCTCCTTCTTTTTCGGATCCGAGCCCTTGACGGTAATAGAAAAGGTCGGCTGCAGGGTTCCGCTGTCAAAGCCGCCGGTCACGTCCTTTCCGATGCCTCTGGCCAGAAGTTCCTTCTGAAGAGGAGCGCCGGGTGCGGACAGAAGGGCATACTCCAGAGCCTCGAAGGCTGTGATCAGCTCCTGATCCAGAGCCGTTCCGATGACGGAATTCAAGGAAAGATAGGTCTGGCCGGACAGATCCTGGCCCTCGGAAACCGGATAGTGCATGGTCACTTCGTGCATACGATCAAAGGGCTTCTGCAGAGCAATGGAAGAATCCAGATCGATCCTGTCGTAGTTCGACAGATATTCCCGGTCCAGATAATTCAGCCGCTCTTCAAAATCCATATCTCCGTAGAGATAGATATAGGAATTGACCGGATGATAGAAATGACGGTGGAAGTCCAGATAGGCCTCCCGGGTCAGGCTGGGAATGACCTTGGGATCTCCGCCGGACTCGATTCCGTAGGTGGTGTCCGGGAAGAGGGAGTTCATGATCTGCCGCTCCAGGACATCGTCCGGATTGGAGAAAGCACCCTTCATCTCGTTATAGACGACGCCGTTGATCTTCAGATCGCCCTCCGGCTGATCCAGCTCATAGTGCCAGCCCTCCTGAGCGAAAATCTCCGGCTTGTCATAGATATTAGGATGGAAAACCGCATCCATGTAGACATCCATCAGATTGGCAAAGTCCTGATCGTTGGTCGATGCGACCGGGTAGACGGTCTTGTCCGGATAGGTCATGGCATTCAAGAAAGTATTGAGAGAACCCTTGACCAGCTCGACAAAGGGATCCTTCAGGGGATACTTCTCGGATCCGCAGAGAACGGTATGCTCGATAATATGGGCGACACCGGTCGAATCCTTGGGCGGGGTCCGGAAACCGATATAAAAGACCTTGTTTTCATCATCATTGGAAATCAGGGCCAGTTTGGCACCTGACTTCTTATGGACCAGGACATAGCCCTCGGAATGGACATCCGAGAGATCTTCCTTTCGAATCAGTTCATAGGCTTCAGGAATGTTAAAAGATTTCATAGATTGCTTGTGTTCCTTCTTTTCTTTTTAGATTGATCTGTCCGATCTGCCCGAAACAGATTCTTTATGGAATCGTTTCTGATTTTATCCGGACTTTCTCATGGTTCAGACCGGATCCATTCTCTGGGATTCAGGCCTTACTGTGCACATCCATCTGGGGATAGGGAATGGAGATTCCGGCATTATCCAGGGCGTACTTCATATTCTCCAGTGTCCGGAAACGGACCTCCCAGTAGTCTTCGGTCTTCACTTCAAAACGCAGACCCATGACCACACTGGAATCCCCGAGATTCTTTACGAAAACAGAGAGTGTGGATTCCGGCAGACGTTTTTCTTCCTTCATGGCCAGGTCCTTGAGGACCTCCTTGGCCTTTCGGATATCATCCTCATAGCCGATGCCGACCTCGAGATCCAGAAGCCGGGTATCAGAATGGGTTACATTTGTCAGAGAGGCATTGGCCAGGACGCCGTTGGGGATAACGATCGTCTTGTTGTCCACGGTATGAAGCTTGGTATAGAAGATCGAAATCTCTGCGACCGTGCCCTCATTCTTGTGGGTATCCTCTACGATGTAGTCGCCGACAACAAAGGGCTTAAGGAGAAGAATCAGGACGCCGCCGGCGAAGTTTGACAGAGCGCCCTGGAGGGCAAGACCCGCCGTCACACCAAGGGATGCAACAACCGCAGCGAGCGATGTGGCTTCAATACCAAAGACCCGAAGAATCAGGGCAATCAGGGCGATGTAGCAGATGACCTTGACACAGGCATCCACGAACTGACGGATTCCGACCTCCACATTGTGACGTTCCAGGGCCCGGCGGACCAGCTTTCGGATGAACTTTGTGACCTTCATGCCGATAAACCAGACCAGTATGGCCAGAAGGACCAGTGTTGCAAAGGAAATCACATGGGGAATCTGATCCTCCAGCCACTGCTGAAAGACACCGGTTGACAGAGACTTTGTCGTCTTCTCCGCCTGCTCGGCAAGATCGGAAACCTGCTCAGTCGAGTCCTTGGCCTTCACGCCGTTTGTAACGGTTTTGGTCAGTAGGATTAATGCATTCATTTTTCATTACCTGTTTTCTATAGAATTTTATCCTCTCAGGATCGGCAGCCGAATCTCGAATTCAGACCCGGTCTGCGAATGATCTTCGTCTTTGCCTTTTCAATCCTCGAGAGAATGGATAAAGAGTCCGCTTAATAGCTTGGGTTCAAACCAGGTCGACTTGGGCGGCATTCTTCTGCCCAGATCCGCCACCTGCATAAGCTCCGACAGGCTGGTCGGATACATGGCAATGGCGCAGACACAGTCCTTCTCGCAGCGGTTCTCCAGCTCCTCCAGGCCATGGATACCGCCGACATAATCGATTCTCGGATCAGTTCTCGGGTTCTCGATATCCAGGATTTCCCGGCAGACATACTTCTGAAGGAGAGCCACATCCAGGCCCTCGACCGGATCATCTGACCGTAGGTCGTCATGGAATTTGCACAGGTACCAGCGGCCGCCGATGTAGACCGAAAACTCGCCCTTTTCATTGGGCCGGACCGTAGTCTCCAGGAATTCGTGATGCTTTTTGTCCATGGCATCCTTGGGATCCTCGGCCTCCATCTGCTTCTTTCCGCCCAGCTCCAGAACCGGCTGGAAATCACAGTGGAAAAGAAGGCTGGCCAGAAATTCATCCGGCTCCAGATCATTTAAAGACCGGAAGACCCGGTTGTAGTCTAAGGACTTGACCTCGTCCTCGGAGAAAATAACGGAGAGGAAGTAGTTGAATTCCTCATCCCCAGTATAATTCGGGTTATATTTCCGCCGCTTCTCGCAGACCTTGACTGCAGCGGCTGCCCGATGATGGCCGTCACAAATATAGAGCGGTCCCAGGTCTGCATAGATACTCTTTAATTTTTCAATGACAGAGGGATCTTCGATGGCAAAGCCCCGCTGGCGGACGCCCTGATCAGTCGTAAAGTCGAAAAGAAGCTGATTCTTATTCTTCTGCCCTTCCAGAAGTTCCTTTAATTCCTGGCTCTTGTGATTGACCAGGAATACCGGTCCGGTCTGGGCATTTACGATATCGACATGGCGGACCCGGTCATTTTCTTTGGCTTCGAGCGTATCCTCATGGCGCTTGATGACGCCGTTTTTGTAATCATCTACGGAGGTCAGAGCGACAAGTCCGGTCTGGGTTCTTCCCTGCATGGTCAGTTCGTAGATATAGAAGCCGGGCGCCTTGTCCTGGCGGTAATCGCCCTCATGGACTTCTTCCCAGAAGAGATCATGGGCCTTCTGATAGACATCTGCCTGATAGGGATCCACGCCTTCTGGAAAGTTCACCTCTGCCTTGTCGATCCGGAGAAAGGACAGGGGATGTCCCTGGGTTCTCTCCCTTGCTTCCTCGGTGGAATAGACATCATAGGGAAGAGATGCAATCTCCGATGCCAGGTTTTCTGCCGGCCGGATGGCGCGGAAAGGTCTGATGACAGCCATAATTACCTTCTTTCTATCGAAAATTTTATAAAAAACTCTTGATCTGAAATTTCTTGAACCTTTGTGATCCTAGTCGGCTGCTGCGTTTTACTGATCGCGGATCACAAATATATCTTTTCTATCATACGGCGAAATAAAAATCTCTGCAATCAAAAAACGGGCCAGTAACTGACCCGTTTCCTGTATTTCTTATTGTTTCCGTTCGATTCCGGATCTATACAGGATTCTCCGGATTCCGATATCCTTTCCGAATATGATCCGAATTCATCACTTTCCAGATGCATTGCGGACTCTGGCAAGGTTCACAGAGAATTATTTAATAACACGTGCCTTGTAGATCTCGTCGATTCCTTCCAGGGCCTCTACGGTCTCAGCCTTCAGCTCTCCATCGAAGTCTACCAGGGAGTAGGCGAAGTCGCCCTTGCCCTTATTGGTCATGTCGGTAATGTTCAGTCCGGCATCGCCGAGAATGGATGTATACTTTGCGATCACGCCCTTGGTATTGTGATGCAGGAGGGCAATCCGTCCGTCAGAGGAGCAGATTCCCATAGTGCAGTCCGGATAATTGACGGAATGGGTGATATTTCCGTTCTCCATATAATCCATGAGTTCCTTAACAGCCATAACCGTGCAGTTCTCTTCGGATTCCTCTGTGGACGCACCAAGATGAGGTGTAGCGATGACACCTTCCTTTCCGGCCGTCAGAGGGTTCGGGAAGTCGGTAACATATTTCCGGATCTTTCCTGCAGCAATGCCGTCCATGACAGCGGCCTCGTCGTAAATGACATCTCTGGAATAGTTGAGAAGGATGACACCCTTCTTCATACTCTCGATGGCTGCCCGGTCGATCATCCCACGGGTGGAGTCCAGAAGAGGAATGTGGACCGTAATGAAATCAGCCTCTGCATAAAGGCGGGCCGGGTTGGTCTCGTGATGAATGTCTCTGGACAGATTCCATGCGGCATTGACGGAAATATAAGGATCATATCCATAGACCTCCATGCCGAGACTTACTGCGGCATTGGCAACCATCTGACCGATGGCGCCGAGTCCGATGACGCCCAGCTTCTTTCCGGCAAGCTCGGTACCCTTGAACTGCTTCTTGGCCTTTTCCATGTTCTTACTGATATCCGGGTCGGAAGCATTGTCCTTAGACCAGTTGACGCCGCCGACAATGTCACGGGAAGCTAAGAGCATGCCGGCAATGACAAGCTCCTTTACACCGTTGGCATTGGCACCCGGTGTATTGAATACGACAACGCCCTGTCTGGCATAATCTTCCAGGGGAATGTTGTTGACTCCGGCACCTGCCCGGGCAACGGCTACGGTTTTCGGATCCAGGGTCAGGTCATGCATCTTCGCGGAACGGACCAGGATGCAGTCGGCATCCTTCAGGTCATCTGTCTTCTGATAGTTGGTATTAAAGTGATCCAGTCCAGTCTGGCTGAGCGGATTCAGGCAATGGTATTTGAACATTTTTCTTTTTCCTTTCCGATTTTCCCGATGGATATGTGAATACCCGGAAACATCTGAATCCATGATTCAGATGCTCCGGGATTTTCATTCTTTTATTATTTCAGATTCTTCTTCTCGAAGTCTTCCATGAAGTTGACCAGGGCCTCGACGCCTTCCTTGGGCATAGCGTTATAAATGGAGGCACGCATGCCGCCGACAGTTCTGTGGCCTTTCAGGTTCTCAAGACCAGCTGCCTTGGCCTCGGCTACGAATTTCGCATCCATGTCCTTGTCTCCGGTAACAAAAGGAACGTTCATAAGAGAGCGGCTGCCCTTTTCAACGGTTCCCTTGAAGAGCCTGGACTGATCTAGATAATCGTAGAGGATCTTGGCCTTCTCTTCATTTCTCTTCTTCATGGCTTCCAGTCCGCCCTGCTTTTTCAGCCACTTGAATACCAGGCCGCAGATATAGATGGCCCAGCAGTTGGGTGTGTTGAAGAGGGAATCCTTGTCTGCCTGGGTCTTCCACTTCAGCATGGTCGGTGTACCCGGAAGGACATCATCTGTGATCAGGTCGTCCCGGATGATATCGATGACCAGTCCGGCAGGGCCTACATTTTTCTGAACGCCGCCATAGATAACAGCGTAGTCCTTGACGTTAACCGGCTCGCTTAAGAACATGGAGGATACATCGGCTACCAGATCCACACCCTTGGTGTTGGGAAGCTTGGGATAGCGAGTTCCGTAGATGGTATTGTTCTGACAGATATAGACATAGTCCATGTCATCTGTGATGGGCAGATCGCTGCAGTCCGGGATATAAGAATAGGTCTTGTCCTCGGAAGAAGCCAGAACCACGGCATCACCATAGCGCTTGGCCTCGCCGTAGGCCTTCTTTGCCCACTGACCGGTGATGATATAGCCGGCCTTCTTATGCTTCATAAGATTCATAGGGATAGCAGAAAACTGCTGCCATGCACCGCCCTGAAGGAAAAGCACCTTGTAATTGTCCGGAATCTCCATCAGATCACGGATATCTTTTTCTGCAGTTTCTATGATATCAGCGAACATTTGAGATCGATGTGACATCTCCATAACGGACATACCATAGCCCTTGTAATCAAGCAGATCTCTCTGTGCTTCTTCGAGCACCTCGAGGGGCAATACTGCGGGTCCTGCGGAAAAGTTGTACACTCTCTTCATTGTTCTTTGTCCTTTCTTTATGCTGCTGATATATAACATGATCAGGAAACTGATCTGGCTGCCTTATAAAAAACTTCGAATGAATCCTTATCGGGGATGATATCCTGTTTGGGATTGGTCTATATTTGTCATGAAATCAGGAATCCTTCCGGTCCTCGCCGGTGAAGCAGTCGCGGATGGGGGCACCGGGTGCCACCATAGGCCATACCTTGTCGTCCGAGCCGATAATGCAGTCGATGACAGTCGGCTCCTTTTCTTCCAGGGCTTTGTCAAAGGCCTCCCTGAATTCCTCCTGGCTTCTGGCCCGATAGCCCTTGCAGCCCATAGCCTCTGCCAGACGGACATAATCGACGCCGTCATCCAGGATGGTTGCGGAATAACGCTTGCCGTAAAAGAGATCCTGCCACTGGCGGACCATGCCAAGCACATGATTGTTCATGATGATTTCGATCAGGGGCAGATGATTTCTGGCAGCGGTTGCCAGCTCATTCATATTCATACGGAAGCAACCGTCACCGGCGAAATTGATGACGGTCTGGTCCGGATTTCCGATCTGAGCGCCGATGGCGGCTCCGAGGCCGTAACCCATGGTGCCCAGGCCGCCGGAGGTCAGAAGCTGATGAGGTCTCTGGAATTTGTAATACTGGGCTGCCCACATCTGATGCTGGCCGACCTCAGTCACAATAATGGCATCGCCCTGGGTCTTCTGATAAACATAGTCCACAGCGAAGGGACCTGTCAGGCCCTCCTTAGGAACAGTCATGGGGAATTTCTCCTTCATGGCCTGGATCTTCTCATTCCATTCATCATGATGGAGCTCCGGAAGCATCTGATTCAGACGCTTTAAGACCTCCTTCAGATCTCCGAGGATTTCCTGATCGACCAGAAGATTCTTGTTGATCTCAGCGGCATCGACATCCACCTGAAGGATCCTGGCATCCTGGGCGAACTTCTTTGGGTTTCCAAGGACACGGTCTGAGAAACGTGTACCGAGGGCGATCAGAAGATCACAGTCCGAGACGCCCAGATTCGAGGTCTTGGTTCCATGCATGCCGAGCATGCCGGTGTAATGCGTATCTCTGCCGTCAAAGGCGCCCTTGCCCATCAGAGAATCACAGACCGGTGCATCCACCTTCTTTACAAATTCAGCCAGTTCTTCGGAGGCATTGGAAATAACGGCACCGCCGCCGACGAAAATATAGGGCTTCTTTGCAGCCTCGATCATCTGAACCGCAGCCTCCAGATCTTCCTTACGGATACTTTCGGTCTTCGGAAGGATGGGCTCCGGTGTCTGTCTCTCGTAATCACAGACCGCTCCTGTCACATCCTTGGGAATATCGACAAGAACCGGACCCGGCCGGCCGGTCTTGGCAATGCGGAAGGCCCGGCGGATGGTATCCGCCAGCTTCGTCACATCCTTTACGATAAAGTTATGCTTGGTAATGGGCATGGTGATGCCGGCGATATCGACCTCCTGGAAGGAATCCTTGCCAAGAAGACTGACTCCGACATTGCAGGTAATGGCCACAATGGGAACGGAATCCATATAGGCTGTGGCAATACCGGTGACCAGGTTGGTGGCGCCAGGGCCACTGGTTGCAAAGCAGACACCGACCTTGCCGGTCGAACGGGCATAGCCGTCTGCCGCATGGGATGCACCCTGCTCGTGGCTGGTCAGGATATGACGGATCTCGTTCTTATGCTTATATAATTCATCATATACATTGAGAATTGCACCGCCTGGATAACCGAAAACAGTATCAACCCCCTGTTCCTTCAGGCATTCAATTACAATCTGTGCGCCTGTGAGCTGCATATATTTCCTCTTTCCTTTACTTTCCTTTTCCTGAGTTCTTCCGTGATTTCATTTTTTCAAATCCATCCGGAAGGCCTGATTCTGATCTCTTCCGCGGATCATTTCCGGGACTGACTTCTGATGGAACCCGGTCTGTCTTTTCAAAAACTCATATAGCCCTGGTCTATCTTTCTCTGCCTGTGCGGCAGCGTCGAATCTTACTTAGTCGGCCTTGGGGACCTCAAGAATAGCTCCTCTGTTTCCGGAAGTTACCATTGCCTGATAACGTGCCAGGTAGCCGGTCGTTACCTTGGGCTGACGCGGCTTCCATGCGGCCTTACGGCGGGCAAGCTCTTCATCGGAGACATCCAGCTTGATGGACAGATTGTCGATATCGATCTCGATGATATCACCCTCTTCTACCAGAGCGATGGGTCCGCCGACTGCTGCTTCCGGGGAAACATGGCCAATGGAAGCTCCGCGGCTGGCGCCGGAGAAACGTCCGTCGGTAATCAGTGCTACGGAATCGCCAAGGCCCATGCCGGCGATGGCACTGGTCGGATTCAGCATTTCCCGCATGCCGGGGCCGCCCTTGGGGCCTTCATAACGGATGACAACGACATCACCCGGAACGATATCTCCGCCCTTGATGGCCTTGATGGCATCCTCTTCACAGTCGAAGACTCTGGCCGGACCGGTGTGCTTCATCATTTCCGGTACAACGGCCGAACGCTTGACAACGGAGCCGTCCGGTGCCAGGTTGCCCTTCAGAACAGCCAGGCCGCCGGTCTTCATATAAGGATTGTCTACCGGACGGATAACCTCCGGATTTTTATTGACGGCATTGGCAATGGCTTCACCGATCGTCTGACAGGTTACAGTCAGGCAGTCGGTATGAAGGAGTCCGATATCGGCAAGTTCCTTCATGACTGCATAGACACCGCCGGCCTCATTCAGATCCTCCATGTAGGTCGGACCTGCAGGTGCCAGGTGGCAGAGGTTGGGGGTCCGCTCCGAAATCGGATTGGCGAAGCTGATATCAAAATCAAAGCCGATCTCATGAGCAATGGCCGGAAGATGAAGCATGGAGTTGGTCGAGCATCCAAGTGCCATATCTACGGTCAGTGCATTCAGGATGGCATCCTTTGTCATGATCTGTCTTGCTGTGATTCCCTTACGGAAGAGATCCATGACGGCATATCCGGCCTTCTTTGCCAGGCGGAGTCTTGCAGAATAGACTGCCGGGATGGTTCCGTTTCCGCGAAGGCCCATGCCCATGGCCTCAGTCAGGCAGTTCATGGAGTTTGCAGTATACATTCCAGAGCAGGATCCGCAGCTGGGACATACATTCTCTTCATAGTAACGGACCTCATCCTCTGACATCTTGCCGGCTGCATTGGCGCCGACAGCCTCGAACATGGAGGAAAGGGATCTCTTCTTCCCGTGAACATGACCGGCCAGCATAGGGCCTCCGGAAACGAAGACGGTCGGGAGATCCAGACGGGCTGCTGCCATCAGAAGTCCTGGAACATTCTTGTCACAGTTTGGAATCATAACCAGGGCATCAAACTGATGGGCCAGAGCAAGGGCCTCTGTCGAATCGGCGATCAGATCTCTGGTGACCAGAGAATACTTCATGCCGATATGACCCATGGCAATACCGTCACAGACTGCAATGGCCGGAACAACGACCGGCATACCGCCTGCTTCGGCAACGCCCATCTTTACCGCTTCTGTAATCTTGTCCAGATTCATATGGCCCGGAACAATTTCATTAAAGGAACTTACGATTCCGACGATAGGTTTCTGAATTTCTTCAGCAGTCCATCCAAGCGCATTTAAAAGGCTTCTGGCCGGTGCCTGCTGCATTCCTGATTTCATCTGATCTGACTTCATGTTCTTCTCCTTATTTCTGATCCTCTATCTGACGACAGGATTTCGCTTTTCGATCTGGTATGTAAATCCGATTTTTCCAGCCCGGCTTTTCCGATCCGGGTTTTCCGATCCGGGTTTGCATATCTTAAATGATCTTCAAGTTATAATTGAATGATATTCACTTATTCATGATAAACATTTCATGGATTGAATTCAATAGTCATTTACGCTTTTATACGTTAAATAGTTGTCGTATATTGTATCACAAATGCGGCGGATGGAAGTTGTATTCTGATTTGTTTACATAATAATACAAAAGTGGGGTGTAAAATGAAAAGTCGTTGGACAAGTGAAAGTGAAAACAGTGAGGAAAGACCGGTAAAAATCGGATGGAAAACTCCTGCCACAAAAGAAAACAAGGGAAACAATCAGGCGAAAAAGGCATGAAAAAAGCCGGCTCTTCGCCGGTTGTAAATTCATATTCAGAATGACACGGAGCCGATCTCATAGGTTTTTCCATGTCAGACACTCTGCAGAATCAGATATCTGTCCCTATCAGGCGCCTACCCGATTGACGATCAGTCTCTTGCGATACCGTTCCTCCAGATCTCTCAGAGATCTCCTTGCCTGGAAGAAGTCATTCCGGTTGACCGAAATCACACACACCTCTTTATGGCCCTTACTCCAGTTCCGGAGAAAAAAGGGGACATAGAGCCAGCTCAGTGAATAGGAAATCGAGTGTTCCATCAGATATCTGCAGGTATTCTTCCCTGCCAGTTCATTGTAAGTCTTGCAGAGAATCACATCATAATCCATGTTCTTCTCGTAGGAAAGGTTCCTTTTCATCTCAGCATGCTCCACAAGATCTGGTAAATTCATTCGTCTTATTCTACCAGTTCTTGTGGTTCATGGAAAGATGAAATCCGGAAAAAAGCACTCTTTTTAAAAAGAATCTGCAAAATTTAGAGAACTCATCTGCAAGCGGATTTCAAAAATTTTCCAGTCGATCTGCAGGCAGTTTTCAGAACCGGAATCAGTCATTTCCCATGATAAATCTTATGAACTGTGCATCCCGCTTTTTGTTCTTTGTCTTATTGCAGACACCCAGGATGGCAGCAGACTTGTCGTAGGCATGATATTGGGAAAGATAGGACGAGTCGTTCACAAGAATTCCGACCGGAACCGGGTCCTTCATCGTGGACGGGTCTGGAAGCTGATAGGTCGACAGAGTCTCCTGACTCTCGGCCTCTTCCTTGGGAATATCCTCTTCGCCCTTTCCCATGTTGTCGCCGGAATAGTCCTCATCCTCGTTTCCGATCGCATCCCGGTCCGCATAGTAAATTTTTCCGGACAGGGCCTTTAATTCCTCATCTGATAGAACATCCCTAAGATCCAGGTAGGCTCCGCCCGACATATATTTCTCATAATTCCATGCATCCATGATGGTCACATCACAGGTTCCTGCCGACATGGAGGCCAGAATGGCACTCTGGGTGGCCAGGTCCGTACTTCCGAAACCGCTGCCCGGTGTCTGATAGCGGCTGTTGTCGACATCAACGGTCTGACTGGATTTCAGGGAAAAGAGCTGATTCAGATCTTTCACCAGATCTTCTCTCATCTTCGTCTCCGTGTCATCGGTCGAAGTATGCTCTATATTTAAAAAAGTCAGACCAAAGACTTCATCCTTCTTGGTCGCATAATAATGGATCACGTAAATGGCCACAATAATGACCAGAATCAGAATTAGGAAGGGTACCTTGTAATAGGTCCAGAAATAATCCATCTGAGCCTTAAAGCCCTTGCCCTTCATCTTCTGTCTCTGAGCCTTAATTTCATCTGATATCATTCAAGTACCGCCAATTCCAATTTCATTCTTTACAAAAGATCAGACTGCGGAAACAAAGATTTCTTATTTCCACAGTCTGATTCTGCAGTTACTTCTCTTATTTTCTCATTTCAGAGCAGACACTCCCATTTTGATTTTCTGCTCCTTTTGTTCCAGACAGGTATGCCCTCAATAATTTTATTACTTGAGCGCCAGAAGATCCTTCAGCGCCGTGCCCTTTCTCAGGACAGTCCCGTGCTCTACAATTTCAAGGATGCCTGGGACATCCGCATAGAGTCCGTTGGCATGTTCCACAACGCGGAAAGCGATGCCGGCCAGCTTCTTTCTCGTCATCTTCAGACGGATCTTCAGGAAATATAGACCCTGATAATAATAAAGGGTCGAATCCTCATTCTCAAGCTCCGGAAGATGAGCTGCAAGCCGGATGCAGTCCTCCAGACTGTCTAACTGGGCCCAGATGGGAAGATCAAGAACCTCGTTCGGATCCTCTTCCAGATGTCCGTCCTCCGAAGAGGAGGCATGGAGCATGGTAGGATCGCCCTTCTGATCGGATCCTTCTGCATTTTTTCCGGGTCCGGCCGAAGCCGACGGGTTCTCCGAATCCTGAGAAGCCTGATTCCCGCCCTGCATGGCAGCCATATGATTCTTCATCTCGGCAATCACGTTCCGGATGGCACTGTCCTCATCATCCGAAATCATCAGGGAAATATCTCCGCCCGGCATCATGGACAGCTGGACATTCAGGACATTGCCATTCGTGCGAAAGTCAACTGCATATCTAGCTTCCTGCAGAATATACCGAAGGAAGTCCTCCGCCTTTTCCCGATTATCCATAAGATCATCGATCTTGACGCCCTTTTCAATCATCTCTTCCTGAGTAATGATACAGCGAATCGAATTGTCACTAATTTTCTGAAAACGCATAGGAGATACCTCCCTTCTTTAGAATCCTTATCTTTCTGTCTATTATTATAGAAGATTCGAAAGCGAATGCAAGCTGATGGGATCTCTTGCAATGGATCGGGCCATATGTTAGAATAGTTTGGTCGCGCAGGAGTGGCGGAATGGCAGACGCAGAAGACTCAAAATCTTCCGGTGGCAACACCTTGTGGGTTCAAGTCCCATCTCCTGTATGTTTTTTTCCTCTGAGAAAGGTTCTTTCTCAGAGGATTTTTTCTGCCTTTCTTTCCCTGATTCTTCGGAATCCCAGAATGCAGTCTCTTCCTTAGGAAGCTTTCCTGCTTCGGCTTTCTGTCTATGACTTTCTGTCTGTGATTTTCTTTCTGAATCTTTCCATCATAAGGATTCTTTCTCCTGATCCTCCCATAGGAAAATTTTCTCCCTCGGTACAGACTCAGACAGCCGATCCACCAGATAGGTCTCCATTTCCTCTGCAATGGAATCCGGATACTGATAGGTGCCGTCTTTCTTTATGAAGGGAAACTGAACGGCAGGAGAATCTGGAAGGACACGCCGCATCTGCTTTAAATAGGCATCTGAAATCCGGAAGCTTCCGACACTGAAATCCATGATCTCTGACAGATCGATTTCCTCCTTCACCTGATCCAGCATCCGTCCGTAGATTTCTTTCCAGTCCGCTACATAGATCATAGGATCAAAGCAGAGGCGGGCCCTGAAGCCGGCCCGGACTGCAGCTTTTGCCAGAGCCAGTCTCTGCTTCAGGCATCCCGTCTGGTGCTCATAGCTCTTTCGGATCTCTTCCGGAGAAATCGTCAGGGCGAAGATGACACGGTCACATGGCCTCAATCCGGAAATCAGATCGGACCGGCCGGATTTGGTCCGGATTTCAATCAGGAGATCCGGATGGGCCAGGGTAAATTCTGTCCATTTCCTGACATAGGAAGTCAGATTTTCCACCGCCACAAGATCCGTATCATAGGATACCGACAGATAGACTGGATGTTTTTTCAGAATTTCCTCCAACTCATGAAAGATGTCCTCCAGATTGACAAAGATCACCGGAAGACCGGACGGATACATGCCCTTCAGATAGCAGTAATCGCAGTCAAAGAGGCAGTTCATGATACAGGAAGTATAGTAGAAATAACGATTTCCGAAATCCTGGCAGACCGGAGCTCCGGGATAGATCAGGCGTCCCTTCTTTTCCGCCAGGATCAGGGTTTTCGAATCATGCTGGCGGACCGTGTCCTGACGGCGCCGGTTGAAAAGGTCCTTGTAATGACGGATGGGAAGGATGGTCTTTGGATCCGGTATCCGGTCCAAAATCTCCCTGGTTTCCTTTCGATCCCGGATACCCTCTTCTACATAGATAAGCCAGGTCTCTTCCTTATTCAGCCGGACATGCCCGGACCTTTCTCCGTCTGTCCTGGAAAAGCAGACCTTATCGTAATTCCTGTTCTGATTGTCCTTTCCTTCGACAGTATTTCCGGTATTCCTCTCCTCTCTTCCGTGCCGCTCTGTTTCCACCGGCATGGCTGCCGCCAGAAGATCCTTCCGAATGCTCTCCAGGGTCCTGCTTCCGGCCCTTTTATCCGGGCAGGGGTAGAGTCCCTCCTCTTCCAGGATCTTCCTCTCTTTCGAAAAGTCAAACCCGATCCCTCTTCCATAGGATAAGAGCTGATTCAGCTCATTTTCCATAGCTGCGGAAGCATGCAGATCTGCAGCAGTGAAAGAGGTTTCCAAAGATAAGTTCTTTTCTGTCTCAGACCTCTCATGGATGGCCTCAAGGCGTTCCCGGATAAAAGGCAGGATCTCATGCAGATGTTTTTCCGATTCTCTTTCCAGGTCTTTGGATGTGATCTTCTCCGTCTCTCTTCCAAAATCAGACACAAATTTCAGGATATGGATCTGATCCGGCCCAAGTCGGCCGGAAGCAGCTTCATAGAAAGCCGCTGCCTCCATATCATGAAGGCAGGCTGAAAAACCCGCATGGTTTTCTATCACACTGGCCGTCTTATCTTCCATCTGGCTTTCAAGCGGATGATCCTTCTGTCCTTCCTTTGAATTCTCCTCTGAAAGCTTCTGTAAAGCTTCCGCTTTATAAATTCTGCTTCCTGTCTGAATCTTCACAAGCGGAAAATACCTTCTCCCGATCGGATCCGGATAAAAAATCCGCCCGGAATCTGTGTTCTCCAGACAGGCTGCCAGATAAAGAAACCCTGCTGCAGCCGGCGCATTTGTCTGAGTCTCTCCCGGCTGATTCTGAAGCCCAGCTGAGAAAAGACCGCGCCCCTTCTCGTATGACAAGTCTGCTGCCGCACTTCCATAGAGGATGCATTCGTTTCTCTCAGACGGGTCTATATTTCCCAGGCAGACACCTGCCGCATAGGCAGCCTTCACCGGTCCGCTTCCCATGACTGTCAGAAGAATCCGGCTCGAATGTTTTGGACTCGCTGCATCTAAAGAGCCTTCCGTGTTGGTTGAAGCCGACGAGGCCTCCCTGTTCCGGAACTGACGGAGCGAACCCTCCGTATCCATCTGTTTCAGATCAAGAGCCTGAATCAGGGGCCGGGCCTCCGCATATAAAGCTGTGAATATATAAAGCATGGCCCGCTCCCTTCTTTCTGAATTAAAAAAATGACGAAATGAAAATTTCAAGACCTATGGCTATCAGAATGAGGCCACCCAGAATATCTGCGAACTTGTCCAGCCGATCGCCGAAGATCTTTCCGAGCTTCACACCGGCCACACAGATGAAAAAGGTCACAATTGCAATGATGAGACAGGACAGGAAGGCCGAACCGACATTTAAATGAGCGATGGTAAAACCAACCGACAGGGCATCGATGGAGGTGGCCACGCCCTGAATAAGAAGAGTTAAAGTTGAAATTCTCTCATCTTCTCTGCCTGCGGCCGCTTCTTTCCCCATCGTTTTCTCTGATGAATCTGTCTTTGTGACATTCGGCATGGCAGGATCCGGCGCTGCAGCCCAATCCGTCTTAGAAGAAAATTCATCCCTGGGCTTATCGGCCGAACCCTTATCATGGGCCTTACCACGAAACTTCTTCCGTCCTTCGATCAGCATACTTCCGCCGATCCAGAGAAGAAGGATCAGGGCGATCCAGGGGATAAATTTCTGAAAGGCCCGGAACTTTTCCGCAATAAAATGCACGCAGGTCCAGCCGATCATGGGCATGGCGAACTGGAAGAAAGCATAGATTCCGGCCATCTTCAGATGACGGCCGCGGCTCATATGCGGTTCCTTCAGGCCATTGGCAATACAGACCGAAAAGGCATCCATGGCCAGGCCCACACCAAGGGCAATACTGTTAATCACTAAAAGCAGCATGACATAATCCTCTAAAAGATGAAATTCCAGGGGTTGACAGGAGATGCAGACCTCTGGCTGTCTGATACAGTCTTCTGTCTCCTCTATTTACTGTTTTCTTCGAATCCTGTGGAATTGAGGTCGGATCAGAAGCTCTTGAACAACTCTTCCCTCAGGCTGTTTCAGAAGATACCACACACAGTCCGCTACCTCGTCCGGATCCAGGTGGGCACCGGTCTCGGGATCGGCTGTAAAATCCGCATTCCGATAGAGATCGGTATCAGTCATGTCCGGAAGTATGGTGCTGACACGGATGCCGCACTTCCTGCATTCCGAAAAAAGACTGCGGCTGAAGCTTAACAGACCGGCCTTCGTGGCCCCGTAGGCGGCACCATGTGGGTTCTCAGAGGAGAGGGCTGTCACACTGGCGATCTGAACGATATCTCCCTTTTTCCTCTTCTTCATGGAGGGTAAAAAAAGCCGCGATAAAACCATGGGAACCTCCAGATTCAGGCGGACCATCTCATGGATTTCCTCCGGTCTGATATTTTCATGCAGTCCGTAATAGGCAGTTCCGGCATTATTGATGAGAACATCGATGTCACGGCCGTCCGCTAAGACTTTCTGTTTAATTTTTTCCCCGGCAGAATCCTCCAGGAGATCACAGCTTATAGCATGAAATAAGGGATTGGATCTGATTTCCAGGGAATCCTCCCGAAAATTTCTTCCAACCCCATAGACTTCAAAACCTTCCTCCAGGAGTCTTTTGGCAATTGCCTTTCCGATTCCGGAGCTTGCACCGGTCAATAAGACCTTTTTTTGGACCTCCATAACTGACCGCCTTTCTGTCGTCGATAGAGTATCTAGTGATTATAACACTTTCCCGAACAAAAGACAGAAGCAGCGAAAAAATTATATGCACAATTTCAGGCATGCCAGAAACTATCTGTGCACGAGTCGTGGATAAGTCCGTTGAAATTGTAAAATTGCCTTCTGATCTGATTTTTACCAACATTTTGTTAACAGATTGTGGATAACTTTTCGGCCATATCTTGCGAAACTGTGTATTTCGACCCCTCTTTCTCAACTTTATACACACAAATTCAGAATATTGTGGATAATTTTTTTCCTTATCAGAATTAAAAAACAAGTAGGAAAACTGTTGATCAGAAGTACGCCAGATAGTTCAAATTTTCATTGACAAGGCTTTCATCGGTAAGTTTTCTGCCATTAGTATCAAACCATCCGCTGAAGCTTTTCCCTTCGATTTCCGGATCCCGGGGTCGGATCACCCGGCTTCCCTTCTGCAGGGTATAGCTTCGGATAGCTGTATCTTCTCCAGGCAGAAAAAAGTTCACCTGATAGAAGGTCTCCTTTGCCTCTGTTTCCAGAAGAGCCGTTGCCTCTGCCGAAACCCTTCCTCTTTTTCCATTCATATGGCTGTAGCTTTCCTCTGCTCTGCAGGAAAGAATTCCCTTGTCTGCATCCGCCTTCAGAATTTTAACCTTCAGAGAAAAGGCTTTGTCCTTTTCCTTTCGTTGTTCCACCTTCAGGCGTCTGTTCAGTCCTTCCTCCAGTCTGTTTTCCATCTCGCGGGCACTGACCTCTTTCCCTGACCTGACTGCAGACCTGAGAGTCTGGCTGACCGCAAAGGTCAGAGCATGCTCCAGTTCCTTTTCCCTCTGATGCCTGGAAGAGATAATCATAAGGGCCATGATGGCCAGACCGGTGATCAATGCCATAATAAGTCCAATCATCAGGTTCTTCATGCTGATACTCCCAGATAAATCTCAACTGCTCCGGATCCGCCGTTTTCCTCATCCAGAAAAACCCGGGCCCGGTAAACGCCCTCATCCTTAAAAACGATTTTTCCGTCCGGCTGAAGCAGCTGTCCGGTCAGATCCGCTCCCTGAAAATTCCAGATTCTAAGAAAGCGGACCCCAACTCTGGCTGAATTTCCCGTCCCTGTCTGAATCAGATCCTGACTCTGATAGAGATGATGGAGAAGGACCTTTTCCTCCACATGAATATCAGGCAGACTCTTTCCTTCCGATGCCTGCATGGCTGAAAAGGACGGATCCCCGCCAGCATCCCCGGGATTCTCAATCCGGTCGCCCTCCAGACCTTTTTCCAGGAGGGGATGCAGGACTCCGTTTTTATTGATCATTCCCGCGATCAGACCAAGGATCGCAAGTGCCGAGAGAACTGCTAGAATAGCTGTTCCGTATTGTTCCAGTATTGTCCGCACTTTTTTCTCCTTTCTTTTCAGAGTCTTATAAAAACCGGCTGCACCAGTCCTGAAGGAAGCGAATCAGCTCCGGCCTGAATAAGATGATCAGCCCTATGATTCCCGCTGCACCGACTGCTCCTAGCAGGGCTCCTCCATAGGATTCAAGCAGGCTCTTCATAGGGAAATCCTCCCGATCAGATAGATCAGGCCCCCGGCCAGGCTTCCTCCGAGGAGCACATAAAAAAGTGACAGGCCATATTCTTCAATGATTTCTTTCATTCCCAAACCTCCCCCTGTCTTCCCTTATCTTATTTCTTTCTTCTTTCTTCCAACAATTTTCCGGCTGTTTTCAGCTGTCTCCTACGGTCTTTCGCAGAAGTTTTGCCCTGCTTATCCAAGATCCTCCGTGATTACCTTCTCTTCCGTAAAAGACAGAATCGGAACAGAAAAGGTATAGCAGAGCTTAAGCCTGCCATAAACCGGCCGGTCCCGGTCACCGGGCTGTATGCTTTCAAATGTCAGCTGATAGCCTTTCTCTTTGGCCTCCTTCTGACAGGCGTCCATGACAAGCGGCGAATAGTTGCTGTTTGAAATCTTCTTTGCACTCGCTGTCAGAAAGGCATCCGCATTTCTCGCATTCATACCGGCATGGATCAGTCCGAAGCCCAGAAAGGTAATGAAAAGAATAAAAAAGGCTCCCAGGAATCCCTTGATCAGATTATCCATAACCCACCTCTTTATACGCTGCCCATCTTTAACAGATAGGCCGAAAACATCATGATCATATCCGCCAGCATCATGATTCCGCCCGTTAGCTGGGGTGCCAGGAAAAGGAGAAACATGCCTGCCATGGCATCCTCATTCGAAAGTCTTGCCGACCGGTCCTGCAAAAGCTGATTTCTCTGGATCAGTTCGCGGATCTGGCCGGCGGCCTCACCGCCCTTTCCTTCCGACAGGGAATAGAGCATCTTCATGGCCGAGCGGACCTCAGGAAGAGTGTAATCCTTTAAGAAATTCAAATAAGGATGAATGGAGACAGGATCCATTTCCAGATCCTCAATCAGCTGGTCCAGATCACTTTTCAGAACCGGCGGTGCATCCGGAAAGCTTTTCTGAATGGCTACCTGAACATTCTCCGTCTGTAATAGAAGAGAGACCTGCATGAGCCAGTTGGGAAAGTCCTTTTCAATCTGTCTTGTCACCCGTTTCTTTGCGGTTCTGGCTCCCAGTCTGGCCAGCGGATTCTTCGGATTATAAGTGTGCAGATAATTCTTCGACTCCAGGACATCCCGTGTTCGGACGAGATCCGTCACCGCATCATCCTGAACAAATTTCCGGTCGGTCAGATAAAAGATCAGAAGATCCAGACAGAGTACGAAGGCGGTAATTCCCTGAAGGACCGGCTGCCTGCTCACATCCACGTCCAGCCTCACCTCCAGATACTGAACCAGGGCACATAGAATCAGGCTGGTCAGGATTGACAGAATCACCTTGCTTCTTACATGCCGCTTTTCCTTCAAGAGAGAATAATTCCGGTCCGCCCACATCTGCCGAGATGATAAAAGGAGCTGAATGGAGGAGGAATAATTTCCTCCGTTTTTCTCCACATCCAGGGCGAATTTATGAATATTGCGAAGACTGAAATTCGGATATTCTCTCTCGATCAGCTGCAAAGCCTTCTTTTCCACATTTCCCTCATCGAAGGTTTCCGTGATATAGGAAACTGCCTCATCCAGAAGATCCTTCATCAGACCGTCCTCGAAGAGATCTCTGACCTCTTCCAGGGTGGTCAGAACCTTTCCGTTTTTCTGAAAGGAATAAAGGAACTGTTCCATATAGGTATTGAGGTCTGAAAAACGCCTCTGGTTATAGCGGCTTCTTAAGGTATTCCGGATAAAAAAAGGAAGCATGAGAAAGGTAAAACCAAGAACCACAATCTGCGGTATCAGCCTCAGAGAAAAGAATCGTCCTAAAAGCAGCATAAGAACGGTAATCAGAAGATAGAGGACCAGGGTCTTTTTTACAGAAAAAACATAACCGTATTTTTCCAGTTCTTCAGCAGTTGGCATCGGATCCGGCTCTTGTGTTCTGATAACTTCTTCTGCCATGACAGGTTCCTCCTTCTGCCGCCATTCCCAGTTCTCTGGACACTTCCGTCAGATAGAGCTGAATCTGGGCTTCCTTCTCAACACGTTCCCTTTCTTCACTTTCCCTCTCGGCTCTCTCTGCTTCTGCCTTTTCTCTTGCTATTCTTTCTGCCTCGGCTCTCTCAAACTCAGCCTTCTCTCCTGCCAGTCTTTCTGCCTCGGCTCTCTCAAACTCAGCCTTCTCTCCTGCCAGTCTCTCTGCCTCGGCTCTCTCCAGTGCATGACCAACGAAGTCTTTTCTTTCGGCTTCTGCATTATCCATTTCAGACCGTAATCTTCGATAAGGAACAGTTTCAGATCCTTCGAAATCAGACCGTTTTCCGTAATAGCTTTCCGAGCTGAAATCCGTTCTTTCCTTCCCGTCTTCGGAAAAAGGATCGCTGATCCCGTATTCGAGAAAGCGCTGGCGCAGGCCCTCGGTCATCCGAAAGTCCAGCTCCTCTCCCTTGTCCGCCACCATCAGGATCTGATTTTCGCCCTTCTCTCTCAGGAAAAAGCAGATCTGATCGATCATTCTCCGCACGCATACAAAACCGCTTGCATCGCGGACCTCCTTTCGCTTCAGTAAAATACCGACATCCAGAAAGCTGTAGGTATCATTCCGGATGCGTTCGGATTCGCTGCCCGCTCCGGCCATATTCACAATGCGGTCCGGAATATTTCTTACATCGTCTGTATGCAAAGTTGTCATACCCCGGACGCCGGTGGACAGACCCTCCAGGAGATAGCGGACCTCCAGAGATCTGGCCTCCGAGAGAAACATCCAGGTCGGGTTGAGACGAAGGCAGGTTTTGATGGCCCGGGTATAGTCCATGGAAGGATTGATCTTCATTTCGATACAGTCCTTGTCCGGATTAACCTTGCCATAGTGCCATTCCGGGTTATCCTCAATCGTGATGACCCGGTCCTTGGCCGGGATATAACGGGAGAAAAATTTGGCGCATTCGGTCTTGCCGACGCCAGGATTACCTGCAAAGACAAGATTCATCCTGGCCCGAACACAGTTTCTTAAAAAATTGAGCATTCTTCTGGTCACATAGCCGGTGGAAACCGCACTTTCCTCGGTCAGACGAACCAGAGGCAGAGATTTCCGGATACAGAAGCACCGGCTGCCGCAGACGCTCTCATGGACGATCGTAATCCGCAGTGTCTCCGTCTCCGCTTCCAGAACCGGGGACATCTTGTGGAAGGGCTTGCTGACCGCATTGGAAATCCGCTTGGTAAATTGATCGACAAAATCTGTATCCAAACGGACATCGCTCATTCTCCGGATGTTGGTACAGTCGGTAAGCCAGACCGCCTTTCCGTTATAGTCAATATCTGTGATCTCCTGATCCTGAATATAAGGGTAAAGGAGACCAAAATAGGCCTCCTGCTCCTCCGGGCGGATCTTAATATTTCCACTGCCCATATCCATTTACCCCGTTTCAGAAGGGAATTCCCGGTATGAATTTTCCGATTCCTGCTCCCGGAAGGATGACTCCGTTCGCATGATTGGCCCTGCTTTCCATAGTGTTGATCATACTCTTGAAAGCCTTTCCAATGATGCCGTCGGCCCCGTTACCCACCAAGGCCTTCACAATAATAATCAGTGCGATAATCGCTACAATGGCAATCAGTGCCGGTCCGTACTCCTTGATAATTTCCTGCATCAGATAAACCCCTTTCCATTGAAATCCCATATCCTGTTTTTAAAAATTTCGACGTCGATAGGAACATTCTAGACGGGACCCATGGAAACAACCATTAAGAGGGAATAAAATATAGACCCTGAAACCTGTCATTTTTTCAGAATTCGAAAGGAGTTCTTAAAAGAAAATGAAATCTTTGGAAAATCCTATACAAGAAAGCCCTTTATTCGCTATCATAGAGTCACGGGCATAAAACCCGGACTGATATTTTAAGAAAGAGGTAGGAAATGGCACAGAATCCGATTGTGACAATCACTATGGAAAATGGCGATGTAATGAAGGCGGAGCTTTATCCTGAAATTGCTCCTAATACCGTAAACAATTTTATCTCGCTGGTGAAAAAGGGTTTTTACGATGGAACCGGCTTTCATCGTGTCATCAGCGGCTTTATGCTTCAGGGCGGTGATCCGGAAGGAACCGGTATGGGCGGCCCGGGCTACTCCATCCGCGGCGAATTCACTTCCAATGGTTTCCAGAACGATCTGAAGCATACAGCAGGCGTCCTCTCCATGGCCCGGACCATGATGCCGGACTCTGCAGGATCCCAGTTCTTCATCATGCATAAGGATGCTCCACATCTTGATGGCGAATATGCAGCTTTCGGTAAAATCATCGAGGGCATGGAAGTTGTAAACCGTATTGCCGAAGTTCGGACCGACTGGTCCGACAGGCCTATGGAACCCCAGGTCATGAAAACGGTTACCATAGAGACTTTCGGTGTGGATTATCCAGAGCCGGAGAAAGTCAACTAAGAGAGCCTTAGCATTTCCGGATGATAGGTTTCCCTGATCACGATGACTTATAACAGCTTGACTTATAACAACTTTTACTGGATTTCATGGAGACGACAGAATGTTTCGTAAAATGAGAAGATTCAAACAGCAGCTGGAGGACAGCGATGCCCTGGAGGTACTGAAGAAAGGATATCGCGGTACCCTTTCCCTGATCGGAGACGACGGCTATCCTTACGGAATTCCGGTCAACTATTTCCTGGAAGAAGACGGACACATCTACATCCACTGCGCTGCACAGGGTCACAAAATCGACGCCCTGAAGAAGTGTGACAAGGTTTCCTTTACCGTAATCGAGGATCAGCCCAGAGTTCCCGGCGACTTCGCTCTCTATGTCAAGAGTGTCATCGTTTTCGGCCGCATTCATCTGGTCGAGGACCGGGATAAGGTTCTGAAAAACGTCATGGAGCTCGCGGTCCACATTTATCCGGAACATATCGAGGACAGCTATAAGGCAGACCTGGAGCGGAATAAGAACACGGTCCAGCTGCTCGAAATTGTACCGGAGCACATCACCGGGAAGAAGGTTCACGAGCAGTAAGTAATAAATGGATTCCCAGAACAGAATCATAAAGAGGAAAACGGATTCCCAGAAAAAAATTCACGAAGCAGAAAGGCTTCCAGCCCTGTGACAGAAATCGATGATTTCTCCACAGGGCAGGAAGCCTTTTTTATAATTTAAATTTTATATAACTCCCGGGCTCTCGCCCTCCTCTTCACTGGAATCAGCTCCTCGGGATCTCACTCCATCATAGAAAGCAGTCCCTGGAATTCCACTCCATCATGAAAGCAGCTTTACTGCAGAGCTTCCAATGTTCTGACGGCCTGATCCAGGTAGACATTGTCGTTCTCGTAGATCCTGCCTTCATCGGCAAGCTCTGCATTCTTCGGATCCAGCGGAATCTGTCCGAGTACGGGCAGTTCGAACTCCTTTGCGACCTCATCAATGTGACTCTTACCGAAGAGCTCGATCTTTTTTCCGCAGTCCGGGCACTGGATATAGCTGTAGTTCTCGACAAGACCCAGCACCGGAATCTTCATCATCTCGGCCATGTTGATGGCCTTCTTTACGATCATGGAAACCAGATCCTGAGGGCTGGTCACAATGATGATGCCGTCCACCGGAAGGGACTGGAAAACGGTCAGAGGCACATCTCCGGTTCCGGGAGGCATATCGACAAACATATAGTCGACATCGCCCCACATGATATCGGTCCAGAACTGCTTGACGGTTCCGGCAATCACAGGTCCCCGCCAGACAACCGGCTGCTCATCATTTTCCAGAATCAGATTCATGGAAACGATCTTGGTGCCGTCAGCGGCTTCGACCGGATAGGCACCCTCTTCTGTTCCCATCAGAGGTCCTTTGACACCGAACATCTTGGGGATGGAGGGTCCGGTAATATCCGCATCCATGATAGCGGTCTTATAGCCCTCCCGGCCCAACTTATTGGCCAGACTGGCCGTAACAAAGGATTTTCCGACACCTCCCTTGCCACTGACAATTCCGATCACATGCTTCACATGAGAATGGGGATTTGCCTGTTCGGCAAACATAGGGCCATTGCCGGACAGATCCGGCTTCCGCTCTCCTTTTTCCTCTGCAGTCGCAGGGCGGGTTCTCTTGATTCTGGCCGCCCGTTCTTCCGGGGTCAGATGATGCTTTTCCTCTGCCATTTTTAACCTCCTCAAAATCGATTTAGAAGAATTTCTCTTCCTTGCGATTTCATTCAGGACTTTCTTATGCCTGACTGAAATGCCTTTCGTTTCCTCTCTTAGTTTTCAGATCTTCTCTTCTGAATCTTACTGTTTTTCTTCCATATGATTCCCAGTCCCTTCAGTAAGAGCTGCGGGTCATAAGAGATTTCATGCCTGCAGTAGGGGCATACCACGCGTCCCAGTCCGCCGGTCGAAACAATGGTCGCCGGCTTTCCGATTTCCTTTTCAAACTGATCCAGAATTCCGTCAATGGAACCGGCATTCCCGTAGATCAGACCGGACTTCATGGCGTCTGCTGTTTGCTTGCTGATGGCCTTTCTGGGCGGCTGAATCTCTATTGAAGGAAGAAGGCTGGTGCCCTTTGTCAGTGCGTTGAGTGAGGTTCCGACACCAGGAAGGATAGCTCCGCCGATGTAGGACCCTGCAGCACTTACAACCGTAATGGTTGTGGCTGTTCCCATGTCAATAATAACACAGGGAAGGGGATATTCATATTTTGCAGCGACTGCTGTTGCAATCAGATCTGCTGCCAATGTCCCTGGATCATCCAGTTCGATTTTAATACCGGACTTCAGACCCGGCCCTACGACCAGAGGCTCCAGATCGGTGATCAGACCGACCGCACGCTTCATCATCTCAGTGATGGGCGGAACCACAGATGAAATGATAGCGCCATCAAATTCATTCTCATCGACTCCGGACAGTTCCAGAATCTCCTTCATTTTAACGGCATAGCCGAATTCGGTTTCCTTCAGATCCGTCGGAATCCGAACCACAGGCTGAGCCTGATTTTTCTCATTCAGACATCCAAAGGTAATATGCGTATTCCCTACATCAATGGCAAGAATCATCTTTCTTACTCCTCTTATTTATTCAGCCTTGCCCCATTGGCCTTCTTTAAGGCGAAAAGAATAATGGGGGAAATGACAGCTGTCGTAATCAGCTCAGCAATAAAATTCGTTGCGATCATTGCCATAATGGCAGCAAATACCGCTCCGGTTCCCTGAAGCTTGTAGCTCTTCTCCATCAGATCTGTAAATACAAAGGTCACCATGAAGACATAGAATCCTGTATTCATGATGGGTGCAAGAATGCCAGCCAGGACCGTACCAAGCTTTGCATTCTTTTTTCGGAGGGCCTTATAGACAAGGCCTGCGACAAGACCAGCCAGTATACCCTTGACCAGGCAGACAATGACGGTTGCCGGGGCATTGAACTGCATCATCAGCATGGATGCGGGATCCATTCCTCCAAGAATCATTCCGATGACGACCACCCCGAAGACGGCTCCAAGGAAAGCGCCGATTCCCGGGCCGTAGATCACGGCTCCGACTACAATAGGGATTAGAACCAGGGAAATGGCGACCGGTCCGATCCGAAATCCTGAGCCAAAGAGCTGGAGAACAATCACCAGTGCCGTTAAAAGTGCTGTGCCGACGAGTTTCTGAATTTTTTTGTGACTCATTTTTTTCCTCCTGCTACTGTTTCAGCTATGGACAGCTCCAAAAAATCCGAAGCATCCTTCTGAATATAGTGCGAGTCAATGGTTCTGCCGGAAAGCCATGAATGAAAGCAGGTTCCTTTCCTATTCAGGTCTTCGCAAGGCATTGTCAAAATTATAACACAGTTATTTCGGACTTTCTTATGACAAGTGTCTTTTTTTGTATACTTTATGTAAGTGTTCTTTCGAATGGATAGGTACTGTTTTCAAAACAGAGATCATATAAATAGATGCAGTCAGGATACAAAAAAGGCCGCCGGGAAAAGGACCTCTCCTCTTCCTGACGGCCTTCTCATCAGTCATTCTGCTGAATTCCGATCTTCATCTCCATGATAAACTCGGAATCTCTGTCTCAAAGGATTCGGCGGATTAAACCTCTTCCTTCTTTGCAAGCTCAGCCTTGATGTCTTCAGTCAGCTTCGGAACGATCTTATTCAGATCGCCGACGATACCGATATCTGCGACATCCATGATCGGAGCGGACTCATCCTTGTTGATGGCAATGATGAGATCAGACTCTTCCATGCCGGCTACATGCTGGATGGCACCGGAAATACCGATTGCGAAGTAGATCTTCGGACGAACGGTCTTACCGGTCTGGCCAACCTGAAGATCCTTAGGCATCCAGCCGTTATCAACAACGGCACGGGAGCAGGATACTTCGCCGCCAAGGACATCAGCCAGGTCACGCAGGATCTTGAAGTTCTCTGCAGAACCGACTCCACGGCCGCCGGATACCAGGATCTTAGCCTTCTGGATATCAACGGTTTCGGTAACCTTCTTGACAACCTTCTCGATCTCTACATAACGATCGTTGGGCTTGAAGTCATGCTTCCAGTCAATACGCTCAGCCTTGGCACCCTTGATCGGGGTGATCTTCTGCATAACGCCGGGACGAACGGTAGACATCTGAGGACGATGATCCGGGCAGGCGATGGTAGCGATGGTGTTGCCGCCGAATGCAGGACGGGTCATCAGGAGCTGCTTATGCTTCTGCTCTACACCAGGCTTTGCTTCCAGAGGGAAGTCACCGATTTCAAGTTTCGTACAATCGGCGGTCAGACCGGTTGCAACTCTTGCGGAAACGGTAGGGCCAAGGTCACGTCCAATGGCTGTTGCACCAACCAGAACGATCTCAGGCTTGTAATCATTGATGATTCCTGCAAGGGCCTCAGCATAAGGCTCGGTACGATAATCCTTGAGTTCAGGATCATCTGCAACAATAACACGGTCAGCGCCGTATTCAGCCAACTGATCTACCATGGCATCGGTCATGCCGGAGCCAATCAGAACAGCTGTTACTTTTTCATCCAAATCTGCTGCCAGGTCTTTTGCCTTACCAAGTAACTCGAAAGCGATGTTATCGATATGGTTATCTACCTGCTGTGCATAGATAAATACACCCTTATATTCTTCTAAATTCATCTTTATTCACCGCCTTCATTAAATATAATGCTGCTCAACAAGTGCATCACAGATGGTCTTAGCGCCCTGATCCGGATCCAGATCCTTATAAACGGTTCCCTTGCCCTTACGAACCTTATCGGAAGCCTTTGCGATCTTGGTCGGAGAACCTGCAAGACCCATATCCTCATCCTTCAGAGTTTCCAGATCATCACGGTTCCAAGTAATGATTTCTGCATCGCATGCATCCCAGATTCCCTTCGGAGTCATGTAACGAGGAGTATTGAGTTCGGAAAGTGCAGTGATCAGGCAGGGCATCTTAGCTTTCAGAACATGATAACGATCATCATACTGACGCTCAACCTCTACGGTGTGCTCAGCCTCATTGACCTTGATCTTCTGTGCATAGGAAATAACAGGAATTCCAAGATGCTCAGCGATCTGAGGTCCAACCTGTGCGGTATCACCATCGATAGCCTGACGGCCGGTGATGATCAGATCATAATCGCCGAATCTGCGGATACCGGCTGCAATAGTAGAAGAAGTAGCCCAGGTATCAGCACCGCCGAGTCTCCGATCGGTCATAAGAATGGCCTTGTCAGCACCCATTGCCAGAGCTTCGCGAAGGACTGCATCAGCCTTTGGAAGACCCATGGTCATAACGGTAACTTCTGCACCGATCTCATCCTTGATTCTTAAAGCGGCCTCAAGACCTGCCTTGTCATCCGGGTTCATGATTGCAAGCATTGCGCCACGATCCAGTGTTCCATCCGGTTTAAATTTAACACCGCCGGCTGTATCAGGAACCTGTTTGATACAAACAATAATCTTCACGGTAAATTCCTCCTACTTATTTCAACAGCTTGCCGGAGATAACCATCCGCATTACTTCGGAAGTACCTTCGTAGATTTCTGTAATCTTGGCATCACGCATCATACGCTCTACATCGTATTCACGAATGTAACCGTAACCACCATGAAGCTGTACTGCCTCGGAAGTTACTTCAACAGCAATTCTTGCTGCGAAGAGCTTGGCAATGGCTGCTTCTTCACTGTAGGTGGAAGCAGTGGCAAAACCAACAGCGTCCTTTGCTGCTGCAGCCTTGTAAACAAGAAGCTGAGCGGCATCACACTTGGCTTTCATATCAGCCAGCTGGAACTGAGTGTTCTGGAAAGCTGCGATGGAACGGCCGAACTGTTTTCTTTCCTTAACATATGCAACGGTGTTCTCCAGAGCGCCCTCTGCAAGGCCAAGCGCCTGAGTAGCGATACCGATACGACCACCATCCAATGTATGCATAGCGATAGGGAAGCCCTTGCCGCGAGGTCCGAGCTGGTTCTCAGCAGGAATCTTGCAGTCCTGGAAGATCAGCTCATAGGTAGCTGATCCGCGGATGCCCATCTTGTGCTCTTTGGTTCCGAAGGAGAATCCCGGTGTACCCTTCTCAACGATGAAAGCGGTGAACTTCTTGGAAGGTCTGCCCTTACGATCCGGAACAATATCGGTATAAGCGATGATGATATAGACATCAGCGACTTCACCGTTGGTGATGAAACACTTGGAGCCATTCAGAGTCCAGTACTTTCCATCCTCGGAAAGAACTGCCTTGGTCTGTACACCCTGGGCATCAGTACCTGCGCCCGGCTCAGTCAGACCGAAGGCACCCAGCCATTCACCGGATGCAAGCTTGGGGATGTACTTCTTCTTCTGGTCTTCATTTCCCCATGTCATAATAGGGTCGATGCAGAGGGAAGTATGTGCGGAAAGAGCAACTGCTGTAGTTCCGCAGACCTTGGCGATCTCTTCCAGGCAGAGAACGTAAGTCAGCTCGTCGCATCCCTGGCCGCCGTATTCTCTCGGAGCAGTAATTCCCATGAAACCGCATTTTGCAAGCTTCTTGAAAGTTTCTGCAGGGAACTTCTCTTCCTCATCGGTCTCCTGTGCAAGAGGCTTTACCTCGTTCTGTGCGAAATCACGGAACAGGTCTCTCGCCATTGCATGTTTTTTATCTAACGTGAAATCCATGTTATGAACCTCCAAAATCCCTTTTCAGGTACCAGGGGAAGGACAAAAGGAATGACAGACGTGTTATTCGCACGTCTGTCCCCCTGATACTTTTGTCTGATTAAAGCTTGTCTACAGGAACCTTCTTGCCGTCAGCGTAGCTGTAGAAGCCGATTCCGGTCTTAACGCCAAGCTTCTTGCCGCGAACCATCTTACGAAGAAGAGGAGATGCGGCATACTTGCTGTCGTGGGTCTCAGCGAAGATAACATCCATGATTGCAAGGATGATATCCAGACCAATGTAGTCGCCGAGTTCCAGAGGTCCCATCGGGTGATTGCATCCGAGCTTCATAGCGGTATCAATTCCCTCGATGTCAGAAACACCTGCTGCATATACGCAGATGGCTTCGTTGATCATAGGAACCAGGATACGGTTTACAACGAAACCAGCAGCCTCGTTAACCTGTACCGGAGTCTTGCCAAGCTTAACAGCGATTTCCTTAACCTTGTCAACAACTTCGTCCGGAGTATTAGCACCCTTGATAACCTCAACCAGCTTCATAACAGGAGCCGGGTTGAAGAAATGCATGCCAATGACAGGCTTGGACAGGCCGGAGCCGATCTCTGTGATGGACAGAGAAGAGGTGTTGGATGCGAAAATGCAGTCCGGATTCTTAACGATCTCATCCTGAAGAGCCTTGAAGCAGTCCTTCTTGATCTGCATGTTCTCAAGAGCAGCCTCAACTACAAGGTCAGGATCTACAGCGATGGTGTTCAGACCGGTTACGATCTTACCAAGAATAGCATCTGCTGCAGCCTGCTCCATCTTACCCTTGGCAACTCTCTTGTCGAGCTGCTTCTTGATCTTGGCCTTACCGCCTTCAGCGAACTCTTCCTTGATATCGCAGAGATAAACCTTCTCAACGTCAGCGCACTGAGCAAAAGCCTGTGCAATACCGGATCCCATGGTACCGGCACCGATAACAGCAACCTTCATTAGAATCTTCCTCCTTCAATTAGTCTTCATAACGGGTAACAGAGCAAGCTGCACCCATGCCGCCGCCGATGCAGAGTGTTGCAAGTCCGCGGTGAGCCTGTCTCTTCTGCATCTCGTAGAGCAGAGTTACAAGGATACGGCATCCGCTGCATCCTACCGGATGTCCAAGAGCGATTGCACCGCCGTTGACATTCAGCTTAGCCGGATCAAAGTGAAGCTCCTTGGCTACTGCAAGAGACTGAGTAGCGAAAGCTTCGTTTGCTTCATAGAGATCGAAATCATCAATAGAAAGACCGGTCTTCTTCAGAAGGTTTCTGGTAGCAACGATAGGTCCGACACCCATGATGGCAGGATCTACACCGCCAAGAGCTCCGGCTTCCCAGTAAGCCATAGGCTTAACACCAAGCTCCTTGGCCTTCTCTTCCGTCATAACAACAACGGCTGCTGCACCATCGTTGATTCCGGATGCGTTACCAGCGGTAACAACGCCGTCCTTCTTGAAGCAAGGCTTAAGCTTTGCAAGGCCTTCCTTGGTTGTGCCAGGACGAGGTCCCTCATCGGTATCTACAACGGTAACCTTGCCCTTACGGCCGTGAACTTCGAAAGGAACGATCTCATCCTTGAATCTGCCGTCTTCAATAGCCTTGCATGCCTTCTGCTGAGACTCAGCTGCGAATGCATCCAGCTCTTCTCTGGTCAGGCCGTACTTTTCAGCAACGTTCTCTGCTGTAATTCCCATGTGATAATCATTGAATGCATCGGTAAGAGCATCCTTGATCATGGAATCCTGCAGCTGTGCATGACCCATACGATATCCGTAACGTCCCTGAGGAATGAGGTAAGGAGCCTTGCTCATGGATTCCATACCACCTGCAATGGCGATTTCGCTCTCGCCTGCAAGGATCTGAGTAGCTGCAAGGTTTACAGCCTCAAGTCCGGAACCGCAGAGGATATTCAGAGTCATTGCCGGGGTCTCAACAGGGATGCCTGCATTGACAGAGGACTGACGGGCAACATTCTGTCCCTGGCCGGCCTGCAGTACGCAGCCCATATAAACCATGTCAACCTTGTCTGCAGGAACTCCGGATCTCTTCAGTGCTTCCTTGATGACAGCAGTACCGAGATCTACAACAGGTACAGAAGCGAACTGGCCGCCCATCTTTCCGATGGCTGTACGGCATGCACCAGCGATAACGATTTTCTTGCCCATTCTTTTTACCTCCTAGGTTTAATGAACATACAATTATCTACTTCTTTTTTATAATTTAAGGCTTCGCTCTCTATTTATGAAATATAGGGCGTAACTCTTAAATCCAGTGAATGGAAATCTGGCTTATCTCTTGTTGGAGTTCCGCCAGATATGCATCTTCTCGGCTGCCTCGATCAGTTCGTCACGGCAGTCCGGATGTGCAATATTGATGAGGCCTTCTGCCCTCTGCCATGAGGTCAGGCCCTTGAGATTGACCATACCGTATTCGGTTACGATATACATGGCATTGGTCCGGGTATCGGTTGTCTGGCTTCCTTCCTCCAGTGTCGGACGGATCCGGCTCTCGAGCTTTCCGGTCTTCTTGTTCTTATAGGTCGAAGACAGGCAGATGAAGGATTTGCCACCATGGGACAGGTAAGCGCCAAGGACGAAGTCCTGCTGGCCGCCGGAACCGGAAATATTACGGATTCCTGCGCTTTCGGCATTGATCTGTCCAGAAAGGTCTACATCAACCGCATTGTTAATGGAAATGAAATTATCTAACTTGGCGATCACGAAAGGATCGTTGACATAGCTTACAACCCGGCCCGAACATTCGGGGTTGTGATCCAGGTAGTCATAAAGCTTTTTGGAACCGGCTGCGAAGGCATAGGTCTGCAGGCCGCGGTCTATATTCTTCATGGAGCCATCAATCTTGCCGGCCTCTACCATATCGATATAGGAATCGACATACATCTCGGTATGAACACCCAGATGCTTCAGATCGGACTTGGCGATCATCTGGCCGATGGCATTGGGCATGCCGCCGATTCCCAGCTGAAGGGTGGCGCCGTCCGGAATCTCGGAGACAACAAGCTTTGCAACAGCCTGATCGACCTCTGTTGCAGGACCGCCTGCCGGTACCTCATCGATCGGCTCATTATCACCCTCGATGATCATATCTACATCACTGATATGAACATAGGATTCTCTCTTGCCCAGGCAGACCGGCATGTTCTCGTTGACTTCAACGATGACCTTCTTGGCCCGCTTTACAACCGCATACATGTGGCTGGCGCTGGGTCCGAAATTGAAGAATCCGTATTTATCCATGGGAGAAACCTGCATAACGGCTACATCCAATGGATCTTTGCTGTCCAGATAAAGTCTTGGAAGTTCGGAATAGCGAAGCGGTGTCATGTAGCAGAAGCCCTTGTTCTGTGCGTGGCGTTCTACCGGATTCATGAACCAGCTGTTCCATGTGAAATGCTCGGCTGCATTCTCGACCTTGAAGATCTCCGGCTCGTGAAGAAGAATTCCGCCTCTGCACTTGATGTCGTGAAGCTCAGGCATTCTCTTGGCAAGGGCTTTATCAAAGGCCTTGTTGGTGGAAACACACCAGCCATAATCAACCCAGTCGCCATCTTTTACTACTGCTGCAGCCTGATCTGCTGTTACCAGCTTCTGCTGATATTCTTTCTCGTAATCCATTTCTTTCTGCTCACCCACTTATTTTTGTTATTTTTTTAACAAGCACATGTAAAAAAATATAGGGATCCTTACTACTAGGTTGGAGTTCTTTCTCCTTCTGAAACCTGGTTCATTCGCCCGACAGTTGCATTATAGCATTGTACATTTACCAATTCAATAGGTTTTTGTTATTTTTTTAACAAACCATATTGGAGCCCAATCTGAGGGAGGATCGCGGGATCACGAAGCTCACTGCGATCCCTGTTGATCACACTTTTGACACACAAAACATCTGATATTATGATACTAATTATATCTGGTCAGAATCTGACAGATAGGAAAAATCGGTCCGAATTGCAGATCCTTCTTCCCTTCAGCTAACAGATTGCAGCAGATTCTAGATCGGATAAATCACATCTTGTTTGCAGGGGGCTTAGATCATGAATGAGCTTGAAAATATAAAACAGTTCCAGAAGGGCATTATCCCTGCCGACTGGATCCAGCGGCTGAATCTGGACGGCATTCTCGGAAACCTGGATGAACAGACACTGCCGATCCGCCAGATGCTGTGCAATTACCAATGCGCGGTCTATGAGGTCGAGACCAAGTTCAAGGTCTTAAATGAGAGACTCGGCATCAAGTATGATGGCAATCCGATTGAGTCCATCAAGACGCGGGTCAAATCCATGGAATCCATAGTAAAGAAAGTCAAGAAGAAAGATATCCCTCTCAGCATTGAATCCATAGAAGAGAACATCCGGGATATCGCCGGTGTCCGTGTCATCTGCTCCTTTGAGGAGGATGTCTTCCGGATTGCAAAGTATTTCCTGGCTCAGGATGATATCACTCTGATTGAAAAGAAGGATTACATCAACTATCCGAAAGCCAACGGCTACCGCTCCCTTCATCTGATCGTACAGGTTCCGATTTTTACGGAGCTTGGACGAAAGGATGTCTATGTTGAAGTTCAGATCCGGACCATTGCCATGGATTTCTGGGCATCTCTCGAACACAAGCTCCGCTATAAGAAAACGCTCTCTGCCGAGCAGCAGAAAGCCCTGGAGAAGGAGCTTTCCATCTGTGCTGAAGAGTGTGCTGATCTGGACCGGAGAATGGAGTATGCGAGGTCAGAAATTGTGCCGGATGAGGGGGATATCGTAGTGAATTGATTTCCGGGTTGATTCCCGGATCTCAGGGATCGATTGGAAAGGAAAATCTAAATCCCGATCCAATTTTCGCCGGAGTCCCGGTAAAGTGAAATAGCAAGAGCCTCGATCGATGATCGGGGCTCTTTTAACGTCTCCTGGCTCGATCAAAGATCGAGCCATTTGACGTCGTACAATTCAATATTCGATTGAATTGCGCTCCTGGCTCGATCAAAGATCGAGCCATTATGCATTAACATTAAAAAACACATGTCCACTCAGTTTGAAGTAGTCGCAGACGTTGGATTTCTTGAACCAGGTCTGGGCATTATAGGCGGCCGGTGTCATAAAGAAGAGCTGGTTCATGGCGCCGGACGACGTTGTATAGCGGGTTCCGCGCAAGGCTGCTGCCGCTGCATTCTTGGCATTGGCTGAAACTGCGCTGTCATAATGATTGAGATAGTACTCCAGGACGGTTTCTCCGGTTTCGACATATTTGCCCTTGGAATTTCTTACAACCATTTTCCGGCTGACCGGTTCAAACTGGTTCTTGGCATAGACAACAGATGTAATACTGTTCTGACCGCCGAATCCGTACTTTTTAATATAGACCCGGTTCATGATGACGCTTGTAACGGCGAGCATGCCGTTATAGCCCTGATTTCCGGCTTCAGCCATGCAGATGGCTCCCAGAAGCTTAACCTCCTGGGCACTGGCACTGTAGACCTTTCCGGCGGATGAAGTCACCTTCGATACATTTTCCACCTGTGACTTGGCATCTTCGGTCTTCTTCTGCTGTTCTTCCAGTTCCTTTTGTTTGGCTGCCGCTTCCTCTGCCGCTTTCTGAGCAGCCTGCCGCCTGGCTTCGGCTTCTGCTGCAGCTTTCTTGGCAGCCTCTTCGGCAGCCTTCTTTGCAGCTTCATCCCTGGCAGCCTGTTCTTTCGCTTTGGCGTCGGCTGCGGCCTGTTCGGCAGCAAGACGCTCGGCCTCTTTCTGCCTGGCTATCTCATCCAGATTTGCCTTCTCAGACTCCTTCTGCTTCAGCGCATTCTCCTGCTGCTGAAGGTTTGCTTCGGCTGCGGCCTTATCTTTCTGCTGTTCTGCGATAGCTGTATTAACCTGGCTGGCCTGGGCCTGGGCGGTCTGTGTTTCAATCTTCTGTACCTCTGCCTTGTAACCGGAAATCTGTGAATTGATTTCATCGACATTGGCTGAAGCTATGCTGACCTCCTCAGCCTTGTCATCCAGCTCCTGATTGGTGCTGGCAAGAAGAGTGCTCAGCTCCTCCTGCTTCTGGGCAAGGGTTGTCTGAGCCGTCTCCGCTTCCTGCTTCTGCTCTTTCAGCTTGTCCGACTTGGAAGCAATGGTCTCCTTCAGGTCCGCATAGGATTTCAGAAGATTCTTGTTGTAGTCCGTGATGGATGTCGCATATTCCATCCGGTTCAGAAATTCCGACAGCGAACCGCTCTCTAAAATATAGACCAGAAGATTCTTTCCGGTGGAATTCTCATAGGATATAGCGATCTGTTCCTTGATCTTCTCATGGAGCTCATTTTCCTGGTTTTCCGCATCTTCGAGTTCTTCCGACAGCTTCTGAATATCCGCATCGGTCTGGATAACCTTGTCCTGGGCGGACTGGATCTGACTTCTCACGGTATCGATGTTATCCGTGATCGTATTCTTGTCATTTTCCAGATCCTTCTGCTCGGACTGCAGCTTGCTCAGATTCTCACTGGCTTCTGACTTCCTGGCCTCGGCTTCCTTCTGCTTTTTTAAAAGCTCCTGTTTTCTTTCCTTCGAAAGCTCGCTCCGGCTTTTGGCTTGGCCGGTCAGGGGCATGTAGAAGATTCCTCCTGCCAGAGCGACTGACAGGAAGAGAGAAAGGAAGCGGATTCCTTTATTCTTTTTTCTCTTATTTCTGAAATTCTTTTCCATCACGAATATCCCAATTACAAGTCACAAAGAAATATCTTAAAAAATAATCGTCACAGCTGTATCAGCTGACAGGCCAGATCGATTCATCCTGTCATCTGTCATCATCAGCTGATTCTTCATCTGGTATCCAGAAATGCCTGGGCATCATCTGCAGCTGGTCGATACCGACTCGACTGCGACAGCTCCGCCCCGGGTCACCTCGATCCGGTGGAATTCCTTTTTCAATAAGGCAATCAGATCGTCATTCCGTCTCGGCGTCAGCGTGGACTCCAGTAATATGCTGTCTGTACTGATATCGACAGGGTTTACATTTCCCGAAGAGGTGTTGAAAACCTGGGCAATGCGGAAGACCTCCTGCTTGCCGCTCTCGTCAAGGTCCAGGACCCTGGCGTAGAGAATCTCATTCATGTGTATCGGCAGGTCGGTCAGATCTATTACCTTGATCACTTCGACCATGGTATTCAGCTGCTTTTTGATCTGCTCAAAAGTGATGTCATCGCACATGGCGGAAATCGTCATGCGGGATGTATCGGGCCGCTCAGTCGTTCCGACGGTCAGGCTCTTCAGATTGTAGGATTTTCCGGAGAACAGGCCGGACACCTTGGCCAGGACACCGACGGAGTTCTCTACATAGAGTGCAATCCAGCGCTCCTTTAATGTATGATCAGCTTTCAAGGTCTCCCCTCCTTTATTCATTCTAATATCATCGAAGGTGCTTTGTCTTCCTATCCTGATCAGACAGACGTTTGTCCGCCTTCCTATCAGGCATATTCTCTGCACCTGTCCAGCTTTCCTAGAGAATCATATCACTCATGGCGCCGCCGTTCTTCACCATGGGAAGAACCAGCTCGGCACTGGATATCACAAACTCAATCAGGAAGGGACCCTTCTCCTTCTTTGCCTCTTCAAAGGCCGGGAGAACTTCCTCTTCCCTGCTGACACGGACTGCCCTGACTCCGTAGCTGTCAGCCCATTTGATAAAATCCGGAACATAGGGCGGACAGTTTTCATTGGGGCCTTTGCAGTTGGGAGGACAGGTATCTCTCTTCCGAAGGCAGGTGATGCAGTAGCGCTTGCCGTAATAAAGCTCCTGCTGCTGGCGGACCATGCCTAGGTACTGGTTATTGAAGAGACAGACAATGACAGGAAGACGATTGGTTATAAGGGTTGCCATTTCCTGCATGTTCATCTGGAAGCCGCCGTCTCCTGTAACGCAGATGACCGGAAGATCCGGCCGTCCGGCCTTGGCACCGATGGCGGCAGGGAAGCCGAAGCCCATGGTTCCGAGTCCGCCGGATGTGATCATTTTCCGATGGGCATTAAGCTCGATAAACTGGGTGGTCCACATCTGATGCTGTCCGACATCGGTTGTTACGATGGCCTCGGGGAAGGCTTCATTCATGGTCTTGATAATCTTTTCCGGGGTCAGGCCCTGATCCTTTTTCATGGTCAGAGGGTGCTCCTCATCCCAGGCCTGGATCTCCTGGAACCAGTTCTCGGTCTTTAAGGGTTCCGCCCAATCGTTCAGCTTGGACAGGGCAAGACTGGCGTCTGCAACGATCGGGACATCGACAACGACATTCCGGGAAATGGACGAGGTATCGATATCCACGTGGATGATTTTGGCCTTGGGGGCAAATTCATTCAGATCGCCAGTAATCCGGTCATTGAAACGGGTGCCAATGGAGAAAAGAACATCGCAGTTGGATACTGCCATATTGGCGGCATACTTTCCGTGAAGTCCCAGATCTCCGATGAAATGCGGATCGTCGGTCGGGATGGCTCCCCGTCCCATGACGGTGGTGACAACCGGAAGGTTCATTTTATTGACAAATTTCAGAAGCTCCTCGTTGGCACCGCTGATATTGATTCCGCCTCCGGCAAGAAGCATGGGCCGCTTTGCCGAAAGAAGCAGCTGATAGGCCTTCTTCAGCTGGCCGATATGAACCGAGGTATTAGGCTTGTAGCCCCGGATATCCACATGATCCGGATAATCAGCGGGTCCCATGGCGGTCTGGATGTCCTTTGGAATATCAATAAGAACCGGGCCAGGCTTTCCTGTCGTTGCGATATAGAAGGCCATCTTTATGATCCGGCCCAGATCCTCTCTCTTCCGTACAGTAACACCGTATTTTACAACAGACCGGGTCATACCGACGATGTCGACTTCCTGGAAGGCATCATTTCCGATCAGTTCCTGAGGCACCTGGCCGGTGAAAACCACCAGGGGCACACTGTCATAATGGGCATCGGCAATAGCCGTAATGGTATTGGTTGCACCGGGTCCGCTGGTCACAAGAGCCACGCCGCAGCGGTTCTTTGCCCTGGCATAGCCTTCAGCTTCATGTACCACTGCCTGCTCATGACGTCCCAGGATCACCCGGATCTTATCTGTCTTGTAGAGCTCATCTGTCAGCTCGTTAATCATACCTCCCGGATAGGCAAAAAGCGTATCGACGCCCTCTGCCTCCAGAGCCTTGACAAACAGCTTTCGTCCTCTGATATTCAATGCAGCATTCCCCTCTCTGATTACCTGTAAAATTCGTTCAAAGCAATCGTTCAGAAGTCATTTATTAGATAAAAAGTTTCTTCATTGAAGCTCTTTTTCTTTTGCTTCCTTTAGATTCCCGGTCCGCTCATAGGTCGTGAAATGATAGACCAGATCGTAATAGGTCTGCTCTTCGCTGACTTCTGTGCACTTCCAGTCCGCATCCTTATCGAGATTCGGAAAATAGGCGTCCGCTTCATAAGCAAAATCAACCTTGGTGACATAGGCCCTGTCGCAGTAGGGAAGGAGATCCTGATAGACCTTCTGTCCGCCGATCACATAGACCTCATCCGGATCGAAGTCATTGTCGCGGATCACCCGGAAGAGATCGTCCACGGATCTTGCCATCAGGGCATGACGCACGGTGTAATGCGGATTTCTTGAAAGAACAATGGTCGTCCGGTTGGGCAGGGGAACCTGTCCGGGAAAGGTCTCCATGGTATGGCGGCCGCAGACGACGACCTGACCCTCCGTATGCTCGCGGAAAAACTTGAGGTCATTGGGAATTCTCACCAAAAGAGAATTATGAAGGCCAATGCCCCAGTTCTTATCAACATTTACAATCATCTTCATGTTTCGTTCTCCTTTTTCTCCCTGGTCTAAATTTAGACCGCAATCGGAATATTCCTGATCTGGGGGCCTGTGACATAATCGTCGAGGCGGACGTCCTCACGGCTGAATTCATAGAAGTCGTGAATATCCGGATTCAGCCAGAATTTCGGTGCCGGATGGGTCTCTCTCGAAATCAGCTCCTCGATCAGGGGAACGTGGCGGTCATAGATATGAGCATCCGCTATGACATGAACCAGTTCGCCCGGCAGCATGTCGCAGACCTGAGCCAGCATATAGATCAGAACCGCATACTGGCAGACATTCCAGTTGTTGGCAGCCAGGACATCCTGGGATCTCTGATTCAGAATGGCATTCAATACATGGCGGCCGCTTGCCTTGTCGACCGTGACATTGAAGGTCACGGAATAGGCGCAGGGGTAGAGATTCATCTCGGACAGATCGCTGTGATTATAGATATTGGTCATGATCCGCCGGCTGAAGGGATGAGTTTTCAGGTCATAGATGACCCGGTCGACCTGGTCCATATAATAGGCCGTTCCTCTCTCGTCTTCCTTGATCAGAACGTGCTCCGGCCAGCGGCTGCCGAAGGCCTGGATCAGATCCTCCTTATTCACATCCCGGTAGAGATTCTTCTGGGCCATCTGATAGCCGTAGGCCTTGCCGATGGAACCGTCCTCGTCAGCCCATTCATCCCAGATATGGGAATGGAGGTCATGAATATTGTTGGACTTTTTCTGCCAGATCCAGAGCATTTCATCGGTGCAGGAACGGATGGCGGTCTTTCTGAGAGTCAGAGCCGGAAACTCCTCCCTTAAGTTGTAACGGTTAACCACACCGAACTGCTTGATGGTATAGGCCAGACTTCCATCCTCCCAGTGGGGACGTACCTTCTCGCCTTCGGTGGAGGTGCCGTTGTCAATAATGTCCCGGCACATACGGATAAAGAGATCGTCTGCTTTACTCATATCATTTCCCTTCAAACGTCAAAGTTTTGTATTCACTGTCGGTCATGCACATTTGAATTCCGTCATTTATCCTTCAGCATTTCCTCATGACCTGTTTTCGTTATCCAATCATTATAATCCATTCTTAAGAATTCTGTCATCTATTTACTTCCCGGAATCATCCTGTCTATAAGAGCATTTTTCATGACATTCTTTCTTCATAAACAGCTGACTGCTTTTTTCACCGTTTTACTTATGATAAGGTTCCCCGTTGATAATCCGATAGCTCCGGTAGATCTGCTCTAAGAGGATGACCCGCATGAGCTGATGAGGGAAGGTCATCTTTGAAAAACTGAGGAGGGCATCCGCCCGCTTCAGGACCTTTGGCGACAGGCCCAGGGAACCTCCAATGACAAAGACGATATGGCTTTTACCGGAAAGTCCGAGCTGGTTGATCTTTCCCGCAAGCTCTGTCGAAGACAGGGGCTTTCCCTCGATGGCCAGGGCAATGACAAAGGCCGTATCCGGGATCTTCTTCAGGAGACGGCCGCCTTCTTTGTTCTTGATCTCCTCTTCCAGGGCTGCCGAGGCATTTTCGGGCGTCTTCTCATCCGCCACTTCCTCGATTTCAAGCTTGCAATAGCGGCTCAGCCGCTTGGCATATTCCAGGATGGCATCCCGGTAGAATTTTTCCTTGACTTTGCCGACGCAGGCAATGGTGATCCGCATAAAAAGCCTTTCTGTTTTAAGAACCATGTATCAGCGATTTCAACTGTTTCAGATATGAATCGTTGTAAATCCTCTGCAGCTGTATCTCTGCTGATTTCCTGATGTTGAAAATTCGGACCCATTATAGCATAAAGTCCCCGGGCGTCTGCAAAGGCCTCTGTTACAGGCTCCCTTTCCATGTCCTTTGAAGGATCATTCCACAAATTCCTCTGCAGACCCTTTGCAGATGAAAACAGTCCGCAGGTTCCGGACATCTAAACTACAAATCATAGAAAATGCATAAAAGGCCGACGTTATTTTTGTTTGTTTTTCCGTACAAAAAGACTAAAATAGAGACAAATAAGAAAAGGGAGGTATGCATCATGGCTGCTCAGATTACCGCACTGGTGATCTTTCTTGTCATGTTTGTTCTGATTATTCTGGACAAATGGGAACACTACATCATCACCTTAACCTGCGGTGCACTAACATTCATTCTTGTTTTCGGAATCATGCTGCACGACGGAGGGGCAATTCTTAAAACCCTGAATCTGACCGCATTCTTCCGGCCGGATTTCTGGCATGTCGCATCTGAAGGAGGAAGCACCTCAACCGGTATCAACTGGTCCACCATCATTTTCATCGGAGGAATGATGATCATGGTCGGCGGTATGGCCCGGGTCGGCTTCTTTCAATGGCTCTGCATGCAACTGGCCAAACTGGTCGACTACAAGCCGCTTCGGATCTTTGTCGTCTTCATGATCATGTCTTTCGGACTCTCCATGTTCATCGATTCCATCACGGTCATTCTTTTCCTTGCGGCCGTCACACTGGAGCTGGCCGGTCTTCTGTCCTTTGATCCGGTACCCATGATCATTTCCGAGATATTCTGCGCCAATCTCGGCGGCTCCGCGACCATGTGTGGTGACCCGCCAAATATCATCATCGGAACCTCTCTGGGCTTCACTTTCTTTGACTTCCTGACCAATACCGGTCTGATTTCAGTGATTTCTCTGGTACTGATCATCGTCTTCTTCTATCTGACCTTCCGAAAGGAGATTATCGAGTCTGTCAAAACCACACCGAAAGATTATGCCAAGCTCCCGGATCCGGCCTCTGCCATCACAGATAAAAAGGGCTTTATCCTCAGTGCCATGATTTTCGGTCTAGCTGTGGTTCTTCTTGTCACACATGGAAGCACCGGTCTGACGGTGGCCTTTATCGGCGTCCTCATTGCCGCGCTGACACTTCTTGCAGCACCCAAACACATCAAGGATATTATGAAAACCGTAGATTTCCGGACCCTTCTCTTCTTCGTCGGCCTCTTTATCGTTGTCGGCGGGCTTGAGGAAACCGGCGTTCTGAAGGTTGTTGCCGATTTCATTGCCAAGGTTTCCGACGGCAACGCCTATATTATGACCGCCATCATTATCTGGATTTCCGGCATTGCCAGTGCCTTTATCGACAACATTCCCTTTTCTGCGACCATGCTTCCTGTCATCAAGGCTCTGGCCGCATCTCAGGGAGTTCCGGTTTCCACACTGGCATGGGCTCTGTCCATCGGTACTGACATCGGCGGATCAGCAACTCCGATCGGAGCTTCCGCCAACGTTGTCGGCACCTCTGCCGCTACCAGAGCCGGTCATCCGATCAGCTGGGGAACCTACTGTAAGAAGGCTGCACCGGCAACTATTCTGGTCCTTGCCTTCAGTACGGTTTTCATTTTCTTACGTTATCTATAAGGGGGCTGATTGTTCCGGGGAAACATTTTCTCTTCGGAAAATAAATGACAAGATATGAACTTCTCTTTCGGTATTTTCGGATCAGGCAGTAATAAAGGGGGTTAGATATGGGAAAACAGATAATAATCGCACTCAGCAGAACCTACGGATCCGGCGGTCATGAGATCGGTCAGCTTCTGGCAGACCGGCTGGACATCGACCTTCTGGACCGGGAGCTTCTGGAACATATGGAAAAAGACGGAAAAATCAATGCCGAAAAAATGGAGGCCTATGACGAAAAGCCGCGCAATTTTCTTCTTTCCCGCACCGTCCGCGGTCTCAATCAGAACCACACCAATTCGCCGGAAGAGATTCTGGCCCAGAAGCAATTCGACTATATCCGCCACAAGGCTGCTTCGGGCCAGTCCTTCATTCTGGTCGGCCGCTGCGGAAATGAAATTCTGAGGGATTATCCGGATCTTGTCCGAATCTTCATCATCGGCGACAAGGAGGCCCGGATCCAGCGGATCATGCGGATCCGAAATATGGACCGTGCGACAGCCTGGGTCACCATCCGCCGCCATGACCGAAGCAGAAGAATGTATAACAACGCCCACTCCGAATTCAAATGGGGAGATCCGGATTCCTATGATCTCATGCTCTCCTCCACCCCTCTCGGCTCCACCCAGAAATGCATGGAAGTCCTCTATGACTATCTGAAGTTACGGGGTATTGTTTCCGGGGATGAAGCATGAGCAGAAATCATTCCCTTGAAAACAGGTTCTGAATCAGTGAAAAAAATTTCAACCGTCAATCTGAATATCAGAAAGTTTGTCAACGTTATTCAGTAAAGCAGAAAGCCGCTGTATCGTTCTGGTGAATTTAGAAACCAGAAAACAGATACCGCGGCTTTTATTATATTATTTGTTCTGAATCTTTAGCTTATTAGAGTTTGTTTTTAGCTAACAGAAGCTTTCGAACATATGATCGAGGGTTCTCGATCGTTACCGAAAGCTCTTAACCCAGTTGACCAGGGAATCGTGCCAGATATTGTCAGTTACAGTCTTCTTCATTTCCGGAGTCACCGGACCATTCTTGGCCATCTTTTCCAGGACAGCAGCCTGAAGCTCGGCGACGGTCATCTCCTCATAGAGCTTATCGGGTACGGGAGGAAGGTCAGGTGTCTTATCCCGGCCGGACTGACCGGACAATACTTCTTCCGAATCCGCTTCCTTCAGATTTGAATCAGCGGCCTCATTTCGATCTGCGGCCTCCTGATCTAAAGCTGCCTCAGACGCAGCAGATTCCTTTCTGGAACTGTCTTCCTCGGAAAATCTTAAATCTTCTGCGATTTCAGCAGTCTCATTCTTCAGATCCTTCAGATCCCGGTCCTCGGTCCATATTTCACCGCTGTTGGCCGGAAGGTCAATCCGGAGCCTTCCGTTTTCTACCTGTATGGTCCGGCCGGACAAACAGCCGCGGACGGATGCAAAACCGCAGGACTCCATATCCATATGGGCCTCCCCATCATCGTTATTGACGGTGATCAGGACCTTCTGTCCGCCTTCTCCATCCAGAAAACGAAGGAAAGCGTACTGGCGGTTGGTCAGATAGATCTGCCGGTATTTTCCGTAAGAGAGAGCCGGCAGAGCATGCCTTATATTTCCCAGAGACTGAATGAGCCGGGTCAGAGAATTCTTCTCATAGGCATCCGCATAATCCGAAAGCTTCAGGGCCGGGCGGAGGCAGGCATCTCCGTCCTCTTTTCTGCCCTTGATTCCGAACTCAGAGCCGTAATAGATCGAGGGCACGCCGGGCATGGTATAGAGAAGGACATAGGAAGGCCAGAGATGGGCCGGATTGTCCAGAAGAGAGGCAATCCTTGACACATCATGATTGTCCAGGAAGTTATAGAGGCGGATTCCCAGGGGATCCTGACCGGCCAGATCGTAAATTCTCTGAACATTGTATGCCAGCTCGAAATAATTGTGGGAATTGTGAGCCGAATAGATCGGCTTGTGGAGCTGGTAATTGGTCACCGCATGAAGGATATCCGGTCCCACAAAGCGGCTGTAATCACCGTGAATGACCTCGCCCATCAGCCAGAAGTCCTTCTTCACCTCATTGGCCGTCCGCCGGATCGACTTCAGAAAGTCGATATTCATGTCCTCGGCGGCATCCAGCCGAATGCCATCGATGTCAAAGGTCTTTACCCAGTAACGGATCACATCGGAAATATAGGCCTGGACTCTCGGATTGGTCTGGTTGAGCTGAGGCAGAAGGTCAATGCCGTGCCAGCTGTTATAGGTAAAGCCATCGTGATAGGAGTTGTCACAGGAAAAATTCAGACCCTGATAGAAGTCACAGTATTCCGAAGCCTCTCTCTTCTCCCGGATATCCTTGAAAGCGAAGAAATCCCTTCCAGTATGGTTGAAGACTCCGTCAAATATAACCCGGATCCCGCTTTCGTGGGCTTTTGCGACAAAGTGCTTGAGATCGCCGGTATCACCCAGCCGACAGTCCACAGTCTTGTAATCCGTCGTATCATAGCCATGGCTTCCGGATTGAAAGCAGGGGCCGAGATAGATACAATCCACATTCAGTTTCTTCAAGTGTAAAATCCAGTCATCCAGTTCTCTTAACCTGTGAACCACCGGGCCGTAGTCATTTTCCGCCGGTGCACCAAGAAGTCCAAGTGGATAAATCTGATAATATACTGCCTCATCATACCAAGCCATAAGATACCACCTTTCCATTCAATAAAATCTGCAGTCTGTTCGTCAAAATCTGCAGTCTGTTCGTCAGCCGCCATTCTTTCCGACAACCTCGCCGGGATGTACATGGAGATTTTCCATTTCCTTTGTTAAAATATGCATTAGATGTGGAAAAATTCTGAACGTGTGATGACTGTCGACACTGTTATCATCATAGCATATTCTTTAAATAACCAGGGAGATGAAAACAATGGCAATTCCGTTCAAACCCGTGAATCCAGGTGAACTTGCCGAAAGTGCAAAAGAGAAAATTCCAGAACTGGCAGAAAGCGCTAAGGAAAAGCTGCCCAATCTGGCAGAAAGTGCCAAAGAAAAGATCCCCAATCTCGCAGAGAGTGCCAGGGAAAAACTGCCCGAGCTGGCAGAAGATCTGAAAAGCCGTATTGCTTCCCTTCCCGAAGCGCCGGATCTTCCGGAAGCCTTAAGCAATGCCTTGGAGAAAATCCCCAGGCCGGCCGTTCCCAGCCTGCCGGGAGTCAATACAGAAAGCGAACCGGTCTATTCCCGCCTGGATGAAATTCCCAGCGGCAGAGCCAGTGATTCCATCACCGAGGGCTGCCTGGTTCTGGAGGGCGGCGCCTTCCGCGGGCTCTATACCCAGGGTGTCCTGGATGCTCTGATGGAAGCGGGCATCAACTTTCAAACCACCATCGGTATCTCTGCCGGAGCTCTCTCCGGACTGGCCTATGTTTCCGGTCAGATCGGCTGGAGCGCCCGGATGAATCTCAAATACCGCCACGACTCCAACTATATCGGAACCGGCGCCATGAAGAAGGATCACGGCATCACCGGCTTCTCCTTCATTTTCCAGGAAGCAAAGACCGATGATCCTCTGGATGTCGACCGCTTCATGGATAACCGCCGCCGTTTTCTCTGTGTGGCCACCAATATGAGAACCGGCCAGCCGGACTACTTTGAAAAAGGCAAATGCCGCCATATCCTGAAAGCAGTCCAGGCCAGTGCAACCGTGCCCTATGTTTCCCGGCCGGTTGTCATCGACCACACACCCTATCTGGATGGCGGCGTCGTTGTAAACATCCCCTATCACTGGGCCAAACGGGAAGGCTTCAAGAAAATTGTCGTGGTTAAGACCAGAGATCATGCCTACCGGAAGGAAATCAAGGTTCACAACCGGCTCAACTATCTCTTCTATCACAACTATCCCAACCTTCTGAAAGAGATGCGCTATTCGGAAGCCCGTTACGACTGTCTTCTGGATGAAATCGACACCGATGAGGCAGCCGGGGCCATCTTCGTCATGGCACCGGGAAAGCCGGTCGAGATCAGCCGTTTTGAGGGCGATTTGGAAAAGCTCGGCAATCTCTACTGGGAGGGATACAATGAAATGAAGGCCCGCCTGCCGGAGCTTGAGGCTTATCTCAGGAAATAATGGAATAAGAAAAAGCCGCTTGAACAAGCGGCTTAATGAAAAGTGCGCGATCAGGGGTTCGAACCCTGGACACCCTGATTA